>CAWIII010000030.1:0-443885 GCA_963836065.1 uncultured Solirubrobacterales bacterium
GAGGCAGGCGAGGATCCCGTCGGTATGGGATCCGGTCGACGTCGCGAAGGTCTTGGAGGCGATCGATCGCGCCAACCCGTCCGGGAAGCGTGATTACGCGATCGTGCTGTTGGTCTGCCGGCTCGGTTTGCGGGCGGTGGACGTCAAACGCCTTGAGTTTGCTGATCTGGACTGGCGCGGCAACCAGGTCTCGGTGGTGCAGGCGAAGACCGGCCGGCGGGTCGTTCTGCCCCTGTTGAAGGATGTCGGCTGGGCGATCATCGACTACGTTCGCGACGGCCGCCCGAGCAGCGATTGCCCGCAGGTGTTTCTGCGGCATACCGCTCCGATCGGCCCGTTCTCTGACCAGGATCATTTGCATCAGATTCTGGTCAAGCACGCCCGCGCCGCGCGTGTGCCGCTCGGTGAGCAGCGTCGTCACGGGATGCACTCGCTCAGGCACACGCTCGCGACCCGCCTGTTGGAGGACGGCACGCCGGTCGAGCGGATCGCCGAGATTCTCGGTCACCAGTCCGTCGAGTCGACCGGCGTGTATTTGAAGTCGTCGCTGCGGCTGTTGGCGCAGTGCGCGCTGGACCCGGACGCCCCGGCGTTCACGGTGTCGAGGGCGGAGGCGTCGAGATGAGCACTGCGGTCTTGCTCGCTGAGGCGATCGGCGGTCTGGTCTCAGAGAAACGCGCGCTCGGCTACAAGTATGTGTCCGAGGAGCGGGCGCTGGCGCGTTTCGAGGCGTTCTGCGCCAGCGAGTTCCCCGGGGTGGACACGGTCACGAGAGCGTCCGTTGAGGCGTGGATCGCCGCGGCGCGGGGGCGGGCGGTGAAGCCCGAGACGGTGAACGGTCTGATCGCGCCGGTCAGAGAGCTCGCCCGCTGGCTTGGCCGGCGTGGTGTCGAGGCGTATGTGCTGCCGGCGGGGGTGCTGCAAAAGCCGGCGCGTTACATCCCGCACATCTACAGCGACCGGGAGCTCGCGGCGCTGTTTGAGCAGACCGACCGCTGCCACTACTGCTCGGAGGTGCCCTACCGGCATCTGGTGATGCCGGTCCTGTTCCGCACGATCTACGCGTGCGGGCTGCGCTGCTCGGAGGCCAGGCTGCTGCGCGTCGAGGATGTTGACGTCGAGCGCGGGGTGCTGCATATCCGTGACGCGAAAGGCGGCAAGGACCGGCAACTCCCCGTCTCAGAGCCGCTGCGCGAGAGGCTCGCCGGCTACCACGCCACGCTCGCGGGACAGCCCGGCTGGGAGTGGTTCTTCCCCGGCGCTACCCCGGACGTGCCGTTGACACTCGGAAACGTCAACCGCAACTTCCGGCGGTTTCTGTGGCAGGCGCGGATCCCGCACGGCGGCCGCGGACACGGCCCGAGGGTCCATGACCTGCGTCACGCGATGGCGGTCAACAACCTCCGATCCTGGTTTGCGCGAGGCGAGAACGTGGGCGCGTTGCTGCCGGTGCTGCAAACGTACCTGGGGCACTCCTCGATCGGTGACACCGCCTACTACCTGCGCCTGACCGCGGAGTCCTATCCGGACATCAACAACCGGGTGAAGCAGGCGTTCGGCGACATCGTCCCGCCCGTGACCGAGAGGCCAGCTGATGGCGACTGACTTCGCGGTCAGCCTGCGCCGCTTCCTGACCGATCACATGGCCGGGCTGCGCGGTTGCTCACCGAACACGATCAGCTCCTACCGCGACACGTTCAAGCTGCTGATCTGCTACCTGCGTGACAAGCGGTCGATCCCGCCCGAACGGCTCACCCTCGAGCTGATCGACGTGACCACGATCACCGCCTTCCTCGCCTGGCTGCGCGCCGAGCGACACAACAGTCCGTCGACCTGCAACCAGCGGCTCGCCGCGATCAGCTCGTTCTTCGCCTGGCTGCAGTCCCAGGACCCGGCGCGGATGGCGTGCTGCCAGGACATTCTCCAGATCCCCTCAAGCAAACACGACCAGCCAGCGATCGCGCACCTGACCGTGGAGCAGACCCGGCTGCTGCTCGCTCTGCCCGACCGCTCTACCCGCCAGGGCCGGCGTGACGCGACCCTGCTGGCCACCCTCTACGACACCGCCGCCCGCGTCCAAGAACTCGCCGATCTGACAGTCCGGGACATCCGTCTCGAGGACCCCGCGATCGTCGCGCTAACCGGCAAGGGCCGCAAGACCAGGCACGTCCCGATCGACACCAACACGACGGCGCTGCTGGCCGCCTACCTCGCCGAACGGCAACTCAACAGCCCCGGCCACGATGACCGCCCCGTGTTCTTCAACCAACACCACCAGAAACTCAGCCGCGGCGGGATCGCCTGGATCCTCCACAAATACCAAGCCCACGCAACCGACCCAACGCTCGCTGGCGCCCAGCTCAGCCCGCACGTCCTCCGGCACAGCCGGGCGATGCACCTCTACGACGCAGGCGTGCCGCTGCCCTACATCCGAGACATCCTCGGCCACGTCGACCTGTCCACCACCGAGATCTACGCACGCGCCTCGACCGAAGCGAAACGCAAAGCCCTCGAAGCCGTCCACGACCAAGTCGTCAGCGCCGACCTGGCCGAATGGAACCAAACCCCGACCTGCTCAACTGGCTCACCAATCTCTAACCCACATCCCCGTTATGCGCAGCGTTCGGCCGCCAAGCCCCGTCTCAAAGCGGCTACAAGCCAGCACTGCGCATAACCCAGCGCTGCTGAATCGAAAATAGCCGTGGGGGAGCGGCAGCGCTTGGGGTTCGACAGCCTCTGAGGTGTTTCTGAGTTAAAGCCACAGATCGGGGAGCGAATTAGTCCACATCGGTGGGGCTCCGGCGGTTGGCTTTGGATTGCTGGATTCGATGGTAGGCGATTCGTGCCCACCGGGCGAGCTTGAGCCCGCGTTTCCGGGCAGCACGGATCCGCGGGCCGCGGCCTTCGTGCTCGTCCTCAGGCGTGACGTACCCGATCCCGGCGTGCAGGCGCACGGTGTTGTATTGCCGGCGGACGTCGGCGAGCTCGGCGCGCAGCACCTCGGGATCCTTGATGCGGTCCAGGTGCGGCCAGTCGGCCTTGACATGCGAGAACAGCGACTCGATCCAGGCCTGATCGGTTGGAGTTCCGGGCCGGCCAAAGTGTTGCGCGATCGCGCACATCGCCATGAACTCGCGCGTCGAGCCGCTCCTCATCTGCGGCCCGTTGTCCGAGACGGCCAAGAGGATCGGCGCCAGCTCGGGCTCATCAACGGCGGCATCGAAGGGGAAGGTCTCGGCGGGCACGGCGTCCTGGCGGGCCTCCACGAGCTCGAGCAGCCCCTCGAGTTCGAGCGCATCCATGAACACGACCTGCACCTGCGTCGAGGTCTCCTCGATGCTCACGAGCTCTGTGATCCACTTGCGGGTCACGAGGTCCATCACCGCGAACACCGCATGGTTCGGACAGCCCGCGAAGTGGGTGCAGTCGTTGGGGGTAGGCGAGGAACGGGGTGATCTGCTCCCAGTGCTCAAGCCAGCTCTGGCTGATCGTCGGGTAGCGCTCGTCCCACTTCTCGGCGAACGCCTGCAGCTGATCGGCGGCGTGGTCGGCGTTGGCGGCCGTGTAGATCGTGCGCAGGTCGGCGGCAACGTGCTTGCGGTCCTTGTAGGAGACGAATTTCAGCGAGTTGCGGACCTGGTGCACGATGCACGTTTGCACTGTGGCGTGCGGGAAGGTCGCCTCGATCGCCTCGACGAACCCGCTGAGGCCGTCAACGCAGACGAACAGGATGTCCTGGACGCCGCGGGTCTTGATGTCGGTCAGGACGTGCATCCAGAACTTCGCGCCCTCGGTGCGCTGAAACCATAGGCCGAGCACATCGCGCTCACCCTCGAGGTTCACGCCGATCGCGACGTAGCAGGCGAAGTTCCGCACCGTGTGGCCCTCGCGGATCTTGACCACCAGCGCGTCGAGGTAGACGATCGGATACAACCGCTCGAGCGGCCGGTGCTGCCATGCCTTGGCGTCCTCGAGCACCGCGTCGGTGATCCGCGAGATCAGATCCGGCGAGACCTCGCTCCCGTAGATCTCGGCCAGGTGCCCCTGGATCTCGCGGTCCGTCAGCCCGCGCGCGTAGAGGCTGATCACCTTCTCGTCAAACCCCACCCAGCGCGTCTGGCGCTTCTTGACGATCTGCGGTGCGAACGTACCCTTGCGATCCCTCGGCGAGCTGATCCGCAACGGCCCGTGATCGGTGATCAGCGTCTTGGACGGCTTGCCGTTCCGCGAGTTCCCGGACCCTCCGCGCGGCGCCTGCCCGGCCGCATACCCCAGATGCGCGGTGAGCTCCGCCTCGAGCGCCCGATTCAAGAGCCGGCGGGTGACATGCGCCAGCACCCCGTCGGGCCCAGCGATCTCCTGCGCAGTGCTCGCGCCCGCCAGCAACGCATCGAGCACCTCATCAGGGATCTCAGGCTCCGGATCGCCGAGCGCCTAAATCCAGATCGAGTTCTTGCGGTAATCGGCCCGCTCCGGGAACGGCTTGCGCTCCGACCGGACCCGGCGAGGTCGTTTCAGAACCAGCCCGTGAGCAGCCAAAACACGACGGACGGTCGCCGGCGAGACCCACACCAGTCCGAGGTAGCTCCCGCGGTGCGCGAGCTTGCGATGCGAACGATCGATATCGCCCCAGGCCTCGAACAGCTGAAGGATCGCCTGCTCCTCCACCGGTCTGAGCCCGTGCAACGCCGCACCGGGCTTACGATCCTCCAGGCAGCCGTCATCACGCCGGCGGCGCCACCGCCACGCCCGCCCCTCGTCCAGCTCGAGGTACGTGCAGGCGCGACGGTGATCCCACCCGTCCAGCACGGCCTTATCGATCAGATCCAGCAGCTCATGCTTGGTGGCCGTGTCGACGCGGCGAGGGACCCGGCCACTCAGTCCCAGCGCTCTTTTCCCTCCGCGAGCATCAACCGCACGCCCATCTCCTTCAACGCCTCCGACAGCCTGGCGATCTCCGCCCTCGCCGCCGCAAGCTCTGGGTCCGGGCCGCCGTGGCGCACCCCCGGCCGGGACGCCGCGAACGCGTCCAACGCGCCCTGCTTACCGACCTGCCGCAGCTTCACGATCGTCGATCGATCCACCCCCGCACGGTCGGCCGCCTCCACCGTCGAGACTTCCCCGCGCACCAGCGCGAGCCAGATCTCATACTTCTGCGAAGGCGAGAGAAACCGCTTCCTCCGACGTCCCCCGTCACTGCCTGCTGAATGTCCCGGCCCGGTCATCAAGACCTCCTACTGATCGTGCCGGAAGCCTCGCAGATGTGGGCTAATGAAATCCGGGATCTATGTCATTGACTCAGACGCAAACCACTCCTTGGCCGTTTTGGGGTGTCGGTAGCGGGGGCGGTCAGGTGGCCTCTGGTAGGGGTTCGAGGGTGACTTGGTGGCCGAGGCGTTCGAGTTGCTTGATGAGCCGTCGGCGGTAGCGTTCGGTGTGCTCGGTGTCGCGGCGGTAGAAGAACTCTTCGCCGAGCTCGTGGTAGGGGACGCCGCACTGGAGGACGTGGTAGGCGGCGGTGAGGATCTTGTGGGCGGTCGCGATCGTGGCCTTGGCGTGTCCGCGGCGGCGCTTGATCCGGTGGTAGCGGGCGGACAGGTAGGTGCCTTTGGTGCGCACGACCGCTTTGGCGGATTCGGTCAGCGTGCCGCGCAGCCATTTGGAGCCCTTTCTCGTCTTGCCCGAGCCCTTTTTGCCGCCGGACTCGCGCTGGCCGGGGCACAGTCCAGCCCAGGACGCGAGCTGATGCTCGGTCGGGAACTGGCTCATGTTGGGGCCGATCTCGGCGAGCAGCATCTCGGCGGCGCGCCGGTCAACACCGGGGATCGTGTCCAGCAGCTCCAGCTCACGGGAGAAAGGGGCGGTCAGCTCCTCGACCCGCTCAGACAACGTCTGAATCGTCTGATCGAGGAAGTCGATCTGCGCGAGCATCTGGCCGATCAGCAGCACGTGGTGGTCGGTGAAGCGCCCCTGAAGCGCTTCTCGGAGCGCGGGGATCTTCTTGCGCAAGCTGCCCTTGGCGAGCTCGGCCAGGATCTCGGGGTCATGCGTGCCGGAGATCAGCGCGTCGAGCATCCGCCGGGCGGACACGCCGAGCACCTCGCTGGCGACCGAGGAGAGCTTGATTCCGGCGTCCTGCAAGGTCTTCTCGACCCGCTGCACCTCGCGGGTGCGTTCCTGGATCTTCGCCTTGCGGTAGCGGACCAGGTCACGCAGTTCCCGCAGCGGGCGGGGCGGCACGAAACTCGCGCGAACGAGCCCGTGCTCGACCAGCTGACAGCCCCACTCGGCATCCTGAACATCGCTTTTGCGTCCGGGGACGTGGCGTAAGTGGCGAGCGTTGTAGAGCCGGCACTCGAACTCGCCCTCGAGCAGGTAGAACACCGCCCGCCAATAGACGCCGGTGGACTCCATCCCGACGACCGTCACCGCCCAGCTGCGCAGCCAATCGGCGAGCAACAGAAGCCCGAACGTCGTGCTCTGAAACTCGCGGATCTCTTGCCGGCGCCCGCCGGCATCGTCGGGAACCCTGACGCACGCGGTGATCTGGGACTTGTGGATGTCGAGCATCGCGCACCGCTCGATCAAACGATTCACAGAAACCCTCCTGAGGGTCGGAATGACAGGACGACCGCCCGGGAGAGCCTCATGCTGTGGAGTCTGAATCTCGTGCTCAAGGCAACAGTTCGCGGTGCCCGAGACTCTCGCGTCACACTCCTAATCGGGCTGCCGGCACCAAGCTAGACCGACGTCGACCAAGGCGGCCGTCGCGCATTTCAGCCCGCCCAGGCCGGCCGGGCCAGCGGTGCACAAACATTTTCATCCGCTCCGGGCGGGCCCGCCAGGGCGCATGATCACTCATATGGCGGTCCGCTGTCGCCGTTGCTGTCGAACATCGTGCTGGACGAGCTCGATCGAGAGCTCGCTCGGCGTGGCCACAGGTTCGTTCGCTATGCAGACGATGCCAACGTGTACGTCTCAAGCGAACGGGCGGGGCGGCGGGTGATGGCTAGCCTGACGGGGTTTATCGAAGGGCGCCTGCGTCTGAAGGTAAACCAAGCCAAGTCGGCCCTCGCCCGACCCGATGATCGCCACTTCCTCGGTTTCCGGCTGCGGTTAGACCCGCAGTCCGGGATCGTGGAGGTCCTGCTGTCGGAGCGCACGAAGCGCTTAGCGATGCAGCGGATCCGGCAGCTCACGCCGCGGAACTGGGGGAGCAGTCTTGACGACTGCATCGTCCAGATGCGGTGTATCTGAACCTTTGATAGAGCGGCCGACTTTTTCACACCAAGCCTGAGGGTGTTTGTGGGCCGTGTTGGTGGGTGTGGTTCGGGGCGTCGTCCGTGCCCAGTTCCACCGACGTCCGTGCCGGCGGGCGACCCCCTCGCGCAGTGAGCCTCCGTCCCGCAGAAGCAGGAGCGGGCGGCTGGCGAGGATGGTCTCGGTCGCGGTCATTTCGATCGCCTCCGATTCTCGTTGATGCGCTGGGCGTGCGCTCGCTTGAGCCCGGCGATGCGGGCGCGGCGGATCGCGGGGCC
Organism: uncultured Solirubrobacterales bacterium; assembly: GCA_963836065.1. Classification (GTDB taxonomy): domain Bacteria; phylum Actinomycetota; class Thermoleophilia; order Solirubrobacterales; family Solirubrobacteraceae; genus Palsa-465. Next base: position 7,539 of record CAWIII010000030.1, read on the forward strand.
GCGGCCGTGGTGCTCGTCGTCGGGGGTGACGTAGCCGATCGAGGCGTGCAAGCGGACCGTGTTGTACTGGCCGCGGATCCGGGCGAGCTCTGTGTCGAGCGCGGCCGGGTCGGTGATGCTGGTGAGGGTCGGCCAGTCGCCCTTCAGGTGGCTGAAGAACGACTCGACGTGCGCCTGGTCGGTCGGGGTGCCGGGCCGGCCGTGGTGCTGGGCGATCGCCATCAGCGCCATGAACTGGCGAGTGTCGATCGCTTTCATCTCCGACCCGTTGTCCGACCACGCCACCAGGATCGGCGGATCCTCAGGGGCGTGGTCGGGCGGCAGCCCGTCCGGTCCGAGCAGCCCCTGGTCCTCGAGCGCCCGGGCGAACAGCAGCTGCACCTGCGTGTGCGTCTGCTCGGTCGTGAGCAGGTAGCCGATCCAGTATCTGGTGACGACGTCGACGATCGCGTACGCGACCCGCTTGCACCGCGTGAAGTGGGTCGCGTCCCAGATCCAGATCCGGTTCTTTTCCCAGCAGATCTCGGGAAATGCGGGCTTTGGCGGTCGTGGGCGGATCGGCTCCCCCGGCAGCGTGACCTTGTTCTTCAGCGCCACGCGCAGCAGCGTCGAGGGCGACACGAACACAGTGCCGACATACGAGCCGCGATGCGCGAGCTTGCGATGCGAACGATCCACCACGCCCCACTCCTCGATCAGATCGGGGATCGCCTGCTCCTCCCAGTCAAGGATCCGGTGCACCCGGTTGCCGACCGGCGGACGGTCCTCCAACGAGCCCGTCTCGGCGAGCCGGGCGCGCCAGCGATGCATGCGCACATCCTCGATCTCAAGCACCCGGCACGCACGCGCGTGCGCCCACCCCGCCGACACCGCGCCATCGATCAGCCCCACCAGCTCGAGCTTGGTCTGCGCGCTCACGCGCCGCGGGACCGGGCCGAAAAGCCCGAGCGTTGCCTTCCCCGGTGCAAGCTCAACTCGACCGCCAGCTCCTTGAGCGCCTCCGAGAGCCGATCGTTCTCCGCCAACGCGGCCTCCAACTCGACCTGCTCCGGAGAGGGCAACCTGCCCGGCTTGGCGGCCGCAAACGCGGCCAGCGCCACGTCCTTCGCCAACTGCCTGATCCGAATCACCGTCGACACGTCGACGCCCCACTTCCGAGCTGCGTCCGCCTGCGAGAGCTGCTGCGAGCAGACCTCGAGGAACACCTCCCACTTCTCCTCCGGCGACAGCTGCCGGCGCTTGCGCGGCTTGCCGTTCTCCATCATCACGTCCTCCTGAGTCGGGGCCCGGACAGCCTCCCAGGATTGGCATGAAAAACAGGGGCAGCTCTATCGCAAGATCAGACGCAAACCACAGATCAACGCGTGGCTGTGCGGATGGCACGGGTTCTTCGGGACCTGCTCGCCGTCAGAGCAGTACACGTTGCGCGCGCTCGACGCCCATATCCGGCGTCGGCTTCGCGCGATTGTGCTGCGCCACTGGAAACGCAAACGGACGATCGCCCGCAAACTCATTCTCATCGCCCTGGGCGTCAAGCCTCAGAGCGCGTGGCGGCAGGTGTACGCAGGACGCAAGTCCTGGTGGGCGCTGAGCCACACCCACGCGATCGACCAGGGCCTGCGCAACGCGTATTTCGCTAAGCGTGGGCTGGTTTTCCTGGTCGAGCTGCATCGCGAGGCGCACCAGGAGATCGTCGCCCCCGAGTCGCCACAACTGGCGCTGTGGGGATGACTTCGAGGTCGCAAACCGACCGGCGGCGGAGGTCATAACCCGCCGTCCCGAGGAGCCGTATACGACCATCGTACGTACGGTTCTGTGGGAGCCGGGGCGGGTAACCGCCCCGGCTACCCGAGCGCGGCTGGGGTCCCGTGCTGTCCTTGCCGGACATCACTGCGTTCGAGTACCTGACACTGCCCGAGGACGCGGTGGCGCGGCGCCTGATCCGAAGGAGATCGAGCAGTTCGTCGAGGAGGATCGCGTGCAGGGCGGCCCCATTACCCCTACGCTGCTGGCCTACGCCGCCGCGGATCTGAACACCACGGCCGCCGCGAAGGACCTCCTCATCCACGTCAACATCGTGCACCGTCGCCTCAGTCGGAGCGCCGAGAAGAGCGGGCGCGACCCACACCGCGTTCCGAGCGTCATCGATCTCCTGATCGCTATTAGGCTGACCGACGGTAGCTCCCGATGAAGAGGTGCCCGGCCGCTCGACCGCTGCCGGCTGGCGGCCAGGCCGAGGTCCGCCTCGCCGACGACTCGCGCATGACGATCCGACCGATCGAGCCCAGCGACAAGTCGCTGATCGCCGGCGCGTTCGCGGCGCTCAGCGAGGAGTCCCGCTACCGCCGCTTTTTCACGTCGCTCCGCGAGCTTGATGCTTGAGAGCTCGCCTACCTCACGGAGGTGGACCACCACGACCACGAGGCCCTGCTGGCGATCGACGTGCGCGGCGGCTCCTGCGCGGGCGTCGCGCGGTTCGTCCGCGTCGCCAACGAGGTGGCAGAAACCGCCTTAGCCTGGATTACCGGTACACCCTTTCGACCTAGTTTTTGGGGGTCACGGGGGCGGGAAGCTGTAGGTGAGCTGGCGTCCGCCCCACCAGGGGACGGTGGTGGTGAGCTGGTGATAGTCGGCGTCGAGGAGGACGGGGGTGCGGGTGCGGGGTTCGAGGCGGACCTCGACGCGCTCGGGGGTGATGTGCAGTTGGCCGGGGGTCTTGATGAAGTGGCGGAAGATGGTGTCGGGGGTGGCGGTCTGGTAGCCGCTGAGGCGCAGCGCGAAGTGGCGGTAGATGCTGTCGCAGATGACTGACAGGGTGGTGTCGAGGTCGACGGCGAGCGGGACTTGGGAGGAGAGCGCGTCGAGGTGGAAGGCGCGGATCTGCGCGGAGAGTTGGTTCTCGATCAGCCAGCGTTTGGCGTAGCGCTCGATCAGTTGCTTGGTGGTCAGCTCGCGTCGGTTGGTGAGCAGCAGGGTGGGCTGGTCGCGGCCGAGGCCGCGGATCGCGAGCTGGCGGAAGCTGCGCTTGGCGAGCGTAACCTCGCTCTCGGTGACGGTCACGTCGCGGTGCTTGCCGGGGCGCTCGAGGCGCACCGGCGTCCAGTTGCTGTCGGGTAGCGCCTTGATGCCTTTGATGATGTTGCCGCCGCGTCGGCGCAGCGTGATGAAGCCGATCTGTTGTTCGTCGAGCTCGGCCAGCTCGGCGTGGGTGGTGAGCGTCGAGTCGAACACCAACAGTCCGGGCGGCTGGCCGCTTGTGCGCTGCCAGAACTCGCAGAAGCGGATGATCTCGTGCGGCTGCTCGGCTTTGGAGAGGTCGGCGTTGGCGTAGCAGAGCGTGGCGGTGTCGCCGTCTTGGGCGAAGAAGGTGAGCACCGCGCGGGTCCGCTGCGAGCGGCGCGGAACGTAGTGCTCTTCGAGGATCTGATCCTCGCCGTAGCTCATGATCGCGTGAAAGTCGAGGTTGAAGCTCTCGCCCGAGATCAGCCCGAGCTCACGCTGGCGGGGCACGAGCGCCTCGAGCAGCGCCAGGTTGTGCGCGCGCGTGGTGCGATACGAGTAGCCGGTCAGATGGGTGCGCTTGGGCAGCACGTTCAGCCCGCAGAACAGACCCAGCGCACGGTCGTGCACGACGTCGTAGACGTGTGAGCGTCGCCGCTCCTCGTACAGCTTCAGCGCCAGCAACGCCAGCAGCGAGTTGAGCGCCGCCAGCTGCGTGGTCCACAGGTAACCCGCCTTGGCGATCAGCCCGCGTATGTCGAGCTCGACCAGCTCGGGCACCAGCAGAAACAGCCCGGCGTGCTCGGAGGAGATCCGCTGCCCCGAAGCCCAGTCCTCCTCGGACAGACGCCTGGCCTTGGGCGCCATCAACGCCAGCGGCTCGGGCTCGGCCTCCGCCTCGCGCTCGAGGCGTCCGAGGCCCTCCTCGCTGGCCAGCTCCCAGATCGCCGTACGCGACAACGGCACCTGCTCGGCGCCAAGCGCCCGCTCGATCTCTCTGAGCGAGCGGCCCTCCCGGCGCAGCCCGAGCGCCAGCGTCCGCGCCCTGTCCTTCTTCGGCTGCGATCGCGGGCCTGGCCGCGAGGACGCGAACAGCGAAAGCCGCCCCGCGCGGAACTCGCGCACGAGCGTCTCGACCGTGGAGCGCGTGTAGCCGAAGCGCTCACCGACCGCCTCGGCGCTCTGCTCCTCGACGAAGTAGGCGCGCAGCGCCTCGTAGCGGCGCTGGTTGGGCTCGTCCGGCGCGGTGAACCGCTCCGCCCCCGGCCGCGACCCCATGGTCAGATGGATCTAGTGGACAATATCCCGTATAGCATGACGGCCAGACCGGACGGATCGGCCTGATATGAGCCAACTCACAGCGAATCTTGCGCCATTTCGGTCCACCGGGCGACAAGCTCGCCCGATTTGGCCCCCACGATCCCACCGAAATCGTCCGCTAAATTCACCCCATCGTGGTCACCTGAGCCAGCCAAACGCCCCCAACCCCGGGAGCGAACCGCACAAGACCCCATCCACCTCACCCCAAGGCGGACAAACCCCCGTGCCGGAAATCCAGGTTAGTAGTGGTCGACCGCTGGCAGCAGCTCGGACTGGGGACCGCGTTGCTCGAGCGGCTGGCCGAACGTGCCCGCGCGGAGGGGATCACGCGCTTCTCGGCAACCGTCCTAGCCGAAAACCGCGACGCGATCCGGCTGCTCGAGCGGCTGGGCGACGCGACCCGTGGCGGACTGGGACCCGAGCTCCGCTTCGACGTGGTGCTGCCGGACAGCGGCGACGGTGCGACTCTACGCGACCTGGTCCGTGCCGAGGCCGCCGGTCTCCTCGCTCCGGGCCGAGCCTTCCTGCCGCGGGTCTTGCCCGACGATGAGTAGCGACTTGGACTGGAATCGCGCGTTCGTCAGGGCGGCCGGCCTTCGCTCGCGCGTCGGCCGCGACGGCGCGGGACGCACACAACTGCTGATCACCAGTCGCGGGGCTGCTGAACAGCTGGCCCGCGCCCGTCCGTGCCAGCATGCGGACGCCCGCCGATTCGCCGATCGGCGGTCACCGAGGCGCTCGCAAATCCCTCGCCGCGGGGACCCGCGCTCCACTCCAGTCCACTGGGTGTTCAGTCGCACGTCCGCGTCGGACGCTGGCCGGCGTCGACGCCTGGCACCAACCTCGCCGGTCTTGGGAGCTCCCTGCCCCGATCGAGTACTCAATTCAATCGCCACCGGGCGCGCAGCCCATGCCACCCCGCGGCTGGTGCCCACCCCGAGGCACCTCAGCGAGCGGCAAGCGGGCCAAAGCGAGTGTGCGTGGCTGGATCCAGCCAAAGCGAGTGTGCGTGGCTGGATCCGGTGAACACTCCGTGAATGGAGTCCCCCGCTCCCGCTCGCTCGTGGTGATCCGAGCGCTCGTCCTGACGCCTGCTTCGCACGACGACCAGCACGCTCCAGCGTCCACCGCGCTTCCGCTGTCGACCACTCGGCACGCACGACCCGATGGTGGAAGCGGATGTGACGGTCGATGCGATAGTCCGTTGCCGTCTCGCGAACGTAGCTGAGGATCGAGGTCCGTCGGCGATCGCCTTGGCCTCAGACGACAGCCTGAACGCGTAGCCCAGGGTGTACATGTCCGAGTCCGATAGGACGCCCGGATACCTGAACAGGTCCCAGGTCCCGCCAATGCAATCCCGGGCCTCGAGGATCGCGTAGGTGTTGCCGGGACAGTCGACCCCCAAGCGGTAGCCGGCGCCGATGCCGGACAGACCGGCCCCCCGACGATTAGTTAGCACGTCGACGTGTTCAATCGACATGTGAACTCTCCAGGCGGGCAAAGCGCACAAGCCGCGAGAGATAGATAAGCCCAGCGCGGCATCGGCGCAACAGACGATCGCTCCTGTCCGCGCGAGGAGAGCGAGACGACGCTGTTGCTCTGAGTGTCGAAATCTCGTTCCGCTCGCGTAGTCGGTAGCCACGCTCGGCCTTGATCACTGCGTAGCGCGATCGGCACGTGCTGCCGCCATTCGTAGACCGAGCCGCATTGCCACGCGACCTGCAGGCTCACCAGCTCGGTGTCACGCCGCGGCCGCCCCCCGAACAGCATTCGGTTGGCCCAGTAGTGCAGCCAGAACCGGAACAGCCGCGGGCGTTGGCCGAGGGTCGTGAAGACGTTCGGCGGCTCGCTGCCGAGCGCGCGCGCCGCGATCTCGGCCAGGATTCTTGCCCATGGTCGTAGCGCCTGCGAGCCGGGGCAATCCGGGGTGCGCCGCTCTCTGCGGGTGCGAGCAACGACTGCAGCCCGGCGATGTTCGCGTCTGGAGCGCGATGCCTGCTCACGTTTGGGTCATGCGCGGTAGAGCGCGGCTGCGACTGTGATCCCCGCGCCCGCCGAGACGAACAGCGCCGTGCGCGCGGCCTCGAGTTGCGCGGCCTCGAGCGCGATCGCGGGGGCGGCGGTGTGCGCGCGTGCGAGGCTGTCCGGGAGCGACGCGACCCGCTCGGCGGGCACGCCGAGCCGTGTCGCGAGTGCGTCGGCGAAGCCCGGGACCGACGCCGTGGCGACGAGTAGGTCGACCTCGCCGAGATCGAGCCCTTGCGCGGCCGCGAGTTCGCGGGTGCTCTGCTCGGCGCACTCGAGCGCTTGGGCGGCGTAGGCCTCGGCGATCTCGATGGTGAGGATGTGCCGGCCATGATGAAGCCCACGCCGGGCATCTGGGTGCCAGTCGACGTTGCTCTGGAACAGCTCCGCGAACTCGGGGAAGGTGGCGAACTGAAAAGCCGTGAAGCCCGCGCGGGATTCGTCCGCACTCAACAGCACCGCGCCGCCGACCGCAGGAAAGCCGAAATCTTGAGAGACCCCGGACTCGGGGTCCATGTCGCTCGCAACCACCATCCCGAGCGCGACAGTCCCCGATGCAAGCAAGCCGTCAGCCAGGTGAATGCCCGTCAGCAGACCACAGGCCCCGTTGTTGACGTCGAACGAGAACGTTCCGTGACCCCCGCCCAGCGGATCTCCCAGGTCCACGTTCGCGCCGATGTCCTCCTGAATCATGGACGCAAACGCCGGCTCGCTGAGGCCCTTGTCGTGGTAAACACCTGCGTTAATCAACAGGTCCAGCTCCTCGGCGGTCCGGTCCGCGCGCTCCAGGCACGAGCGGGCGGCGGCGTCGGCGAGCTTCAGCGAGCCTTGGGCAAACGGCCCTCGGTGCGTGGTCGCAGTGGCAGTCGCCTCAATGATCGTGCCCATACTGCCCCACAAGCTGATCGATCCTGAAGATCACGATCCCGACCTCGAGACCCGAAGCAAGCGACAGCAGCAAGACTCTGTCTTCCTTGCGGAAGCGGCCTTCATTGAGGTACTTCGACAGAGCCACGAAATGCGACGTCGACGCCGTGTTGCCCAACTCATCGAAGGTCACGACCACGTGCTTCGGTGCCACGCCGAAGCGCTCGGAGAGGTCCTTCGTTCCCTTCCTGATCGCCCTGGCGGAGGTCTGGTGAGGGATCAAATAGTCGATCTCGTCGAACTGCAGCCCGGCCTGGTCGAGCACCTCGCGCAGCAGCGGCGGCGAGGCCTCGATCGCGACCTTTTGGAGCGCCCGGGCATCGGAGTACATCGACATTCCGGCACCGATCTTCGCCGGAAACGCTACGCACAGGCGGCTGTGCTCGGACAACGTCGTGAAACCAGCCACCTCGATCCCGGGAGCGCCCTCGGGCGCCCGCTCCAGGATCGCCGCGGCACCGGCGTCCCCGAGCGTCAGCGAGGCGAGCTGCTTGCTCATCACCGTATGAACCTCACGCGCGGCATTGCGACCCAGCTCTGTGATGCACTCGCCGCTGACGACGATCCCCCGCCGGATCCGGCCTTGACGGATCAGGTCGTTGAGGACAAACACGCCGGTCAACATCCCCGCGCACGCGTTCGAGAGGTCAAAGCTGATCGCGCGCTCGGCGCCGAGCGCTTCCTTCAGCGACACGCTGACCGGCGGCTCGAGTTGCATGCGGAGGCCTCCGACGTGCCGGCTGATGCTCGACACGATCAGGATCTCGAGATCCTCGGCAGCACAGTCCGCATGCGCCAACGCGTCGCGCGCGGCGCCGAGCGCAAGCGTGAAAGAGTCCTCGCCCTCGCCGGCGATCCGGTGCTCACGGAGGCCTGTGAGTCGCTCGAGCTCGATGTGGGTGCGGTGCTTCGTGCTCGCCATCAGCTCATCGGTACTCATCCGCAGCTCGGGAACCGAGGCCCCGATCGCGGCGAAACGGCTCGTGTACGACCTACCGCCGGATGGGCTATCAATGCCACCCTCCAACGCCATCCAATGCTCGCCGCCATTGACCGACTGGTCGCTCTTCTCCACCCACCCATTCTCGCTAATCACGCGACCCCTGCAAACCGTGGTAACTACCCGCCGGCGCTGCGTCCGTGCGTTGACCTCGACCGTCCAGGCCCGACCAGATTGGAAAGGTCCTGGCCGCCAGCACCCAGCCCGCGTCGATCACGGACGCGCGCCTCGGCAGCCCACCAGCCCGCGAACACGAACTTGGGGCCAACCCAGCTCGTGCCAATTCTGCTCGAAGACCGAACGCGCAGTGATCCCACGTTTGACGCTAACTAAGGATCGACGCGCCCCAGCCCGTCCGACACCTGCCTACCAACGCCAAGCGAACGCCCCAGCCGCCTCGGAGAACACACCGTTTGGACAAGACGGACGCGTCTCGGACCACTCATCTCGCTCCGCTTCGGGCAGCGTCATCGCTGATCGCTCCGTCCCGCAGCGTGTCCTCGATGGCGACCACGGTAACCACTCGCTGAGGACGGTGGTCGCGGCTGCCGGTTCCCAGCAACGAGCTGACATAGCCCCCGCGGCCGTGGCAACTCATCGTCGGCGGCCTCGTTATTGTCCCAGCGCTCGTCATCTTCCGAGCTCAGTGCGCCTGGCCGTCGTCACATCGCCGGCCATCATCACCACCCACCACCTCGGTCCCTCGCCGCCCACCTGCTAGCCGGCCGCGGCCTCGACCTTGCGGTCACCGCCGCCGCGACCGCCGGCCGCGTGCTCGGCGCGCTGGGCCGCGTGGCGCTCGCCGGACGCGTCCCTCAGCGTCAGCGCGGCGCCGGCTTCGCCGGCCTTCTGACCGCCGTTGCAGCGTACCTCCTAATGTCCGCCGCCCTCCTCGGCGCCCAACCCGGCTCCTCACCACCGGACGAGCGTATCTGGCACTGTCGGTGGTACGAGTGGCAAAAACTGTTCGCCGTTACGCTCGAGCTGGGCCGTGATCCCATCGAGGTCGATCCATGCGGGTAACTTCGGCGTAGTCGCCAGAAGCGCGTGGGGGTCTGCTCGGGGATCGTGTCCGTCACGCCGGGTCCGATCAGCTCCGCGATGCAGGGCCGTGCCGCCGAGAAACCGGTCCATACGGGCGCGTAGCGCCGAATGCCTGGCTGGCGAGCCGCCGGTGTCCACGACACACTCCGGTGAGAGATCGTTCGTCACCTGCGCGCCGCGACCAGTTCGTGGAGCGTTTGACGGCCGGCGTATGCCGGCTGCCACCCTAGCTCTTGGCGAGCACGGGTGCAGTCCATCAGCATCGGGACGCGTAGCGCCTCGAGCCAGCCTGCTTCCACCGCGAGCGGCGGGATGCGGCCGACGATGTTCGCGCTCACATCGATCGCGCGCTTGGGAATCCGGACCGTGTACCAGTCGAGCTCGTCGGCGACGTCGGACCATCGGACCTCACCGGACCCGGCGAGGTTGTAGACGCCTGGGTTGCCACGTTCCAGCACCGCCGACACCAGTGCCGCGGCGACATCATCGTGATGGACGAGCTGGAAGGGCACACCGTGGTCGGGCAGCACCGGCTTAACTCCGGGCACCCGCCGAAGTGCTCGTAGCGCGACGGACGGTACGTTGTGCTCGAGGCGCAGGTATGGCAGCTGGTCCAGTAGGGCCGGGGCCTCGGGCCCGGCGACGATGCATGGCCGGAAGACGTAGGCGTCGGTAGCCGAACCTGTGAGCGTCGCGTGCAGGACACGCTCGACCGCGGCCTTCTGGTGGGAGTACGCGTGACGCTCGGTGCCTCGGGCCGGCATGCCCTCGGTGAGCAGCCCCGCGTGGTCGTGGTAGCCGTAGGCCGCTACCGAGGAGGTGTAGACGAGCCTTGGGACGCCAGCAGCCACGCTCGCCTCGAACACATTGCTCGATCCGTCAACGTTGATGTCGTAGCTGCTCGCTGTCGCCTTCACCACGATGAAGGCAAGGTGTACGACGACATTGACGTCCGCAACCAGCTCGTCGACCGCGGCCCGGTCGAGGATGTCCCCCTGGCGATACTCGGTCTTTTGCCAGGCTAGTTCGCCCGGATCGAACGGTCGCCGCGCCATCGCCAGCACGCGCCCGACCTGCGGCGTGAGTTCCAGGGCGCGCACGAACGGCCTTCCAATCTCCCCGGTCGCACCCGTGACAGCAACCGTGAGTCCGGAAGCCGGCGCGCTACCCGTCGATGATGCCGCTCCCACTGGCGCTTAGCCTACTCGAGAAGGTCTCAGCCGGAAGCGAGTCGCCCGCGGCGAGATCAGCGTCGTCCTTCGTCGCCCTGCTTCGCCTCCGGGCTCGCGTTCGCCGCGATCCTAGCGATATCGATCGCCAACACCCGCGGAGTTGTTCACCAACCGTGCGTGCGCGCACGGTTTCAGCACTGAGCTGAACAGCTCAGCCAGCCGGTCTCGTGACTGTCCCCGAAGCGCGCGATCGTCGCGCGATCAGGCACCAGATTCCCGCTCATCACCCGATACGCGAGGTCCTGAGGACAGTGGCGCTCTATCGCCCGTGACGACCGCTGCCCCGTCGCGTAGCCGTACAACACCAACGTCACCATCTCGACGGCTCATATGCGGCGCGCCCGTGACCATCATCCCGATACGCCCGATAGGACGCCGACGACTACAGCTTCCTCACCGTCTCAATCGCAAACCACGCCAAGTGATCCTCCGGCAACCGATCCCGCAACGACGGCGGCAACAACACCCGCTCGCGGTCAAACCCAACGAACCAACAATTCTATAAAACTCTCCGGACGGGTTTATGCGACACCCTCCCTCATGACCAGGAGAGTCGCCTCAGCCTGCCGCATTGCCGGGCAAGCGAGCAGTCTGCCGAGTGGCCAGCATGGTGCTCCTTCTCGTCCCCTGCGGGCGCCCGCAGGGCCAATCGCCCCGCCAGCCGCGCAGCGGACGCGTGGTGGGCTCGCGACGCGCCGCTTGTCGGGTCGTGATGAGCGCGTAGCGCTCACCCTGCGCCGCTGCCGGTGCGCCGCGTGGGCGTCAGCGTCGACTTGCGCGATGTCGTGGCGCGCGGAGGTCGGCGTCTCGGCGATGTAGCGGGCGATGTCATCGGCGCCGAGCGGTCACGCGGACACTGTTAGCGCTCGTCGACCAGGTGGTCGCGAGCGTACGCGCGCAGCAGTTCCTCCGGCGTGCTCGCGCCGGAGCCGTGAAACCGCGTGGCGGTGGTCCTCGCCAGATCGTCGATGGCTTGCATCAACAAGCGAGCACGGAAGCGCACAGGGTTCGGCTGCGCCTCGTCCATTCCGCGCCGGGCCACCTCGAGCAAGTACGGCGCGGCGACCGGCAGCGAGAACCGCGGGTCCTCGGCGGAGAAGTAGTAGGAGATCGGGAAGTGAACGAGATCGCGCTCGACCGCGATGAGTCGAGACGTCAGCTCGGCCAGGAGGCGCTCTGTCGCATCGGGCGTGAGAGCGTCCAGCGCAAGCTCGTCCTCGGCTTCGGCCGTGCGCAGCAGGGAGATCTCATAGGCAAGCGAGCGCCGCCGCGAGAGCGCCGGATAGATCGAGACCAGCCAGGAGATACTGGCGCTCAGCAACCCGAAGCCCAGCAGCGCCTCCAGCGGCAGAATCAGCCGCAGGGCATCAGACGTCGGCGTGATATCCCCGAACCCCAACGTGGTGAGGGTGACGAGCGAGACGTCGAGCGCGTTAACGAACTCCGGACCCTTGACACCCGTCGCAAAGCGGAAGCCGCCGGGCATGTGAGGCCAGAACACGAGCGCCCACCCGAGTACGAGTAGTCCGGCCCACGTCGCGATCACGGTGACGAGCGCCACCGGGCCGGCGATCGAGAACAGCCCGTGCCGCGTGCCCTTGCCGCGGAACACCCTCCAGACGGCGCGCGTGAGCTGGCGCGAGAACGTCCCGCGTCCCTCCGCGTGGAACAGCGCGTCGAACGCGTCGCGGCCCACCAGGCCGATGAGCGCGACGCCCGCCGACGTCGACAGGAGCGTGCCGGCCTCGGTCACGGTGACCCTTCACGGGCGCGTGAGCCCCCGCGATCCATCAGCCGCAGCGCACACGCAGCGGCGCCGCCCTGTGCGTGTAACCGCGCGAACGCGTCCCGCGGGTACTCGCCGTCCCTCGCGGCTCCCATGCCGCGTACGCTACCGGCGCGCGGGCGTCAACGGCCACGCGGCCGGGCACAACGCCGGTCGTTGATCTGCGCCTTGCGGTAGCGGGTCAGGCCGCGCAGCGTGCGGATCGGCTTGGACGGCACCAGCACCCCGCGCAACAGCCCGGCCTCCAGCAGCAGGTAGAGCCACTGCGCGTCCTTGATATCCGTCTTGCGCCCTGGGGACCTGAGTGCGAATCTCAAGCCCGAGCACGCGGCCCAGCTGCCTGGCGTGCTCGTCGTGCTGTTCGCTACGCCGCTCTGGGACGTGAACGCAAGCATTGTTCGTGCCCGGCGGCATGCGTCCTGGCACGCGCGATCGGACATCCACTGGTGGTCGTGCTCGACGCGATCGGGAATGAGCGACGTGGACCACGCCGGCTCAGGGTCCTTCGCAAGGTCCTCGACGAACTCGATCGCAAACACATCTCATTTGGCCGGAGCCGGAGATCAAGCACAAGGGCCTGGCGCGAACCCGCTCGCCCAGCCGTGTCCTCCGGATTGGAAATTGCCAGCGGAATCAAGATCGGCATCGACGGGCCTTGTGTTGTAGGTTACGGCCAATCAACAGCCTTGCTCGAGAGTTCATCGGCCCCATGGGCTGGTGCGGTAATAGGAAGGTGAGGAGCGATGAAGTGCTACATGGACGCTCAATCGGGCACCGAGAAGGATGCAGTGGCCGTGTGCCACGCCTGCGGAATGGGCTTGTGTGTCGACCACACGGTTGAGAGGAAACCACCACATCCGGGTGGGCGCGTCGGCTGGGAAGCTGGTGGACACATCCGGATCCTATGCCCGCGGTGTGCCGAGGTGATTGTCTAACAAAGATCGCCCGGTCGCCCACCGGCGTACGACGTGGACGGCACGAATCGGTCACCCGTCGATGCCAGCGGCACCGGCGTTCTGCTCGACGCGTCTGAGCGCCTCAGCGAGATTCCCGCGGGCCATCAACTGCTCCCACAAACTCGCGTTCGACGGGGTGAGAAGCGGTGTCACTATGTGCCAGGGATGGACTCTGCTCTGGACCGGTGCTTCGGGCTTCACCCTCCGGCGCTCCCGTCCAGGTCCCTTGCGGGGTTGGCTGCCTTCATCATCCATCCCACGAACATCGGGGTCCTGCGCCTCGGCTTCGCGTTCGGCCCTTCCCAGCATCAACGATCCCGCTGGTAGTACGGCCTCTGCTGGCTTCTCCACGGCGAACCGCGGCCTCTCGACCACGATTGTCCCGCACCACCGAGCGAAACCAAACGGACGGGGCATCTGGGACACCCACGGAGATCTCCCCGGATAAGACCAGCAACCTTCCTCCGGCCGCTCCCGCGCCCACCCCCGCGGCGCGACCGGCGAGCCGCACCCAGGGCATCCGAGCCGCCCAGCCCGCAACAGACCCTCGACTACCTCGGGATCGGCAACTACGATCAGCAGCGTCGATGCTCCGGCATCCGGCAATCAGGGCCCTCCCGGCGATCACCACGAACACGCGGGAGGGCCCACGCACGTTCAAAGCCAGATCATCCCCCAAAGCGCCACCGGCGCTCACGTCATCACCCCGAGTGACGCCGCACCCGCCGCACGTGATCAAAACCGGCGACGCCTGACACTAGGTCGCGGCGGTAAGTGCTCGACCTTTCATCCTGGCCCTGGTGCCACGCCCGTAGCGAAGCTCACGACTCGTGGCGTAGCGACTTGCCAAGCTTTGCCGCAGGGGCGTCGGCACGACCAAGGGCGAGCTCACCGAGACGCTGCTGTGGAAGCTCTCGGCCCAACGCCTGACGAGCTCGAGCAGCGCCTCGCCGTGTTTCGGCGGCATCCGCGCGCTAGAGGCTTGCCGGGGGGCGATCGCTCCGCCTGGCCCGCGAGAAGTTCACGGACGGGTCATTTTTTCAGGGTGTGATGGCGGCGTTGGTGATTCGGGCGTGGAGGGCGGGTTCGAATGCGCGCCACGATCGCGCGAGCGGGGTTTGGTCGGCGATCTCGGCTGGGAGGGTGGGGTCGAGTTCGGCGAGGGATGGGTTGACGATCCGCGTGTAGGTCTTGGTGAAGAAGACGGCCAGTCGGCGTCCGTCGTCAGGTCGTAGCGCTGGGAGCGGGGGATCCGGTCGATGAACCCTTTGCGGCGTAGCCGGCGCAGGTCGTAGGTAATCTGCCGCGCGGTGTAGCCGGGGATCAGCTGCGCGATCAGCTCGCGGAGCGGTTCGTCAACCCGGCGGAGATGTGCTGGAAGCAGCCCAGGCAGGCGAGTAGCGCCATTGTGCGCGGCTCGCCGAAGCGCAGGGCAACGCTTTCGAGGTCTTCGAGCGCAAACTCGGGTAGCCAATCAACCCCATCCTGAAGAGCGGCAAACGCGCGCCACGACCGGGCGAACCGACCCTGGCCACCAAAACTTCGGCTTAGCGGGCGCGCGGCGCCTCGAGAGCCTTGCAGGCGGCGTGGCGAAGGCGGGGGGTCTGCGGCACAGCGCGCTAGGCTGAGTCCCGCCGCGATCGCGACGAACCTCGACCGCAACAGGAGCGATCTGTGCACCGTCGCGCGCTGGTTGGCACGGTGCGGCGTGTGCGGCCCGGCGCCCGACCGAGGCGTGAAGCTACCGGAACCGAGGGGCTGGCGGCGTCAGATCCGTCTTCGCCTGGGTATCCTGCGGACGAGCTTGACGAGCTTGACGAGCGGGTCGTAGCGTCGGTCGACGACGCGTTCCTTTAGGGGGATGATCGCGTTGTCGGTGATGTGGATGCCTTCGGGGCAGACTTCGGTGCAGCACTTCGTGATATTGCAGAGCCCGAGACCACCCTCGTCCGTAGTGAGGTAGAGCCGGTCGAGGGTGTCGAGCGGATGCATCTCTAGGCTTGCGATCCGGACCAGGAAGCGCGGCCCGAAGTAGCTCGACTGCAGCCGGTGATCGCGCAGGATGTGGCACACGTCCTGGCAGAGGAAGCACTCGATGCACTTCCGGAACTCGGCGACCCGGTCGACGTCCTCCTGCCCGATCGCCCACTCCGTATCGGGCTTCGGCGTGAACGGCGGGATCCGTTTGTTGACCTCGTAGTTCCAGGAGACGTCGGTGACGAGGTCGCGGATCACCGGGAACGTTCTCAGTGGCTCGACCGTGATCGGCTCGTGCTCCGGGAGGTGATCCAGCCGCGTCTTGCACATCAGCCGCGGCCGTCCGTTTATCTCGGCGCTGCACGAGCCGCACTTGGCCGCCTTGCAGTTCCAGCGGACCGCCAGGTCATTGGCCTGACTGCGCTGGACCTCCAGCACCGCGTCGAGGACGACCATTCCGGTCTCAGCCTCGACCTCGTAGGCGACGAGGCCACCGCCCGCGGTGTCGCCTCGCCAGATGTGAAACGTGCGCGTGCTCATCGATCGCTCCAAGGGAGCGAGCCCGCGGCGAGAGACGTCATGCGACGTGGTCCTTGATCGGTTCTTTCGAAGCGTCCCGCTCGGTCTTCTTTCGCTCCTCGACCAGCGGCGCGAGGTCCGCTGCCTTGACGACCGGCCTGGGCTCGAGACGCATCTCCTCGCCATCCTTGCGGACGACAACGTTGTGCTCGCTCCAGTAGTCGTCGAAGGCCGGGAAGTCGAGCCGACTGTGGGCACCGCGGCTCTCCTGGCGCAGCAGCGCGGAACTCGCCACAGCCCGGGAGACGATCACCATGTTCCGAAGATCGCGGCACAGATGCCAGCCGGGGTTGTAGACGGTCGTATTCGACGGGGCAAGGACCTCGGAAACACGCCGGTCGAAATCGCCGAGCTGATTCAGGACCGAGGTCAACCCCGCTTCGTCGCGAAAGATGCCGGCGTCCTCCTGCATCGTGGACTGCAGCTCGGCGTGGAGCCGATATGGATCTTCGCCTCCCGGTCCTGACAGGTAGCGCGTCATCTCACCGGCGGCCTGCGCAAGCTGCGCTTCGTCGATCTGCGGTGCCGGCGCCTTGGCGGCGTCTCGCGCCGCACGCTCGCCCGCGCGCTTTCCGAACACGAGCAGGTCAGAGAGCGAGTTGCCGCCCAGCCGGTTGGCACCGTTCATCCCACCTGAGCACTCGCCGGTTGCGAACAGCCCTGCAACGGTGCTTGCACCAGTCTCCGCGTCGACGCGAACGCCGCCCATGAAGTAGTGGCAGGTCGGTCCTACCTCCATCGGCCCGCGTGTGATGTCGACGCCGGCGAGCTCCATGAACTGGTCGTACATGCTCGGCAGTTGCTCCCTGACAGTCGCGGCAGGTAGGTGCGAGACGTCGAGTAACACCCCGCCGTGGGGTGTGCCGCGGCCTTCCTTGACCTCGGTGTAGATAGCGCGGGCCACGACATCACGCGTCGAGAGCTCGAGTCGCTGGGGGTCGTAGCGTTCCATGAACCGCTCACCGTTCGCGTTACGCAGGATGCCGCCCTCCCCGCGGACCGCCTCGGTCACGAGCAGGCCGATAACACCGGGCGGCCACACCATCCCGGTTGGGTGGAACTGGACGAACTCCATGTCAACGAGCTCTGCGCCTGCCTCGTACGCCAGCGCGTATCCGTCGCCCATGCATTCCCACGAGTTCGACGTGATCCGCCAGGACCTGCCGCCGCCGCCCGTGGCAAGAACGACCGCCGGCGCCGCGAACGCGAGGAACTCGCCCGTCGCGCGCCGGTAGCCGAAGGCACCGCCGACGCGGTCGCCGTCTTTTAGCAGCCGTGTGATCGTGCACTCCATGAAGACGTCGATCCCCGCGTGCACGGCCTTGTCCTGGAGGGTGCGGATCAGCTCCAGACCCGTGCGGTCGCCGATGTGGACCAGGCGCCTGTAGGTGTGGCCGCCGAACGCCCGCTGCGTCATCTTCCGGTCCGGAGTACGGTCGAAGATCGCACCCCACCGCTCGAGCTCGCGAACGCGATCGGGAGCCTCCTTTGCGTGCAGCTCGGCCATGTGCCAGTTGTTCAGGTACTTACCGCCGAACATCGTGTCCTGGAAATGAACTCGCCAGTTGTCATCCGCCTCGACGTTGCCCAACGAAGCCGCGACCCCGCCCTCGGCCATCACCGTGTGCGCCTTGCCGAGCAGCGACCTGCAGATCACCGCCGTCCGAGCGCCCTGCTCGGCGGAGGCGATCGCCGCCCGAAGGCCGGCTCCTCCCGCGCCGATCACGAGCACGTCGTACTCGTGCCGCTTGACGTCCATTCAGAAGATCCTCGGATCGTGGAAGACACCCGCCGAAGCGAGCCGGATGTACAGGTCGGTCAGCCCTACGCCGCCGAGACTGATCCAAGCCCACTGCATATGCCGGCCATTCAGCACGCTGACGCCACGCCAGAGCGTGTGCCGAGTCCGCGCGGGGGTGGAACAGGTAAAGCAGTCGAGCCTGCCGCCAACCAGATGGCGGAGTGAGTTGCAGCCAAACGTGAACAGCGAGAGCAGCACGACGTTGGCGAGCGTGATCAGCGACCCGACGCCCACGCCGACGTGCAGCGAGCCGTCCGCGCCACGGAAGAAGAACGCCCGCACCGCGTCATACCAGAGGAAGCCGAGCACGATCGTCGCGACGTTGAAGAAGAAGCGGTGAACGTTCATGAGGATGAACGGGAACCTGGTCTCACCGCGGCTCAGACCAGCAACCACGCACGCCGGCGGAGCCGGGAAGAACGACCGGTAATACCCCTTGCGGTAGTAATAACACGTAAGACGAAAGCCCAGCGGCACCCAAATCACGAAGAACGCATACGTAAACGACACGTGCAGTCCCCAGCTCTCCAGATCAGGAGAGTAAAAGGGCGACAGGTACCGCGCGCCTCCCCCGCGTAGAGGTAATCGGACCCCATCAGCGCAACCACGACCGAGTAGATCCCGAACACGGTCAGACCGACGGCGGTCACGACCGGCGCCAGCCACCAGCGTTCCCGCCGCGCCGTCGTACCGAACCGTCGCGAGGGTACGGCTTCCGTCGTCACACGCACACACTACTTCACCATGGTCGAACAGCGCATCCGTAACTGTCGACGACAGTCATGCGGCCCGGCCACCCCACGGCCTGCCGGCAAAGTACGGATGCTGATCGCGAGGCCCGCACCAGTTGAGGGATGTCCGCAGGTCAGCTGGCCGTGAGCTCGTGCGGCCGGCAAGGGGGGGTCGATGGATCGGCGGCGGGACTGGCTGCCTGTGCGGATGGTGGGATGATGATGGCGATGCGTGGTGATGAGGAGCTTGATCGTACGGCCGCTGATCTCGCGAGGCGGCTGCCGGATGCGCTCGCGTCTCTGGCCCGGATCGCTTACAACTATCGCTGGTGCTGGTTCGCGGGCGGCAAGGACGTGTTTCGCTCGATCGACGAGGGTCGTTGGGAGTTGTGCGGCGAGAATCCGGTTCGCCTGCTCCAGGAGGTGTCGGGTGAGGCGCTTACGCGGGCGGCGGGTGATCCCGCTTTGCTCGCCCGCGTGGCATCGCTAGAGGACGCCTTCGCGGCAGATCTGGAGCGGCCGCCGGCGGGAGGTGTGGCGCCGGAGCGGCCGATCGCGTTTTTCTGTGCCGAGTTCGGCGTGCACCAGTCGTTGCCGATCTACTCGGGCGGGCTCGGCGCCTTGGCCGGTGATCTTCTCAAGGAGGCTTCGGATCGGGCGCTGCCGTTGGTGGCCGTCGGGTTGATGTACCGCCTGGGGTATTTCCGCCAGCGTCTCGAGGTGTCCGGCTGGCAGCAGGAGTACTGGGTTGATATCGATCCCGAGCGGCTTCCCGCCGCCCTGGTGCGCGCTGCTGATGGGCGGCCGCTGATGATCTCGTTGCCGATTCGTGGGCGGGAGGTGAGGGCGCAGATCTGGCGTGTGGCTGTCGGTCGCGTGCCGTTGTTCCTGCTCGACGCTGATGTGCCCGAGAACGGTCGTCTGGAGCGGTGGATCACCTCGCAGCTGTATGTCGCAGATCCGATCACGCGGCTCTCGCAATACGCGCTGCTCGGCGTCGGTGGCGTGCGCGCGCTGGCAGCGCTGGGCATCGACCCGGCGCTGGTGCACTTGAACGAGGGGCATGCTGCGTTCGCGGTGCTCGAGCTGGCGCGCGCGGAGGCGGCGCGCGGAGCGCCGGTGGAGGCGGCGCTCGAGGCGGCCCGGCAGCGTACGGTGTTCACGACGCACACGCCGGTCGCGGCCGGTAACGAGACCTATCCCCGCGAGGACGTGATCGGCACGGTCGGGGATCTGATGGCTGAGTTGGGCGTCGACCCCGAGGCCTTGCTGCGGCTGGGCCGCTACAACCCTGAGGACGGTGGGGAGCCGTTCGGGATGACGACGTTCAGCTTGCGGATGAGTCGCGCGGCGAACGGTGTCAGTCGCCGCCACGGCGGCGTTGCCCGTGAGATGTGGAGGGGCCTGTGGCCGGAGCGGGCGGTAGAGGCGGTGCCGATCATTCATGTCACCAACGGCGTGCACCTGCCGAGCTGGGTAGGGCCTCCGATACGCCGCCTGCTCGACCGCCACTTCGGTGACGAGTGGCGGCGGCGGGCGAGCGAGGTCGCGACCTGGGAGGCGCTCGACGGGGTGCCCGACGCCGAGCTCTGGACGGCGCGGTGCGAGCAGCGCGCGGAGCTGGTGGAGTTCGTCAAGGAGCGCAGCGGGATCGACCGGCTCGCCGAGCGCCAGCCGCGCGCGGGGATCGAGGCGGCCGCGCGCGCGTTTGACCCGGACGTGCTCACGATCGGGTTCGCGCGGCGCAACGCGACCTACAAGCGCCTCGGGCTCCTCAGTCACGATTCCAACCGGGCGCTGGCGCTGCTCGCCGGGCCCCGCCCTGTCCAGTTCGTGTTGGCGGGCAAGGCCCATCCCAGCGACGATGAGGGCAAGCGCGCCGTTCAGGAGCTGTTTCGCTTCAAGGACGCGCCGCATGTCGCAGAGCGCGTCGTGTATCTACACGATTACGACCTCGGGATGGCCGCGCGGCTCGTGCGCGGCTGCGATCTGTGGCTCAATTTGCCGCGACCGCCATTCGAGGCCAGCGGGACAAGCGGGATGAAGGCGGTCATCAACGGCGGCCTGAACCTCAGCGTGCTCGACGGCTGGTGGGCGGAGGCCTACGACGGAACCAACGGCTGGGCCCTCTCAGGCAAGGTCCACCCCGACCACGAGGCGCAGGACGCACACGACGCTGCCGCCCTCTACGACCTGCTCGAGCAAGAGGTCCTGCCGGCCTTCTATGACCGCGACGCGGACGGGCTCCCGCGCTCCTGGCTCGCGCGCACGCGCGCGTCGATGCGCACGCTGGCTCCCGGCTTCTGCGCCGGTCGGATGCTCGACGATTACCTCGAGCGGGTCTACGCGCCGGCGATCACCACCGCTTGAGCCGACCCGCGCCGGGAGCCCGAATTGCTCCCGGGCGCCCTGCGCACCGAGCATGGGCGCGTGCACCGCGTCGCGACCAGCCACGGGACGGGCCGCTGGGCAACCCGGCGGATACGCAGCGCCGTTGGGAGCCGCGCGCAGGATCGGGCGACCGGTCGCCCCGTCAGGCACGAACCCGGGCGCACAGCAGCGCGATGCGAGGTCCTGGCCTCCGCCTTGGTGCAGCCCGTCGAGCGGCGTGCGAGCCAGGATCTCCTCCGGTGCGGTTGCGGCGGCCGGATCCTCGCCGGCGTCCTCGGCAGGACGACGAGGGTCTCCTGCCGGCACTGAAAGCGATCTGCCGATCGGAGCGCATGGTGGCGGAAGACAGATCTGGCTGTGGCGAGGAACGCGTCGAGGGCGAGCTGAAACCTGGAGGCCGCTCGCGCCAGCGGCTGGCTCGCTGACCGCTCATGTCTGGATCGAGAGCGATAGTTGCTCGCGCGGCGGACGGACTGGGTCGTCGCTTTCCCAGGGCGTTCTCACAGCTGGAGCTGGCCATCCATCTGTCTCGTGGCGGCACGCCGCCGCGAGACAGATCGTCGCGCACTCGCGCAAGAGCGGGCCAAACTCATCTCCCGCGCCGAACCACTGGACCCCCGACGGTCGAAGTGATCCGGCGGCACGACGCCCGGAACCTTCCGTCGGCGCACCACCCGGATTTGGGAGAAAGAGGCGGACTTGCTCCGTCGGCTGTCCCGGTTGGTCGTTGCGCTCGCAGTTCGACGCTTCGTGGAAACACCGCGGTCGACGTCACAAGCTCCCGTTCGCGGGCGGCGATCCTGTGCGTCGAGTTCGCTGCCGGGATCCTGCGTCGCCGCTCTCGAACGCCCCTCATTCCTCCGGCGCCCGGATCTCTGCTCCGCTCCAGAACCCCTCGGCCGTAATCCCGCCCTGCGGTCGGGTGGCGGGAAGCGCCGCGCGCAGCGCGGCTGCACAAGTCGACGGGCGCCGGTTTCCTCCCGCCCCTATCAACATCAACCGGACGGTGGATTTCTTCCCCGTCCAGTGGAAGCCAGCGCGCCGGCGCTTGGTGGTCGCCTTCGCCGGCGCCTGCTTGGCGGCTGCTGTCTTTGCTTGGTTGTCTGGAGTTGAGGCCATGCTCGCTGCACCTGGTCGTGGTCGGCGCCCGGACATGGTGCAGGTCGGCGCTGCTGGGGCTCGGCACTTGGCCCGGCCGCTGGTCAGGAGGTCGGCGATGGGGCTGCCGCTGGGGTTGGGCGTTGCTTTGCGGGGAGCGGGGGCTTCAGGAGTACAGCCTGCTGGCTTGCTGCAGGTGCCGGGTGGCCCCGTCGAGGTCATCGTGGCAGCGCTGCACCCAGGCTTCTCCCCAGAAGAAGTTGCAGCTCGTCTCGGCCCGGAGGACCATTGCGAGGGCATCCTCGAGGTGGCGGTACAGGTCTGGGTTGCGGGCACCGATCGCGATCGCGTTGCGACGGGCGGCGTGGACCGCCTCGCTGAGCTCTCCAACGCGGGGGAGCGCCTGCTGCTGGGCCACGGAGCCGGTCCATTGAACGAACCCGGTGCCGTCGTGCCAACCGGTGTTCCACGCCCCCGGCTCCACCGTCACCCAGCCGTGCGGTCCGTGCCGCTCGAGGTAATCGGATATGAATGTGGGGCGGATGCCACCGGCGCAGCCGGCGCGGACCTTTTCCATCAGCCCGGCATGGAAGCCGCTCCAGAAGTTGCTGCCGGGTGTGGTGTTACGAAACCAACCGCCGTTCTCGCCGTCGGTGGCGGTCGTGACAAGCGGAGAAAAGTCGCAGTGCTGCGTCCGGGCCTTTACCTCAGAGATGAACCAGGCTGCGCAGCTCGACGACGACCGCAAGGTCTGCCAGGTGCGCATCGCGGTCAACGACAGCGCGACCAGCCGATGTTCATCGACGTCGGAACGTTCGGCGCACAAGCGGACGCGTGCGCCCGCTGACCTCACCAAGGGCCGGGCGGTCGCGGTCACCGGCCGGCTCGTCTACCACGAGTGGGACGACAACGGCACCCGCCGCTCCCGCCACCACATCATCGGACGCGTCCAGTTCGGCAGCAAGCCCGACGAGCCCGCCGCCGGGCGGCCACGACGCCACCGAGGTGGCCGCGACCTTCTGACCAACGATCGGCGCCGGCGGCCTGGCCCACCGCCGCCGGCGCCACCCGCGCTGGTCAACCAAGAACCAACCCGTCCGCCGCAACCAAGGCCACGACATGACCAAACTCGCCATCGCAGAAGCCCCTTCGCCGCAATTCCAAGTAATGACGCTGGTCGGCAACCTCACTGCCGACCCGGTCCCCCGGACCATCGACGAGAACCGCAAGGTCTGCGACATGCGCCTCGCGGTCAACGACCACAACGACCAACCGCCGATGTTCATCGACATCGCCACCTTCGGCAGGGCCGAGGCCTGCGCGAAGTACCTTGCAAAGGGCCGGGCGATCGCCGTCACCGGCCGACTGATCTACCGCGAATGGGTCGCTGATGACTGCACCCGCCACTCCAAGCACACCGTCGTGGGGCACGTCCAGTTCGGCGGACGGCCCAACGACGATCACCCCAGCGCCAGCGATCACACTAACGATCACCAAGCCAACTTCTGAACTCGTCACCGAGCACTGGCGGTCCGCCGCCGGTGCTCACCCCGCCGGCATCGACGAACGCGCGCCCGCTCAAGTCCAAAACCCGACGGGAATCGTCGCCTTCCGTCGTCGGTCGTTGTCGGCTGCCGGCGCTGCTTTTGCAAGCAGGAGGGCACGGATTCCAACCCCGCTGGCTCCACTCCAAAGGGATGCAACACGCGAATCTGCTCTCAATGGTTACATTTGCAGGCAGTTCGTTGAGACCCTAGCTGGCTAGACATGACAGTGACTTGGATTTCGCAGACTTGTGGTCGGAACCCCCCTGTTGGACCGCGCAATCCCATCGGGGCGCAGGCGGTGACGGCGTTGCGGCTGGCTCGTCGGACCGTAGAGGAGGTCGACATGCTCGACGACCCCGCCGATGAGCCCCCGATCAGCGTGTGCCGCGGCGCGTGGCGGCCGGCTCAGGCGCCGCGATTCGGCGCGTCGCTAGCCTTCTTGGGTTTGGGACTCTGGCGGGGGTGGGCTGGGGGCGGGGTGCTGGTCTGAGCGCGCGTGCCTGCGCTGCGCGGGTGGGGGATTGGCCGTTTGCCCCAGTCGGCGGCGAGGGCGAAGTCGAGCAGGCGCGGGAAGTAGTCCTCGAACGGCAGCAGCCGGATGCCGGCGGGCTCCAGCCGCGCTCGGGTGACGTGGTCTTGGAAACGCACGCCGACGTTGAGGTAGGGGATGAACACCTGCGTGTGTTCCAGCGCCAGGCGCTGGCGGCCGTGGACGGCCCGGCGCAGCAGCGGGTATAGCGCCCGATAGACGGCCGGGGGAACGATCCGGGGCATCGGCCGGTGGAAGTGCTCGGCGGTCATCTGCGCCAGGTGCCCGGTGGTGGGGGCGCGGTCGCCGGCCACGAGGTGGAACGTCCCGTCCGGCGCGGCGCTGCACAGCTCGAACAGCGCGTCGGCGACGTAGTCGATCGGCACCACGTCGACCGGCGCCCGCAGGTCGAGCGGGAGCGCGCGGTAGGCGCCGGTCGAGAGGGCACGGATCGGCCCGTAGAGGACGTTGAACGCGGTGGTCCAGCCGCTCGCCTGCTCGCCGACGATGATGCTGGGGCGCGCGATCTGCACCGGCAGGCGACCGGACGCCGCCCGCACGTTGCCCTCGGACTCCCACTTGGAGCGCTCGTAAGGGTTGCGGAACCCCTGCCCCACGTCGTAGTCCTGCTCGGAGAAGTCGCCGCGGTAGGTGCCGGCGACATAAGCGGTGGAGACGTAGGTAAAGCGCTCCAGGCCGCCGCGCTCCCGGGCGCGGTCAGCAAAGCCGAGCATGTGCTGGGTGCCGCGGACGTTGATTCCGCGCGACTCGACGAGCCCGAGCTCGAACGACACTGAGGCCGCCGCGTGCAGCACCCGGTCGACCTGCTCGGCCAGCTCGTCCAGGCGTCCGGGGTCAAGGCCGAGGCCGGGGCGTTCGATGTCCCCCGCCACCGCGGTCACGCGGCCGGGATGGGCGTCGGGGTCGCCGAACGCGGTGGCCAGCACCGCGCGCAGGCGCTGGTAGGCGTCGGCGTCGTTCCGCGCGCGGATGAGCGCGAAGACGTGCCGCCGGCTGCGCTGCAAAAAGCGCGCCATGACCTCCATGCCCACGAAGCCGGTCACGCCGGTGATCAGGATCGGCTGGTGCTCCGACCGCGGATTGGACCCCGCAGGGACGCTCATATAGAGCAACCGTACGCCTCCCCGGCCGCCGGCGTCATCCCGCCCGCGGCTCAAATGCGGGTTTCGAGTGGCCCGGCTGGACCATCGAATCACCGAGCCGCCGTCATGGCGCCAAGCGTCAGCGAGCGGAAAGCTGAGGCACGCTCATAGGAGCTTCATCCTGGTGTTGCCTCGACCGCCGCCGGCGGAGGACCAGCGCTGCTTGCCCGGTGCAGGGCCTAGAGAGCAGACTAGCCCGTCCCGGCGCTGCTGAGGTGCCGCAAGCGGCAACAAGACCTAGCCCCGGTGGCGGCGCGCGTTTAGGTGACCGCTCATGCCCCACAATCGGGGTATACACCATGCGGATCCGGTCCCCACTGAAGAGCAGACTACCCGTGACCAGCAACGTTTCAGAGAAGCAAGCTCGCGAGGTGGTTGAGGCGGCGCGAGAGTCTGATTGGAGGCTGCCGAGTCTGCCGTCCGCGGCTGCGGATGGATCAGGTCGAGCCGGGAGTCGCCGATTTACTCGAGACGGAGGTTGACCCGCTCGAGATCGAGCGCGACGCGAAGATCCCCGACCGCGTGTTAGACGGGCCACCGGGTGTAGCTCGGCTTGTCCTGCTCGGCATGCTCCAGGATGGCCCCGCGGTCGGCGTGTCCCCTAAGGTCGGCCGTGTCTCCCCGGTCGGCACAGACGGACGGTGCCCCGGAGAGTGCCCATAGCCCTAGACCGCCACGTGACGACGCGTGGCCCCTAGATCGTCACGTGAACCGAGCTTTGCTCCTCACGACCGGGCGGGGACCTGTTGGCGGCGATCGGCCACGAGCGGATGGCGTTCTGGGGTTGGGATCGCGCGCAGTGGGAGCAGACGATCGCCCGGGGAACGTCGATGTCCGCCAGCTGGTGATCGCCGTCGCCTACAGCCTTTGTGGGGTCGACGATCTGCACTGGGAGATCCGCGGGTTCAAGTGCTCGTTGTTCTGTCGCCGGGTGTTCGGCGCCGCGGCGGTCCGGGAGACCGTCGGCCGGGTGCAGGCGCATCTCGACACGCTCGGCTACGCCGCGCAGCTGCGGCGCCCGAACCTCCAGCGCGTGCTCGACGCGCCGCCGTTCGGGGCGGCGCCGACGCGGGAGGACTGGCTCGCGCGCAGCCGCGCGGGCGCGCTCGAGCCGCACGCAGACGTATTTCGCGCTGAACAAGATCGGCCGCTGGCTCGCCCAGGAGCACCCCGACCGGGCCGACCCCGGCTCGTGGGATCGCGAGCTCGCGGCGGCGTGGGTCGGCCGGGTCGACCGGATACTCGTCGGGGAGTTCTGTTCTCCCGCGCGCCGAACACCCACTACATGCGCCGCCGCTCCGGCGGACAGCTGCTGCCGCGCACCAAGGCGCACCTAATCTGGTCACCGCGACGGTACTTCGCTGACGTGCAGGAGTGGGAATGGATCGAACGGCGGTTCGATCCGCGGCGCGCCTTCGCGCTGCCGCGCTCGATCGCCGCGTTGATCGGCCCCGAACCGCGGGTGATCGCCGACGAGGTGTGGGCGAAGCTGATGTGGGCCGGGCTGAACCTCACCGGCGAGGACCTCCCGTTGCACGCCAACCGCGGCGGGCACGGGACACCGTGGTATCCGCTCGAGCTCGTCCGCGCGATCACGATGATGTGGCTGTTCTCCGGGCTGCGGACCGACGAGATCATGCGCCTCCCGGTCGGAGCGATCCGCTGGCAACAGCAGCCCGACCAGGCCGGCGAGCCCACGCGCCTCTGCCTGCTCGACGTGCCGACGAACAAGACCTCGACCGCGCTCACCAAACCCGTCGACCAACTCGTCGGCGACGCGATCGAAACCTGGGAAGCCGCCCGGCCCGCGCACCCCAAGTTCGGCGACCACAAGACCGGCGAGCTGGTCGACCTGCTGTTCTGCTTCCGCGGCGCACGGCTCAGCTCGAACTATCTGAACCGGGTGCTCGTGCCGCTGCTATGCCGCAAGGCCGGCGTGCCGCGAGAGGACGTCCGCGGCGCGATCACCGGGCATCGGGCGCGGGCGACGATCGCGACCCAGCTCGACAACGCCAAGGACCCAATGAGCCTGTTCGAGCTGCAGGCCTGGCTCGGGCACAGCTGCCCAAGCTCGACGCAGCATACGCGCGAATCACCCCGGTCACGCTGACCAAGGCCTGCACCGACGCCGGGTACTTCGCCCGGAATGTCCGCACGATCGAGGTGCTGCTGGAGCGCGACGCGATCACGAACGGGCAGGTCGCCACCGGGCGGCCGTTCGAGTTCTACGACCTCGGGCACGGCTACTGCTCTACAGCTTCTTCGAGCGGTGCCCGCACCGGATGGCGTGCGCCCGCTGCGACTTCTACGTGCCGAAGCCCTCCAGCGAATCGCAGCTGCTCGAAGCCAAAGACGGCATCCAACGGATGCTGGTCGAGATCCCGCTCACCGACGACGAACGGGCGGCCGTTGAGAGCGATGAGCACGCCGTCGTGCGGCTGATCGACCTGCTCGCAGACGTCGCCACGCCAGCCGGTCCGACACGGCGTGAGATCGGCCGGCGAGCGCCGGTGTGCGACCCGTCGGACGCGAACGCGGCTGGCGAGCGGGACGTCAGCCATGAACATCACGGTCGGGGTCGGGCATCTGTGGCCCAAACGGTCGCGAGAACGGTCCCCGGCGCGATTAACGAGCCGCCGTCCGGACGCCTCCAAACACGTGTGATTACAGGGGAATCGTCGCCTTCCGTCGTCGGTCGTTGTCAGCTACGGCACTGCTTTGCACGCAGGAGGTCACGGATTCGAACCCCGCTGGCTCCACTCCAAAGGGCCGCACGGGAAAATCTCTCAGTGGCCACATTCGCCAGGCAGTTCGTTGAGACCCTAGGGGAGCATGACCGCTCGGCAGAGCCCAAGGTTGCCGAGCGAAAGAGCACGTCCGGTCTCTACAGATGAAACATCAGGGACGCGTGTACTACGGAGGGAACCTTACGCGGGTTCGATTCCCGCCGTCTTCGTCGGTCGGTCGCGCTCGAATCAAACCGAGTCATGGCGCTATCGGTGCGCTAACCGGGCGGCGTCCGGTCCAGGACCTCGCCCACGACCCCGGCGAACAGGTCGGTCGATAGCCCGTTCTTAAGGACGAGCGCGAGCTGCTTGACACGCTCGGTGATCTCATCCATCTGCTCGTCGGTCGCCTCGATCTCGAGCTTCTCGAGCAGCGCGCGCACCGAGTGTCGCCCGGTGCCTCTGCCAGGCACGATCACGAACGGCTCCCGGCCGACGAGCTCGGCTGCAAACGGCGAGATTCCGATCTCGCCGATCTCGCTTGCTCGCATCTGCTCGAGGGCCTGAACGACGATGCCGCTCTCGACCTCGAACAGATGGCTGCCGACGATCGGCTTGTTCGGCGCGACCGGCCGCTTGGCGACCTCGCCTACGATCTCAGAGACGCGTGCGAGGCGCGAGAGGTCGATGCCTGCATCGACGTCGAGAAGGTACTCGAGTGCGACCGCAACCTCTTCGGTCGCGACGTTACCGGCTCGCTCGCCAAGCGCGTTCACCGAGGTGTGCACAGACGAAGCCCCGGAAGTGAGCGCCACGAGCGCGGTTGCGGTCGCGAGCCCGAAGTCGTTGTGCACGTGCAAGCCCAGAGGGAGACCGGGGAACCACGACGTCAGCTCACCGAACATGTGAGCGACCGCCGACGGGTGGGCCATGCCGAAAGTGTCGCTGACCGTCAGGCGGTCGATCGAGCCCTTCTCCAGGATCTGCTCGAAGAAGCGCCTCACGTAGTCCAGGGTCGGGATCCGAAAGGTGTCCCAGCCCATGAACTCGACCTCCATCCCGGCACCCTTGGCGACGTTCGAGTACTCGATCACCCGCGCCGCAAGCTCATCGGGGGTGACGCCGTACACGACCTTCAGCAAGAAGGGATTGATCCCGAACTCGAGCACCATCGCATCCGCGCGGCACTCGATTGCGTGCGCGACATCGTCCTCCCGCACGCGGACGAGCGGCTTTACCTTCGCGTGCAGATCCATCGACGCCAGCGTCGAGATCACCTCTCGGTCCTCGGCCGTCGCTGGGAGACCGGGTTCGATCGATGCCACCCCGAGCGCGTCGAGCTCTTTGGCGATCTCGATCTTCTCCTGCGGCGTGAAGACGATCCGGGCGGTCTGCTCACCGTCACGCAGGGTGACGTCGTGGATCTCGACGCGCTTCGGGACTGTCCACTGCGCCCGCACCTCCGGAAGGAAGTTCAAGGCGGAAACCCAGCGGCCCGGAGTGAAGTACGGCGGCTTGAGCTCCGTCCCGAAGGCAGACAGACCGGCATCGTCGGGGTTGCTGTTCATGTCAGCTCCTATCTCTATTAAGGCGAAACCGATGGGCGCTGCGCGGGCCTGCCGATCGCACGTGAACGTGGACGACGACCGCGCCAGCGGCTGCGCCCCGCACCGCCGGAGAACTCCTCGGACGTCGTTGAGAGGTTCGGTTTGTAAAGCCGTGGTTGAGATCGGTCCGTAAGCGCAGTAGTGATGATAGGCACGAGCATCTCCTCACTCAAATGGGTCCGCACGACCTTCAGCCAGTCGGACGCGGCGATCTGCAGCGGCGCGAGCCCGTGCCGGAACGGCAGTCGCCGCTTCGCACCGACCGGTTGGGGATCCATCCCAGCCGGACGGCGGGCGCTGCTCAACGGCGAGCAGGTGGACCTGACGAACGCCAGTTCGCGCTGTTGCTGTTTCTGGCACCGCATCGCGAGTCGCGTCGCCCGGTTGAGGCGTTGTAGCCCGGCTCGTCGTCGGTTGAGACGACGTGGTGCGGCATGTCCAACAAGTCTCCTCAAGCTTGCACTCAGCCTCCAACAGGAGGGGCATCGGTCCTCGCCGCTCGTTGCGGCCCTGAGAACGTCCAGCACCCCGCACATTGTTCGCTGAGCGTTCGAACGCCCCCGGCGAGGCCTCGGGCGATCTGGCGCGGGTCGACGGCGAGCCCTCGAGGCCGTCGGGAAAGGGGTTGTCGTTTCCGGGGGATCTCTTCGATCGGGTGGCTCATTAGGCCGTTGGGGCTCCGCCGTGCCCGTCACGCAGCACCGGGCTCGGGTCGCTGCCCGAGGCGACCCGAGCCATCCAAGGATTGCTACGGTGACCAGACGCGCGTCGTCGTCGACAACAGCAAGGGCGCCGAAGCCCAGTTCGCCGCCAATCTGCGGGCAGCCCTGAGCGCTGCGGGCTTCGAGGTCGAGGTGCGCGAGCCCTCGCCGCAGGCCCTGTACGACACGACCGTTCACTTCGTTGTGGAGGGCGTGTCCGTCCGCGTCCCGGACGAGCTGGGGCGGCACGAGCTCGGGATCGTCGCAGCTGCGGTGCGCGATGCCGAGGCACGCCGGCGCGATGAGCGCCGGCGCGTCCGAGCGGTCGCCATCTACCAGGGCGAGACGAGCCGCGTGCTGGCATGGGTTGACGTCTTCGCCTCAGACGGGCTCTGAGCACCAACGCTCGCCCGGCAGCCCCCGCGGAAGCACGGCAGCGATCCGAGCGATGAACTCGCGCTGGGATAATCGCTCGACCGGTAGCGCTCGGCGCCCGCGTGTGCAGGGCAGCGGGAGTATGACCCCAGCACCTGCCATATCGCGCCCAGCGCCCGCTGAGTGGTTCCATCATCGACACGCCCGCGCCAGTCCAAGGCGAGGTGAGTGCGATTACAGCTGGCCGGCGAGACTCGCTTCGCCTTCTGCCAGCGCATCCTCGACGGCTTGCGCGGGTCGCGGCCGAACAGCCGGTCCGGCCAGTCTCCGCGACGGGTTCGTGCTCGCACCGTTGCAAGTTCGCGCGCGAATGTGAGCGCACGGGCGTGGACCTCGGCCGACGGGCCGGTGCGGACGGCGGCGAGCGCGGCCCAGGAGCGCTAGCCGATGCGGGCCGCCACCGCAGGGGTATCGCTACGGGTGAGATCACGGATTCAGGGGCCGACCTTCTGACCTCCCCTTCGTCAGACAACGCAAAGGCAGCGTCGGCGAACGCCGCCTCGCGTCGCCGCGCAGAGCGCCCTCAGCCCTCCCTTAGCCCGGGGTGCCAGCCCCCGTCCGGGGGTCGGTTGAGCCTGGCTCGGTCAATCGCGAGCGAGTCAAGAGGAGGGTTTGCTCGACGTGGAGCTATCGGCCGAGCTGCGCTCCGCCGGATGGCAGGGACAGAGGCCATTGCAGAGTCGGGCGCCTAGACGACCAGAGCGTCTCGGCGGACTTGATTTGCACCTCGCCGCGCGACTCCGCCACAATGGCGTGGACCTCTCTCGATGTCCGATCGCCTCACCGAGATCCACTTGGCTCCAAGCTAGGGGCTTCGGTTTGCTCCTCTCCGAAACAAGGCCGGACGGTAAGGCCTACGGCCATGTCTTCCGCGGCACCCCCAGGACTCTCCGGGACAGTGGCTTGGCGGGCGTCCTGACTCTCCAGCGAATCGGCGCTGTAGGGAATCGGGTGACCAAGAGCACAGCGACCCGAGAACGAGAGCGATTCAGCGGCTCCAGATGGCGCGGCGACAACCGCGAGCTAGCCGGAGGCAGCCCGTGACAACGTGCGCTCCGACGGCACTAACGACGAGCGCTCGCCGGCCCCGCGGGTCGGCTGCGCGCCCGCTGGTAAGGTGCTCGCTTCGCTCGGACGCTTCCAGCGGGAACGGCTCCTCGAGAGGGAACGGTGGGCGGCCGAGCGGTGGCACCGAACGGCCCGAGGACCCGGCAGCAACGAACCCGACAGAACCGCAGGAAGTCACCCGCCGCGATCGTCCGGATGCCGGGCGCGGCATCACTGCCGCTTGATCGCCCCGGGGTACGCGACGTGTCGCCGGTTGCGGTTCCGAGTCATAAACCCCCAGGTCCACCCTAGCTTCTGGCGGCTCCAGCAGCCGATACGCCGCCTTCTCCTCCTCGCTCATCCAAGCGACCTTGAGCTTCCCGGCGTCGACCTGCTGCCGCATCAGGGCGAGGCCAACAGCCTCCCGCTGCGCGTTGCGCCGGGAAGGACAGACGAACACGTTGACGTCGGTCACGCGCCGCCAAGCCTACCTAGCGATCCAAACTGGTGCTACAAGATTCCTGGTGGCACCGAAGGCCCAGCTCTCAGAGCTGCAGCGGATCATGGGACGCGCGTCGCCGGAGACGACGAGCTGCTACATCCACCGCGACGATCACGAACTCGCCGCCGAGCACCGCAGGATCCGGCGCCTCCGTGACAACCCACATGCGCGCCGCCAGGAACGCCGGTGAGAGCGGGCGGCGGGCAGCGGAGGGCCCCCACAGGCCGCTACCCGATCGCCCTACCGACCCCGCTGCGCGAGCGCGGCGCCTACCGACCCCGGCCTGCACCGTCTCCCCGGTCGTCAATAGTTCGTCCTCGCACACGCGGCTGTGGTAGCCGCCGAGCGTCGAGGTGTTCGCCCACTTCACAACAACTACTCGCCGGGCGCGCGGTCCGCAATACACCGGCTGCAAAAGCAGACCGAGCGAGCGGCGCGCGAATCGTCAAGCCGTCGTCAGCTCGCGCTCGGCACGCAGCCAGTTTCCGAACTCATCGCATCCACCCTCCTCGACGTGGATGAAGTACGCGCGCTCGGAGATTTCGCCGTGACTGGGCTTGCGCAGCCTGGTCTTGGGCTTGGGCGAGCCGGCGGGCTTATTGGCGGGCTTGGCGGGCTTGGCGGGCTTCTGCGTCATGGTAATCCTCTGAGCTGTTCCGTCGCCGTAGAACTTCGGCGGCGGTCGGGTGTTGGGTATCAGGTGGTGTGAATGTCGTGGCCTGCTCGATTGACCGGGTCGGGCTCGGGAAGAGTCAGCTCGCGCCTGATCGTGCCTGTCAATCGCTGGTCCACTTCATCAGCTCTTCTCTTTGCCGCACAGGTGCGCGTCTCGTATTCGATGCGGGTGCGAGAACCCCTGCCCGCGCCCGGATTGCACGACGAGAAGCTTCGTCGTCCGCAGCATGGAGTTCCCGCGAGGCGGCCAATCTCGCTTACAGCGAACAAAACGTCCCGAGAATCCGCCCCGACAGAGATCACGATCGTCGATGCGGCAAGGGCGCGCCCGTTGGGCGCCTGTCCGGGAAAGGGCATCCTCTGACTGTGAGCTGGCGAGCTGCGGCCTCCGATCCCGTGGTAACGCCGTTTCGGCTTGCACTCGGTCGAGTGCGCGGTAGATCGTCGCGCGGCTGACGGTGAAGATCTCGACGAGCTCGGCGCAGCGGATGCTCGTCGAGATCCCGCTCACCGAAGGCGAACGCCACGCCGTCGAGAACGACTAGCGCGCGGTCGTGCGCCTCATCGACCTCCTGGCAGACGTGGCGACCCCCGCCGGACCCACGCCGCGCGAACTCGACCAACGACTCCGACGAGCATTGCTGACGCACAACCCAGCACAACCGCCATGCCGCGTCCGCGCGCTCGGCTTACGGGATCTCCCGCCAGACGCCAAGCGAGCGAGCTGGACTGCGGCGCTCAGGCTTCGGCGGACGGCTCGGGCGGCTCGGTGGGTGCGCGATGACGCTCGATCGCCTCGCGCATGGCCTGCTCGTCAACCCCGAGATCCGCGAGCAGCGCCGCGGTTTCATCGTTCCCGGTCAGCGCGAGCAGAAGGTCCGTGACATTGAACTCCGAGCGCCCGTCGTCGAGTGCGCGTGCGGAGGCGGCCATCAGCAGCCGAAGCGCACGCGCGTCGGGAGTGGCCGTGCCCGCCACCGCGCGCCCCGACGCTTGCGTGACGGCCCGGGCGCCGCGACCCGGGACCACGCCGATCACTTCATCGCGGATCTTGCTGGCGTCCGCGTCGCAGCCGCGCAGAATCCGATTGGCGAGACCCTCGTTCTCGCGCGCGAGGCCGAGGAGAATGTGCTCAGGGCCGATGTCATTGTGGCCGAGGTTCAGCGCCTCGCGCAGCGCCAGCTGCAGCGCCTTCTTGGCGCGCGGCGTGAACGGAACTTGGCCGGTGGTGACCTCATCCTCACCCGGCCCGACGATTTGCAGGACCTGCTCGCGTACGAGCTCAACGGTGATGCCGAGCGACCCCAGCACCTGTGCGGCAAGGCCGTCCTCCTCACGAAGCAAGCCCAGCAGGAGGTGTTCGGTGCCGATGTAGTCGTGCTTGAGCCCGCGCGCCTCCTCCTGCGCCAGGACAATGACCTGGCGGGCGGAGTCTGTGAATCGCTCAAACAGGCCTCGAGCATCGCACCAACGCGCCAGGCGCGCAAACGATCGGCGGAGCGATTGCGCTCAGAGGGGCTTCCGCAGGTTCACGGACAGCTCCTCGTAGCTCATGCGTTCCCCCCAGAACGGAACCGAGAGGGGGCTTCCGTGGTAAGTCGTCGTTTCGGAGATCGTCGCGCCAGCGGCCCGTCCCCATGCCTCTGCCGCTTCGACAAGGCGGGTGCCGACGCCTTGCCTCCGGCGCGCCGCCGCGACGGCGAGGTACTCGATACGCAGACTCCTCGCTCCAAGCTCTGGCGTGATTTCCCGTTTCGCCAGGGCTTCTGGCGGCATCAGCCGAGCGACGAGCGCGCCGACGACTTCACCCTCAGCCTCAGCGACGAGGTGCAGCGTGGCGCCGTCAACGGCTGGAGCGTCGGCGTCGAGCTGTTCGGCGAACCGCTCGAGCACCTGAAAGTAGTCGGGAGCGAGGTCGAGGTAGTAGCGCGCGACCTCGGCATGGATGCGCGCGAGCGCCTCCCGGTCACTCCGCCGCGTCTCTCGCACGGTGATCGGCTCCATGCCTAGAGCTTAGGCGTCCCGACGACCTCGAGCACCCGCTGCAACGGAATCTCGTCCATCCCAGGTCGAGTGCGAGCATACGTCCGCCCATAGCCCCCTGGGGGGAGCCGGTGCTGGTTGCCGGCGCCCATTGTCCCCGCCCCCGGCCGGACAGCTTCAAGGTCGCCTCGGCTCCGTTCCCCTCGCCGAGGGGCTCGGTTCCGCGTCCGGCCGCCAGCCGCCGTGTCGGGCTCTGGCAACCACCAGATCCCCACAAGGAGGGACCAGACGAGCACCACCGCTCCCGCAGTCAACAGCATCACCCTCGCCGGTCACCTGACCAACGACCCGGTCCTCAGGCCGCTCAGCGACGGCCAGAGGGTCTGCGACATGCGCCTCGCGGTCAACGACCAGAACGACCAGCCGCCGCCGTTCATCGACGATGGCACCCGCCGCTCCAAGCACCAGGTCATCGGACGCGTCCGCTTCGGTGGCCGCCCGATGACCAGCCCGCCAACGGCGACGACACCGCCGACAGCGAGGAGGACGCCTCCTGACCCCCCCAAGTTGGGTGTGCGCCAGCGGCCCGCGCCGCCGGTGCGCCCAACCGAAAACTCCGCCCACACGAAGACACGCCAACTCTCCGCAACCCATGACCCCACGAAACAATTCCACGGAATAGCACTCGCTCGTCGGCAGACTCACCGGCGAGCCGGAAGTCCGCGCGAGCCAAGCGGCACTGCCGTCGCCAAGCTCCGCTTCGCGGTTGGCCGCAACGGCAAAGACCATGGCGCCGACTACATCGACGCGACCGGCTTAGCGGCAAGCCGAGGTCTGCGACCAGTACCTCATCAAGGGCACGCGCGTCGCGAGGACACGGGCAACGGTGCCAACGTTCGGCGCGACCACGCTCACAAGAGCCGCGAGACCAGCCGGACCAGCGCCGCGACCAACGCCATGAGGACCGGCCGCGGGTTAGCCTTGTCATCGCGGTGCTCTGCCGGCGCCTTGGCAGCACCGGCTATGCCATCACCGTTGCCTGGGGGGCTCTGGTGCTCGACCCGTGCCGTCCTCACGCCGGCGGGTTCGCGCTCGACCGACGGCAGCTCGGGCTCGGCACGCCGCGTCGAGCCCAGGCGTTCGCCACGGCCGGGGTCATACCGCTGCTTGGTTTTGCCGCCGACACGCGGCAGCAGCGAAAGACGATCAGCAGCACGCGGCCGCCCCCCAAACGAGTTCGGTCACGTGGTTGGCTGCGAAGATGCCGAGCGCGCCGTGACCGTTGGCGAGCGCGATCAGCGCGACCGCTGCCAGCGCAAGCCCGACTATCAGCGAAAAGCCCTTCCGATCGGTCCCTTGGCCAGCGAGGTGCCTTTCGTTTTGCCTGTCCTTGCCATAGCGATCCTCCACTCCTGATTGGTGTCGGACTACTGGGCCACGCTCAGAGGCGCTCAGGCGACCGGCAAGCGAGATTGTGGCTTACCGTAGCACGAAAAGAATGGCTAGAAACCAATTTCTAGCTACATGGTTCAGGATCGGCTAGGCTGGCGTCGATGTCGGTGAACATCGAACCCGGCTGGGCGTTCCTGACCACCCACGCCCAAGTGCTGGTCTGCATCGCGCACGAACCCGGCATCCGTCTGCGCGACATCGGCGAGCAGCTGGGGATCACTGAGCGCGCTGCGCATCGCATCGTCGCGGAGCTGGCCGCCGCCGGCTACATCACGCGGCAGCGAAACGGGCGCCGCAACCACTACACGATCAACGCCCACCTGCCGCTCCCTGATGCGATCGCCAGCGAGCAGAACATCGGGGAGCTGCTCGAGATCCTGACCGCGACGCATGTCGAAGCGGCCGGCTGACCGCATCGGCACGACCGACCGGTTGCTCGGTTTCCACCTTGGCCGGGCGGGCTTGATGAGCGTTGGTGTGGGTTAGGTCAACGCTGGTGCTCGGGGGGCTGTGCCGGAAGCGCGATACCGAAGCCTGGTTTTTCGTTTCGTCCAGAGGCGGTCGGCGAGCGCCCAGCCGCCGTAGCCAAGCGCGCCGAGCGTGCCCGTTGCGGTCAGGAGCACGCCGGCGGCGCTGACGCCGGCTACACCAGTGGACCCGAGGATCAGGACCATCGCTCCCGCGCCGATGCCGGGGCCGAGCGGCAGCACACCGAGCGCCGCGACGGCAATCAGCACCGCGGTCGCGTCGAACACCGAGGCGTGGATGCCGCTGGCGTACAGCATCAGCCAATTACGCGCTATCTGTCCGCAGACCGCGAGCACCACGAAGATCGCGACGCGTGTGCGGGTACGCGCGTCGCCGAGCGTGGCGAGGCCCTTCCACCATCCGCTCCGGTGGCGCCGGACCAGCCGG
This sequence comes from uncultured Solirubrobacterales bacterium, assembly GCA_963836065.1. GTDB lineage: Bacteria > Actinomycetota > Thermoleophilia > Solirubrobacterales > Solirubrobacteraceae > Palsa-465. Next base: position 44,688 of record CAWIII010000030.1, read on the forward strand.
GCGAGCCCTGCGACGGCGGCGAGAACCGCGCAGAAGGCGACGAGCGGTGTCCACCATGGCAAACCCAGTGGCGCGACGAGCGTGAACGAGAATAGCATCGCGAGCGCGACTTCCATCAGCACGATGGGGATCTCGGTGGCCGCGAGGACTACCGCCTTCGGGGCCTCTCGGGGTGCTGCACGCCGCAGCGACGCGATCCGCACCGCAAACCCCAGCTCGCCGTTGACGATGTTGCCGAGGTAGCCGACACCGGCCGCGCGATATAAGAGCCGACGTCCGACAGTGCCTCCGGCGGCCTGAACGCAGATATTCCATGCCTCGGTGCGCGACAGCAGCGACGCGGTCTGTAGCGCCGCCGCGGCCGTCAACGCCCACCACGGCGCGCCGGCGGCGGCACTCGCGAACTGTCCCCACCGGCCGGCAAGAACGAACACGAGCACGCCCACCGCGAGCAGCGTTCCGACCGCGGTCAGGGGACCGCGCCGACGAGCGGCCAGCGCTCCTAGACGTCGCCCTGCCCTCACCACGAAATGTGTCGATTCACGCGGCGAGCGCTTGTCAACGACACCCTGATCAGCGGCGCTCAGACCAGACATCAATTCCGGCTCGCGAATCCAAGCATGCGGCCCGGAGGCGGGCCGAAGCGTTTGACCCGTCGAACCGGCATTCGCGGTCGGCGAGTGCATGTTCGCCCAACATCGGGTGACGGGGGGCGGCCGAGCCGCCGTTCACAGGCGCCGCCCCACGGATCCCTCGATCTGCCAGCGAGCGCAGCGGCTCGGCCGGTGACTTAAGAACCATGAGAACCTCCTTGCGCCTCCGGACTGCCCCGCAGGGCGATCCGAGTGACTTAGCGTCGTGAAACGGCTCTCTAAGGCTAGGACGAAACTGTCCGTGAGGTCGCCGCGGGCAGCTGGCCGACGGTGGCCGTGCGCGAAGCGGGATTCGCAAAAGCGGCGAGTGACCTTGTGCGCGTCCAGTTTACGCCCCGGCGGCACGAATACAAGGCGGAGCTCTTGGAGTCGGGCACGTGGCTAGGGCTCGACCTGTAAGCCCTGCCCGAACGACCGAGGCGCGCTTTCGCCAGTCCGCTGCGACGAGCGCTAACGCGGGCAGCCGGAGTCTCCTCGGACCCCTCTACAGCCGCTATTGACAGCTGAACCTGGTCGCGCGCTGATATTGCAATGATCCGCACAAGTGGGTAGAGTCTTCTCTCCAGGACGGTCGCTGACCAAGCCGACCAGCCGTCGCTGCAGCTGACCTTTGCCGTCGCTGCGACTAGCCGACGAGATTGACCTCCGCCCCGTGTCGATCCCCTTTGAGGGTTCGCGACCCGCCGGGGTCTCCCCGGGGGCTATTGACGACGAACAGGAGGTTTCTCTCGTGTTTAGAGCCAGGCCTGCAGGAGCTGCTTCGGCAGTCGGAAGAGAAACAACGCGCACAGGTAGACATGCGCGAACCCACTCAACTGAGCCTTGGGAGGTGACGATGCTCACGATCCTGCTCATCATCATCGTAAACCTGCTGCTGGCCGGCGGACTCGGTTACAGCCATCGTCGCGGCCGCCTCGGCGCGTAAGCCGACGGACCTCAAAGACCGTTGGGCGGCTCTCGCGTTACAGGACCGCCATCTAGTTGGGCAAGCTCGTTTCGATCCATGGGATCCAGCGCCCAGTCGTGAACTGCGCTGAGGGGCTTGGAGCTCGGAGGAATCCTCACATGAATAAGTCACATCACTCGCAGCGAAAAACTCCGTCGCAAAGCCGATATTCGTACGCGACCGGTTCGGCACCAGCGCGTGTCGCGGGTATGGGCGAGTCACCGGTGCGCTTGGCGCGGGGCTCGGCGGAGATGGTTCCAATCGTCCATGAGACCTCCGATCGGGTCGTGCGCACGATGGTCTTCGCGCTGCCGCCGGCCGCGCTCGTAATGGGGGCATGGTTGGCGTGGGGCGGAGCGCTGCATTGGCAGGACCTGGTAGTGCTGGCGGTCACCTACGTGCTTACCGGATTCGGCATCACCGTCGGCTTTCACCGGCTGTTCACCCATCGCAGCTTCAAGACCACACGCACGCTGCGAGCGCTGCTAGCGGTGCTCGGCTCGATGGCCGTCGAGGGGCCCGTGATCGAGTGGGTCGCCACCCATCGTAAGCATCACCGCTTCTCAGATCACCGCGGCGACCCGCATAGCCCGCACGTGGACCACGCGCCGGGGTGGCGCGGGGCGCTGCACGGACTTGGCCACGCACACGTCGGATGGATGCTCCGTGGTAAGGACATGGCCAACCCTCGCCGCTACGCCAAGGATCTGCTCGCGGACCGCGACCTGCGCTTCATCAGCCGGACCTTCCCGCTCTGGGTCGTGGCCGGACTGGCCATCCCGTTCGGCCTCGGTCTGGCGCTGACCGGGTCGGTCGTGGGCGGACTCACCGGGCTGTTGTGGGGCGGAGCGGTGCGCGTGTTCCTCCTACATCATGTGACGTTCAGCATCAATTCGCTGTGCCACTACTTCGGCCGGCGGCCGTTCGCCACGAGCGATCAGTCCCGCAATCTCGCCTGGCTCGCACCACTCGCGTTCGGGGAGGCGTGGCACAACAACCACCACGCCTTCCCGACCTCCGCCCGACACGGGTTGGGGCGCTGGCAGCTCGACCCCGGCGGCTGGCTCATAACCGCTCTGGAGCGCTGCCACCTGGCCAGGGACGTAATCCGGATCAGCCCCACACGCCAACAAGCCAAACGGGAGTCCACGGTGACCGTTGAGCGCCATGCTCGGTGATGACCGTCGTTCTCGACCGGCGGCCGCGTGTCAAGCGTGGGTCTGGGTGCCCGCGCCGCCCGCCAGCATCCGCGAGGTCGGCTCGGCACTGTGATGGCGTCTGCCCCAGCGCCGAGGCCGCACGGTGGTTCGAGCTTGTTGCCTGTTGGCCGGTCGGCGGGTGTGCGTCGCTACGGTCGCGCTGTTGTCGCTGCAAGGGGCGGGCTGGGCGGAGGTGCATCAGGCCACAGGCATGATCTCCGTCCAGCTCGGGGTTTCGATGGATGAGGCGTTCGTGCGGTTGCGCGCGCACGCGTTCGCCGCCGGCCGTTCGCTCAAGGCTGTCGCTGGTGATGTGGTCGCGCGGCGGCTGCGGCTTGAGGAGTCGGGATGAGACTCGACGGTGGCCGTGTCAAGACTTCAAGCGCGAGGCACGATGTGCAAAGGCGGCCGGGTTCCGGATGATGACGCGAGAGCAACGGATCGTTGAGACGTTCGTGGAGCTTGCCGACACGATGGTCGACGACTTCGACGTGCTCGAGTTCCTGCACCGGTTGGCGGAGCGTTGCGTGAAGCTGTTGGATTGCAGTGAGGCGGGGCTTTTGCTTGCCGACGCGGCGGGGGTGTTGCGGGTGATGGCGTCCTCGAGTGAGCGCGCCGAGGCGCTCGAGCTGTTGCAGTCCCAGAACGATGAGGGGCCGTGGTTTGAGTGCTTCATTCGTGGGCGGCCAGTATTCAGCGAGGACCTGAGCGCGGATCAGGGTCGTTGGCCGGTGTTCGCGCCGGCGGCCGTTAGCAGCGGGTTCTGTTCGGTGCAGGCGCTGCCGATGCGCGTGCGCGGAGAGACCGTAGGGGCGTTGAACCTTTTTCGCCCAGAGGCCGGGCGGCTCTTGGAGCGCGACGTGCCGTTGGCGCAGGGGATGGCTGATATCGTCGCGGTCGCGCTATTGCAGGAGCGCGCGGTGCGCGAGTCGCAAGGCGTGATAGCGCAGCTGCAGGGCGCGCTCTCGAGCCGGGTGGTGATCGAGCAGGCCAAGGGGGTGCTCGCCGAGCGCGCGCAGATCGGCGTGGACAGGGCGTTCGCGGGGTTGCGCGGCTATGCGCGCGATCAGAACAGGCGGCTGAGCGACGTCGCGCGTGAGTTGATCAACGGCCGGTTGGATGCTGCGGCGCTCGTCGACACGGCCACGTCAAAGCGCTGACAACTCTTGTCGTGCTCACAACTCTTGTGTCGCTGGCGAACATCGCGGTGCAGTAGTAGAGTGCCTGTCGTCAGCGTGTGGTTTCGATTTTGCGTCGCTCCAGACCCCGGTGGCGTTTCGGGACCGGGGTCGAACGTCTGGAGCGCGGCATGCGACTCGTTTCTGAGGATCTCACGGCAGGCGAGATAGCAAGCGATCTTGCCCGACCAAACGGTCGCCCGACGGCACTGCCACCGCGACCAGAACCGTTTCATGCTGAGGTGTATCCTGAGCGCGATCGCGTCAGGGTCGTGGCGGTCGGCGAGCTTGACCTGGCCACGGCTGGCCAGCTCGAGGAGCAGCTGCACGATCTGGACGAGGCCGGGTTTGACGATGTTGTGCTCGACCTGGCCGGGTTGTCGTTCATGGACTGCTCGGGGCTGCGGGTTCTGATCGTCGCGCAGGCGTGCGCGAGCGAGACGGGGCGACGGCTCGGGGTTGTGGGTGCCCGCGGCCAGATCAAGCGGCTTATGACGCTGACCGGCGTCGATCGCCAGCTCTACCTATCCGAGCAGCTCGCCGTGGCGGTCTCCGCACCGAGCGGTGGGATCGTGACCAATGAGCTCGTCGGTGCTCGCGTACGAGGTGCGGGGATCAGCGCCACTGTTCGCGCTCGAGGACCAACCAGACCCAGCGACGGTCCTTCACGCTAGAGCGAGGGAGTGGCGGGACGCTTGCCGACGGCCATCGCCTGATCGTGATCGAGGGCGACGATTCGACGCGGCGCAAGGCGAGCGCATCGACGCCGGAGCCGACCAGAGTGATGCTCCTCCTCAATGGGGGGCCTCGCCACTTCGCGAGCGACGTACGGGTCCGTGGCCACCGTTGCTTCGCGCCCCCACTTCAACCGGCGCGCGGATGGTGCAGTATTCAAGCGATAGCAGGAGGAGACGAACAATGATTCCCACCGCAAGCCTCGGCCGCTCGGGAGCCGCGTTCACGCGCCTAGGCCTTGGTACCTGGGCGATCGGCGGGCCATGGCGGTTTGGCTGGGGCCCTGTCGACGACGCCGAATCGATCGCGGCAATCCGCCGAGCCGTGGAGATAGGCATCAACTGGATCGACACCGCTCCGATCTACGGTCTCGGGCATTCCGAGGAGATCGTCGGCCGCGCGCTGAAGGGCTACACGACGGGACATGACGTGTTCGTGTGTACTAAGTGCGGTCGGCGAACCCTGCCGGACGGAAGCCCGTATGGCGACTTGCGCCCAAAGTCAATCCGCGTCGAATGCGAAGCAAGCCTTCGTCGCCTCGGCGTCGAGCGGCTCGACCTCTATCAGATCCACTGGCCAGACCTGGATACCGGAGCGCCACTCGAGGACTCGTGGTCGGCGATGGCCAAGCTAGTCGACGAAGGCAAGGTGCGCTGGATCGGAGTGTCGAACTTCGGGGTCGACCAGCTCGAACGCTGCGAGGCGATCCGCCATGTCGACTCTCTTCAGCCCCCGCTGTCGATGGTTCAGCGCGGAGCGTTGAGAAACGTCATCCCGTGGGCGGCAGCGCACCAAACGGGAGTGATCGTGTACTCGCCAATGGCCTCCGGGCTGCTGAGCGGAACGTTCGATCGCGACCGGCTCGACAATTTGGCATCCGACGACATGCGCCTCGGGCGGCCCGAATTCACCGAACCACAGCTGTCCAAGAACTTGGCACTCGTCGAGCGCCTGCGTGCGATCGCACATGACCTCGCTTGTCCGGTCGCCGAGCTTGCGATCGCCTGGACTCTGGCGCAAGAAGGCGTGACCAGCGCAATCGTCGGCGCCCGCCGACCAAGTCAACTCGCCCAATGGATCGGCGCCGGTCGCGTGGAGCTCTCGGAGAAGCAGCTTCGCGCGATCAACGATGCGATCGCCGAGACCGACGCGGGAACAGAGGAGCTTCCAACCCCGCCACGGCCATCCGGCGACTTGAACGTGCGCGCCACAATTAGCGGCCAAAACCGGTGAGGCGTCAAAGCATGCGGCCGAGGTCACAGCATCTCCTAGTACCGGCGGACGGGACCGAAGCAATTTGGCGGCCGTGACTCCAAGACCGAACGAGCGCTGCACGATGCGATCCGGACCGACAGGAATGTGTGACGCGAGTTCGTGGCCCGTGGACCGCTCGTCGGTGGCTTAGGGTCGGTTCTCGGCTTGCTCGCCGGCGGGCCGGGTGTGCCCGGCTCGGCGGGCTGAGCGTGACCGTCGCGGCCGACTCAGGGTTGCCGGCGCGCGCGTCGACGACATCGCACTCAGGCTCACGCATCCCAGAGTGAGGCGCGGAGCGAGCGGAAATTCGGGACTGCTGGCAGTCGGGACCGGGTGCGGTTCGTGACCCGAGGTGCAGGGCCGCAGCCTGTCCGCACCGGCCACCCTACGTGTGCGTCGGCTCACACGCGCGGGTGTGGGAGGTGTAGTCATCTTCAGCCCTAGGGTGTCTTTCGGACTGTGCCTCCATAACTCACGATGACGGGTCCAAGAACCTATCCAATGGAGGCAAGCCTGATGTTCGCTAGGTGGCCCAGCATCAAATCTCGTTTCAAGCCGCGTTTCAGCTTCGCCAGTACGGTGTCGCTACTGGCATTGTTTTTCGCTTTGACGGGCGGAGCGTACGCCGCGCTCCAGCTCCCGTCGAACAGCGTGGGAACCCGGCAGATCAAGAACGGCGCCGTGACACTAAACAAGATCAACCACTCCGCGCAGCATGCGCTCCGAGGCGCCAAGGGTCCCAAGGGCAACCCGGGCCCGCAGGGACCCAAGGGCGACGAGGGTGCTCCGGGCACCTCGGTGTTCGATAGCTCCGTCCCTTCAGGCAAGACGATCGCCGGTGCCTGGGGCGGTCGTTACATCGCGCCTCAGTTGGCGTTCAACAACACCTATCTGATCTCGACCAGCTTCCCGGTCAAAGCGCCGGTCCCTCTGTCAGACGCGAACGTCAATGTGGCGCCCAACCCCGCGGCCGGTGACCCCGACCCGTCGTGCACCGGATCGGCGAACAATCCCACCGCGCCCCGCGGCAAGGTGTGCGTGTACATCAGCCGCACCAACAACGCGACCGTTACCGGGTTCAGGCTCACCAACCCGGGCGTGAGCGGAACCTCACCCGGAGACGCATACGGCTTCATCGTGCGGATCCTCGACAACGGCACGGTGGGCAACACCGCCACCACGAACGCCGAGGGCACCTGGGCCTACACAGCCCCGTGAAAGGCCCCTGACGCGTAGGCCGGTGCGCCTCGGCGACTGGATTTGTGTTGTTTACCAGTCTCGAAGCGCACCGGCCCAGACGCGTCAGCCCTCGCGACGAACCCACCGAGATGGCTTTGCAATCCTCACCTCGGGTCGCACGAAAGGGCTCGACCGACGGAAACCCAGCCACGATCAACAGACGGTGTCCACTCGCCCGTCCTCGAGGCGTTGTCGGGACCCGCTCGGCTCACGTGGGCCGCCGGGCGGTAGAGATATTCACGCCGTGGACCGCGTTGAGGCGCTTTTCAGGCTCGGAATGGAAGTCGATCACCGTCGAACGCCGATCACCCTCGGAGGGGATCGACACCTCGACGGCCCCTGATGCGTCACCCTTGCTCCTGCCCGGCGGAGGTCTTCAGCAGCCGGACGCTACGAACGAAGGTCCTTAGGGCTCAGATCCGCCGGTAGCGGGAGTTCCTGCGGAGGCACGCCGACTCGATCCTCCCACGACGCGAACGCGTCGCCATCGCGACCGTGATGCTCCCCCTCGCCGCCGACCGCAATCAGCGCCAAGCGCCCGGGACCGCGATTTACGAGCTGTCTGCGGAGCTGTGGCGCGACCCGGATCAACTCACCCTCGCCGAGCTCGGTCTCCTCGCCCTCAATCAGCAACGTGAGGCGCCCCTCCAGAACGAGATAGACCTCCTCCTGACGCTGATGGCGATGAATCCGTCCACGCTGGCCCGCCTGCAGGACGATCTGGTTGATTCCGAACGATGTCACCTCGAGCTGCCGTCGCAGGGCGACGAAGCGATCCCCGATATCGGGATCAAGACGCGTACGTTTAGTGCCCTCATGCATCGCCGAGCATCTTCGCACGCCACCCGCCCGTACGCGTTCAGGTGGTCTGAGCAGGGATTTCGGGGGTGGTGGGCGTAGTTATGGAGCGTGGCCGTCGATGATGAGCTTGTTGAGCTGAGATCGCAGAACGCGTTGGTGGGTGAGGAGAATGCGGTGCTGCTGGCGCGGATCGTCGAGCAGGACGCGGTGATCGAAGAGCTCCGGCGGCAGGTAAACCGACGTGACCCGGAACTCGGGTAACAGTTCGATGCCGCCGTCGTCTGATCCGCCGCTGTCGCGGGCGGAGCGGCGGCGGTTGGCGCGGAGCAGGTCAAGAAGCTGTCTGGGCGCAAGGCGGCCGGCCAGCCTGGGCATGAGGGCAAGCACCGTGAGATAGCGCCGGCGGAGCGGGTGGATCAGCGCACCCCTGACGTAATCCTCTCTGTCTTTGGGGTGATCTTCGCCTCCGACCCATCGGGAGCGTTGCGCGAGCTCGCGCGCGTCATGCGCTCCGGCGGTCGCACGCTTCTCAGCGCGTGGATCCCCGCTGGCCCTATCGACGCGGTGCTTGGGGCAATGGGACGGATCCTCGGCCGCGTGACACAGGCACCACCATCTCTGCGCTTTCCGTGGCCTGACCCGGCCGCCGTGGGACCACTTGCCAGCGAAGCGGGGTTCGAACTTCAAACGACGACCTCCGCGGAGCTCGCGATCCCCGCGCGAGGCTCACGTGAACTAGTGGATAGGAGTCTCAGACCGCGTTCTTGGCACGGACCCACTCGCAGATCGTGATCTCGGCGCTCGGCGGCGACGCAGCCGCCGGCGGCGTGAGTTTGGCGCTCGCGGCGGAACTACGTGGCGGCGCGCGAGGACGTCGTTCTGAACCCCTACTACCAGCACATGGGCGGCCTGTACGGGTCGGAGTGCCGGACATACCTGTCGCCTCGCCGCGTCGGAGCCGAGATGACCGCACGCCTTGTCGGCGCCCCGTTTACCCCGATCGGGGGCCACCAAGCAGTGCAGATGGGGCTCTTGGACGGCGCGTTCGGCGCCACCCTGGACAGCTTTCACAGCCAGACCCGTGTCGTAGCAGAGAATCTCGCAAACGACACCGACCTCGAGCGCGAGCTCGAGCGAAAGCGCCGCCGGCGCGCGCACGACCAGAGCATCAAGCCGCTGCACGTCTACCGCAGCGAAGAGCTGGCCCAGTCCCATACCTGCTTTTTCGGTCCCGAATCCGGCTACCACCAGGCGCGGCGACGATTCGTCTACAAGACCGCTACAGCCCACACCGACATCCCCCTAGCCGCGGCAACGGCCCCCAGCGCGGCACGCGCGGTCGGGAAGGCGGCATAGGTGACTGCTATCGGACCGACACCGCGGTCGCCACAACGATTCGGCTCGGGGCGCTCTGTTCTATCGCGCCTCGGCCGCCGAATGCTCCAACGAGGACATGCCCCGACGGGTTGTGCTCGCTCACTGAGACACTGAGACGCTCAGCATCACCGCTGGCTTTTCTGAGCATGACTGTGCACCGGCTGCTATCGCGTCTCGGGAGTGGGATCGTTCACGGAGCCACGTCTCGTTCCGGAGCGGGACTGTCGACGGCGGTAGGTTGGCCGATCGAAAGTGCTGGATTTAGCGCAAAGGGCAACGGAGTCCTGCATCGGGGATTCGCTCGAGGCTTCGCATTTGTCGCCTGGCGGTAGCTATGGATCTCTTGTCGCACAGCGCCTCGCGGGCTTAGGATGTGTGGATCGTTCTTTCCGATCGGCCCTCTGAACCGCTGTCGCGTCCGCCGCAGGTCCCGCGCGACCGAGTGCCCGCGCGGCCGGGGCCGACGCCCGAGAATGTGCTTACCGGGAGTTGCTCGTCCGGAGTTCGTAGTCGTTCCGGGCTGAGAGGCCGTTTTACGATCCCGCTCGCATGTCTTGGGTTGGCGTTAGGAATTTCAGCTTGCGGCGGGCAAGATCCAATTAAGACCCCGTCGTACCTTTACGGGATTCAGCAGGAATCAAAGTGCCCGCAACTGCAACCGACTCGAACGATCGGCGATCGCAAGTACTTCGCTCCGGCGTGGGGAATTACGAAGTGCCCGTAGGCACGCGGCCTTATCGGTTGCACGGTGCGCTCGGCGACATGCCCCCAGTCGAACCCTGAGCGCCGAGCGCTCCCAAGCACAAACGTTCGGAAACCTTCGTTTCGCGACGCATCTTGCATTTCTTTGATAGGTTGCTGGAGCCGAATCCTCGGAGTGCCGCCCCGGGGAGCGGAGAACCCAATTTTTTGGGGCGAGTCTTGCGGTGATCCGTAAGAGGCGCTCGCGTAAAGAGCGCTAGCCCGTCAGCTAACCCCGCAGGCCAAGGCGTCAATCGCAACACCGCGCCCGCGGAGGTTTGTGCATGTGTTCACTTCCTGCAGCTTTTTTGTGGTCACTCCGTGCAAGCGCGATGGGCGACGGCGAGCCGGGGGGATCGTCGTGAAAGGTGCTCGAGCGATGAAGCGCTGGCGTGGTGTTTTTGCTTTGGTGCTCGCGGGTGCGCTGTGGTTCTGTTCGAGCGCATTGGCGGCCACCGGCGGTGCCGCGTCGAGCGGCAAGCGCGCGGCTAACAAGAAGGTGGTGGCCACCACATCGGCGGCGTCGGTGTTCAGCCGCACGCTGCGCATGGGTCAATCCGGCGCTGATGTCCAGACGCTTCAGACGTGGCTGTCGGACGTGAACTACAAGGTTCCAGCGACCGGCTATTTCGGCGCGATGACCAAGTCGGCGGTCCGGCGCTTTCAGTTGGCGCGTCGGTTGTACCCCGCCAGCGGTTCGGTCGGTAATCGCACCGCTTCCACGTTGCAGGCCGCGGTCCGAAAGGTAAACCCGGCGGCAGTAGATCCGACGACCTCAGCGCCCGCTGGCGGCCCGGTTCAGAAGGCGCACATCAATCCAGACGGAACCGCGACGGCCCCAGCAAGCGCGCCGCCCGCCGTCAAGGCAGTAATCGCCGCGGCCAACAAGATCATCGACAAGCCATACATCTACGCTGGTGGGCACAGCAGCTGGAACGCTCCCGGCTATGACTGCTCGGGTGCCGTCAGCTATGCCCTCCACGGCGGCGGACTCCTGTCTGCGCCGCTTGCGGTGGAGTTCGAGGGCTACGGAAGCCCCGGTCCCGGAACGTGGATCTCCGTCTACGCCGACTCAAGCCACGTGTTCGCGGCGATCGCTGGACTGGCGTTCGATACCGCCAACTATGGTGGGCCCAACATCCCGGCCGGCTCAGGACCGCGGTGGCGCTACAACCCGACCGGGAACCTCGCCGACGGCGGGAGATACGTGGTGCGGCACCCGGCCGGACTGTAGACAGGCACGAGCTCAAATCAATGCTCGCGGGCGGCGTCCCGGGCCACGAGCGCTGCGATCTGGAGCGCGCGGGCGAGCCTCGACTGCCTCGGGTGTCATGGATACCCAGCAGGCATTGGCACCGCGGTGACGCTTACGCCGGCGCCCATGCGAATGCTCGGTTTAGCCCCCACGGAGTGCAGAAAGCGGCTAATCGAATCGCCGCACGCGATGGCCTGTGGGCTCTGATCGCCGCTGAAGCCCGGCAGGGTCTCGGCCAACGGCTCGACCGCTGCGCCGGCGGTGCTAGGAGCCTCCCATCCCATTTCGTCGCACCCGTTCGATGGAAAATCCGCGATCTTCTGCCCTGCGGCGACGATCTGGCCGGTGTGGACGGCCGGGATGACGTCCTCGGCCACGTATATGTATTTCCCGGCGTAGGCGCCGTCCAGCAGCTCGTAGACCACTCCGCCGTTGATTGACGTTGCGCAAGTCCAGCCACCGCCGATGCCCGTGCCCGCGAACGTGATCTTGGCCTCGCCAAACGAATCGATCTCGCCGGTCCCGTCGTAGTCGCTGCCCATGTCGACCCGGTTCGGCCTACCGTTCTGCGTGTGCGCGTACGGGTTCGTGTAGCCCGCGGCGTTGACCGTTGCCGCGCACGCCGGCCCAGTCGCAAACGACACGGGCACCGCCGTGCTGCCGCTGGAGACTTCGCCGGCGGCTTGAAGTGCCGCCATGGCAAACGTTTGGCGGTTCTGGTCCTCGCACAGCGATCCCGGCGTCACTTGCATGTACCCGGTCACGCCCGAGCAGAGCTCGTAGCCGGTCTCGAACATCCTCGCCGCCTGACCTGGCGATGTCGCCGCGTTCATCTGCGCCAGCAGCCCGGTGTAGGACCTCGTTAGGTCATAAACGAGATAGTCCAGCTGACCCGCGATGCTCGAGGGCGAGAGGCCTTGAGCGGCGGCGTACGCGCTCATCTTCGCGTACCAGCCGGGGTTCCACTGCGCCAGTCCCCCACCCGACTCCCGCGGGTTCAAGCCGCTTTCTTGTTGCAAATTGCCAGTCACGCCGGCCGCAGCGTCTGGCGAGAGTCCCTGGCTCACTAGATAGCGCACAACCTGAGCCGCCGTCTTGGTTCCAGCGCCCGGAGCGGTGACCGACGCCGAGCTCCCGCAGTTCTCCGAACTGAACATTGCAACCGCCACGAGGGTTACCAGCATCATCCCCGCGAAGAGCAACGAGGAGCCGCGCACTGCCCACTTCATGCGGCCAACTTCCGCGGGACACGGTCCGTGAAATACGGCCTGAGTGCGATCCAGGCCACCGGGAGCCGGCCGCATACCAGCGAGATAAGCGTCTGCACCGGAGTGGTGTAACGGCTGGCTGCTCAGGAACCTCGATTCAGCGTTCGAATGAAGTCCAAATTTGAAACGTGCGTTGAGTCCTTGTGTCTCTTCGTGGCGAACACGTTTCGGGTCGTCACGTCGTGGATGGGTCCCTGGGGGCCTGGGTTAGATAGCAGTGGACGGCGGGAGCGAAAGTGGCCACTACATCGTTGATGGCGAGCGAGGCGATGGGCTCGAGACGCAGGACGTAGCGACAAACGGCTAGGCCGAGCAACTGAGTTCCGTTGACCGCGCCGCGTCGGAAGACAGCGTGCTCATCGCCTAGGTCGGCAGAGGCGCAATGGTCAACTCTAAGCGGCCCTGACCGCCGAATCGGGCCGCATCACAGCGCTCGTGGTCTGTGCCCGTCACCGGCGCCAGGGAACGGGGGCTGCACTCGTGAACGAGATCGAGCGAATCGCTCGCGAGCGTGATTGCTTTCGGATTGAGCTAACGACACGTCATGAGCGAGGAGAGGCATTCCCTTCTATACCTCACTGGGCCACTGGGCTTCATGGAGCGCCTGCGCATGGTGCGCAATCCAACAGACGATGTGCTGCTCGCGTGCTCCGCGGCGCCGTCGAGCTGGTCGAGCAGCGCAACGCACGAGGGGCATGGGCCTTCCTCAAGCTTCAGATCAGCCGTTTGACCACCCGCGGGTCCCGGCCGCTCGTCACCGGGTCGCGCGGGAACATGAAGCCGTAGATTGCAAGCGAGTCCCTGCCGGACGCGAACAGCTCCGACAGCCTCACGTCGGTTGGCGTGCCGTTCAGTCCTATCCCCTGGAAAATGTAGTCTCGGGGGACCATTCCGCCGGGCGGTAGTTCGCGCCTCGCAGCCGCGAGCGCCTCCATGGAGCGCCGCAGCTCGATCTCCCGCTCGAGCAACCGGTTGCGCGCGGCCCGGTATTCCCGAGACTCCCCCGGAAACGTGACGTCCATCGTTGCTCCTCTCGTTTGGCTCACCGCGCCGCTCGCCGCCCGGTGAGCTTGACGTTCTGGCGTTTGGAGAGCCGTTTCACATATCGATGAGCTGGCAAGAGGATGGGCCCCATTGGCGCTCGCTGCGGGTAATCAACGAGGCCCTCGTCACACCATCCGCTGCGCTCGTAGAACCCACGGGCTCGAGTGTTGCCGGCCACGACCGCCAGCCATGCTCGCTCGTGGCCGTTCGCCTCGACCCGACGCTCCGCTTCCGCAAGCAGGACCGACGCCACACCCGTCCCGCGGTGGTCGGTCGATACGTAGACCTGTTCAACCTCATCCACCACCATCACGAACCCAGCTACGGCGTCATTGACGAGCGCGACCACCGTGTCACTAACACGCTGCGCGGCTCGCGATCCGAACGACTCCCGAGTCCGGACCGCGACCAAATCGGCCGGAACGTGTCCCAAATGTCCGTCGCGCCATCCGTGGTACCAGGTCTCCGCGACTACGTTCGCGTCAGAACGGCTTGCGGGACGCAGCGTCACCGTCTCATCGTCGGTCGACACCGCTTCAACCTAGCAACAGGCTCCGTGGCGACGAGCGCTAGCCCGCAGAGCGCGAACAGGTACGGTACGGCTCTTAGTTAGCACGGACGTCACGCCGTTATGCCGGCGTTATGCAAGGTCCGGTTCTGCGGTTCTGGGCGCGATGCGGGGAAACTACTGCCGGTGGACAATCCCCAGATCGCGGACCACCTAGACGCGCTCGCGTCGTTCCTCGAGCTCGTCGAGGCGAGCCCGTACACGGTCCGCGCCTACCGCCGCGCCGCCGAAACGATCCGCGGTGCGGCGGCTCCTGTCGCCGAGCTCGTGCGGTCTGGGCGGGCACGCGAGCTGCGAGGCATCGGGTCAGGGATCGAGGCGCGGCTGCGTGAACTCGTCGACACCGGCAAGATCGCCGAGCTGACAGCCCTCGAGCGCGAGTTCGCGCTCGACCTCGTCGGCCTCGGACGCTACCTAGGGCTTGGTGCGAGGCGCTCGATCGAACTCGCGCGGTCACTCGGCGTCCGGACAGCGGATGAGTTTCGCGAGGCGGCGGCCGGGGGCCGCCTGCGGACCGTGCCGGGGATCGGGCCCAAGACCGAGGCGCGGCTGCTTGAGGCCCTGGCTCACGAGGCCGAGCCGCGACCGCGGGCCGGACTTCTGCTCAGCCGCGCCTGGGCACTCGTCGGAAGCATCGCGAGCGCCCTCGACGGCGAGGCGGCAGGCGACGTGCGCCGGTGGCGTGACTCTTGCGAGCGGCTGGCGGTGGTCTGCGCGGCGCGCGATCCCCACTCGGTGCTCGCGCGCTTCGCCGCGCTGCCCGAGATCGTCACGGTTGTCGAGCAGGGCGAGCGATACGCGGTGGGGGTAACGGTCGAAGGGGTACCGGTCGAGCTCGTCGCGGCCGAGCCGGAGCGATTCGGTGCCGCCCTGGTCCGTGCAACGGGCTCGCCGGCGTACGTTGCTGCGCTTGAGCCGCTCCCGAACGCGCCCGACGAACAGGCGGTCTACAGGGCGCTCGAGCTCGCCTGGTGTCCGCCGGAGCTACGCGAGGAGCCGTTTCGCGGCGAGCCACCGGCGCTCGTCGAGCCGCGCGAGATTCGCGGAGACCTGCACTGCCACACGACGTGGTCGGACGGAAAGGCGAGCGTCGAGGAAATGGGCCGCGCTGCTCGGGAGCGCGGGTACGACTACCTTGCGATCTGCGATCACACGCCCGCCGTCGGTGCCGTTCGCGGGCTTACCCCGGACGACGTTCGCCGCCAGGCCGAGGAGATCGCTACCGCTAACGAACTGCTGGCGCCGTTTTGGGTACTGCGCGGGATCGAGTGCGACATCCTTCCCGACGGGCGGCTCGACCTTCCCGACGACGTCCTCGCGGAGCTCGAGTGGGTACAGGTAAGCGTCCACGGTGGACAGCGAATGCCTCAGCGAGAGCTGACCAATCGCGTCGAGGAGGCGCTGCGCAACCCGTATACGCGTTGCCTTAGCCATCCCAAGGGCCGCTACATCAACCGGCGGGCCGAGAACGCCCTCGACCTCGAGCGCGTGTTTGAAGTCGCGCTTCAGGAACGAGTCGCGCTCGAGGTCAACGGCCTCCCCGACCGCCTCGACCTTCGAGGCGAACACGTCCGCGACGCGCTGCAAGCCGGCGTACAGATCGTCTGCTCAACCGACGCGCACTCAGTGCGCGGACTCGAGAACATGGCACTCTCGGTCGCGACCGCGCGCCGCGGCTGGGCGACAGCCGCAAATGTCGTCAACACCCGACCGTTACGCGCGATCCTAGACGGACGTCGAGCGGTTGACTGAGGCAACAACGACGAAAGCGAACGCCTGGTTTCGCAGAGGTGATCAGGATCGAGATTGGAGTAAACCATGAAGGCAATCCGGTACACCCAGTTCGGCGGTCCAGAAGTGCTCGAGCTCGTCGAGCTCCCGGACCCCCATCCCGGCGCTGGTCAGATCCGGTGGCCGTTCGCGCGGCGGGGGTGAATCCGGTCGACTGGAAGGTGCGCAGCGGAATCATGGGAGGAGACCTTCCGCAGACCACGGGCCGAGAGGTCGCCGGCGTCGTCGACGAGCTCGGTGACGGGATTAAGGACGTGGCGCCCGGAGACGAGGTGTTCGGTTTCGCGGCCGATGGCGGTGGCGCCGCCGAGCTGGCGCTGCTCGCGGACTATGCCCCGATCCCGCCGTCGCTTGACTTCGCCGGTGCGGCCAGCCTGCCGGTCGCAGTCGAGACCGCCGTACGCACACTCGACCTCCTGGATGTCGGCAGCGGTAGCACCGTACTCATCAATGGCGCGGCCGGCGGCGTCGGCAGCGCGGCCGTGCAGATCGCCCGTGCACGCGACGCGCGCGTGATCGGGACGGCCAGCCGAAACAACCACGAGTATCCGCGCTCGCTGGGCGCCGAGGCGACCACGTACGGCGAGGGGCAAGTGGAGCGGGTCCGCGAGCTCGCGCCCGAGGGCGTGGACGCCGCCCTCGACGCCTTGGGCGGCGGTGCGCTCCCTGCGCTCGTAGAGCGTGCGGGCAGCCCCCAAAACGTGGTCACAATCGTTGATTACGCTGGCGCCCAAGAAACCGGCGCGCGGTTCAGTGGCGGGATGGGAACGGAGCGTGCCGTGCACGCTCTGAAGGAAATCGGCGAGCTGATCGAGAACGGTCATGTCCGCGGCAAGCTCGTTCTGCGCCTCGGCTGAGCTCTTTAAGAGCTGACAACCCGCTCGGGATCGCGTTTCCCGCGGTCGTTCGCTCACGCATCGGCGTTCGGTCAGCCGCTAGGCCTGGAGGCAAGCCTGGCTGCGGCCCTCAACAGACGGCCGCACGGCTCTCGCACACCGTATCGCGCGGCCAGTGACTCCATCGCTGCTTCGTTTGCGGGATAGGCGTCTCGCCGGCCGGGCGGAAGAGCGACCGGCAAATCGGCCACCGGCGGCACCACGCTCAACGCGCTCACGAGGTACTCGCGGTCAGCATCGCGCAGCGGCCGATCGCGAAGAACGCCGGCAATGTCGCCATAACGCCGGATCATTCCCGCCGCTGTAACGCTACCCACTCCCCTGAGTCCGGGAAGACCGTCCGACGGGTCACCGCGCAGGATCGCAAAGTCGGCGTATCGGCGGCCCGGAATTCCGTAGCGACGCGTCACCTCATCCTCGTCGATCACCGCCAGGCCTGACTTCTCCGGATACAAGATGCGCACTCGCGGGTTCTCCACCAGCGCGAACAGATCCCGGTCACCACTGGCGATCTCGACCGTGCCGGCGGCGAGTTTGGACAAACTGGCGATCACATCCTCCGCCTCATACTCGGCCACACCAACCACATCGATTCCGATGCCTTCGAGGAGATCGTGGATCACCGGGATCTGGGGCGCCAGCCCGGCGGGGACCGGCTCGGCGACTCGGTGGGACTTATAGGTCCGGATGGTGTCCACCCGCCACCCGGGACGCCACGCCCGATCATCGGCAACGGCGAGATGGCGTGGCTGCCGCTGCTCGATAAGACGACCAAGTCGCTCAAGGAAACCCCCGACCGCGTTCACCTGCAATCCATCCGGCGCCCGAACGCTCGTGGGGACGCCATAGTAGGCGCGGAAAATCAGACTGGATCCATCGATCAGTAGCCAGTCGCAGCCCACCGCGCCCATTCTGCCGTGGGCCAATCTTCTGGGTCTAGCCGCGACTGACCGGGTGTAGTGCTCGAAGCTCTCGCGGTCAACGCGAGCGTCCGCAGCCTGCAATCAGAGCTTTCCATGGCGAGCGGGCCGCGGCGTTACGAGGGCGGGGGCGGAGGCGGGCCGTCGCGAGGCTCGCGACCACGAGCGGCGTGTCCTGGCTGTCGGAGACCATCAGCTCGACCTCGTGTCCCTCGGGATCGTGAAAGACGAGGCTCTGTGGGTGGGTGGGATCGAGGCGCAGCAGCTCGCTGAAGACCTCGTTGGCGATGAACCGGTCCATCCAGTACTCGAGCCAGTCGTAGTGCCACGCGCAGGATTAGCCGGTGGATGTCGCCGCGGCTGGGAACGCCGGGCGGAGCTTCCGCGAACTCCAGGAAGGTCACCACGCTGCCCGGATTGCCTTCCTCGTCGCCGAAGTAGGTGTGGTAGCGGAACGTCGTCCGTAGTTGAGCGTGTTCTTGACGAAACGCAGGCCCATGACCCGGTGCCGGGATCGCGTGTCTGGGATGGGTATGGTCGTGTACAGGGCAATGACCGAGGAGATGACATGAAGGCTGTGCGTTTCGATGAATATGACGGCGTCGACGTCTTGGCGGTGCGTGAGGTCGAGGATCCTGTCGCTGGCTCGGGACGAGTCCTGGTGACGGTCAAGGCGGCGGGGATCAATCCGGGTGAGATCGCGATCAGGGAGGGACGTCTGCATGAGCGTTGGCCGGCGACGTTCCCGTCGGGTGAGGGCACCGATCTTGCCGGCGTGGTGCGGACAGTCGGTGACGACGTGACGGCGTTCGCTGTGGGAGACGAGGTGTTGGGCTGGACGGAGGAGCGTGCGAGCCACGCCGAGCTTGTCGTGGTACCGGCCGACCAGCTGACCGCCAAGCCGGCGCCGGTCTCCTGGGAGGTGGCAGGGTCATTGTTCGTTGTCGGCCTCGCGGCCTCCGCATCGGTTGAGGCGGTCGCTCCGCAGGGTGGTGAAACGGTCGTGGTCTCAGGGGCGGCGGGCGGCGTGGGTTCGGTCGCCGTTCAGCTCGCGCGCCGCACCGGCGCGACGGTCATCGGGCTCGCCGGCGAGCGCAATCACGAATGGCTGCGCCGCCACGAAATCGTGCCGGTGACCTACGGAGACGGGCAAGCTCAGCGGATCCGCGACGCGACCCACGGCACGATCGACGCGTTCATCGACACCTTCGGCAGCGGTTACGTCGACCTCGCGATCGAACTGGGCGTAGGTCCGCAGAGGATCAACACGATCATCGATTACGAGGCGGTCCAGCGACTCGGCGTCCAAGCACAGGGCACGCATGCCATTGCCAGTGCGACGCGGCTCGCCGAGCTTGCGGATCTGGTGGCTGACGGAAGCCTCGAGATACCGATCGCAAGCACGTTCACGCTTGACCAGGTTCGCGATGCCTACGGTGAATTGGCCAAGCGCCACAGCCACGGCAAGATCGTGCTATTGCCCTGAGCTGAGAACGGCAATTCCGAGTTACGGCGAGAGATCGACACCGTCCTGCGGCTGGTGCTGTCCTCCGACGAGCTCAAGCCGCAAGGCCTCGGCACTAGCTTCGCCACGGGTACGTACGCCCAGCTGCGTAGCACCGACGAGACGTGATGATCGATCGTCTTCTCGACGTGTGCGCGGACGCGGTCCGCGCGGTAGACCACGCACGCCTCGCCCACGGAGCCGGTGGGCGACGATCCCGGCCGCGGGCCGGGCGCCCATATCCCGGAGGTGATCGATCGCGTGGCGCATCGCGAGCTGATCGTCGGCTTCCGCCAGCGCGAGCGCCTCCTCGTACGGACACCCGATCTTCTTCCAGAGCTCCGCCGCTCGCGCCCACTCTCCCGCGATCGCCAGGGTGTAGGGATCATCGGCCCGCCCCTGGGCGAACTCGTCAGGCAGGCCGGCCTGCCAGCGCCAGTAGCTGAGCTCAGCGACAGCCCAGTGCGCCTGACGGTCTCGAGCGAGCGAGAGGGCGGGTACGGCCGACGAAGAACAGCAATCGTGAAAGCGACCGCAGCGAGTCGCCCTCGGCCCGCCGATCGCCGAGCCGTCGATGGCATGCAAGCGCGCGCTGTTGGGCGTCGATCGCCTCCTCGAACTGATCGGTCATGTAACACTCATCGGCGCGACCCTGCAGCAGCTCAGCACGCCTTTCAGGCGACAGCCCGTCTGCGAAGCGAATTGCTAGGGCATACTGCGCCGCTGCCTCGCGATGGGCACCAGATGAAGCAGCTCGGGCCGCAGCGCGCGGGGCCCAACCTAACACGCCCTCAGCATCTCCCGCCGCCTCGGCGTGATGGGCCAGCCGCGTGAAGTCCAGCGCGTCGCCGCCGGGCGCCGCTAGGGCAGCCAGCGCAGCGCGATGAAGGACAACCCTACGGTTCGAAGCGATCGCCTCCTCGATCGCGAGCCGCGCCAGCTCGTGCCGAAAAGCCAGGTGCGCGGGTCCGGCAACCAGCATTCCCGAAGCAAGGCACTCCTCGACTTGATCGACGAGCTCGGCGACCAGCGCCTCCAGCAGGAACAGATCGACCTGCCCCGGAATAATCGCGACCGCCTCAAGCAGCCTTCGCGCCGGACCAGACAAGCGCGCCGCCTGAGCAAGGACCGCGTCGCGCAGTGGCCGGGCACCGCTCGGTCCTCGGCCTCGGCGGGGCGCTCGCTGATCAGGATCTCTTCGGTCACGAAGCTCTTCCCGCGCGCTCGACCGCGGGCTCTGGGAACGCGCAGCGCCCGCCCGGTCCGCAGACAGGCCGTGAGCTCGCGCCGCAGCGCTCCGCGGCCCTGGACTTACAGGGCCTGGTAGATCGCCTCGTGCGAGATCCGGATCGACTCATCATCGGGGAAATCGATCTGCAGCCGGTGAGCGATCTGCTCCGGGCTCCACGCTTTCCCCCAGCGGCGATCCGCGCGGCGGCCGTGACGCCGGCCACCCCAGCGCACCTCGGGGCCGGCCACAGCGATCCCGTCCGGTCGCTCGACAGCGCCGGCGAGACGGTCCTGGACGTATCCTCGCAGCTGACTGTTGGCGGCGACGGAGAGCGCCCGATCGACCGCCCGATCTCGCGAACGCCACACCCGCGGGCGCGCAGGATCGCGACCTCCTCCCGCTCAGCAAGTGACAGGTAGCGCCCCGACAACGGGGCCTGGGTGACAGTGGGCATCCCACCACCCTCGCGAAACCACCGGACACCAACCGCAGCTGACACTCCAGCCTCGCGTTGCGAGGACCGGTTGAACCCGGGCAGCACCTCCAACGCCGCCAGCGAGTTGGACAGTTCGCCTATGCCCGCGGCGACGCCGAGGAAAGCCGAGGCCGGAATCGTGGTAACGGAGATCGCGACTCCGACCGCCGCGCCGCACGCGTCTCGAGCGCCATCATCCCGGCGACGCCGGCGGCCAGCGCAACCAGGATGGTTTGCGAGTTGATATGCGTCTGAGACACAACGCTCAGCTCCTGCAGGGTGAACCCCTTGGGTAGACCACCGAACAGATTCAGCATCCCGCTGACCGCAAACGCCGTGACGCATGCCACGCCCAGCCCCACCGTGAGCGAGACCAGGCCGCGCATGACGAGCCGAACACGCCGAAGCACAAAACCGGTGCAGGTTGCCGTGATCGGCAGCAGGTCGGGGCTTACGGCCATTGCCCCGACGATCAGGATCTGGTTCTGGTCGATCACCCCGAACGCGGCAATCACCCCCCGCCACGGCCATGAAGACGAGGTAGCGCGCAGCGGTGCGGGCGTTGACGTGCGCCTGCCCGAGCAGATCCGCCCACACCAGAGCGAGCGGGTCGGCTTCGGCCGACAGTGGAGCGATCCGTTCGAGTCGCACGAGCGCGATGTCCTCGGCAGGAACCCTCAGCCCGGCGAGCGTCTGGAGCGCGGCATCCGCGGTGTCGGCGAGGACGTCGGCGGTTACCAGCACCGTGCCGTCGTGCCCAGCGTCCGAGCGGCTGACGTGTCGGACTCCCGGCAGCGCGTCGAGCGCATTAGCGGCAGTGACCATCGCCCGGGAGTCTCCAAACACGCGCATTTGCAGCACTCTTGGCTCCGGTGCGGGCTAATCCTTACCTGATCGACTGCCGAGCGGCGCGAGTCTACTCTTCGTGACCAGCCCCGGTTGGGCTAGCTGGGGCCGTCGCAGCGGCGCTCGCAATGCGTAGTTTGTCCGTTTGAGTTGCGGACTTGAGCGCTTGACGCGGGTTGCGCACTCTCAAACAATTGGTCGCCCAGCAACCGTTGCCAGGTGACCAAGATCCCGACCGAGCAGATCAAAGAGCCCGATGTGCGGGACGAGTTCGCGCCCGTCGCAGCCGTCGATGGGGCATCACGATGAACACGATGGAGCTCAAGACCGCGACGCTGCATGGCCGCGTGGTGGCCTACGCTGAGGCGGGCGCTGGTCCGGTGCTGCTCCTGATTCACGGGATCGCCGGCACCTACAAGAACTGGGAGGCGGTGATCGAGCCGCTGGCGCGCCGCTACACCGTCGTCGCGCCCGACTTGCCCGGGCACGGCGGGTCGGCGCCCGGTGCCGGCGACTACTCGCTCGGTGCGCTGGCGATCGGCCTGCGCGATCTGCTGATCACCCTCGGCCACGAGCGCGCGACGCTCGTCGGCCACTCGCTCGGCGGCGGGATCGCGATGCAGCTCGCCTATCAGTTCCCCGAACTCACCGAGCGGCTGGTGCTCGTTTCCAGTGGCGGTCTCGGTCCCGAGGTCAGTCCGGTACTGCGCGCGGCTGCGCTGCCCGGCGCGGATCTGTTCATTGCAGCAACTGCGAAGACGGCGAGCAAGGCGGGTGCCGCGGTCGCACGCGGCTTGGGAGTCGTCGGGCTGCGTCCGAGCCCCGACGTCGCCGAGGTGGCTCGCGGCTACGCTTCGCTCTCTGATCGCGCTCGCAGGGCGGCGTTTCTGGCCACGCTGCGCTCGGTCATCAATTGGGGTGGACAGAGCGTCGATGCCAGCGACCGACTGTATCTGAACGCCGGCATACCAGTCCTGATCATTTGGGGCGAGCGCGATCCGATCATCCCCGTCGGCCACGGCGAACGCGCTCACGAGGCCTTCGCCGGCAGCCGCCTCGAGGTCTTCGAGGGGGTCGGGCATCTGCCGCAGCTCGAGTCGCCGGGCCGGTTCGTCGCAGTGCTCGAACGATTCCTTGAGGAGACCGAGCCGGCGCAGTTCGACGCCGAAGAATGGCGTGCCCAGTTCCGGGCCACCGCTGACGGGTCCTAGAGGTGCCGGAACTAGACACATCACTGCGGGAGCCGACCTCAATCCACGGAGACGATACGACATGACTTCACTTCAGATCCTGGGGGCCAACCCGTCGATGCGACGCACGTGGCTTGAACACAACACGGGGCACTCCCTGGGTGCGGCGGCTGAGACGGCGTTCACGCCAGAGGAGGTGCGCGGCAATATCGAGAACCTGGTCGGAGCGGTTCACGTCCCGCTTGGCGTGGCGGGACCGATTCGTGTCAACGGCACGCACGCGCGCGGGTCTTACTACGTGCCGTTCGCGACGACCGAAGGGACGCTCGTCTCGACCTATCAGTACGGGATGCGCGCGATCACCGAGGCTGGCGGCGCGAACGCCTACGTTCTCGCGGACTCGCTCGACATCACGCCCTGTTTCATGCTCGCGAACGCGAGTGAGGCGATCTCGTTCTCGCAGTGGCTTTACGATCATCTATCGGAGCTGGTGGAGGTCGCTGCCGAGACCACCTCCCACGGTCATCTCGTAGAGATCCACGCGCACGTCCTCGGGCGGCGCGTCTTCGCTCGCTTCGTCTTCACCACGGGCGACGCGATGGGAATGAACATGGTCAACATGGCCGTCGATCAGATCTGCCGTCACGTCATCGAGATGACGCGCTGCGAGCGGTACTACCTGAGGTGTAACTACTCGAGTGATAAGAAGCCCGCCGCGATCAGCCTGTTCCGGCCCTACGGCAAGGAAGTCGCGATCGACTTTACGCTGCCGGCCAGCGTTATCGAGACGCACCTCGGCGTCTCAACTCGCGACCTGCTCGAGTTCGCCAGGGTGGGTTGGCTCGGCGCGGCGCAAGCAGGGGCGTTCGGCGTCAATGCGCACTTTGCAAACGGCCTGGCGGCGATCTACATCGCCTGCGGGCAGGACGTCGCGCAGGTCGTCAACGCCAGCATCGGGTTCATCGACATCGAGCCCGCCGGCCAGAACGACGTTTACGTGTTTGCGAGGCTCGCGAACCTGGTCGTCGGCACCGTCGGCGGGGGGACAAATCTGCCGACGCAAAGCGAATGTCTCGGCCTACTCGATTGTCGCGGCGACGGCACCGCGCCGAAGTTCGCCGAAATCGTCGCGGCAACCGTCGTCGCGGGCGACCTCGCGATCGCCGCCGCCATCGCCAACGGACGTTTCATCGAAGCACACCGGCAAAACCGCGAACGAAACTCGCACCCGGCCGCTTAGTTAGCCATGACGAACACGCTGACCGCTCTCGATGCGACGTTCCTGGAGCTCGAGCAGCTCGACGAGGGCGCTCTGATGAGCATCGGCGGCGTGATGGTGTTCGATCCCCTGCCGGGCGGGGGCGTCCCGACGATCGACCAGATACGCGCTCATTTGCTGGAGAGACTGGGGCAGCTGCCCCGCTACTCGCAGAAGCTCTCTTCGAGCCGCACCGGAGGACTCTCCTGGCCGCAGTGGACAGATGATGAGCAGTTCGACATCCGCAACCATGTCCGTCGCGCCGCGCTCCCGACTCCCGGTGGCGACAAGCAGCTGTGCGAGTGGGCGGCGGACTTCTATTCCCATCGCCTCGATCGCATGCGGCCGCTGTGGGAGATCGCGCTGGTCGAGGGGCTCGAGCACGGCCGGTGGGCGCTTGCCCACAAGACCCACCACTGCCTCATCGATGGCGTTGGCTCGGTGGATGTTGCCCACATGGTGCTCGACACCGAGCCAGACCCGAACGGGCGTCCGGAGGCGGCCGACCCGGCAGAGGAAGCGCCATCGACTTGGCGAGCGCTGTTGCCGCACCCTCCCCAGGCGATCGCCCAGGCGGCACAGACCAGCGTGCAAGTCGCCGGCGCCGGGCTTCGCGCGGCGCTGCACCCTGGCGAGGTGCTGGCACGCTCGCGCTCGGTGACCGAGCTGATCATTCGGGACGAGATCATCGCTGCGCCGCGTACGTCGCTCAACGTCGCGATTGGCGCGACCCGTCGGTTCGCGGTCGTGAAGGTGCCACTCGCCGAGCTGAAGGGGATCGGGCACGAGCTCGGTGGCTCGGTCAACGATGTCGTGCTGGCCGCGTGCACGACGGGACTGAGGCGACTGTTGCTAGCTCGCGGCGAAGAGCTGCCCTCTCGCGGACTGCGTGCGATGGTGCCGATGAACGTCCGTGCGATCTCCGATCGTCTCGGGCTCGGGAACCGCATCAGCTCGCTGTTCGTCGAGCTTCCCGTGGCCGAACCCAACGCTCGCACGCGCCTTGAAAAGCTCGCGTCGGACACCCAGCGCCTGAAGACCTCCGGGGCGGCGGGGGGGACGACGACGATGCTCGATCTGGCCGCGCTGGCTCCACCCGTCCTGCACGCCACGATCGCGCGGTCGCTCTATGCGATGCGATTGTTCAACGTAACGATCACCAACGTCCCCGGCCCACAGCTGCCGCTGTACGCGTTCGGTGCGCCACTGCGCGAGATTTACCCGATCGTGCCGCTGGCCGCCGAGCACACCGTGGGAATCGCGATCTTTTCCTACAACGGGCTCGTGGTGTTCGGCATCAACGCCGACCGCGGCTCGACGCCAGACCTTAACGAGCTCGCCGCCGGAATCGAAGACGGGCTTGAGGAGCTCGCTGGGCTATCGTGTCCGGAGTGAGGTGCACCCGACCTCCGCAGATGAGCCGACCGGTCCAATGATTGAGCTGCTCGAGTTGGATCGCGGCGAGTGCCTGCGGCTGCTGCTCGCTACCAGCGGGCGGGTAGGACGAATCGCCGTGAATGTGCCCGGCTCGGCGCCGATCCTCCGGCCGGTCAACTTCGTGTACGACGATCGATCGGAGTCGGTCGTGTTCCGCTCCGCTCTGGGTTCCAAGCTGAGCGCGGTGCTGAGCGACACGACTGTGGTTTTCGAGATCGACGGCGGGGACCCCGTGGAACGGACCGGGTGGAGCGTGATCGTCTCCGGGGAGACCGAGGAAGTCACCGAGCAGGCGGAGATCGATCGGCTCGAGGATCTCGAGCTCGAGTCCTGGGCGCCTGGGGCTAAGCCTCACTGGCTGCGCATCCAAACGAAGTCGGCGTCGGGCCGCCGCATCGTTCGTAGCTCAGATGTCGCGAGCTGAGCCGGCGGTCCTGGGACTCGGTGCGTGATCGGCGCACCCCCGGCAGCAGCGCACGCATGACGCGCAGATAGTCGAGGCGTCGCCGACGCGCCAGCCCCACGTCCTCGGCGCCGGATTATGAGGATCTCGAGCTATGGACCAACGGCCGTCGAGGCGATGGCGCGCCATGTCGGTGGCGGTCAGCTCGTGTACGGCTCCGATCGGCCGGTCGTGGAGCCGACCCCAACTGGACACGAGGCGGCGCCGAAGAGCAACGGCGCGTGGCTGGTCTCCTCGATCGGAGCGGCGGCGTGAGCCTCACGATGACGGAGCTCGAGCAGTTCGTCAACGCGTGGGTGATCTGCTGGAGCGAGGACCAGGACACCGGCTTTCACGATCACGACGAATCCGGCGCCGCGATCGCGGTCATTTCCGGATCGGTCCGCGAGGACCGCCTGCGGCTCGGCGGCGAGCCCCGATCGCGGGAACTCGGCGCCGGCGCGACGTTCACGGTTCCGCCCGTGCTCACGCGCACCGGCGCATACCGAATCGGCGCGGACGGAGAACTCAAGCGCGCAAATCTCAATCTCGCCTTGCAGAATGAGCGCGCGAGCACGATATACGGGTCCGACAGCGCAAATCGCGGCAGGGCTGGGCGAAATGGGCGGTCGCGCAGGTCGCGGGGGGCAAACGGCCCGTGGGACCACAAGAGCATCCCAGGCTCCGCTTGACAAACCTATGCGGCTTAGGTATTTTCCTAGCGGCCGTAGTCAACAGACGTCAAGGAGACATCCGTGAAGACCGCAACCGTCACTAACAACCTGATTCAGCTGACGCGACTCCGATTCGTCAACGCGTACTTGGTCCGTGAGGACGACGGCTTCACCCTGGTCGATACGACGATGGGCGGCAAAGCGGCCGACGATCTGCTCGCGGTCGCGCGGCAGGCGGATGCCCCGATTCGCCGGATCGCCTTCACGCATGGCCACGGCGATCACGTTGGCGGCCTGGACGCGCTCAAGCAGCGCCTCGGCGATTCGGTAGAGGTGCTGATGCCGGAGCTCGACGCACGGATCCTCGCGGGTGAGAAGGTCGTTGACGGCAAGCTTCCCGGGAGCTGGCCGAAGGTGAAGACCGTCCCCGATGTTCGCCTGAACGGCGGCGACCGAGTTGGCAGCCTTGAGGTGATCGAGACGCCCGGCCACAGCCCTGGGCACATTGCCTTCCTCGACACGCGTGATCGCACGGCGATCGCCGGGGACGTGTTCACGTCCTTCGGGAGCGTCGCGGTGTCCAACCACTTCTATCTCCGCTTCCCGCTCGCGGCGATGGCGACCTGGGATAAGTCGAAGGACCTGGAGTCGGCGCGAACGCTCAGGGCGCTCGGGCCAGCAATCCTCGTCGTCGGCCACGGTCCCGCCGTCCGAAGTCCGGGCGCGGCGATGGACCACGCGATCGCGCAGGCAGGCGGTTCGCCGGCAACCGTGAGCTCACCGGCAAATCGCTGATGGCGCGGGCCGGGCTGGACAAGGAGGTGGTGGTCGCCGCCGCCGCACGGCTCGCGGACGCTGAGGGCCTCGAGGCGGTGACGCTCGCTCGCCTGGCCAGCGACCTCGGCGTCCGCGCGCCCTCCCTGTACGCGCACGTCGACGGGCTCGGAGACCTGCGCTGCCGGCTGGCCGTACGTGGAGCCCGAGAGCTGGCCGAGCAGCTTCAGGCGGCGGCCGCCGGACGCGCTGGAACGGACGCTCTGAAGGCGACCGCGGAGGCCTACCGCAGCTACGCCCATCAGCACCCGGGTACGTACGCTGCCCTCCAGATCGCCCGCGTCGGGGGTGACGGACAGGCCGCCCGGCATCTGGTCGACGTCGTCCTCGCGGTCCTCCGAGGTTATGGGCTTGGAGGTGACGACGCGGTGCACGCAGCGCGGGTGTTGCGAGCCGCCCTGCATGGGTTCGTGTCGCTCGAGGCCGAACGCGGCTTCGGCTTGCCCCTACCGCTCGATGACAGCTTTGAGCTCCTCGTGACGGTCGTCGATCAGGGCCTGGAGACGCTCCGCGCCGGAGCTTAGAGCGCCTGCACAGCTAACCCGACCAGCCGATCTAGCTCCTCCTCGGAGGACCACGCCCCGACCGAGGCGCGGACCAGACCGAAGGCCGGAATGCTCCGCACGACGGCCGCGTTCGCGGCCAGTCGCTCTACTTCGGCTTGAACGTCGTCTGCCGCCCAGGAAACCAGCGTTGAACGTCCCCGGGGGCCGACGACGAGTCCCCGGTCAGCCAAGCGCTCGGCCAATCCCGCGGCCAGCGAGGCGGCGCGCTCATGGACCCAGTCCCAGCCCGCGTGCTCGAAAACACCCAGCGAAGCGAGTGACCAGGCGCTTCGAAGGCCTGCCGGGAAGCCATGATCCAGTCGCCGCACGCCCTCGGCTGGCGCTAGCTCGAGCGCTTGCTGAGGATCGGCGAGCGAGCCGTACCCCGGCCACGGGATCAGCAGTTCCTCGAGGCGGTCGGGCCGAACGTACAGGCAGCCGCTGCCCTCCGGTCCGCACAGCCACTTCTGGCCGGAGGCGGCATAGAAATCGCAGCCGAGGGCGCGCACGTCGACCGGCACCGCACCGAGCGCTTGGGCGGCGTCGAGGAGCACTGGCGGCCCGCTCGCCGCGAGCGCCTGCGTGTCTGCCACCCGACCACTCACCCAGGAGACGTGCGAGCAGGCGATCAGGCGCGTGGACCGTGAGACCTCACCTGGAAGTTCCGCGAACGGGACCACCCGGACCTTGACCCCGTGACGCCGGCGGGCCCGCCCGAGCGGCGCGAGCAATCCAGGGTGCTCCTCGTCGCTTGTGATGATCTCATCGTCAGGGCGCAGGTCCAGGCCCGCGATCACCGTGTTGACTCCGTCGGTGGTCGAACCGGTCAACGCCACTTCCGACGGTTCGCAACCGAGCACGCCCGCGTAGCCTGCCCGCAGCTCAGACGCCATCCCCATCAAATGTTCGAAGTACGAGCGACCGCAACGACCCTCGGTCGTCTCGAGGTCGATCTGCCGGCGTACTGCGTCCGCGGCCAGCCCCGGGACCGGTCCCTCCGTACCGGCGTTGAGGTAGGCGAGTCGCTCGAATACCGGGAACTGCGCGCGAAATTCGGAAGCATCAGTCATAGGCCCCTATAGCGTCCGAGTGGCGTGCTTAGGAGCCCACCGGCAGGCCAGCCTTCCGGCACGCCGCTGCCACTGCGGGCACCGCCGGTCCGGTGAAGCCACCAGACGTCCCCAGGTCCCTACACAGGACGCGAGCGTTCGCGCCACACTCGTTGATCTGTTGCGCGCCGATCACCCCGGCGTAGGTGACGTACACGCAGCCGTTTCCCGACTTGTGGCCGGCGGTCGCGAGCGCGA
This sequence comes from uncultured Solirubrobacterales bacterium, assembly GCA_963836065.1. GTDB lineage: Bacteria > Actinomycetota > Thermoleophilia > Solirubrobacterales > Solirubrobacteraceae > Palsa-465. Next base: position 74,296 of record CAWIII010000030.1, read on the forward strand.
GTACGACAGCGACGAGCACCACCCCGACAGTCCCGACCACGCCGCGGAGCATCCACTTCTCCCGGGGGCTCAGCTTCCGGCGAGTGCGGACCGCTTGGGCATGACCTGGCGGCAAGATCAGCACGTGCCGAGTGTACGCGCCGCGCGCATTCGAATCGACTAGATGCTCACTCCGGCGGCGGCTCGAGCTCGCGCTTGACGACCTTTCCGGTCGGGTTGCGGGGCAGCTCGTCGAGAAATACAACCTCGCGCGGCGTCTTGTAACGCGCGAGGTTCTGACTCACGTATTGCTTGGCCTCGTCCTCGCTCAGTTCGGCGCCATCGCGGGTGACGATGAACGCTTTCAGCCGCTGACCGAACTGCTCGTCGTTGACGCCGATCACTGCCGCCTCCTCGATCGCCTCATGGCCGGAGAGGAGCTCCTCGACCTCACTCGGGAACACGTTCTCGCCGCCCGAAACGATCATGTCGTCGTCGCGTCCGTCGATGAACAGCCGCCCGTCGCGGTCGAAATGGCCGACGTCACCCGAGTTCATCAGTCCACGTACATACTCCTTGCTTCCACCACCTGTGTAGCCCCCGAATTGAGCGGCGTTGCCGACGAAGATGCGCCCAGTGGTCTCTGGCGGCACCTCTTGGTCGTCAGCATCGAGGATCTTGACGATCGATCCGCGCACGACCTCACCCACGCAACCGGGCTCCGCGAGCAGATCCTTCGGTGTCGCGATCGTTGCGTACGCCACCTCGGTGGATCCATAGAGGTTGTAGACGATCGGTCCGAAAGCGGCCATCGCGCGCTTGCAAAGCTCGGCACCAAGTTGCGAGCCGCCGATGAAGACGATCCGCAAATGATGCAAGCGCTGGCGAGGCGTTTGCGAGTTGGCGTGCGCCTTGTCGAGCATTCGCCGGAGCATCACCGGCACGACGACGAGTGCGGTCCCGTCGTGGCGCTCGAGGCTGTCGAGCGTCTCCATTGGATCGAACCGCCGGCGGATCACGAGTGTCGAGCCCAGGGCCATCCCGAGCAGTGCGTGCGCGAATCCCAGCGCGTGGAACATCGGCACGCACAGTTCGGTGACCTCACGTGAGCGGAACGGTATTTTGCTGAGCAGGCCTCCCACCAGCGCCAGCGATTTCGGCACAGCCCGCGGCGCTCCCTTCGGGGTCCCCGTGGTTCCGCTCGTGAGAATCACGATCCGTGCCGCCACACCGGCCTTGGGAGGTGGCGCTTGACTGCCCCGCTCGATCAGCGCCTCGAGCGTGTCTTTGCCGGGTTTGTCCGCCCACGCGCGCCACCGGCCCCGGCGCGGCTGCACTCCCTCGAGCATCTCGGAGTACTCATCGTCGTAGACGAGCAGATCGGTTCCCTCGCGCACGGCGACCTCCTGGATCTGTGGCCCCGCGAATGAAGTGTTGAGCAGCACGATTTTCGCGCCGCACTTCGCGGCCGCGAACAGTGCATCGAGAAATCCGCGATGATTGCGAGCGAGGATCGCCACGCCCTCACCCGGCTCGAGGCCCTGCTCACGCCACGCATTGGCAAGTGCGTTGCTGCGCTGATTGAGCTGTTTGTAGGTTAGCTCGCCGAGCTCATCAATCAGCACCAGACGGTCGCCGTGGCGGATCGCGCCTATCGCGGGCGCGGCTCCCAGCAGTCCGAAGCGATCAACGGCGAGCCCGAGTTGCGCGATGCGATGCGGCAAGTCGACGCCGACGATCCCGCTGCGCACGAGGAGCGCGGCAAAGTACGCCTCGTCGCCGAACCGCTTGGCGAGGCGCGCGCTGCCGCTAGCAACTCCGTTCAGATCGAGTTCCACGGTCCTACTCTCCGCAAGTCACGCCGCACCCTACGCGATTCGACGGCCCCGCCGCGGTTGGTTTGCCGCGGCGCGGGCAATACGGATGGCATGACGGGCGGACTGATCACGCTGCCGTTGCACCTAAGCCTCCGTACTGACTGTCCTGTCCGAGGTTGACCGTCGTCTTCGACACCCAAACCGCGACGATTCCACCTGAGTGGCTCGAGACGCGCGTGCTCGGCAAGGCCTGACGCGGCGCGCGAAGCTCATTGCTCGCGCACAACCTCTTGCGCGGATTTGTCCTCGCGCAGCCCCTGAAAGCGAGGATGGCGCAGGCGGCCGTGAGATGTCCACTCGGTGAAGCCGACCTGGGCCACGAGTTTGGGCTCGACCCACGTGACACCGCGTTCGCGAATCGTGGCGGCGTCCTCAAACGGCGGCTCGGAGCGGCGTATGACCCGAAGTAGTTCGCCAATGTCGCGAAGCGTTGGTTGGTCAAAGCCAGTGCCGACCTTCCCCGCGTACCGGAGCTGCCCATCGGTGTAATAGCCGAGCAGCAACGCTCCGAACTCGGAACGCGACCCCCTGGGTTGGGTGTAGCCGCCGATCACGAGCTCTTGGCCGTGCTCGCACTTGAACTTCAGCCAGTCTCTGGAGCGCGATGGCGTGTAGGGGCTGGCGGCCCGCTTGGCGATCAGTCCCTCCCATCGCTTCCGGCAGGCTTGCTCGAACAGCTCCTCACCGCGCTCGTTCCGATGCGGAGTCAGCCGGACCCCGTCTTGAAAAGTCAGCGCTGCCCGCAGCAGCCGCTTACGCGTCCGGAGCTCGAGCGCGCGGACATCCTGTCCCTCCAACCACAGCAGGTCGAAGATGTAGAAGAACACCGGCACGTAGTGCTGCCCTCGCTGGGCCAGGCGCGCAAAGCTGGTGGCGGCGCCGTCGAACGCCACCACTTCACCATCGACTGCGAACTGCGTGCACCGCTCGGCCTCGAGCGCCGTCACCAGCTCCGGATAGCGCCCATTGAGAGACAAGTCGTTACGCGAGAGCAGCCGCAGCTCCTTGCCAGACCGGACAGCGACGCAGCGGATGCCGTCGAGCTTGCGCTCGAAGATCCAGTTCGGATCGCTGAATCGCTCACTGGTCAGGACCGCTTTCATCACTGCTGCGTGCTCCGGTGGCGGCGTGCTTCGCAGCAAGGTTCGCTCGCGAGCACTCAACGCCTCGAACGGACTACTCACCCTCGTTCCCCGCACCCTCTTGCGCAACCTGTTCGACCATGCGCCCCGTTCTCACGGAACTCGGCTGGGTGCTCTCGGGACGGCGCCGGGCATCCGCTTGCTCGTCGCGTCGTTTGATCACCAGCCACTGCGGTTTGTCGCCCTTGCGCGTGCGCTGCAGTGTCCAGCCACCGTAGCTGCCCTTACCGATCGTTCCCTCGAAGTCCGCGTACTCCAACGGATGATCCTCGACCTCAACGGCGAGACGCTTCACGCGCGGATCGGTGGACAGACTTTTGGGCACCGCCCACGAACGCAACGTCCCATCCACTTCCAGACGGAAGTCGTAGTGCAAGCTCGACGCCGCATGCTTCTGAATCCCGAACCGGGGCGCGGCTTTGCGAGGCTGTTGCTCGCGGCTATGCGCCCCCCGGAGACCGGGCCCCTCCGTCTTGGACGGATCCCGCTTGTCTCGGTAGCGTCGAAGGCGATCGGCCATCACCAGGAAGTTACCCCGAGGGGGACGTCTGCTGGCCCACGGTCGACGCGACGAACGTCAAGACGCTCCACGGATACACCTTCACTGATCTCCAGACCCGCGACATGAGCTACGTAGTTCGGCCCAGCTCGACCGGGATGGGGTGCACGGTCCTCGCCACCATCCCACCAAGGGTCCGGTGGCCTTGCAAGGCGTCACCGTCCCGTAGGTAGCGCTCCGCCGGCCAGCACGCTGCGGGAGCGCGCGCCGCCAGTGCGCCTTGGCGATCTATAACACAAACAACTATTGGCTTGCTAAATAGTTGTCGCTCTCAAGGATTTGCTACCTTGGAGTCCGTGAGCAGCAATCCCCCAGCGATCGAGGTCGAGCAACTGGTACGCGAGTTCCGTAAAGGACCACGGGCGGTCGACGGTATCGATCTCACGGTCTCGCCGGGTGAGATCTACGGCTTCCTAGGCCCCAACGGTGCCGGCAAATCCACCACGGTTCTGGTGTTGACGACGCTGCTGCCGCCGACGAGTGGACGAGCCGGCGTTGGCGGATTCGACATCGTGCGCCAAGGCGCCCAGGTGCGCGCCTCGATCGGGGCGGCGCTCCAGGAGGCGGCGCTCGACCCGATCCTCACCGGCCGCGAGCATCTGCTGCTGCAGGCCACGCTCCAGGCCATCTCGAAGGCCGACCGGAGGCGAAGAGCGAATACGCTGCTGGAGCGCGTCGGACTGAGCGAGGCGGCCGACCGCCGCGTCGGCGGCTACTCGGGCGGCATGAAGCGCCGGCTCGACCTCGCGCTGGCGCTCGTGCATGACCCCAAGATCCTGTTCCTCGATGAGCCGACCACGGGGCTCGACCCGCAGAGTCGCAGCGCCTTGTGGGAGGAGGTGGCCCGACTTGCGCACGATGAGGGCGTGACGGTGTTCCTCACCACCCAGTACCTCGAAGAGGCAGATGTGCTCGCCGACCGGGTCGGGATCATCGACCACGGCAAGATCGTCGCCGAGGGCACCCCGGCCCGGCTGAAGGCAGAGATCGGCTCTCCCAGCGTCGAGGTCTTACCGGTCGACCCACAGGCCAGTGACACGCTGGCCGACCTGCTCGACGGCTTCGGTGCGCTGAGACGCAACGGACGCGGCAGTGTCACCGTGCAGCTGCCAGGCGGTGAGGCGCAACTTGCCGAGATCATTCGCTCGCTCGACCGTGCCGACCTGCGCGTCGCATCCTTGCAACTGCACCAGCCGTCGCTGGACGACGTGTTCCTTGCCAAGACCGGCCGGAAGCTCGAGGGAGCCGCCGCGCACGAGCAGGATGAGCCCGAGCCGACCAGCAGTGGCGGGGAGCGGCGTGAGCGCTGAAGCCCTCGCGGGTCCGGGGCTGCTCGACCAGGTTGGCGCGCTGGCGCGCCGCTCGGTCACGCGCACGCTTCGCCAACGCGCCCTGCTCGTGTTCCCGCTCCTGTTTCCGTTGATCCTGTTTGCGATCAACGGCAGCGCCCTCAATGCGGCGACGAAGATCCCGGGCTTCCCCGCGAGCAGCTACCGCGACTTCGCGCTCGCTGTGCCGTTCATTCAAGGCGCGCTTTTCATCTCGATCACCGCCGGTACCGATCTTGCCCGTGACATCGAGACCGGCTTCTTTAACCGCCTGGCGCTTACGCCGGTGCGCGGCACCGCGCTGCTCGTCGGTCAGCTCGGCGGCGCGTTTGTGCTGGCCTGCATCCAATCGATCGTCTACCTGCTCGTCGGGATCGCCACCGGCGTCGGCATCGCGAGCGGCGTCGGCGGGGCGATCGTGCTGCTGGCGCTGTCGGTCTTGATTGCGTTCGGTTTCGCCAGCCTGGGCGCGCTGCTGGCATTGCGCTTCGGCACCGGCGAGGCAGTCCAGGGAATCTTCCCGCTGTTGTTCGTGACGCTGTTTCTGAGCTCCTCGAGCCTACCGCGCAACCTGATCAAGACGGACTGGTTTCGCGAGATCGCCACCTACAACCCAGTCTCATACTTGATCGAGGGGGTGCGGAGCCTGATCATCACCGGCTGGGACGCCCGGGCGCTGGCGCTCGGTTTCGGCTTTGCCGCCCTGCTTGTCGTCGTCGCGCTCGCGCTCGCGAACACGGCGATGAAGACGAGATTGGTGCGAACGTGAGACGCTTTGTGTACGTCGCGCGGGCGGTTGCCTGGCGCTCGATCCACAACACCGTGGTCAGCCCGGCGATCCTGTTGCCATCGATCATCTTCCCGCTGTTCTTCCTGGTGGCGTTCGCCGGCGGGCTCTCGAGGATCGGCGACGTCCCCAACTTCGACTACAAGCCCGGGTACACGGCGTTCCAGTTCGTGTTTGTATTCCTGCAGTCGGCGGCGTTCGGCGGAGTGTTCACGGGCTTCGCGATCGCGCGCGATTTCGACTCCGGGTTCGCCCGGCGCCTGCTCCTCAGTGCCCCTCGCCGCAGCGGAATCATCGCCGGCTACGCCGTGGGGGCCCTGTTGCGGTGGTTCCTAACGGGTTCGGTGGTCACGATTGCCGCCTTGCTCGCGGGGATGAACGTCGGCGGTGGTGGAATCGATCTCGTTGGCCTCCTTGGGCTCGGCATCGCCGTCAACCTCGTCGCCGCCCTCTGGGCCTGCGGAGTGGCGATGTTTCTGCGCACCGAGCAGGCCGGCGCGCTGATCCAGATGCCCGTGTTCATCTTGCTGTTCCTCGCGCCGGTGTATGTGCCGCTCGGGCTGCTGACCGGCTGGATCCACACCGTCGCGCGTTTGAATCCGGCCACCGCCGCCCTCGAGGCCGGACGAGGCCTGCTTGCCGGCTCACCGGTCAAGGTCCTGCTGGCGTTCGCGCTGCTCGCCGCCGGTGCCGCGCTGATGGCGATCTTTGCCCGGCGAGGGCTGGCCTCTGCCGAGCGCGCGGGTTAGCCGATGTCCTCGCCGGTTGACCGCGTAGCGGAGGCCGACGATCTCTACGGGCTTCCGCTTGACCGCTTCGTTCCCGAGCGCGCCGAGCTAGCGCGCGCGTTGCGCCAGCAGGGCCGGCGCGAGGAAGCAAAGAAGGTCGCTGCCCTGCGCAAGCCGTCGGCCGCGGCCTGGGCAGTCAATCAGCTCGTTCGCACCCAGAGGGAGCGCGTCGCCGAGCTTCTCGACGCTGGGGAGAAGCTGCGGGAGGCACATCAGAATGTGGTTTCCGGCCGCGGTGACGGGCGCACGCTAGGGGCCGCGGTCCGCCGGGAACGCGAGGCTGTCGACACGCTGCTGATCGCCGCCCGCGGCCTGCTCAGCTCTGAGGGGCATGAATTGAGCGCTGTGATGCTCGAGCGGGTCGCCGACACGCTGCACGCCGCGGCGCTGGACACGGACGCGCGAGCGATGGTGCGCGATGGCCGCTTGCAGCACGAGTTGCGCCACGTGGGGCTTGGTGAAGCCGAGGCGGGCGGTGCCAGCTCGGGGCGCCGTCGAGCAAATCGAAAGCCGGCGGCCACGGACAAACAGGCCGAGCGAATCGAGCGCGATCGGGCCAGGGCGCGTCAGGCCGCGGAGGCCGAGGCTCGGCGCGAAGCCGACCGCGCGGCGCGGGCCCTCGCGGCGGCGCAGGAGCGCCGCGACCAGGCCGCGCAGGCACTCCGCGAGGCCGATGAGAAGCTCGCAAGCGCCCGGGCACAAGCGCAGGCCGCCGCCCGCGAGCTGAGCTAGCCCCCGACCGGGGTGCCCTTACGCTCTGACGCCTCGTCGAGGTCGACGCCGTCGCGCTCGAGCAGATCCCGCGCCGCGGTCCCCTCGATGTTGATGTGCGGCAGCCGAGCATCGATCCAGTGCGGCAGCTTCCAGGTGGCCGGCCCGAGGATCTCGAGAACCGCCGGCAGCAGCACACACCGCACGACGAGCGCGTCGAGGAACACGGCTGCTGCCAGTCCGAAACCAAACTCCTTGACCGAGCGCTCGTTACCGAGCATGAACGATAAGAACACGCAGATCATGATCGCCGCAGCAGCGCTGATCACGCGGCCCGTGAACGCGATGCCGTCGGCGACGGCTGCTGACGGATCGCGATGGCGGACCCATTCCTCGCGCACGCGTGAGACAAGGAACACCTCGTAATCCATCGAAAGCCCGAACACCACCGCGAACATCAGCACCGGTATCCACGGCTCGACGGGGCCTTGTTGCACACCGAGCGCGCTCGCCAGGAAGCCCTTCTGGAAAACGAGGACCGTGGCGCCGAGCGCGCCGCCGATGCTCAGCAAGTTCATCACCGCCGCCTGAACCGGAATCACCAGCGAGCGGAAGATAACGAACAGCAGTAGTGCTGAGAGCACCACCACGACCCCGATGAACAACGGCAGCTTGCCTGAGAGCACCTTGGCGAAGTCGATCGACCCGGCCGTGAACCCACCCACGAGAACCGAGACCCCGGTCCGGTGCGCAAACGGCGGCAACACGTCGTGGCGCAGATGATTGACCAGGTCCGTGGTCGCCTGATCCTGCGGAGCCGACCGCGGATAGGCCTGCATCACCGCGACGTTCCCGGACGGGCTGATTCTGGGTTGGGATACCGCGACAACATCCGGCGTGGCCGCCACCGTCGCGCGCAGCGTCGGCAGCGACGATGCCTGCCCAGAACTGGGAAGCTCGGCCACGATTTGCAACGGGCCGTTGAAGCCCGGGCCGAAACCTCGCGCGAGCAGATCAAAGGCGTGCCTCGTACTCGTGTTGCTCGGATCGTTGCCGGCGTCGCTGTTGTCGAGGCGAAGCGCGATCACGGGACCGACGAACGCAAGCGTCACGAGCAGCGAGATGATCGCCAGCGGCCATGGGCGCGACTGCACCATCAGGCTCCAGCGCCGCCACATCGAACCCCGCGGTGGCTTGGCCGCGGCCGCACGCCGGCGGGCCGAACGGCTCGGGCGGACGAGCCGCTCCCCGAAGCGCGACAGGAGCGCCGGCAGCAGCGTTAGCGAGGCGAGCAGTGTGAGCAGCACGGCGAGCACCGAAGCGATCGCCAGCCCGTACAAGAAGGTCACGCTCGTGGCGAACATGCCAAGCAGTGCGATCACGACGGTTGTGCCGGCGAGCAGGATCGCCCGACCGGAGGTGTCCATCGCCTCGAGCACCGACTCGCGCACATCTCCTGACCGGCCGTAGTTCTCCCTGAACCGCGTGACGATGAACAACGCATAGTCGATGCCGACGCCGAGACCGATCATGAGGGCGAGCTCGGGGGCCACGTTCGACATGCTGGTGATGTGCGTGGCCAGGCCGATCAGCGCCACGCCCGTGATCAGCCCAAGTCCGGCGGTGATCAAAGGCATCCCGGCGGCGATCATCGAGCCGAAGGTGATCAGCAGGATTACGAGCGCGGCGAGGACACCGACCACCGTGGCGGGGCCGATGCTGAATCCCTCGGCCTGCTCGATCACCTGACCCCCGGCCGCTACCTGAAGACCGGGTACGCGAACGCCGTTGACTGCGGCAAGCACTGGTTTGCCTGTGTCGTTCGGAAGCAGGTTGGCGCGCTTGTCGTAGCTGACGGTGGCGAACGCGGTCTGGCGATCGCGCGAGACCTGAAGCGCGCCGCGTGCACTGTAGGGGCTGATGACCGCGACCACGTGGGGCATCTTGCTCACGCGCGCGAGGAGCGGAACCATCTCGTTACGTACTGACGGCGAGTCGACGGTGCCCTGAGAGGTGTGGAAGACGACCGTGTCGGCGTCCCCGCTCTGCGTCTTGAACTCGTGGGTGAGCAGATCAAGCGCCCTCTGCGCCTCGGTGCCAGGCAGCGAGAAGTTGGTCGAGTAATTGCGCCCAGCGGCCTGCGCGAGGACGCTCGCGATGATCGCGATCGCGACCCAGGCGATTACGACTCTTCGGCGATGTCCAATGCACCAGCGTGCTAAGCCGAGCACTTGTGACTCCAGTCACTATCGATCGGACAATCTACGGCTGCTCCGGACGCGCACCCGACTCGGCGACCCGTTGCGTTGAGAATAAAGCACTCGCTGTTCGTGCTCGCCGTCACGGGGTGCCCTCCTCCCGGTCTGCCCATTCCAGAAGGCCCTCGAGTGAGAACACCGTCTCGTCGATCCCGGCGTGGAGGTCCCCGAGTCTTGCGAACCTGGCGGGAACCGTGGCGATTGTGAAGTCCTGCGGCATCACGTCATCGATCTCCTCCCACGCGATCGGGGTCGAGACCGTGCCCTCGCTAATCCCGCGGACCGAGTATGCGCTGGCGATTGTGTGGTCGCGAGCGTTCTGGTTGTAGTCGACAAACACCTTGTCTGGCTCGCGATCTTTGCGCCACCACGTCGTTGTCGCATCCGCTGGAGCTCGCCGCTCCACTTCCTTCGCGAACGCCAGCGCGGCCCGTCTCACGTCGGTGAACCCCCAGCGCGGCTCGATTCTGACGTAGATGTGCAACCCCGATCCGCCCGAGGTCTTCGGCCAGCCCACTGCTCCGAGCTCATCCAGCACCTCGTGAGCGACGCTGGCAACGCGGCGCACCGCCTGGACGCTACATTCGGGCATCGGATCGAGGTCGATTCGCCATTCGTCGGGCCGCTCGGTATCGCTGCGCCGGGAGTTCCAAGGATGGAATTCCACGGTGGCCATCTGCACCGCCCAGATGACGCTGGCAAGATCGGTGACGCACAGCTTGTCGGCATGCCGACCCGAGGGGAAGTGCACCCGAACAGTTTCTACCCATGGAGGCGCGCCGCTAGGCAGCCGCTTCTGGTGCACCTTGTCGCCGTCGACCCCGCGCGGGAATCGGTGCAGCATGCAGGGCCGTTCCCTCAGCGCGCGAACGATTCCGTCGCCCACGCCCAGGTAGTAGCGCGCGAGGTCTAGCTTGGTCTCTCCTCGCGCGGAGAAGTACACCCGCTCGGGGTTTGAGATCCGGACGGTCTTTCCCGCCACGGAGAGCTCTATGGCTGCGTTGCGATCAGGCTCTACCACAGGGATTGCGCGCATTCGTGGCTTAGTTAGACCGGCTCGCGAACCGAATCTCATCGCGATCCCGCTGCTCAGCAGTTGGGACAGGTAACGATCGCCATCACCCAATGATCGCTCCAAACGGAAACGGACGAGCTCGCCGCCATGGTGGTGACGAGGTCAGTGCGTAGCTACTACGTAAAGCCGGACCGGGCTTTCCGGGCATACGCGCGGACAACAGCGCTGGTCGCCCGGGGGTCGGCGGACTAATAGTTCTTCTATGCCCGAAAGGAGAACGCCATCCAACATACGAGAGCTCGCTCACGATTCGTGGGCTGAATATCTCGACGCCCTCAGCAAGGAGCTTCTGAACGCGCGTGTCTCGATCGAGGTCCTCGGCGCGGGGAGTCCGCCGACGCTACAGGCCAAGGACCTCGCCCTACGAGCGCTCGCTTACGACCGTCGGGGTGACGTCTTCGAGGTTGCCGTAGCGTGCAGCGGTCCCCGGCGGAACAGCGTTCTGCGCCACACGGTCGACCATCCCGAGCGGGTGGCGGTTGACAATCACACGATGCTCGCGCCAATGACGATCGCCGTAGACGGCCGTGACGGTCTACGCACCGAGATCAGGATTGAGCGCGACGCCGAGTTCGCCGGCTGATGGCGGCCAGCTCACGGGTTCACATGGTCAATGTCGACATCACCGCTCGCGGCGAAGTTAGCGAGCACGCCCGCCGGCTGGCGCGCGAGAAGGTGGGGTCGCTGGAGAGAGCCGTCAGGGTCCCGTCCTGGCTGGTCGCGTCCTCTTGACTGAAGCGAGTAACCCGCGGAAATCCGATCACGCCCGCGCCGAGACGGAGATCGACCTCCAGGGGCGCCTGATCCGCGCCCACGCCTCGGCACCCTCAATGGAAGCCGCGGTCGACGCGGTCACCAAGCGCTTGCAGCAACAGTTGCGACGGCACGTCGAAAGACTGATCACACCGATTGCTCTGGAGACGGCAATCGCTGACATGAATGTCGTGCACCACCGATCGTTGTTCTTCGAAAACGCTGCGAATCGGCGTGGCAACATCATCTACCGCAGCAACGACGGCAACTACGGTCTGATCGAGCCGGCGTGAGCGAGATGGTGCGCGATCGCGAGGCGCTTGTCGCACTGCGCGACGGTTCCCGTGTGCGCGTACGTCAAGGCTCGAGCTCGGACAAAGAGCTGCTACTGCAAGGCTTTGATCGTCTCAGCGCCGAATCTCGCTACCGGCGCTTCCTCGCTCCGATGCCCGAGTTGACGGAGACAATGGTCCACTACCTGACCCAGGTCGACCACCATGATCACGAGTCGATGATTGCGGTGGACGACGAAACCGGTGAGGGCATTGGCGTCGCGCGCTACGTGCGTCTCAGCGAACACCCGGACGTGGCCGAGCTCGCCGTAACCGTCATCGACAGCTGGCACGGTCGAGGAGTCGGCGGCCTATTGCTCGAGGTGATCGGAGCGCGTGCGCGGGAGGAGGGGATCACCAGCTTCACCGCCCTGATGCTGGCCACTAACTGGGAAATGATGGAAATGCTCGAGCACCTGGGCCCTGTCGAGGTCATCGAGCGCAGCTCCGGAACCGTGGAAATCAAGGCGCCGATCCCGGAGGACGGGCTCTCGCCCGTGCTGAGGAAGCTTCTGGGGGTGGCGGCACGCAACGATGCGGCCGTCCCCCTCCCCGCCTGGCACCGATGATCTGCGGTAGAGAAGACGCCGGCACTTGCGGGCCGGCGTCGACAGCAGCACAATTGGTCGCGCGGCGCAGGAGGCACGGGCTCCGCGCGCAGGGGATCGTCACCTGCCGAGCAAGCGGTCGGGTCGACCGCTTTATCAGGATGTACCGCAATGGATTGGAAGAAGGTGGCCGACCAGGCGGACCGGAGGTAGATAGCCAACGTTCGCTAGTTCTTGGACCAGGGGGTGACGGGACGCGCAAGCGGAATGCCGTCGAGGACGAGGTCGACGCGCTCATTGAAGAAGGCGATCCGGTCGGTCACCTCCGAGGCTTCGCGCAGCGGCTCCGGGTAACTCCACGCGATGTCGTCCTCGTCCGGGAGCGACCAGTACGAGGCTTGGCCCTTATACGCGCAGAACGTTCTTGTCGCGCTGGGTCGCAGCAGGTCAGTCGCGACGTCCTGCGGCGGCAGGTAGTACCGGACTGGAAGCGGCGCTTCGAACAGCAGATACGGGCTCGTGGACTCGGCGAGCACCTCGCTGCCGCGCTCGACGCGGACGTGACGTGAGCTGTGCACGATTTCGATCCGATGAAACGGGTCGCGGGGATGACCGACGTTGCGCTCGTCCTCCTCGTACCACTCCTCGAAAGAATCGAAGTCGAGGATCAGGTACCCAGCCAGAGCATCGTCGACGGGCTCGAACGCCGCCGCGTCGAGCTCTGCTCCGCGAACAGCGATCGCCAGAGGTTCGCCGTCGGTGGTGTGGAACGAGAACGGGATACTGGGGTCGAGCACCGGGCGACCCGCGACCTGCGGCACATCGAGCGCGCCGCCGCCGTCTGCGGCGGAGTAATCGGATGCGGTCGAGCCTTCTCGATCGGCTCGTAGCGAAGCTCGTCGAGCCCACCCATCACCACGTCACGAAAGCGCACGCTCATGAAGAAAAGATGACAAAGACCTCCGGATGCCGCAACACGGTCACGCCAGCATCTCGATCAGGCGCGTCTCTCCGGGGCTCCTGTTGCGCGTTCGGGCGTCAGGTAAGTGTCGGCGATCTCGGATTCTTTCGCCCGGCCCTCGTTCCAGTTCGCGATGCTCATCGCTTTACTTAAGTATTTAATCGTGCTATGCTGGCATCCGTAAGCAAAATACAGGAGACAAAATGCCACCAAGTGCAAACACCACCACAACGAATTACCAGCAGGTCGTCGTTGACGTTCCGGAGGATCGAGTCGCAGAGTTCCACGCGTTCCTTGCCCGCTTCCTCGCAGGCCCGACCGGCCGGGGGCGCAGAGGACGACACGGCAGGTCCCGTCACGGACTTCACGGACGCCGCTGCGGCGAGCGTCGCGAAGCCGTCGAGCACGGAGAGGCTGCCGAGCAGTCGGCCGGAACCACGGAGGTCTGATGGCCGACAAGCAGGTCACGGTCGCGGTTCCCGAGGAGCGCGTGCCGGAGTTTTACTCCTGGTTCGCCGCGTTCCTCGAGGCCGAGCCTGGGTCCTCACCCCTGTCACGGGGGCGTGGACGCCGGGGGCCGCGGGGCCCGCGTCATCACGGTGAGGCAGGCGCCTGGTCGGCTCAAGATGCCGACCAGGCCGCCTGGCTGTACGCCAAGCTGGCGGCGCCGGCGCGCGCGCTGTTCGATCTGCTCGCGGATGCGAACGGAAAACGCTACGGCGGTGAAGACATCGCCAAGCGGCTCGGGCTCGAGAAGGGCGCCCATGGCGTGGCCGGCATCCTCGCATGGCCAGGCCGCTACTCCCGTCACCTCGGCCGCGTCCTTCCGATCGCCACCGAAGGCCGCGCCGACGGCGGCACTGACTACTACATGGAGCCAGAGACCGCCGCGCTGTTCGCGCGAGCGCGCACCCAACCACAGACGAGGAGCGGCGGTCGGCGTCGCCCCGGACGGACACCGTGAGCGCACCGCCAAGCGGCGACCTGGCTCCTGCACATCTAGACTCCATGATCGTGGACTTCGGGGTCGGTTATTTCCCAACGCCCGACGCCGTCGGCCCTGGAGCGATCGCGCGTTTGGTCGAGCAGCGCGGCCACGAGTCGCTGTTCTTCGCGGAGCACACGCACATCCCAGCAAGTCGCGAATCTGCGTATCCCGGTGGGGGTGAACTGCCACGCAAGTACAGCAGTACATATGACTTGTTCGTCGCGCTCATGGCGGCTGCCCAGGCGACGGCGACGCTTCGAGTCGGCAGCGGCATCTGTCTGATCATCGAGCGCGATCCGATCATTACGGCCAACGAAGTCGCCTCGATCGACCACCTTTCCGGAGGACGCTTTGAGTTCGGAGTCGGCGCCGGTTGGAATCGCGAGGAGATGCGTAATCACGGGACCGAGCCTCGCACGCGGATGCGCCTGATGCGTGAGCGGATCGAGGCGATGAAGCAAATCTGGACGCACGATGAAGCCAGTTACCACGGTGAGTTCGTCAACTTCGAGCGGATCTGGTCGTGGCCCAAGCCAGCGCAACGTCCGCACCCGCCGGTGCTCGTCGGTGGCAACGGACTGACGGTGCTCGACCGCGTGCTCGCGTTCGGAGATGCCTGGTTTCCCAACTACGCGGGCGAGAGCGGCGGGCTCGCCCAGCGCGCACACGAGCTGCGGGCGCGCGCGGAGCGTCCGATCGACCTAATGGTGATGGGAGTACCGGCGCAAGCGCCCGCACTAGAGCAACTACAGCTCGCGGGCTGCCGCCGGGTCGTCCACTGGATCCCGTCCGCGGGACGCGCACCGGTCGAGCGCGCGCTCGAGCGCTGGGAGTCGGCGATCGCCGAGCTGACCGGCGAGGCGTGAACGCCGCCGAGGCACGCCAGCGCTTCGCAGCCGAAAGGGTCGCGCGCCTTGCCACCGCCGACGCGACCGCTCGGCCGCATCTCGTGCCGATCGTATTTGCGGTCGAAGGCGAGCACATCTACAGCGCCGTGGACGCGAAGCCCAAGCGCACCACCGCGTTGCGACGGCTCGCCAACGTGCGGGAGAATCCCGCCGTCGCGGTCCTCGTGGACCATTACGACGACGCGCGTTGGGACGCGTTGTGGTGGGTCCGCGCCGACGGTCGCGGGCGAGTGCTGGACTCCGAAGAACCCGAAGCGCAACGCGCGACCGTATTGCTCGCCCAGCGCTACCCCCAGCAGCGTGCCCTAGGCTCCGTGCTCGCGGTTGACGTCCAGCGCTGGAGCGGCTGGAGCGCTCGCTAGGCCGAACTCGGGGCAGCACCGCTCGACGGAACCGGCCCGTCCCACTCCGCTCGAACGCACCGACGTCGCAGAATCGGCGATACTCGCGCAGTGGTTGGGGCCCCTCACGAGATCCCGCTGTCCAAGCTAATAGGCGCGTTGTCCTTCGCGCTGGACCTCGCCGAGGGGGAGTCACCGGGGCACGCCACGCGGTCGTGTCTGATCGCGATGCGCATCGCCGACGAGCTCCGACTCGGGGCGACCGAGCGCTCGGATTTGTTCTATGCGTCGCTGCTCAAGGACGCCGGGTGCTCGGCGAACTCGGCCCGGATGGCGGCGTTATTCGGCGCTGATGACCAGACAGCAAAGCGGACGGGCAAGCGCGTGGACTGGGCGCGACCGTTCGCCGCGTTCGTTTGGTCACTGAGGACGGTGGCGCCGGACCGGTCGCTGAAGGTCCGGGCGGACCGGCTGCTGGCGATCCGTGATGAGGGCGAGGTCACCAAGTCGCTGATGCAGGCACGCTGCGACCGCGGCGCCGAGATCGCCCTCAAGCTTGAGTTCTCCCGAGCGTCCGCCGAGGCGATCCGGACGCTCGATGAGCACTGGGACGGCCGGGGGCAGCCGCGGGGTCTACGAGGGACGGAGATCCCGCTGGCGGGCCGGATCGTCTGCCTCGCACAGACGGTGGAGCTCTTTCACGCCTCCCGCGGCCTGGAAGCTGCCTACCGGGTGGCGACGAGACGTAGCGGACGCTGGTTCGATCCGATGCTGGTCGATGCGCTCACTGCGTTCCGCTTCGACACCGGCTTCTGGTCGTCGTTGTCCGAGCCGGACCTGTCCGCGGTCGAGCCGTCCGACCGGGTGCTCAGCGCTGACGAGGATCGGCTGGATCGGATCGCTGACGGGTTTGCCGAGGTGATCGATGCGAAGTCGCCGTGGACCCATCGGCACTCCGATCGCGTCTGCTCGATCGCGACTAGTATTGGCGCGCTTCTGGGCTTCGACGCAGGCGCGTTGCGCGATCTGAGTCGTGCGGCGCGATTGCACGACATCGGCAAACTCGCCATCTCCAACCGAATCCTCGACAAGCAGGAGCGGCTCACCGACGCTGAAGTCGCGAAGGTCAAGGAGCACGCCGTGGTGACTCAGCAGATCCTCGAACGAGTTCCGGCCTTCAGTGAGCTGGCGTCGCTCGCCGGCAATCACCACGAGCGGCTGGACGGCCGCGGCTATCCCCGGGGGCTGACGGCAGACGAGCTGACAATGCCGATGCGGGTACTCGCCGTCGCCGACGTGTATGAGGCGCTTACGGCGCAGCGTCCCTACCGTACGGCCTGCACTCCTGAACGCGCGCTTGAGATCATGCGCACCGAGGTGCCTCGGCGCCTGGACCCCGACGCTTTCGGCTCACTCGAAGCGCTCCTTGAAGATCGGGACACTGCTCCGAGGCTCGCCGCGTCACTGGACGCAACCACTGGGTAAGCGGCACTAGGGCCGCGGGAGATAATGCACGAGTGGCCTACGACGAACACCTTGCTAACCGGATTCGCGAGCTTGTCCTGACGGAGGAGGGCGTTACCGAGCGGCGCATGTTCGGCGGGCTGGCGTTCATGATCAACGGCAACATGGCGGTCAGCGCGAGCGGCCAGGGTGGGCTGCTGTTGCGCGTCGATCCCGCCGAGACCGACTCGTTGCTCGGCAAGCCCCACGCCGCGGCCTTCGAGATGCGCGGGCGCGTGATGGGAGGGTGGCTACGGGTCGACGCCGGAGGCCTGAAGACCAGGCGCCAGCTCGAACGATGGGTCACTCGTGGCGTCGCCTACGCGAAGTCGCTGCCAAGTAAGGACTAGTTTCGCGAGCCAGATTTTGGCGTAGCCTGCTGGCTGTGTTCGACCAGCTTGACTTTGTGTATCTGCCCAGCCGCGACGTCGCCGCGGACCTCGACCACTTGATCCACGGGTGCGACGGTGAGCTGGTATTCGCGATCGAGGCGTTCGATACCCGCGTTGCCATGCTTCGGTTGAGTGCGGATCCTCCGGCGTTACTGTTGGCTGAGCATCTGGAAGGCGACCAGCCGGTGCTCGTCTACCGCGTACTCGACCTCGACCGCGCGGTGGCCGAGCTTCAGCAGCACGGCGTGGAGGTGGGGGCGCGCTTTGAGATTCCGCACGGCCCCGGCGTCGAGCTCGTCAACCCAGGCCCGCAGCGGGTAGCGCTCTATCAGCTAACCCGGCCTGGCACGGCCGATCGCCTCGATGGTCGGCGCGACTTCTGAGCGCCGCGGTGAGTAGGTCGCGGCGGGGCTTAGGCCGTCCCCGCGGCGTGCCCGGGAGATGATCGGCGGCGCGGCAATCTCCTCCTCTACGTTGCCCGTGGGGACTCCTCCTGGGCCGGCTTGCTGTTCGTTGGGTGCTGGTCCAGGATCTTTCCAGGGTTGAGGTTCGCGCCCGGATCGAACCCGTCGAAGAGCGCCCGCAACATCGCGACCGCTGGTGGCGAGATGTCCTGCTCGAGCCAGCGCGCATGCTCGGTACCAACGGCATGATGGTGGGACAAGGTGGCGCCGCTGTCGACAAACTCCTGTTGGATCGCTGATTTCACAATGTCGTATTGCTCCAGCGCTTCGCGTCCCGGCAACGGCTTGAAGGCAAATGTGAAGTACAGGCAAGCGCCAGCCCGGTAGGAGTGCGAGAGGTGACACATGATGTATCCGTGCACGCCAAGGTGCTCAAACCCTCCCCTTGCCGCAGCCATGACGTTCTCGTATACGGTTGGCAAGAAGCTCCACGGTGCGGCGGTCTCCGATACATCGGCGAGAGCCCCACGGTCGAGCAAGTAATCTCGAATGTAGGGCGTGTCGAACTTTTTCTGGTCGTAAAGTTCGCCCGGGCCACTGCCGATACACACGCCGCCGTGACCGGCGAAGATGCGCCCAACCGCTCTGCGTTGCGCCGCGACATGGCGCTCGCTGCCGTCGTAACCGACGAACGAAAGGCACATCGCCGCGAGGTCGAAGCCTCGGCGCCGGCGTAGGTATTCGGACACGGCAATCGACTTCAGACGGTCCAGGACAGTAGGCGTCTTGCGAGTGGCAAAGGAGAACTCGGTCTCCGCTGCGTCGGACAATCGCGTCAGAGACGGTGACACCTCACTGGCGGCAAGGTCGCGCATGGCGGCGAGACCCTCGCTCCAGGAGGGGAACAGATAGCCCAAGATCGTCCGGCGGGACGGGAGGCGATGCACTTGAAGCGTCGCCTCGGTGATGATTCCCACGCGCCCTTCGCTCCCCAGCACCATCTCCCGCACGCTCGGACCGGTCGACGTGCTTGGCACCGGCCGGATGACAAGCGGGCCCATCGGCGTCACTACGCGAAGCCCGCGCGTCAGGTCGGCCACATCGCCGTATTTGTCTGATTGCATCCCGGACGAGCGGGTGGCGATCCAGCCGCCGAGCGTCGAGTGGGTGAAGCTGTCCGGAAAGTGTCCGACTGTCCACCCGGGGCCGTTCAACTGGCTTTCGAGGTCAGGCCCTGGGACGCCGGCCTGTACGCGAGCAAGTCGCGAGACTTCGTCGATCTCGAGAACGCGGTCCATCCGCCCCACGTCGACTGAAATGATCGCGCGTGTCTCAGCGGCCGAGGCCTCGAGGCTACCCGAGATGTTCGTGCCCCCGCCGAACGGAATCACGACCGCGTCGGCCTCGAGCGCCGCAACCAACACCGCCGAGACCTGGTCCTCGTCGCCCGGCCGGACGACCACGTCCGGCAACCTCCCCAGCTCGCCGCGCCGCTGCCGTACGAGGTCGCGCAGGCTTTTCCCGCGCGCGTGCACAACGCGATCGTGTGGGTCCGTCGAAAGCCACTTGTCGCCGAGGGCCCGCTCCAGGGCCAAGCGCAGGCTCGAGGCGAGCGATGGGTCAGGGATCCGGAGCGTCTCGAACGCCACCGGCCGCGATACGTCGGTCGCGACGTCGACCGAAATCGCGCGCTGAAGGAAGGGACCAAGACCTGGCTTGTCCTGATGCGTGAACGCAACGCCCTCGTCTCCCCAACCCCACCACTTCATCGCGCGCAATCCACCACCATTTCTCTCGCCGTCGCGGCCGGTCAGCGACACCGCACCGTCTGCCGGCTCACCATACGGCACTTGCGGCCGTGAGCGTCGGCGTCGCCATGCGGAGATCCCGCTGCGGTCAGCTACCGCTCCGCCACTCACGATCTTGCCGCAGCTGGACCATGATTCCCCCGGCCTTCCATGTCGCAATCATCGCGATGGGAAACTGCGGGACGTTCTGGCGCGTAGAGCTTCAGCCAGTGACGCTCGTGGTAGGTGCTCATCTCATCCTCCTCAGCTAACTCGCTACGAAAGCTACCCGCTTGCCGGAGAATCCATCTGTCTCCGCGCCGGCGCGCGGGACGGAGCCGATGCGAGGGTACTGCCGGCGAGCGCGCCGCTGGACCTCTCCGGTGAGCTGACGTGCGACTGGCATGACGGCGACGTGTGGTAGCGGCGACGCAGGCACGCCGTGTTAGGCCGCGCTCGGCGGGTAGGCCAACGGAAGTTGATGCTTGCCTCGCGCCGCGATTCTTCCCTCGCCCCTTAGATTAGAATCGTGCTCGGGCCCTGAGATGGCGGTGAAGGCTTGCCTCAACGGTGGACGTACGCGCGCGGAGCATCTTGCGGTACCGCAGTCGCCCGCCGAGCTCGCCGCCGACTCGGTCGCCGTTCGGCATGCCGGCGCGTTCGCCGTGCACGTGCATCCCCGCGATCGTGCGGGCGCGCAAACGATGGGGGCGGCCGAGTGTGGGGCCGCGATCGGGGCAATTCGCGCCGCCGTTCCCGGACTGGCCGTCGGACTATCCACCTCCGAGGCGATCAATCCCGATCCGTTCGCACGCGCCGCCGCCGTGAGGGCTTGGCGGTTACGACCCGACTTCGTCTCGGTGAACTTGTCCGAGCTGGGCTGGGCCGGAATCGTCCGGGCGGCAGTGCACGCGGGCATCGCTGTCGAGGCAGGCCTCGCGACCGCTGCCGACGGCGAGGAGCTGCTCCGCAGCCCGTTCTCTCACCAACTGCTCCGGGCGCTGGTTGAGGTAGACGGAGGCGTGGACGAGGCCCGCGCCATCGCGGCGCTGATCCCGAGTGGAGTGTCGCAACTCTGGCACGGCTACGGCGAGCACACTTGGGAGGTGATCTCAGCGGGCGCCGCGGCCGGATTCGACGTGCGCGTGGGCCTAGAGGACGTGTTGGTGTTGCCGGACGGCCGAGTTGCCGCCAACAACGCCGAGCTGGTCGCCGCGGCCGTGGAGCTGGTGGCTCCGTAGACTGCGCAGCAGAAACCCGATGGAAGCGCATCTCAACCGCCATCACCGCGGCACGATCGAGAAGATCTTCGGCCATCCGGCGAGTGGCAACATCGAGTGGCGGCAAGTGCTGTCTCTGCTGGAGACGATCGGGGACGTGACCGAGGAGCACAACGGCACTGATGAGCGCTCCCAGGGCTAGCTGGACGCCCATCGAATGCCTATTCGAGTAGCCTGAATCTGTGGATCCTGACCGCGCCCGCGAACTCCTTGTACTCGAGCGATCACGCATTGAAGAGGCGATTGCCACGATCGAGCGCGGGGGATCGCTCGAGGGTTCTGATCAGAAGGAACCGGGTGACCAGGGGTCCGAAGACCTCTACCAGGACGAGTTCAACGTGGGCCGTGCCGAGGACCTCCAAAAGGAGCTTGCGGCTGTTGAGCGCGCCGAGGCGCGCTTGGCGGCCGGTACTTACGGGCTCTCCGTCGAGAGCGGCGCGCCGATCCCCGACGCCCGGTTGGAGGCGCTCCCCACGGCCGAGAGAACCGTTGAGGAGCAGGAGCGTCTCCGGCGCTGATAGCCAGTGAGTGAGCTGGAGTTCCTTGGGGCGCTGCAGGTCGAGCTGCTGCGCCACCGTGAGCTCGACCACGAGCACCCGAACCATCAGCTGTTTCAGACATCGACCGTCCAGGCGCTGCTGAACGGCGCGTTCGATGGCGACGTCACGCTCGCGGAGCTGCTGGAGCACGGGGACCTGGGCCTCGGGACGCTTGACGGTCTCGATGGCGAGCTGATCGTGCTTGACGGTGAGGCGTGGAACGCCAACCTCGATGGCACGCTCGCCCGCCCGCACCTTTCGTCCACGACGCCATACGCCGTGGTGGTGGCGTTCACGCCGGGCCGGCCGGTAACACTGCCGGGACCACGCCCGTATCCCCCGCTCGCCGAGGTGATCGCCCAACAGCAGGTAAGCGACCTCTTCGACGTCTCAGGTTCGATGGCCGGGTTCTGCTTCCCCGACGCGCTCGACGGCATCGAGATGGTCGGCTGGCATCTGCACTTCGTCACCGACGACCGCGCCCGTGGAGGCCACGTGCTCAGCTACACGCTCTCCGACGCAGACCCCATCTCGACGACGCGACGCAGCTGCACGTGGAGCTGCCGCCAGCGGTAAGCGCCCCAGGCCACGGAGCGACACTCGACCAAGCTGCGCTCCGACGCCTCGAGACCGACGGATAGCCGTGGCCTCCGGTTGGCGGTGTCAGTCGTGCAGCAGCAGCGTCGTGCCGAGCTCAGCGGCCAGACCGTGGCCGCCCTGGCGCATCACGAAGTCATGGTTCCACGAGAACACCGGGCGTGCGAGCGGCCTGAAGGCATTCATCCACGGCTTGGTCGTGCGGACCCGCCAGTCGTAGACGACCGCCACACCACGTCCCTCGTATAGCCGCCAGGTGCCCACCCCCTCGAGCTCGCCCGAGGCGTGGCCCTCGATCAGGTACGGGGGCTCCACGCGCGTCACTCTGAGATCGAACGCGAGCGAGTACGGGAGCACGCTGCGCCAAATGAAGTGGTCAAGCTCTCCGACCGACGTCTCATCGCCCGGCTCCAGGACCTCCACGCTCCGCACGCCTTTCCACCAGCGCGGATATCCGACCGAATCTTCCAACAGCCCGAACACCGCCCCGATCGGCGCGTCGACACACCATGTCGTAAGGAACTCATACTTCGCCACGAACATCTCCCTACGGTTCGTTGCCACGGGCGTCGCTAACCCTACAGATACGGACTTCGGGCGGGCGCTCTCCTAAGGCCAGCCGGCGCCCGGAGCCGGCGCAGCAGTGGTAAGCACCTGGCCGGTTCTCGCGCCTCCTGCCATGTTCGCAGCGCCGTGCCACTCCCTCGCGATCAGGAACAACGTGCGCCGTCCGGGCCGCCGAGCATGCAAGTCAACGGCGATCAGCTGCTCTGCGCCCCAGTCCGAGTGCGCGCATTCCTCGCAGCGTACGGCGAGCAGCAGCCGAAGCCCCCGCCGATATCTCCTGCCTTGACGAGTTTTGTCGAACTCTGAGCGCCGGACCCGCATGAAGAACGAAATTGACCTCGCTCGGTGATACGACGCTCTAGGGTGGATTCGCTCAGCTTTGGCAGTCAGGCGAGGTTGCTCCGAGCGAAATGTGCAATACACAACACGATAGCCAGAAGGTGCTTGTACCGGTCAGAGAGTCGGACGGAGGCCCCACGAGATAATGGATGCGCTCGCGTCGATCTTGCTCGTTGAGGACGATCCGGTCGTTGCTCGTATTGCGATCGCGGTGCTCTCTCCTTTGGGGCGGGTGGTGTTGGCGGAAACGGGGGAGGATGCGATCCCGCTTGCCTCGAACGGAGACTGGGACCTGGTGATCACCGACATTGGGCTACCGGGGATCGACGGAATCGAGTTCCTGAAAGTCGTCAACGCGGCCCAGCCTCTGGTGGCGACGCTGGTTCTCTCTGGTCACGCGAGCTTTGATTACGCGATCGCGGCATTCCGAGCCAACGCCGACGACTACATGACCAAGCCGATCGTGCCGAAGGATCTCGTGGAGAAGGTCTCCGAGCTGATCGATCTCACCCGCCAAAGGCGGATGCGCAGGCGCGAGGTGGCGTTGGCGGTTGGGGCCCATCCCGACGACGTCGAGATCGGCTGCGGCGGCCTGCTTCTGCGGCACGGATCCGCGGGTGACTCGGTAGCGATCCTCACTTTGACCGGCGGGGAGGCGGGCGGTCAGGTTGCCGACCGCGCTCGGGAGTCCCAACGGGCGGCGGAGCTGCTGTCCGCGCACCTGATCCACACCGACCTAAAGGACAGGAGCCTCACTGATGCGACGCTGACGATTGACACGATCAAACGCGCGATCGACGAGACCGGTGCCAACACCATCTACACCCACACCCCTCGTGACGTCCACCAAGACCATCGCAACACCCACAATGCCACCCTGGTGGCGGCTCGCGACGTGCCGCGGGTGTACTGCTACCAAAGCCCCTCGACGACAGTGGAGTTTCGCCCGACTCGCTTTGCATCGGTCGACGAGTTCATCGATCGTAAGCTCGAGGTGATCCGCGCCTATAAGTCGCAGGTCCGCATTCGACGCTACCTGGATGAGGAGCTGCTGCGCGCGACCGCACGCTACTGGGCACGGTTCACCGGCTCACGCTACGTGGAGCCACTCGAGGTGATCCGGGAGAGCGACGGCGACAGCCCGGTTCACGTTGGACACCCGGCGACAATTGCGGAGACCGCGGCGTGATGTCCGCCGCGTCCGCGTCTGCGCAGGCGCGCGTGCTGATCACCGGGACCGGCGGTCCGTCGGGCATCTCGGTGATGAAAGCCCTGCGGATGGAGCCGCTGGAGGTGTTCTCAGCCGACATCGACCCCTATGCAACCGGCCTCTATTTGGTCGGCGAGGACCGCCGACTTTTGATCCCGCGTGGTGACACCGATAACTATGTCCCGTTCGTGCTGGAGGCTTGCCGGCGCCATCGGATTGATGTGCTCGTACCGACCGTGGACAGCGAGCTGGTGCCGCTGGCGGAGGCGCGCGAGTCGTTTGCCGCACTCGGCACGAAGATCGTCCTCGCATCCGAGGAGACGCTTCGGCTGTGTCTTGACAAGTGGACGCTGCACCAACGTTGCCGGGATGCGGTTTGTGTTCCTCACTCGGTGCTTGCCGACGGCGCCTTTGCCCCCGCGAGCATCGAGCTCCCGGTGATCGTCAAGCCCCGGGTGGGGAGCGGCTCGCGCGGGATCCGACTGGTTCAGCGGCTCGAGGAGCTGGAGGGGATCGAGTGCGACGGCACGCTCCTGGTCCAAGAACACCTTCCCGGAACCGAGCACTCGCTCGACGTTTTGGCGAGGAGCGACGGGCAGGTGATCGCGGTGGTGCCGCGATCCCGGTTAAGGGTGGACTCGGGAATCGCGATCACGGGGCGCACCGTTCACGACCACGGCCTGGAGACGATCGGCCGGCAAGTGGCAGAACGAATTGGACTCACCTCGGTGGCGAACGTCCAGGTCAAGGAGTCCACAGACGGAGTACCTGCCCTCCTCGAGGTGAATCCGCGCTTTCCGGGGACGATGCCGTTGACGGTGGCAAGCGGCGTCAACATGCCGAAGCTGTGTGTCGATGACGCACTCGGTTCTCCACTGCCGACGACGATGCTCCCCTTCGAGCCGTTGGCGATGGTCCGTTACTTCGAGGAGCGCTTCTTCGCTTTTGAGGAGATCGAGGAGATGCAGGCCGCGCTGAGTGCAGTCGAGTCGATCGCGAGAGATCACGTGAATGCCTGAGCTCGCCCTGACCCAGGACATGCATGTGCACTCGACATTTTCCGACGGTCACAACACGATCGAAGAGAATATTGCCGAGGCTGAGCGGATCGGCCTGATTGAGCTCACCTGCGTCGACCACGTGCGTAAAGACACCGATTGGGTCCCAGACTATGTCGCCGAGGTCAATCAGCTCAAGGCACACACACCGCTGCTCCTGCACTGCGCCGTGGAGGCGAAGATCCTCAACACCGGAGGGCTTCTCGATGTCCCCGAAGACCTCAGTGGAGTCGAAGCCGTCTACGCGGCAGACCATCAAGTGCCTTCTCCGACCGGTCCGATGCATCCCGGCGTGGTCCGAGAGCAGATCGAGCTCGCGGAACTGGAGCCACAGGTGGCGATCGCCTGGATCGTGGCCGCAACCGCCGCTGCCGTGCGCCACCACGAGTCGATCGTGATCGCCCATCTGTTCAGCGTCCTGCCGAAGATCGGATGTAACGAGGAGGATGTCCCGCTCGAGCTAATCGACTCACTCGCCTGGACAGCGGCCGATGCCGGAGCCCGCATCGAGGTGGATGAGCGCTGGTGCTGCCCGGCATCCCGCACCTTGAGACCTTTCCTGCGACGCGGCATACCGCTGTTGCTCAGCACTGACAGCCATCGCCTGGAGACGATCGGCCGCTACCAGTACTGCGCCGAGGTCGTGCGCGAGCTATGCGCGCCCTCGAATGGTTCCTGATCATCCTTGTGCTTGCGGGCGCGCTGCCGCCGCTGGCCGGGTGCTATCAGTTCCTGCTCGCCGGCCTATACGTCTTCCGTCACGACCCCGCCGGCGTGACGGCGGTGTATCCGCGAATCGCGGTAATCATTCCCGCCTGGAATGAGGCCGCGGTGATCGAGCGGACGATCGACACCCTCCTCAGCCTCGACTACCCGTCGGACCGCCTCCGTGTCTACGTTGTTGATGACGGCAGCACCGATGAGACACCGGAGCGGGTCCTGCGCAAGGTGACCGAGCGGCCCGGCGCCGTGCTCTATCTGCGGCGGGAAAATGGGGGTCAGGGAAAGGCGCACACGATCAATCACGGGCTAAGAGCGGTCCAAGCGGATGGCTGGTTTGAGGCGGTGCTGGTGATCGACGCCGACGTGCTCTTCACCCACGACTCATTGCGCTTGATGTCAAGGCACCTCGCCCGTCCCGAAGTCGGCGCGGTGACCGCCTATATCAAGGAGGGGACTCGGCCGCGCAACTACGTGGACCGCTTCATTGCCTTCGAGTACGTCACGGCGCAAGCCGCCGCTCGACGGGCTCAGAATGTCCTCGGGGCGCTGGCGTGTCTGGCCGGCGGTGCGCAGCTGATCCGTCGCGAGAGCCTGACGGCAATCGGAGGCCAGATCGACACGAGCACGCTCGCCGAAGACACGGTGACGACCTTGAAGATCCAACTCGACGGCGCGAGAGTTGTGTTCGAGCCCCATGCGATCGTCTGGGCGGAGGAGCCGCGCACTCTCAGCGGCCTCTGGAAGCAGCGGGTGCGGTGGGGCAGAGGCAACGTCCAGGTGACCTCACGCTACCGATCGATCTGGTTTCGGAGCTGGAAGTCAGGGCGTCTCGGCAGCATCAGCTTCGGCCTCATCTGGTTCACAGTCACGCTGATGCCGATATTCATGATCGCTGCGTCCACCGGACTGATCGCGCTCTACTTCCTGAAATCTAGTCTGGCCTTTGCGGTCTTCCGAACGCTGTGGGGACTCAACCTATTCACCTACCTCTTCATAACGCTGTCAAGCTTCTCGATCGATCCCGTTACAGCCCGAAACAGCTGGCGTGAGGGCGTGGCGTTCCCGGGCCTGATCAGCCTGGGGATCATCCTCTTCGCCGCGTATCCACCGCTCTTTACGAGTCTCGAGCCTCACGGCACGCTGCTGGTTGTGCTGATCCTGTTTGTCTACGTGTGGCTATCCGCTTCGATGCTTGCGGCCTACCTGGTCAAGCGCCTGGAGGACTCGGGAATAGCCTCATGGCTCGTGCCGTCCCTCCTCTACATCGTTGGTTACGGTCCTCTGCTCTGCGCGATGACTGCCGCCGCTTACGTCAAAGAATTACGCCGAGCCGAGATGCGCTGGGAGAAGACCGAGAAATCCGGCCGGATCGGGGACTTGGCGTGATGATCGAAACCAAGGGACTGGCGCCGCGGGACAGCGACGAGCCCGAGCGCACCGCGCTCGAGCGCCGTCGTCAGCAACGCACCGAGCGCTGGATCTTCATTCGCCAGGTGGCAATCTTGGTGTTCGCAGCAGCTGTAGTGGTGCTCCGCTTCACGCTGAGTTGACCGTCGCGCGAAGCTCGGCGGCCAAACGTACGAGATCATCAGCGTCGAGCTGAGACGAAGTTCCCCCGAGGCGCAGTTCGAGATCGCGGGCCAGGGCCGAGCCTCGGTCCAGCCCGAAGGTGCCGAGCGTCCCGGCGAGGTTGTGCGCGGCGCGACGCGCATCTTCCACCTGCTCGGGAGCGATCGTCCCCGTCGCGAGCGCTGCCGCGGCGTGCTCAATCACCGTTACACGCTCCAGCACGATTGGCCGCGAGCTCTCCCACACGCGGGCAATCGCCGCATGAATCCGCTCCTCATCTCCGGGCTCAGGCATTGCAAAGACTTCCAAAGCTCAAAAGTTGTTGGCCGTACGCATATCATGAACGTTACGGGGATTGGACGGTTTGATGGCAGGGATCATCTCGTCACGACCTATGCCCTGGCGGCCAGAGTTCGAGCGCGCTCGACCGGAGCTCGTCGCGCTCGCTGGCGTGCTGCTCCTGTACGCGGTTTGGCCGCTTCAGAACTGGATTCCGCTTGGCCCGGAAAAGGTGAAGCTGCTGTTCTTCCCGGCGGCCGACGGGGTTGTGGTGTACGCGGCCTGGCGGGCGTCGCGGCGCTGTGAGGGATTCCCGACTCTGCGGAGGTTTTGGCTGTTTCTGGCGGGCGCGTGGGCGGCTGAGCTGGTCGCCGACTTGATCTTCGCGGTGTACGTGGTGGGGTTCTCCAGCAACGCTTACCCCTCGCTGGCCGATCCGTTCTACCTGGCGTTCTATCCCCTGCTGCTGGTGGCGCTGGTGCAGATTCCGACGGGTGTCCGCTCCCATCAACAGCGGGTTCGGATGCTGCTCGACAGCGCGACGATCGTCGTCGGTGGAGGCGCCGCGGTGTGGTATTTCGTGCTCGGACCGACGGTCACCCAGGGCGGACAGCCGTTCTTGGCAACGGTCGTGTCGGTCGCCTACCCGGTCGGCGACCTGGTTCTGCTCGCCGCGTTGGGGGTGGTGACGCTGCGGCGCAGCCCGACGGCGCTACAGGCGCCGCTGGCGCTGATCGCCGTCGGTTTGTTGGCATCGATATTCGCGGACATGCTCTACGGCGCCGGAACGCTAAACGGCACCTACCAGCCCGGTGATCCCGTCGACACGCTCTACCTTCTGATCACGATCCCGTTTGCGCTGGCGGCGGTTCTGCAGCGACCGATGCGAGCGGGCGAGCCGGCCGGCCGGGTCACTGGTTCTGCGGAGCTGTCGCATCCCGCGCGGATGCCGGTGCTGAGCATGACCCTCGGGTTCGGGATCGTGATCGCGACTCAGCGGCACGAGCAGTTCTTCCCGGCGCTGAGCCTGCTGTTCTTCGCGCTCGTGCTCGCCGGGCTGGTCGCGGTCCGTCAATACATCGCCCAACAGGAATTGCAACGGACCGCAGTGGCGCTCCGGGAGAGCGAGCGCCGCTACCGCGCGATCTTCGATAACGCCGCGGTCGGGATCACCTACACCGACCTCAAAGGCCCCACGATCCTCGACGCCAACAGCACCTTCGCGCGGATGGTCGGCTCCACCCCCGAGCAACTCCGCGGCCAGGACTACACCCAAATCGCCCAACCCCAATACCGCGACGCCGACCGCGCCCTCGCGCAAGCGATCCAAGATGGCGAAGTTGGTCGCCTCCAACAGGAACTCGGCTACCTCGCCGCCGACGGCAGCAAACGCTGGGCGATGCTGAGCGTCTCGGTCCTAAACGACGAACACGGCACCCCCAGCCGGGTCGTCGGGATCTTCGAAGACATCACGATGCGCAAACACGCCGAACAAATCAAAGACGAATTCGTCTCGATCGTCAGCCACGAACTGAGAACCCCGCTGACCTCAATCCGCGGATCCCTGGGACTGCTCCAAGGCGGAGTGATGGGCGAACTCCCCGACGAAGCTCTCCACATGCTCACGATCGCCGTCGCCAACACCGACCGGCTCGTCCGACTCGTCAACGACATCCTCGAATTCGAACGCCTGGACTCCGGAAGCACCCAACTCCAAACCATCGCCGTCCCCGCCCGCCAACTAATCACCACCTCGATCCAAGTAATCGAGGGAATCGCCAACCAAGCAAACGTCACCACCGAAACCACGATCGACGACATCACCGTCAACGCCGACCCCGAGAAAATCATCCAAACCCTCACCAACCTACTCGGCAACGCGATCAAATTCTCCTCACCCGGCGCCACCGTAACCATCACCGCAACCCGCCAACAAAACCACGCCACCTTCTCCGTCCACGACACCGGCCGAGGAATCCCCAAAGATCAGCTCCAAACAATCTTCGAGCGATTCAGCCAAGTCGACGCCTCCGACGCCCGCGAAAAAGGCGGCACCGGCCTCGGCCTCGCGATCGCCCAAGAAATCATCGAACACCACCACGGACGCATCTGGGCCACCAGCACCCCCCAACAAGGCACAACCTTCAGCTTCACCCTCCCCCTCGCCACCCCAACCTCGGACAAGGAGCGCGATGAGTCGCCGCCGCCTGTTGTTAGTAGATGACGAGCTCGCAATTCGCGAGATCGCGCAGATCAGCCTCGAGCGGGTGGGCGACTGGAAGGTGATACCCGCCCCGTCCGGCGCCGCTGCCGTCGAGGCCGCGGCCAAGGATGGCCCCTTCGAAATCGTGCTCCTCGACGTGATGATGCCGGGTGTCGACGGTCCCTCAACACTCAAGCACCTGCGAGACGGACCGCTTCCCGACGAAGTCCCGGTGGTCTTCCTGACCGCCAAAGTACAACCCGTAGACCACCAACGCCTACGCTCCCTCGGCGCCGCCGGAGTGATCACCAAGCCATTTGACCCGATGACGCTCCCCGACGAAGTCGACAGTTTCCTCGGCCGTCACAGCATGCCGTGATCCGGGGTGAGCGAGCCTTCAGGACTCCGCCGCGCACCCGCGCGTCCCCGGTTACGCCATCCTTCCAATGATGCCGTGGAATCCCACCGCAAACCGCGTCAGCGCCGACGACATGGAGCTACGGCTCTCGGAGGTGCTGTCCGGGTTGTCGCACGCGCTCGATATCACCGAGGGTCAGCCTCGCGGTCACGCTGAGCGCAGCTGCCTGATCGGCATGCGGCTCGCCGAGGCCGTCGGTCTTGACGACGCAGACCGCTCGTCCGTGTTCTATGCCCTGCTCCTCAAGGACGCGGGGTGCTCCTCCAACGCCGCCAAGGTCTCGTCCCTCTTCGGGGCCGATGACGCGATGGTCAAGAGCTCGCGGCGACTGACCGATACGAGTAGCAGCTCGCAGGCCGTGCTGCATATTCTGAGCACCGCAGCACCTGGGGGCTCACCGCTGGCCAAGGTGCGACATATGGGGGCGGTGCTCAGGTTCGGGCGCGACGGCGCGCGCGCGCTGGTCGAGCTGCGCTGCGAGCGAGGGGCGGCCGTCGTCCGCGCGATCGGCCTCGACGAAGTGGCGGCGCGCGCAATCCTCGACGTTGACGAGCATTGGGACGGCGGGGGTTATCCCGCGGGGACCTCCGGAGAGGAGATCTCCGTGGCCGGCCGGGTCCTGTGCCTTGCCCAGACCGCCGAGGTGTTTTGGCAACAGGGTGGAGCCACCGCAGCGTGTGAGATCGCTCGACAGCGGCGCGGAACGTGGTTCGATCCGGTGCTCGTCGACGCCCTGGTTGCGCTCGAGCACGACGCCGATTTCTGGCGTTCCCTGCAAACCCCCGCGGTCGCGGCGCTGGAGCCGCTCGATCGCGTGCTGGTTGCCGACGAGCAGCGCCTCGATCAAGTGGCTCAGGCGTTCGCCACGGTGGTCGATGCCAAGTCGCCGTACACCGCCCGCCACTCTGCGGGTGTCGCCGAGATCGCGGCTGCGCTCGCCTCTCTGTTAGAGCTTGATCCAGAGGCGTGCGCGACGATCCGCCGCGCGGCACTGCTCCACGACGTCGGAAAGCTCGGCGTGTCAAATCGGATTCTCGACAAGGCCGATCGGCTTACCGAACCGGAGTGGGCGGTGATGCGCTTCCATCCCCGCTGGTCGATGGAGATCCTCACTCGGGTGCGCGCGTTCCACGAGCTGGCGCGGGTCGCGGCGGCTCATCACGAGCGCCTCGACGGCAGCGGCTACTTTGCCGGGCTGACCGGCAAACAGCTCGACGCGCCATCGCGGATCCTCGCCGTCGCCGACGTTGCCGAGGCGCTCAGCGCCGACCGGCCATATCGGCCGGCGCTGGGCCCCGACGAAGTGCTCGACATCATGCGCGGCGACGCCGGGCGCACGCTGGATCCGGATGCCTTCGCCGCGCTCGGGCCGGTGCTCCAAGCGCGGTCCCCGCGGGCGCTCACGCGGGCTAGCCGATGAGTACGGACGCCCTTGAACATCGCCCGACGGCGATCGTCACCGGCGCCGGCTCGGGGATCGGACGAGCGATCACTCGCCGGCTGATCCTGGCCGGCTACCGCGTGGTGCTCGCGGGGCGGCGGCTCAAGGCCCTGGAGTCGACGCTCACAGACCTCGCTGAGGGCCATGGTTCATTCGCGGTGGCAACCGACGTGACGGATCCCGGGAGCGTCGAGGCGCTGTTCGACGTAGTCGCGGAGCGCGCCGGCAGGCTTGAACTGCTCGTCAACAACGCCGGCACGTTCGGCAGCGCCGCCTCGATCGAAGACTACCCGCTCGATGCCTGGTCGGCGACGATCGAGACCAACCTCACCGGCGCCTTCCTGTGCGCGCAGAGAGCCTTTCGCCAGATGGTCGGGCAGCGACCTAGCGGAGGGCGCATCATCAACAACGGCTCCCTGTCGGCGCACGTTCCGCGGCCACAGGCCGTCGCCTATACCGCCGCCAAGCACGGCATCACCGGGTTGACCAAGGCCTTGGCGCTGGAGGGAAGGCAGCACGGCATCGCCTGCGGGCAAATCGACATCGGCAACGCCGCCACCGAGATGACCGACCAACTCGCCGCCGGCGCTCTGCAGCCAGACGGGTCGACGGTCGCGGAGCCGACGATATCCAGCGAACATGTGGCCGACGCCGTCCTCTACATGGCGAACCTCCCGCCCGAGGCCAACGTCCTCTCGATCACGGTCATGGCCACGAAGATGCCCTTCGTGGGACGGGGGTGACCCGGGGGGCCAGACGCTCACCCCAGGGCGGCTACCGGGAGCGACGGCTGGCGGTGGGAGCAGCGGAGCGGGCCGGTCGTGCCCAGATGTCGCGTTCTTGAAGCAGCTCTACTTGCCGGTTTGTCACTTGCTCTCGGTACTCGGCGTGCCCGTAGGGGATGCGGTCGAGGTAGAGGTTCTTGGGGTAGATCGGATCCTCGTAGACGAGCTGGTACTGCTCCGTGGTTAGGTCCTTCATCCAGTTGTCCCACTGCGCTGTCTGGCGGAAGTGCCGGAGTGCCTCGATGTCGATCGTGCCGGCGATCCACGTCGAGCCGGCGCCGTACGGTACCTCCGTCACGATTTGGCCCCGGTAATCAACGATCTGCGAGCCGCCTGAGAAGGTGTCGATCGGGGTCGTCGAGTCCTTGTCGAGGTAGTAGGTGCCGAGGTTCATCCCGATTACATACATGTTGTTGTCGAGCGCCCGAGCGCGGTTCTGGATGGAGAACATTCCGCTCATCACACCGGGCGCCGGATACGGACCCCGGTAGGCTCGATCACGGAAGGCTCCTCTCTTCAGTCGCGAGCGGACTCCAGCCACCTCGCTCCGGGCACAGCGGAGACTGGCGCTCAGCTACCCAGCACGCGCAGATAGGCGATCACGCCAAGATCGCCGCCGCCACACCGTCCCGTGATCTTGTAGCGGCCCGACTTCCGGTCGGCCGGAATCCTCGTCCGCACCGAGAAGCCCCCGCCACGCCCAACCGTCGCATAGACGGCCGGCAACCCGGCAAACGAGTATGTGCGTGTGAACGCCCGGGAGAGCAGCGCCACCGAATCACCGCGGACGCAGCCCCCAGCGACGTTGCCGAACACCCGGACTCGACGACCCCCGCGGAGGCGACCGGGACTTGCCTCGAGCCTGGGCCCGGTGGCGGCGCCGAGGTTGGTCGGCGTGGTGAGCGAGAACAGTCCATTCTTGATCGTCTGCGCTGGCCCACTCCCGATGCGGGCCGACAGTGTCGCCCCTAAGGGCAGGCTCGCAGTCCCGGCGATCGGTGTACCCGGAGTCCATTGACCCTCAACGATCACCGTCTCGGCGGCCGATTCGCCCGCTTGGGTTCCTCCACTGACGACCTTGAAGCCCGTGCTCGTGGCTGTGAAGCTCAGCATGTTCTGGCCAGCGGCCACCTGCTGGACGATCTTGGTGAGCCCTCCCGTGAACGCCACAGTGACAATCGAGCCCGCCGGATAAGCGATCGTAAACGTGATTGCCGGCAGAGCCGTGGTGTCCGAACCAGACTGCCGGCCAGCCGCCGGAGCCACAACCGCGCCGCCCACCACGGTGATGAGCACGCACGACGCGCCCAGCCGCTGACGGAGACTACGCACCGTACCCTTCCTCTCTGTTGGATCCGGTTCGCATGCCGAGTTTGAGCGAGCACCAAGCCCGGAGTGAGTCTACCCTCGCCGTGGCCGGTCGGCGGCGGGTCCAACCGAGCGCATCGCTGCCTCGACTTGTGCGGCCGTGGGGCTCCGGGGCGCGTCTGGCGCGGCGCTCGCGCGGATCCCCTTGAAGGACAAACACAGCCTTCTCCGTAAACAGGTGGTAGACCTTTTCGGGAGATGCCCCAATCCGACATTGGCGGGCAGATCGCTGACGAGTTCGAGCGTAGGCGACCGCACCTCCTGCGGGTGGCCTACAGCCACCTGGGCAGCCTCAGTGAGGCCGAGGATCTGGTCCAGGAGGCGTGGCTCCGGCTGGTCGGTGCCGAGCCAACCGAGATCCGCGAGGTCCTCGCCGTGTTCCTCGTAGCGACCGAGGCCGGCGACATCGCTTCGCTCGTCGAACTGCTCGATCCCGCGGTCACGTTCAGAAGCGACGGGGGTGGCCTGGTGAACGCCGCCCGCAAGGTCTTCACGGGCGCCGACCGGGTCGCGCACCACTTCGCGGCGATGGCCCATCACTTCGGTGAGCGGTTCCGAGCCTCGCCGGTGATCGCCAACGGCGCCCCCGGGCTGCTGCTGGACACCGGCGAGAATCCGAGCGTCGTTTCCTTCACCCTCGACGGAGGCCGGATTAGTTCGATCGACATCGTTCAATCGTTCGTAACCCCGAGAAACTCGGAACTCTGGGGCGGTAGGCCATCTGGACGCAACGTGGAGCTCGACGACGGCCTCGGTCCGGACTGACAGCTTCAGCTCAGCGCTGTCTCGAGGCTCGCCCGGCGCTGCGAGCGTTCCCGGCGCGCTGTCAGCGCGGCCTCGAGGCTGACGGGAACGAAACGGGTCTTTGAGCCGGGCGCGGACTGCGCCACGGTGTCCATGTCAGCGCTGATCACCGTAGCGATCATCGCGTAACCGCCCCCCGAGACCGCGTCCCGGTGCAGGACGATTGGCTCGACGCCACCCGGAACCTGGATCGAGCCGATCGGGTACGGGGAGTCCACTATGTTCGATGGGTCGCTACCCGCGCCGAAAGGTTGCGATCGCTTGACCATCTCGAGCTGATCGCCCTTGTAGCGAAAGCCGATTCGGTCGGCTGTCGGCGTCAGCGTCCATGCCGTCTCTAGGAAGGTCTTGCGGCCGGCGTCGGTCAGGAGATGGTCGTAGAGGCCCATCACCACCCGGATCTCGAGCTCCGTGGGCATCGCCGGCCGCAGCTCCTCCGGCACCGAGCGCCCCGCTTCGGCTGCGCTATCCGGCCCGACGGACAGCTGGTCGCCGTCGGCGAGCGGACGCCCCTCGTAGCCGCCGAGGGCGCCGAGCGTATAGGTAGACCGGCTGCTCAGCATCACCGGTACATCGATGCCCCCCGCGACGGCAAGGTACATGCGCGCTCCCCGCTTGACGGGACCGAACGTGAGGACATCGCCCGCCTGCACCTCGAAGGAGGACCAGGACGGCCTTCCCTCGCCGTTGACGCTCGGCTCCAGCTCGGCGCCGGTCACCGCGAGCACTCGTGGCTCGGTGAAACGCAGCTCCGGGCCCAAGTAGGCGCACTCGAGCGCCGCCGCTCCCGGGTCGTTCCCGACCAGCAGGTTCGCTGCCGTCAGCGCGAACTGGTCGAGCGCCCCCGAGGGCGGAATGCCGACGTTGTAGTACCCGCTCCGCCCGCGGTCCTGCACGGTCGTCGAGAGTCCGGGCTTCACGACCTCAATCGGCATGGAGTTCCTCCAGCAGTCGGGCGTTGTAGGCATCGGGGTCAGCGGTGAACTCCTGAAGGTTGAAGGTCACGGGGCGCTGGCGGATCGTCGCTTCCCCCCGCTCGGCGCGAGCCCGCAGATCGTCGTAGCGCGCGCGGTCGATCGGCTCGAACTTCACGATGTCGCCGGGCCGAAAGAAGCACACGAAGTCGTTGAAGTCGGGTAGCTCTTGGCGAGGGTCATAGATCGGCAGCGGAGTGATCCCGAACATCTGGTAACCGCCGGCGCCCCGGACTGAATAGATGCATCCAAAGCAGCCCCCGTGTCCGACCGTCAGCGGCGGAGTATCGGTGCGTGGGCGCTCGTACTTAGGGACCTCGAGCTGACGCTCGCGGGGCACCATCTGAAACAGGAAGGGCAGCCCCGCGACGAACCCAACCATCGACGCCATCCACGGCGCCTGCGCGTGGGCCTGTACGAATGCGTCAATGCTGTCAAAGCCGTTGATCCGGGCGGCGTACTCGAGATCCGTGGAATCGGGATCCTGGTGGCGATCACGAAATCGCATCAGCGTCTCCCGGGTCCACGGATCGTTATAGAACACCGGGATCTCGACGATCCGCGTTTGCAGGTCAAAGTCGTGGGCGTCGCCGATGCCCGCCTCGACCTCGCGCACCAGTCCCTCCAACCGATCTGGCGCGATGACGTCGGGATCAAAGCGGACCTGGTAGGACGCATTGGCCGGACAGATGTCGATCACGCCCTCTGGCCGGCGCTGCTCGAGCGCGGTGACGATCGCCATCGAGCGGAAGTAGGCTTCGAGACTCATCTCCTCGGCGACCTCCACGAAGAGGTGCTCGTCGGCGCCCCAGCTGTGCCGTGCGCCGGTTGTCTCCGTGCTCATGCTGCTCCATTCTGAGGCGTGATTTCCTCGAGCCACGACTCGAGCGTTCCCGTGTGGAACTCCCCTCGGGAGAACCACTCCTGATCGAGCAGAGCGGCGAGAAACGAGCAGTTCGTATCGACGCCGTCCACCTCCAACTCCCCCAGCGCGCGCCGGGCGCGCGCCAGGGCCGTGGTGCGGTCGTGACCCCAGACCACGACCTTTCCGAGCAGCGAGTCATAGAAAGGCGGCACCGTGCCGCCCTCCTGCATCCACGTATCGACCCGCACCCACGGCCCAGCGGGCAGCACGACCCGCTGCAATGGTCCTGGGCTCGGTTGAAAGCCGTTACCGGGGTTCTCGGCGTTGATCCGCAGCTCAACCGCACAACCGCGTGCGACGACCTGGTGCTGCTCGAGCCGTAAGGGCTCCCCGGCGGCGATCCGGAGCTGCTCGGCGATCAGATCGACGCCCGTGACGAGTTCGGTCACAGGATGCTCAACCTGAATCCTCGTATTCATCTCGATGAAAAAGAACTCGCCAGTCTCAGCGTCGACCAAGAACTCGACCGTGCCCGCGCTCCGGTAGCCGATCGCCGCGCACAGGGCGACGGCTGCCTCGCACAGACCAGCCCTGGTGGATTCGGATAGCAGCGGCGCCGGCGTCTCCTCGAGCACCTTCTGGCGGCGACGTTGCAGCGAGCACTCGCGCTCGAGCAGATGGATCGCCGATTTGCCGTCACCGAGAACCTGGACCTCGACGTGGCGGGCCGGGGTTACGAAGCGCTCGACATATAGCCGGGCGTCGTCGAATGCGCCGTTGGCCTCGCGTGCCGCGGTCTGGTAGTCGCCTCCGAGCTTCCGCTCGTCGTGGACAATGCGGATCCCGCGCCCACCTCCACCTCCTGCCGCCTTGAGCACGACCGGATAGCCGATCCCGCCGGCCACCGTGGCCGCCTCCTCGACGTCGGCCACCGTTTCATCGCTGCCGGGAATCGTCGGCACATCTGCGCCGGCGGCGGTTACGCGCGCCCGCGCCTTATCGCCCATCAGGGCGATGTGCTCGGGCGCTGGACCGACAAACACGAGCCCGGCATCCTCCACCGCGCTCGCGAAGTCGGCGCGTTCCGACAGGAAACCGTAGCCGGGATGCACCGCCTCGGCCCCACTCTCGCGCGCCGCGCCCATGATCGCTTCCACGTTGAGGTAGGACCGGGCCGCGGCTGGAGGCCCAATCG
Source organism: uncultured Solirubrobacterales bacterium (assembly GCA_963836065.1). Lineage (GTDB taxonomy): Bacteria > Actinomycetota > Thermoleophilia > Solirubrobacterales > Solirubrobacteraceae > Palsa-465. The sequence continues at coordinate 111,931 of CAWIII010000030.1, forward strand.
CGACCGCCGCATCGGCCATCCGCACATGCGGGGCGTTCGTGTCCGCCTCACTGTAAACCGCGACAGCCTCCAGACCGAGGTCGTGTGCCGCGCGGATCACCCGGACGGCGACCTCGCCGCGATTGGCGACGAGGATGCGCCTCATTCGCCGTCCTCGACGACGGCGACCGGCTGCCCGGCATCCACCGTGTCCTCGTTCTCGACGAGGTACTCCAAGAGCTTCCCGTTCGCCTCCGCACGTACCTCTTGGAAGTTCTTCATGATCTCGACCAAGCCGATCGTCTCCCCACTCTCCACCGCATCGCCCTCTTTCTTGAAGGGCTCGGCCTCGGGGTCAGGTCGGCGGTAAAACGTCCCGGGAACGGGAGTCAGCACTTCTTGCCGGGCCATAGGCACCTCACTGTGATCGGGATGACGTGGCTTCTCGAACGGCATCGCCCGCCGCACGTGCGAGCTCGACGGCCCGCGGGGTATCCGAGTGAATACAGACGCAGTCGGCTCGCATTGGGATCTCGCGGCCCGACTGCGCGGTCGCGACGCCTTCCGCGAGCACGCGCGCCACACGCTCGCGGACCAGGTCAGGTTCGTAGGCGGCGTGACGACGCGTGATCAGCAGCGAGCCATCGTCAGCGTACTCGAGGTCGGCGTAGTACTCCGCCATGAACTCGAGACCCCGACTCTCGTACACCTCCTCGTGCTTTGTGCCCGCCATGCCCAGCACCGGGACGCCCAGCGTCTCGGCGGCGTCGGCGACGGCGTGAGCGGTCACCTCGTCCACAGCGGCCCGACCGTACAAGGCGCCGTGTGGCTTGAGGTGCGTGAGCGGCATGTCCTCCGCATCGAGGAACGCTCGGAGCGCTCCGGCCTGGTACAGGATCGCCGCGGTCAGCTCGTCTGAATCCATCTGCATCGCTCGGCGCCCGAAGCCCTGAAGATCCGGGTAGCTCGGGTGGGCTCCCACTTTCACGCCATGCGTCTTTGCACACTGCACCGTGTGGCGCATCACGATCGGGTCCCCGGCGTGGAACCCGCACGCCACGTTGGCCATCGAGATCACCGGCATCAGCGCCTCGTCATCGCCGAGGCTCCAGATGCCAAACGCCTCACCCATGTCGCAATTGAGAGCAACCGTCACTGCGCTCACGCTCCTCTCGTGTTATCCCGGCCGATCGATCAGGAAGAGTCGCACTCCCGTCTCGCCGGCGCGCCCACGGTGGCCGTTGCCTGCGGGAAGCGTGAACCCCTCGCCCGCTTGCACGCGAAGCGCCGAAAGTTCAGTCTGCTGAAACTCGTACTCGATCTCTCCCTCGAGGACATAGCCTGAGTGGCCCTCTTCGCACCACTCCTCCCGCAACACCGCGGGCTCGTATTCGACGATCGCCCAGCGTACGCCGTTGACATCCACCGCGCGAGAGGCGATGCCGGGTGCCTCAGGTGCCAGCGCCGTGATCGGAAAGGGAATTTTCTGTGATTCACCCATCAGGGTTTCCCGGCAAGCATCGCAGGCTCGGTCTCCCTGCGAACGCTACAGAGAAACTTTCCCGCGCCTCACCCACCGCAAACCGCCTGGCGCTATCGTGGACCGATGCCGCGCACGCTGTTTTCGCCTGCGCTTGTCGAGCATGCCCCCGAGAACGCCTTGGACGAGCTGCGCCACACCGAAGTCGGCGGGCGGCAGCCTTACCGTTTCCAAGCGGCTGACCGGTCGGTGTCTGGCCGCTGGGAGATGTGGATGGACGGGGGCCAGGCACGAGTCGTGCGGGCGGCCCAGCGGGCCGCCCGATCGCTCGGTTAGCCGGCGGCCCTCAGATCGTCTGCGTATTCGACGGGATCCGCGAAGAAGCGCTCGGGCAGAACGCCCTGGTAGCGGATGCACTCGGCCACGCGCGGCCAGCCAATCCGCTCTGCCAGCTCATAGCTCCGCACGGCCTTCTCGATCCGCTCATCAGTGTTACTGAAGTCATGGAAGCGCAACGCGGTGAGGCGCGGGAAATAGCTGAAGTGAACGATCGGCTTGAGCACGATCCCCGTGAGGATCGGGCAGTCGAACTTCGAGACCTCCTCCTTCACTTTTGGTCCGACGGTGGTCTCCTGCTCAAAGAGCAGCGACGTCTCGAACACCTGGCGGCGCTCCGCGGGTTTCAGGCCCCGCCGCGAGTGCGCCGCGTGGTGCACCCGGTTGAGCGCCTCCAGCAACTGCGGAGCGATCACCTCCTCCGCCCCCGTCGCCTGACCATGGCGCTTGGTGAAGTAGTAGTTCGCATACGTATCCATGAACACCGAGCGGTTTGCCTCCTTGAACCCCTGCGAGAAGACGAACAGCATGTACGCTCGGCGCGCGCGTTCCTCCCGGTCATAGAAGTAGCGGTAGGTGATCATCCGGCTCACCACCCCGCGGCGCTCGTAGAAGGCATACGCCCACAGCGCTCCATGAAGCGCGACCTCAGGAAATGCGTGATTACCTCCCGAGTCCGCGAAGATCGAGTGCAGCAGGGCCACGCGCTGGGGCATGTCGCCCGGTCCGCCGGCCAAGCGGACAGCCTCAGCCCTTATGCCTTCGTAAACGGCAGCGAGATCAGACGGACTTTGAGATTCCACACTGGGCATACGCCAGTCAGCCTAACGGCTGATCAACTTCCGGTGCGCCAGTGACGGCTGGAAGTAGCGGGCTCTGCCGGCGATCGTTTAGGCTACTCGCCGCGAACCGGGGCCCGAGAGAAAAGCGGGAGGAGAACGCGAGAGCGATGTTCGACGAACGAGGCGTCCTGACGCGGTTTCGTTTCTCACGAGTCGCGCTGGTGTTGGTCGGCTTGACGACGGCGCTCGCAGTCGCGCCGATGTCCGGTCTCGCTGCATCAACCGGCGCCGCCAAGGCGATTCCCGATGTGACGGTTCTGTTCGGCCGTGCCGTGAAGATGGTCCGTTCGACGAAACGACCCACGTACGCACATGCGGTCGTGTTCGAGGCCGATGGCAGGACTCGTGGTGGCCGAGGCATCAAATCAGCCTCCGGCATCGTGAGCTGGCGGTTTGTGCTCGATAACCAGTCCTCTGGCTCCCGCTTCCGTAGCGCGACGATCTTCTACGGTTCGCCGCCCAAGGCTTTTGGGAAGGTGCGCGGGCAGGTATCGCCGTTCCTCGAGGACCTCGACATCCGCAGGGCGCCGCGGATGACGCTGAGCCAGGCCGTGACTCGCCTGCAGCGGTCTCGCTACCGGAAGGCTTTCGTCGACGTCACGCTCCGCAATCCCTTGGGACCCAAGGCGTCGAACCCTCTCTACATCTTTGGGTTCACCAACAACACCTTCGTTGCGGTCGACACCGTGACCAGGAAAGTCGTCCCGCTGAGACAGCCGGAGGGCGGAATCGCGCGTACTCGACCTTGCCCGTTGGCGGACCCAACAGCCGCGGAGGAGACATGAAGCGATCAACCGAGCACGTTCTGGGCAGCCACACCGGAAGCTGCGCGCGATGGCCGACGGAGCAGCGCTTGCGTCATCGAGGCTGTGGTAAGCGGCGCGGTCGTCTGGCCAAATAGGGGATGTAACGTTACGGCGAAAGACTGGAGGAACGCCTTGTCGGAAAGCAACGAAGCGGCGGTGCGTGCAGCTGTCGCCGCGTTCAACGATCCCGGTGGCCGAGAGCGCTACTTCGATCTCTATGCGCCAGACGTTGTGCTACACGGCTATCCCGGCGACCTGCAAGGCCGTGACGGGGTGCGAAGCTTCTACTCTCAGCTGTGGGCATCATTTCCGGATGTCCGCATCGACGTCGAGGAGATCCTGGCGAGCGGCGACCGCGTCGCCTCGAGATACAAGCTTGAAGGAACCCAATCGGGAGATTTCTACGGATCTCCCGTGAGCGGCCGCCAAACTGAGATCGAAGGAGTGATTTGGTTGCACTTCCGCGACGGCGTGGTGGTGGAGGCGTGGCAGGTTTCCACCACTCTGGATGTGCTCACGCAGTTGTCGGCGCGCGCGGCAAAGGCGACACCCCGACCCTCGGCAAGCGCGGCCGCGGCCGCGCTTCGCTGGGAAGAGCAGCACCCGAGCACGTAGTGTCGATGTTGCGGCGATGAGCGTGGAGACCATCTCAGGTGCCGGTCCGTCCGGTATCGACATAGCGTTCGAGCGCTTCGGCGAACCCGAGGCGCCGCCCGTGCTGCTGGTGATGGGCCTCGGGATGCAGATGCTTGGCTGGGCGGATGAGTTCTGCGCCGCGCTCGTCGCTCACCGCCTGCATGTGATCCGCTTTGACAACCGTGACGTTGGCCTGTCCACGCACCTGAGCGACGCGCCGACGCCCGACGTGATGGCGGCCCTGTCTCGCGACACGAGCTCGGCGGCTTACCGGTTGTCGGAGATGGCGGGCGACACCGTCGGGCTGCTCGATGCGCTCGAGTTTGACAGCGTCCACATCGTCGGCGCCTCGATGGGGGGAATGATCGCCCAGACGGTCGCGATCGAGTATCCCGACCGTGTGCGGTCGCTGACGTCGATCATGTCCACTACGGGCGACCACGACGTAGGTCAGGCGAGCGGGGAGGCGCTCGGCGCGCTGCTGTCCCCGCCGGCGTCGAGCCGCGAGGAGGCCATGGACCGGACAGTGTCGATCTTCCGCGTGATCGGGTCGCCGGGCTTTGAGCTTGACGAGGTGGAGCTTCGCGAGCGGGCGGGGATTGCCTATGACCGCGCCGATGATCCGCTCGGTGTCACCCGGCAGCTGGTCGCGATCATTGCTTCGGGGGATCGGACGGCGGCGCTGCGGTCGCTAGCTGTGCCCACACTGGTGCTCCATGGCACCGAGGATCCCTTGGTCGACCTCAGCGGCGGGCGGGCGACCGCGCAAGCCGTCCCCGACGCCGAGCTGGTGGTGTTCGATCGCATGGGCCACGACCTGCCACGTCCGCTCTGGCCTGAGATCACCACGCGGATCGCCGACCTGGTTGACCGCGCCGAGGGTTCCGGCCCGGCGCCGAACTAGCTGGGTGAGACCACGCGGCGCTTGCTTTCGATGCACGCGAGGAGCTGGCGGTAGGAGTCGCAGAACGATCGGACCCCTTCGCGCTCGAGCTCGGCGGTGATGGCGTCGAGGTCAACGCCGGTCTGCCGGGCGTCGATCAGAGCGTGTCAAGCCAGATCGAGACCCCCGCTGCTTGGAGTGCTCGGAGACTGCGGTTAGTTGCCATTCGCTCAGGCTCCGGCACTAGAGGCGTCGACCAGCGAGTCAAGGGGTGTATCGAGATCCTGCAGCCTGGACGGCTCGACGACCTCCTCTGAGCGGATCAGCGCCTGGATGTGTTCGTTGACATCCCACACATTGACATTCATTCCCGCGAGCACACGACCGTCGCGCAACCAGAACGCGATGAACTCGCCGCCTTCGCGATCCCCGCGGAAGACAACCTGGTCCCACTCCGGGGCATACCCCGAGTACTCCATCCCGACCTCGTACTGGTCGGAGAAGAAATACGGGATCCGGGTATAACTTACCGGCTCGCCCAGCATCGCCCGCGCTGCCGCCGGACCCTGATTGAGCGCGTTGGCCCAGTGCTCGACGCGGATTCTCCGCTCGTAGGACGGATGCCAGGCGTTCGCGACGTCGCCGGCGGCGAATACGCCGGGTGACGAGGTCTGGAACTTCTCGTCGACGAGAATCCCGTTCTCGACCTTCATACCCGCGTCGTGTGCCAGCTCGACTCGCGGGGCAACGCCGATCCCTACCACCGCGAACTCGCAGTCGACCACCTGCCCTCCGTCTGCCCGGACGCCCGTGACGGCGCGATCGCCTTCGAATGACTCGACACCCGTACCGAGCAGCAGCTCGACGCCATGCCCCGAATGAACGTCGCGGTAGAAGGCTCCGAGCTCGGCGCCGAAGACCCGTTCGTTCGGCAGTGGCAGCGGGTCGATTATGGTCACCTCGAGTCCGCGCTGGCGCGCTGAGGCAGCGAACTCGCTGCCGATCCAGCCGGCGCCGACGACGACGACCTTGCCTCCGCCGTCGAGCCGCTCCCGGAGCGCATCACAGTCACCCAGCGTGCGCAGGTAGTAGACGCCGTCGAGATCCGCGCCCGAGATCGGGATCCGGCGCGGCTCCGCGCCGGTCGCCAGCAGCAGCCGGTCATAGGCCAGCTCACGTCCATCCTCGAGCATGACGCGGTTAGTCGAAGGGTCGATCTTGGTCGCGGTCGCTCCGGTCAGCAGCTCAATCTCGTGCGCCCCGTAGAACCCTTCGTCGTGGACGTAAGCCTGTTCGCGTTCGGACTCACCGCGCAGGTAGTCCTTCGTCAACGGCGGGCGCTCATACGGTCGCTCGAGCTCGGCTCCGACCAGCAGCACGCGCCCGTCGAAACCCTGGTTGCGCAGCTCCTCGGCCGCCTTCGCCCCGGCCAAGCTCGCTCCGATAATGACGAATGTCTGCTTGCTCACCGCGTTCTCCCTCCGGTCAGGCTCAGGAACTCCCCGCGTAGCGACATACAGAACAGAGATGCTCGGCTTCCAGCACCACGCCAACCCCTTTGGGCTGTAGCTGCTCCTCCAGGCAGCCGGCGATCTGAGTCGTCAGTCGCTCCTGCAGCTGCAAGTCGCGGGCGAAGAGATCAACCACGCGCGCCAGCTTAGAGAGTCCGAGGATCCGCTCGGCCGGCAGGTAGGCGACGTGCGCGACGCCGTGAAACGGCAGCACATGATGCATGCACAGCGACTGAAAGGGAATGTCTCGCACGACCACGAGCTCGTCGCATGCCTGCTGCCAGGCTCGACGACTACCGCTTCGAGAGCCGGCTCACGACTTGCGCGTACAAGTTCGCGATCCTGCACGCAGCGGTCCGCGCCCGACGTCGTGCATGGCAGAACCGTGAGCTACCGGTCGATCCCCACGCGTGGAGTCCCCTCTCCACCGACATGGTCGACCCGCTCGCGGACCTCGAGACGAAAGCGCGCCTGCGCGCGGTTACCGCTGCCATCCAAACGGAGCTCTCTCCCCACCAGCGCGAGGTATTGACCTCGCTCGTGCTGGCTGATGTTCCGATCGACGTGCTCGCCGAGCGCATGAGCACGACCCGCGGTGCCCTCTACAAAACCCTTCACGACGCCCGGCGCAAGCTTCGCGACGTAGTCGACCCCGAGTGTCATGACTGACGCCCACAGCGATCCCCGCCGTCTGGCCGGTCGGCTGCTCAGGCCGGCCGAATCCGAGCTCACCTGCAAGGAATGCTTCGACCAACTCTACGTCTACGTCGAGCTCGAACTAGCAAGTCGAGCAGCCGACCACCAGGTTCCCGGAATGAGGGCCCATCTGGAGAACTGCCCCGCCTGCGCAGAGGAGTACGACAGCCTACGCGCCCTGATCGTCGGCGCGCTCTGATGCGACGAGGCGGTTTGTCGCGCGCACGTGGAACTCAACGCAACGACATCGATCTGGAGTGGTCCCAGGTGGTGGTCGACGAGCGTCCCGTGGCCTTCGCGCTAATTGCGCGGCGTGCCGCCGAGAGATGGCTCGGGGGAATGGGGACGGTGCCATCGCATCGCCGTCGCGGCCTCGGCAGGAGAGCGTTGGTCGCGGCACTCGATGCTGCATCCAATCGGGGTGCTCGGGCTCCTTCGGACCCGTTTAGTCAGGCCATCACGCGATCGCGGCGGACGCACGGCCGCCACTCGTGACCCGAGGTCGTGTTTGTGCAACGGGAGTCCATCAAAAGCTCCCACCAACCCAAGGAGGTAGTCCCTTGCGAGTGCGTTCACTCTTTACCGGACGCCCCTCGGCGGCCGGGATCATCTCGCTGGTCGCGCTGTTCGTGTCACTCGGCGGCGCCAGCTACGCCGCCGTGAGCATTCCCAACAACAGCGTGGGCACCAGCCAGCTCAAGAACAACGCGGTCTCGTACAGGAAGATCGTGCCCGGTGCGGTCGGCAACGTCCGCGCCAACCTCAACCAGCTACAGGCCCGGGTCACCGGGAAGTGCGGGTGCGCGGCAGTCATCAGAACCGAGCTCAACACGTCGCGGATCTCCGGCTGCGACCAGCTCCAGACAAGATTGCGAACGATTGCCTCACCACGGGCTCCAAGCGGGCTGGAATTCGTGCGCTGAATCGCGGCGATCCATTGCGGCGGCGGCAGCGTGCTGGCATCCAGCAACTCCTCCTTCGAGGAGAAGTAGTAGTGCAACAGTGCCGGATCGACCCCCGCCGCCCGTGCGACGCCGCGCATCGTCGTGCCCGCCCAACCATTCTCGGCAAATGACGCACGGGCCGCGTCGGTGATTCGGGCCAGCATCACACCCCGCTTATCACTGGGACCACGGGAGCGGCGCTTCGTCTCGCTCTTTGCTCTCGGCTCGCCGGGCATCGGGTTTCCGCATACGCTGAAACTCACGTCCTCGAGGTCATCTTCCAGTCGCCGTGCGGCGGTGGCACACCGTGAGTTGTGCGGGCATGCTCCGACGGGGACCAGTCCTGTTCGGCTGTTGGGCTCTCGGCTCCGCTACCCGCCTAGGCGATCTGGCGGACCGCGCCCGCGGTGGGCACGACGACGCTGACGGTCGTTCCGGCAGTGGAGCTGTCGATCTTGAGCGTGCCGCCGGTGAGCGATACTCGTTCGCGCATGCCGGTCAGCCCGAACCCCGAGTCAGGGATCTCCGGGTCGAAGCCCTTGCCGTCATCGCTGATCACAAGCTTCAATTCGTGGCCGCGCTCGACTACCTCCACCTCGATCCGTTGAGGTTCCGCGTGGCGCGCAGCGTTGGTCAAGGACTCCTGGGCGATCCGGTAGACAGCCGTCTCGATCTCAGGATCCAGGCGTTTGGGTGCCCGACCGCTCTCGTAGCTGAGATCGATGTTCGCCGAGATCTCCAATCCGTGCACGCCGCGGGTGCGCGCCAGCAGCCCGTCCAGAGCAGCGCCGAGACCGAGCTCGTCGAGCGAGGCTGGGCGAAGCTCGGTGATCAGCGATCGCAGGTTCGCGATCTCATCAGTGAGCTGACTGACCACAGCCTCGACCGCCTGATGCAAGGTCCCCAGCTCGTTCCTCCGCCGCGCTGCGGACAGCAGCACCCGGAGAACCCCCATCCCCTGCAAGGTCTCATCATGCAGTTCGCGCGCCCACCGGCGCCGCTCCTTCTCTGCGGCGTTCAAGGTCCGTTGCAGCCGGTCACCCTCGACGATTTGAGCGTTGGCGACCGCGACGGCCGCGCTCGCTGCGGCCGAGAGCAGCATCCGCTCGTCCTCAACCCGAAACTCCGGACCGTCGGTTCGATCGAACGCTTCGATCACCCCGAGCGTCGAGCCGCGAAACTGCAGTGGCGCGACCATCCCAGAGCGCGCGTTGACGCCAAGCTCATTCAGGGCGAACGGCAGCGACGACGCGAGATCGCCGACCCGCTCCGCCCGTCCGGAAGCAACCACGCGGCCAGCTACCGATCGTCCTCTCATCACCCGATTCCCGACGATCGAGCGCGGGATCTCCCCGGCCGCCGCAGCAACCACGAAGTCATCGCCATCGACCAGCAGGATCGCCGCCCCCGACGCCTCAACAAGCGCCCGTGAACGCTCGGCGATCAGCTCGAGCACCCGATCGAGGCTGGTCTCTCCTCCAACTGAGCGGGCGATCTCGAAAGCGGCCTCCAGCGCCCGCACCGATCGCTCGAGCTCGGCTCGACGCTGATCAATCTGCCGGTACAGGCGCGCGTTCTCGACCGCGACCGACGCCCAGGCGGCCAGCACCACGACCGACTCCTCGTCCGCCCGATCGAACTCGCCGCCTTGCTTGTCGGTCAGATATAGGTTCCCCCAGGCCTCGTTGCGGATCAGAATCGGCACCCCCAGGAAGCTGGTCATCGGCGGATGACCAGCCGGGAAGCCGTACGAACGGACGTGCTCCCCGACGTCCCTCATCCGCAACGGCTCGGGATGTGAGATCAGCAAGCCGAGCACCCCCCGCCCCCCGGGAAGGTCGCCGATGATGGTGTGTGCCTCGGGGTCGATCCCGGCCGTGACGAAGTCGGCCAAGTTCTCCCGCTCGTCATCGAGAATCCCAATCGCCGCATAGCGCGCACCAGTCAACTCACGCGCCACGTCGAGCACTCGCTGGAAGACGGCCTCCAGCTCACGCTCGGCCACCAGCGATCGGCCTGCCTCAATCAACCGGCGCAACCGGTCCTTATCCAGCCGCGACCCGCTATCTCCACTAGTACTCATCAAGCCCCCGCCACTTGGATCCTAGGTTCGGAGAGCGCCGAGGACGAGGGTCTGTCGAAAACGCAGCGATAGTTCGTCCCGCAGGCACCAAAGCCGGGACCTGGCCAGTGAGATCACCGCTTCGGCGCACTCGAATCGTGTACGACCTGGGTCACCATGGGTTCCCGCCTCAAGCCGCGTGCTTGGCCACGGGGTACCCGCTTTGACGGAGCGCTAAGCGATCGCCCCAGCCGCCGACCGACCGGGTCACGCTACGATGGCACCGTTGCCGAGCGCCCATCCACCGCTGTCTGAGCTCCGCGAGGAGCTCGCCGCCACCTGTCTCGAGCTCGCTGGCGAGGGTCTGGTAACCGGCACATCGGGCAACCTGAGCTGCCGCGCGGACGAGGGAGTCCTGATCTCACCGACCGGCGCCGAGCTGGGCCAGCTCCAGGCAGGTCAAATACCGTTGGTCGACCTCTACGGCGAGGTGATCGACGGCCAACTCGAGCCGAGCTCGGAGATCAACCTGCACCTGGGGATGTACCGTCGCTACGGTGCCGGCGGGGTGGTGCACACGCACGCCCCGATGTCCGCCGCAGTGGGCTGCGTGGTCGATGAGCTGCCGTGTGTTCACTACCTGATGGTCGACTTGGGCGGCACGGTTCCCGTCGCGCCGTATTTGACCTTCGGCACTCAGGAGCTCGCCGACGCGGTGCACGAAGCGATCGAAGGTCACACCGCAGCCCTGATGGCCAACCACGGCACGCTCGCCTACGGCGATGACTTGGCCACCGCGGCCACGCGCACGCGGCTGCTCGAGTGGGTGTCAACGCTGTACTGGCACGCGGCGGCGATCGGTACGCCACGCACCCTCACCGACGCCGAGCAGAGCGATGTCGTGGCGGCGATCGAGCATCGCCCATACGGCAGCATGCACCGCCTGGGCGCAGGGTAGCTGCGAGTGGCTCAGGCGCCGGCTGCGCCAACCAGCTCGTCGCGACGGGCGAACACGCGGTCGCCGAATCCCTGATCGAGCCAGCCGAGAAGGTAGTAGAGATCACCGGCGCTGAAGCGCTTGCGCATCAGATGAGCATGCTCGAAGGCCCAGCGCCCCTCCCGGTCGCTCACCGGGGGGTCGAGCTCGGGGAAATGCAGTGGCGCTCCGGCAGCCGCGAGCACGCGCACCGCCTCTTCGGGCGGCGTCAGCAGGCGCGACAGGCGCTCGCGCTCGCGCGGCCAGTCGGCCAGGAATGCCTCAAAGCGCTCACGCGCTCCCCGCCAAGCTTCAAGCTTGGTCGCGTAGTCCGACCAGCACTCCTCGGCCATCTGGCCCGACGGGTCGATCTCGGCGAAGGTGTCCCGCACGACCGTTTCCATTTCCCGCGCCGAGGGATAGCAGCGTTCAAGATCGACACGATCCGGATCTAGCTCGCGTACCAGCGCGTCGAAGGCGATCGCGTGCGGGATCAGCGCCACGCCGACCTGGGCACCGTGGTCGGCGAGCCGGCGGTTGAAGTGCTCCGAGCCCATATCGAGCATGTGGCCGATGACGTGCTCGTAGCCTGACAGCGGCGCCGATTCGTCAGCCAGAGTCACCGAGAGACCACCGAGGACGTTCATCTTCGCGAGCATCGCCAGACCATCCTGGGCGCCCTCGTGGAGCAACGCCGCGACATCGGAAAAGTGGGCGCGCACGTCCTCGAGGATGCGCCGCGACGGCTCAAAGAAGCGAGCGAGGCCGAGCGCTTCGCCGAGCCGCCAGTCGGCGAACGAGGTGAACATCGGGGCGAGATCGCCGAAGCCCGCAAGGGTGAGATGGCGGGGCGCACCCGCGAGCGCTGTGAGATCGAACACCAGCGCGTCGCTGAGCCGCGACGGCCACGTGCGTTTGACGCCGTCCTTGGCGATCACCGCCATGCGTGTGCTGTAGGCGAGCACCGAGAGCGCGGTGGGGCAGAACACGAGCGCGAGGTGCTCGCCGGTGCGCTCCTCATGGGTGAAGCAGGCATGCTTGGCCAGATCGGTCACGATGCCGCTGCCGAGAGCAATCACCGGGACCCCGGGACGAAGACGCTCCATCACTTCGTCAAGGCGCTCGAACTCGGCGTGAAGGCTGCCGTCCGCGCCACCGGCGAGCTCGCACACCCCGACCTCGAGGCCGGCCCCGGCGAGCCCTTCGACCACGCCGCGCTTGAGGTCGGCCCCCGCCCGACGCATCGAGGTGTCGTCCTGCACGACGAGCACTTCGCGCGCGTCGGGCGCGAGCTCGGCGAGCACCCCGCCTAAGCGCGCGAAGGCGTCCTCGGCCACATCGACTCGGCGCAACTCCAACGGCGGGTACTGGTCGGCGCCGGGCCACCCGCCCACCGTGCGGATGAGAGCCGGCATATCGGTCGGATCGAGCGCAAAGCGGGCGCCGTTCATGGTTCCTCCGGCCAGCCGCGGCGCTCCCACTCAGAAGCTGGAAACACGTGGTCGATCCGAGTCAGCACGTAATCCGGCCGTCCCTCGGCTCCCAGCGACTCCAGCGCGAGTTGATGACCTCCGACTCACTCGCCTGAACCGCGAGCTCGCGAAGCTTGTCCGCGTACTGGGCAGGTGTGCGAGTCGGATTGTTGGAGGCGAACGCAACGCGGCGCCCGAGCTCACGCAAGGCGGTGAGCAGGCGAGCGCTCCCGGGCAGCAGATCATCGCCCAAATACACCGTGCCGTCGAGATCAAAGACGTACCCGTCAAAGATCTCCTCCGGACGAGAAACCAGCGACGAGGAGGCGCTCACCCACTCGGAGTTACCCCGGCCCGCTTGGGGGTACACCGGTGACATGTCCCACGTGGTCGACGTCGATTGCTCCACGACAGCGACCAAGGCGGTCGTCTGGGATCGCGAGGGGCGCTCGCTGGCCGAGGGTCGAGCCGGGTTCGAGCTCAACCAGCCCCGGCCCGGCTGTTCTCGGTGTACCGCGAGATCTGCCCGCGCACCGAGACACATTGGGGAGTTGCGAGATGCGCTTCAGGATTGACGGTTGCTCGGCCAGCCGGGGAGGGCGGGCAGTTCGTGAGCGCGGCCGAGCGTTTGGACGAACTCATTCGCCTGTCGCTGGCGCTCGCCGATCCTGCCCTCGACCTCGCGATCCTCGCTGAGGGAAACACGTCGGCCAGCATCGACGAGGAGTCTTTTCTGGGTCAAGGCGAGCGGGCGGCGGCCTGCAGTTCCTGCCACCCGACCAGGCTGCCCGCCTGTACGGACGCGAGGACGAGCGAGCCCGTACGCCCGGCGCCGGCCTGCAATCACGGCCTCAGAATCCCGCGCGAAGGACCAAAAGCTGGCGCCTCGGAGGGAGGGCCTTTCGAGAACCGACAAACAGGGTCTAAGCTCGGTGTATGCGAATCACACCGCGGATCGGTTTGGGTCGGAAAATGCCGGCTCTGCTTATCGCGCTGACCCTCCAGTCTCCCTCGGTCGCAGGGGCAGACTGTGGGCTGATCGCGCTCATCTGAAAGGACCCACCGTATGCCTCTCTTCTTTTTCACCGTCGAGCAGCAGGAACGAGCCATCATCGAGCGGTTCGGGAAGTTCGTCCGCGTTGCCGGCCCCGGACTCCAGCGCAAGTCACCATTCGTCGAGAAGGTGGCCGGCCGGATGAGCCTTCAGGTCGAGCAGCTAAACGCGGACATCGAGACGAAGACCAGGGACAACGTGTTCGTGGTCGTGAAGCTCGCGATCCAGTACATGGTCAGCAGTGAGCAGGACAGGGTGAAGGACGCCTTCTACAAGCTCGACGACCCCGAGGTGCAGATGAAGTCCTACGCCTTCGACGTGGTCCGTTCGCACATCCCGACCATGGACCTGGATGAGGCGTACGCCGACGCCGACACGATCGCCAAGCACATCCAGGACACCCTCCAGACGCAGATGGCGGATTACGGCTACGAGATCATCAAGGCACTGATCACGAACATCGAACCCGACCAGCGCGTCAAGGACGCGATGAACAACATCAACGCCGCGCGCCGCAACCAGGAGGCCGCGACGGCCCAGGGCGAGGGCGATAAGACGCTGCGGATCAAGAAGGCCGAGGCGGAGTCAGCGTCGATGCGTCTTCACGGCGAGGGGGTGGCCGCGGAGCGCAAGGCCATCGCCCAGGGGCTCAAGGACTCGCTGGCTCTGATTGCCGGTGAGAACGGCATTGACGCGAGGGAAGCGATGGGGCTGGTCGCTCTGACGCAGTACATGGACACGCTCCGATCCGTTGGCGAGAACGGCAACATGACCACGCTCCTGCTACCCCACTCGCCCGCCGCCGTCGGTTCCTTGATGGAACAAGTCCAAGAGGGCATGCTGACGAGCAACCTCGCCGCGGACGCCGCCAGGAGCGGCGGCAACGGCGGCGCCAGCGGCGGCGCGAGAGGCGCCCCCGCGCAGACGCGCCCACAGACCCCTGGGGGTAATCGCCCTTAGAGCACTGAGGCGAGGACTCGGACGATGGACGACAGCAGTCGAGGCATGGTGGCGTTCCTCGGGGTCGCCGCTGACAGGCGGCTGCTGGACGAGGACTTCTTCAATCTGCCCGACGCGGAGCAGCATCGCGAGCCGGCCATCTTGACTCACAGGCATGACCGGCTCGTCGCCGCGGGATCACTGCTGACCGGTGCCACCTTGATCGGCGGAGCGGCGATGTTGATCTTCGGCGGGTGGCAGCTTCTCTTCAATGGCGGGGGCGTGTTCGATGTCGTCCTCGCGGTGATCGGAATCGTGCTCGCCGGCACGCATTGGGGATGGGTGCACGTCGCCGAGTACCTCGGGCTGAGCATCGATGAGCGCCACCAAGGCGCGGCCGATCAACGTCGGCAGGATTGGCTTGCCAGCATTCAGCCGTATCCGCGTTTCAGCGTCTCGACGAGCGTGCCGGCCGACGCCTCGACGCGGGTGGAGCGCATTCTCCACCAGCCAGTCCTCACCGCCCAGCATACGTTCACGTTCGTTCGCGAGACCGACACGGAGAAGACCTACGACGCCGATACCTCGGCCGAGGTTATCGCCGCCAGTGTCGAGACGATGCGCCGAGGAGCGCGGCTTGACACCGACCGCCTCCGCGAACTGTGGGAGGCTGCCTCGAGCGCGTACGCAGCAACACTGGCCAGCGCCCAGGACGAACACCAGCAACTAGCCGCGCAACGGGCCGCGGCCAAGGCGCTGTCCGAACACATAAACGCCTCGCTGCTCGAACCCCCGCTGGTCGAGTAGACGACGGCCATGCTCCGGCGCGCAATCTGCGGCACGCGGACGCGGAATGCGCGGCCGAGCATGAAATACCTGTCCCAGCGCGCATGTCGGTCCCGGGCAAAGCGGAGTGCGCTCGCCACAGGTCGTTACGCGATCGGCGCGCGCGTCCCTCCATCCAGCGCCCCTTCCAAGACCGGAAGTCGCTCTGGCCGCCCCGACCTCGCCAGGCCAGCTCGACCCGGATGCGACGCTCGCACGGCACCACGACCGGCGGACGGGGATACTCCCAAACACGCTCCGCGCACACTCCTAACGCCTGTCGCAGATCAGCGCGGCGCGCCGTTCAATAGCCTCCGCCGCTGGCCAACGCCAGACCGAATGGGCTGCCCTCAGAGTCGCGGCAGATCGCCCACATCGCTCCAGGATGGACCACCGTGCCCCCGAGTCCGAGCACGCGTTCAAGTGCGGCGGGCAGGTCGTCAACGGGAAAGTACGGCAATGAGAACGAGTCGCCGGGCCCGCGTCCGCGGGCGTGCACGCCAACCTCTGGGGCGCCGGCGTGCGTCTGCCACCCCTCCCCTTCGGCCTCTTGACGGGGTTCCATCTCGGCCCCCAGCACACCTGACCAAAAGCGCCGAGCGCGCTCGGGGTCGTCGGCGGGAAACTCGATTAGGGAAGGTCCGACCGCAGCCATACCCGCAACCCTACCGACCAGCGGATCTCGGGCCGTCAGAGAGTTCTAGGCTCCGCCTTCATCTCGCCGCCGGCGTCTCCGGTGTTGACGGTGTCCTTGGGCTCGATCAGTAGGACCTCGGTCTCGGCATCGGCCTCCGGGCTATGCTCGACGCCGCGCGGTACGACGAACAGCTCACCGGGTTCGAGCTCAACGTCGCGGTCGCGGAGGTGGATCGTCAGCGCTCCACGGATCACCAGGAAGAAGTCGTCTGTCTCGTCGTGCTTGTGCCATCCGAATGGGCCCCTGACCTCGACAACCTGGAGCTTGTAGTCGTTGAGATATCCGATGATCGCCGGCTTGTAGGGCTCATCGAGCAAAGCGAACTTCGTCGCGAGATTGATCTTGTCGTTCATGATGAATGGTGACAATTCCTACTCGTCGCGTGCGTCGTGTTGCGCGGCCAGCAGCCGCGCCACCAATCCGAACCTCTGGTAGATGAGTAGCGAGGGCGGCGATCAGCGCATCCCGTCTCCGTCGGTACAGGCGCCGCGTCTTTCGAAGGTGACGGTCGAGCTCTCCGTCAGCGAGGAAGCTTGCGGCGGCGGCCTGCTCGATCACAGTCGGCCCGGTAAAGGTGGCGGCGTATTGCGGGGTGACCTCGCCCACCAGCTCTGTGCGGGTGTGCGGTAGCCGCTGATCCCGTAGATCGTCAGACCGAGCGCCTTGCCGAGCGCGTTGAGTTGTGCAGTGAGTTCCGGAAGCTGCCCCTCGGTCTGACCGGTACCCGGATCGGCCTTGAAACCAGGCCCGGCCGACTTCACAACCGGCTGCGCGTCGGCCCGGTTCGTCACCCCGCCGCAGAGGTTCAGCTTGGTCAATTCGCGCTTGACCTCGGCGAGCGACGGGGCGTGCGCGTGAACGTCGCCGACGATCGTGGAGTCTGGATCCGTCGGCGTCGTCGCCTGAAACTGGTCGCTCGGTGAGGCGCGACTCTGCTGAGGACTACAACACCACGAGCCCTTCGCCTCCTCGATCGCTCGGGGCGGGGCCAGCTCGACCACATTATCGAACACCACCGACTGTCAAGTCGCGGTTCGTCGGGCCTCCCGGTAACGGCGACACGCAGACGCGGACGCGCGAGCTAGGTCGGCGAGCTGTCAGTCCGAGGCGGCGACGGGGCGCCGTCTGGTCAGCTGCACTTCGAGCTGCTGGCGTCCGAGAAGCCCTGGACCGAGCTCACGACGCTGACGGCATCGGCGGCGATGGTCGCGATCTGCCCGGCCGAGGGACTTGCCGGGATCGCCTTGACCGCGCTCTTAAGTGCGTCGACCGACGACTTGATCGCGCTGGTCTGGCTGGGGAAGTCGCTCTTGGCCGAACTGACCACTGTGGTGGCGTCGGTTTGGATCTTCTTCAGCTGCGATTCCAAGCCGCTGACCCCGCTGCTGAGGCTCAAGCTGGTCAGACCCTTGACGGAGTTTTGGAGGTTGGTTCGATCCGAGCAATAAGACGGCTTGCTGCTGCCGCAGCCCGCGACTGCAATCACCGCGAGGGAAACGACCATCGCTGCGGCCAACCACTTCCAGGTACGACCTGGATGCGTTACCGACCTCTCGAACATTGCGCTCGCTCTCATCAACTCCGTTAAATATCTGACCAGGACCGGGGCGCGTCGTCATCCCAAACAGGTGAACCGCAGGCAAGCCGGGACCCGGCGGATGAGGTGCTCGGTGACAGCTTGACGCACTTCACGCCGCCTCTTGACGTCGAGTGTCGAGTTGTGGTGACTTGGTTGACGCGAGGGGCGCCAGCTCGGTGTGGGTGGTTGGTCGCTCGGGTTCCCCCGTGATCAGGCGGGCGCCGCGGCCGTGCGTGAGGAAGCTGAACGTCCAGCGGATCACCACCAAGAGCCGGTTCTCGACGCCGATCAGGTACCACAGATGCACGGTCAGCCACGTGATCCACGCCAGGAAGCCGCTGAGCCGGATGCCTTTGACCTCAGCGACGGCGCTCGCACGCCCGATCGTGGCGAGATTGCCCTTGTCGCGGTACCGGAACGGACGGCTAGGACGGCCACGCAGACGGTCGCGCACGATGCGCGCGGCGTGGCGCCCCTGTTGCATCGCGACCGGCGCGAGCCCAGGCAGCGCGATCGACGGGCCGTCGGCCTGGAGAATGCGCACCATGTCCCCGATCGCGAGCACCTCCGGGTAACCGGGGACCGACAGGTCCTCACGGACCTCGACGCGGCCCTCACGGTCCACGCTGAGACCGGCGCGGCCGGCGAGCACAGCGGCAAGCGGCAACGCGACCACCCCTGCCGCCCAGACCACAGTCCGAGCCGGTATCCGCTCGGGGGCGCCGTTCGGCCTCTGCACGGTGACCGAGCGATGGTCGACGTCGACCACCGCGTGGCGGAGAAGAGCGGTCACGCCCAGACGCTTGAGTGAGGCCAGGCCTTCGACGAGAGCGAGGGCGGGAAGGCATTCAGGACCCGATCGCCGGCTTCGAGGAGCAGGATCCGTGCCTGGCGGGAATCGAGCGACCGAAAGTCGGCCCGCACGTCGCGCGATCTCGGCGATCTGGCCCGCCATCTCGACGCCAGTCGGACCAGCGCCGACGATCACGAACGTCAGCCACGCCGCTCGCCGGTCGGCGTCGGGCTCAAGCTCGGCAGCCTCAAAGGCTGCCAAGATGCGCCGGCGGATCGTCACCGCGCCCTCCAGGGTCTTGAGGTCCGCGGCGGTCTCCTGCCACTGATCGTGGTGGAAGTAGTTGTAACGCGCACCGCCCGAGACGATCAGCATGTCGTACCGCAGACTGTCGGGCGGGCGCTCACCGGCAACCGAATGCATCCTGACCTGCCGAGCGTCGAGGTCGATGTCAGTGACCTCCGCGAGAACGATCCGCACGTTGCGAGCACCGCGGAAGATGCCCCGCAAGGGGTGGGAAATTTCCGCGGGCGACAGCGCGCCAGTGGCGACCTGACAGGCCAGCGGTTGAAACAGGTGATAGTTCTGTCGATCGATGAGCGTGACCTCGACCGGCAGATGCGCAAGCTTCAGCGCTGCCTGAAGTCCGCCGAACCCACCACCGACAACGACGACGCGCTGCCGGCCCTGGGTCGCGGACTGGGTGGTGGCTGAGACTCTCTGGCTGGTTCCGGGGGCACTCAGACGCCGGGCGCCCTTGAGAGGAGGTAGGACGTGGAAGCTCATCTGCGTTCCTCCTGGCTAGCGTCGAGCACTGGTCGCCACATCGCGGTGGCCGACCGGCGCTTTTCTCTCGCCGCACTCGCCGCGGCGAGTTTGACCGCACGGTCGCGCAGCATCCCCGCGAGCCGGGACGTCATCTGAAACGGATCCGCGATCACCTCCAAGTCAGCCACCGACAGGGCGGCGCGCAGCTCACCGTCGACCTCGGCGACGAGCATCGGCGACACGGGTATCGCGGCGCTATCAAGCGCGGCCAATCCCCGAGTGCAGCGTCGCACTCACAAGCGCTCCGACGCCGAAGATCGCGGCGGCCCATGCGAACCCGGCGGTATATCCGTGGACGGCGGCGTGGGCAGTTAGCCCGGGGACTTGGTGGGCGCTCGCGAGGTAGTGCGTGACTGCGCTCGTCGCGATCGTGGCGAGCAGCGCGATGCCCAGCGAAGCGCGGACCTGCTGCGACGCATTCACGGTCGCCGACGCAACCCCGGCATCTTCGGGCTCCACGCCGAGCGTTGCGCTGCTGATCGAGGCCGACATGACCAGTCCGAGCCCGACCCCGATCACGACAAGTGCCGGGAGGATGTCTGCGGCGTACGAGGAGTCGACGCCGATCCGAGTCAGGTAAAGCATCCCCAAACCGCCTAGCGTCATCCCCGCGACGACCAACGGGCGCGGCCCGAAGCGCGCTTGGAGCTTGGTCAGGCCGACGATCGCAGAGCTCATGATCGTTCCGGTCATCGGCAGGAACGCGAGCCCGGTGGCGATCGGCGAGAAGCCGCGCGTCTGCTGCAGGTAATAAGTCAGAAACAGGAAGACGGGGAACATCGCCGCCCCGGAAATACCGATCGACAAGAACGACGCCCCCCGGTTGCGGTCAGCGAGCACCCGAAGCGGCAGCAGGGTCGCCCCAGCTCGTCGTCTGCGCGTACGAGAAGCCAAACACAAGCGCGAACAGGCCACAGGAGACAGTCAGCGTGCCGGGGATATCAAGCCGCGGCGGCGTTTGCGGGCGTGAGTTGTGCACCAGGGCGAGCGCGCCTGCGACTGCGACCACCGCGAACACGAGGTTGACATACATGCACTCGCGCCAACTCAGTGACTGCGTCAGCGCGCCCCCGAGCAGCAACCCGATTGAGGAGCCGCTGCCCGCACGCTGGGCGGTGCCGAGAATCGCCAGGATCGCCCACCGCCGGGCGTGGTTGGGGTTAATAGTTAGCGGTCGTTGGAAGAAAACACTCTAATCGACGAACCGGATGCGTGATCAATTTCAGAACAGCTGACGGCGGCCAGCTCCGAGCGTTGCGCGTCGTGGGTTGAGGGTGTGCGAGATGTGATCACCGTGCCAGCGGTCTGCGACGCTCGCATCGGCGTGGTCGCCGGTCGAGTCGCCCAGTTCCTCCAGCGTTTGCGATCTCTCACACTCCAAGACGACACAGCCGCCCGCCGCGTGACATCGTCTTGGGGATTGCGGGTCGATCGCGGCGGGAGGTCGCCGGTCGCCTTGCCGGTCAGGCGCTCGGGCGGTCGCCTATTGGCGATCGGGCAATCCGGTCACCGGCGTCGACGAGGCGCCGTCTTGGACTTGACCGGAGTGCAGGTCGTGGTGCCGCTGTCGTAGACGCTGCCGTCAATCTTGACGTACTCGTAGCCGGCCTTGCCCTTTTTGAGCGAGAGCCTCAGCGCGCCGTAGTAGGCGAGGTTGAGCTTGTCGTTAGCGCGCGGCGGCACCAGGTAGCTCTCCAGCCCAGGGAAGTTCGGGTCGAAGATCTGACCCGGTTGGTCGAGCCAGTCGAGTGTGATCCCGCCCGTACCGACGACAAACTCTTGCGAGCCGGGGAGGAGGTGTTTGTTGATGTCACTGTCGTGCGAGACGGTCGTGGGATAGAAGTCGGGGATCTTCGACGGGTCAAGGCGGAAGTACTCATGCTCGTGGGCTTCGATATAGAGGCTCACACGACCCGCGAGCTCTTGCCAGATCGGCTGAAGATCAGTGTTCTGATTGGTACGGCCGCCGGCGCTGTACCGCGGGCGATGCATGATCTCGATGTAACACGTACCGGTGTGCGTGGAGAGCTCGTGGTGGAGGAACTGGAGCACATCCTGGACGGTCGGGTGAGGTGGGTCGGGAGCCGTTGGCGCCGAGTCCGGAGGAACGAAAGAGGAGGTGAGCCCGAGCAGCCGCCAGCCGTTGCCGAGGTTGGCAGCGTAGAGGTTGCTTGGCATGCCGGCGATCTTGCGTCCGACGACGGAGGGACGGTGGTGCTCCCAATAGTAGTCGTAGGGCTGAAGCGGTCTATCGGTCTTCAGTTCGTGGTTGCCGGGAGTCGGATAGGTCTGCGTCGCGAAGCGCCCGTAGGTCCGGCCGTAAAGATCGTCGAACGCCTGGTCGGTGGGCGCTTTGTAGATGTCGCCGAGCCATAGAAGGTCGTTGAAAGGCTCCCGCTTCTGCAGGAAGTCAACGACCTCCATTGTGCGAGTCCCGGCGTAAGGGTTCGGGCCATCCCCGACCGCCCAAACCGTCACCGGTGCTGCAGCTGCCGAGGTGGAGGCAGTTACGCCCTGTACGCCGATACACACAAGTGCCGATGCGCTGATCGCCAGCGCGCGGCCGCGCGGCCGAGTGAGCCGGCCGCGGGCCCCGCGAGACGCCCAGTGTCCGGATTGAGGCGAACGGCGCATAGGTGCTCCTTGCTCGCGGGTCGGAGAGGTCCTCCCCGCGGGGTCGGCGCGAGGCCGGGTTACGAGCCGCGATGACGACATCGATGCCGAGAACTCTCGTGACACAAGCCTTGACGGTCAATCGGCCGAGAGTTAAGGCCACGCTTTAGTGGAGAAGCTTGCAATGGCGGCGATCGGCCGCGTTGTGGCGCGTGTGACAGCCGCGCGTGGACGCGCCGGGCTGATCCGTCGCGATCTGTTACACGCCGTTCGCCTCCGCGGAGAACGCGCTCCGACCCCCGCAGCGGGCTTGACGCCCTGCTCGTGCTCGCCGGACTGCTACGCCACCTCCATCGCCTTGCCCACGCCGGCGCGCATCTCGTCAGCGTCATCACGGCCCGACGGAGGCGCAAGAAGGCTGACCATGGAGCACCCGTCAGGATGATCGATACTGCGGGGGTGGATGAGTTGCGCACGCGACGCGTGGTGCTGCGGCGCTGGCGCGCGGAGGACGAGCCGGCGATGGTCCGGATCAACCGTGATCCCGAGGTCGGCCGTTACCTGAACCGACCCGTGGACGAGAAGTCGGTGGCGGTGTTCTTCGGACAGATCGTCGAACACTGGGACAGCCACGGCTTCGGTCCCTGGGCGCTTGAGTCACTCGAGCCTGGTGTTGCGGGACGCTTCCTCGGGTTCGCCGGTCTCGCCTACGCGCCGCCGTTCCTCGCAGCCGCCGGTTCGGCGCCTGAGTTGGGGTGGCGCTTGGACCGATCGGCGTGGGGGCGCGGGCTCGCGACAGAGGCCGCGATCGCGGCCCGCGACGACGCCTTCGGGCGGCTCAGGCTGCCGGAGATCATCTCGATCATCCACCCTGAGAACGAAGCCTCGCAGCGCGTGGCGGTCAAGCTCGGCATGCAGCGGCATTGCCGGATCGAGAATCCGGTGATCGGCATCGAGGTCGACGTCTGGCGCCTGGAAAACTGATCTGGCGCCCAGGTGGGGACCGGAGTCCCGGCTTGTGTCAGCATCTGCCAGATGAATACCGGGCAGACACGGGCGCTCGTGAGGAGCTCAACGCGCTCTTCGCTTGAGGCGTGATCCGTCCTGCTCGATAACCGAAGGTCTCGCTGATGGCGGTCGAGCTGTCGTGGCCGCTGGTGGGCCGCGGGCGAGCTGGGCCGGGATCGCGGCCGCGCGCGCGGAGGGACGCCCCGGGGTGGTTGTCCATGGGCCGGGCCGGGCTGGGCAAGTCGCGGCTGGCGCGCGAGGCACTAGCCGAAGCCGAGCGTGATCGTGCCCTCACCGGCTGGGTGCAGGCCACCCGCAGCGCCGCCGCTGTGCCGCTTGGCGCGTTCGCAGCGGTGATTTCGGCTGAGGTCCGCTCCGATGATCCGTTCGAGCTGATGCAGCTCAGCGTCCGGGCGCTGCGCGAACGAGCCGATGGACGCCCGCTCGTGCTCGGCGTGGACGACGCCCCATGGCTGGATCCGACGTCGGCGACGTTGGTATTGCACCTGGCCACGACCGGCACCGCCTTCGTGGTTGCGACGGTGCGCAGCGACGAGCCCTGCCCAGATGCGATCGTCTCGCTTTGGAAGGACGCTGGCGCGCAGCGGTTTGAGTTGGGATTGCTTAGCGGCCAGGAGACCGGGATGTTGATGGAGGGGATCGTCGGCGGGCCGGTCGAGCGGGGGGCACGTCAGTGGGTCTCCGAGACCAGTCGCGGCAACGCCCGGTACGTGCGCGAGCTGGTGCTCGGCGCGCTGAGGAGTGGAGCTTTGAGGCTGGTCAGTGGCCTGTGGCGGCTACAGGTGCGACCGTCTGTGAGCGCGTCGCTCACCGAGTTGGTCGCCGCGCGGATGGCGGGTCTCACCCGCGAAGAGCAGGAGGCGCTCGGATTGCTCGCGCTTGGTGAGCCGTTGCATTTGTCGGAGATGCTCGCGCTGACCGGTAGCGAGCCGCTCGCGTCAACCGAGGCGCGCGGGCTGGTGAGCGTGAACGGCGCTTCGGCTGACGCTGGTGTGTGGTTGTCCCATCCTCTCTACGGCGAGGTGATTCGCGCTGCGCTGCCGTCTTTGCGTGCTCGCGAGCTGCGGCTGGCGCTGGTGGAAACGGTGCAGGCGCGCGCGTCACCCGAGCCCGAGGACACGCTGCGTCTCGCGCGCTGGCTAACGGATGCCGGCGAACGTGCGTCGACCGATCTCACGATCCGCGCCGCCCGGGCGGCGAACCTCGCCGGCGACCCCGTGTTTGGGGTCGCGCTGGCCTCGCAGGCGCTGGAGGCGGGCGCGGGCATCGAGGCGGCGCTGCTGCTCGCACGGGCTCATACGGTCCAGAGCCGGTTTGAGGAGGCGGAGGCGGTACTTGCAGCCGCGGAGGGCAGCATCCAAACCCAGCCGGAGGCGCTCGAGTATCTCGAGCGGCAGAGCGAGGTCCTGCACTGGGGACTCGGGCGCCCCTCGGAGCTGCGCGACCTGCTCGACCGCGCGGCGTCATGGTGGCCGGATTCCGCCTGGAAGCAGCGTCTTGCGCCGCTGCGGCTGCGCGTCGTCTCGTTCGAGCGCCTGGGCATCGGCGTCGCACCCTCGATGCAGATCCTGTCGAGCGGGGACATCGACGCCGATACCCGTCGCCGGGTGGAACCGGTGCACGTCGCGAACCTCTTCTACAGTGGCCGGACTCGAGAGGCTCACGAGCTCGCCCGCCAGATCCGTCCCGCGTTGCCCATGCGGGGCCTCAGCGATGCGATTGCGCTGTCGCGGTGGAGCCGGATCACGCTGGAAGACGGCGAAGCGTGGTCAGAGCTTGAGATGTGGATGACCTCGGCGCTCGAAACGGGCGTGGCGCTCTCCGACCATGCGACGGCAGGTCAGGCGGCGTACTCGCTGGCGTGCCTGCGCTTTCTGGCCGGCCGGTACATCGACGCGGGAGCGTTGCTCGCCGAGGCCGAGGTTCAACTTGAGCACCACGATCCGCTGGGGCTCCTGGCCGTCGTCAACGCACAACCAGATCGTCTCGCTAGCAACCGGCCCTCGACGATCGTGGCCGCGTCGCCTGAGGTCAACGCGAGGCGGAAGGATCGGGCCGCCGCGGAGTCTTCCTACATGACCCGCTCGACTGTCGGGCCCGATGAAACCGCGAAGTGGGAGCAAGATAATGATCAGACAGAAAAGCCAGACTCCGGGTGGGCGGCGCGGCCGCGTTGGCCCGATTGCGCTCGCTGGCGTGATGATCGCCGGGCGAGGCCCGACGTTGATCGTCACCGGCCTGATCGCTGCTGGGCAGTTGGCGCTAGCAGGCATCCTCGACGGCGTGACGATCGCGCACGTCTCCACGCCCGCCTCGAGTTTCGGTACGGGCGCGCCAGCTGGCTCCCATCGCGAAGGCGAGCGCGCAGACCTCGCTGCTGCACATCTGCGGCAGCCTGCCGCTGTTCCTCGGCGGCGAACTCGCTAGACCCGCGCGCACGATCCGGCGCGGCGTGATCGGCGCCTTCGTGCTCACCGCGTTGGTGGTCGTCCTCGCGGTGGCGCCGCTCGCTGCCCTACCCGGACTGTCGCACAGGGAAGTACCTGGCGTGAGCTTGGCGCAGCAGTTCGCGGGCCCCGCCCTCGCCAATGCGATTGGCATCGGCATCGGCGTCAGCATCGCTGGGGTGATGCTGTGCGAGTACCTGGCGCTGACCCGGCTCGTGCACACAATCGGCCACTGGCGGATGCGCCCAGTCACAGTCACGATCGGTGCCGTGCTCGTGTTGGTTGCGCCGTTTAGCTTGATCGATCCGGAGGGCTTCTACAGCTCGCTGGTCAAGCCGTCGCTGATCGCGCTGTGGTTAAGCCAGCTGATCGTGTTCGTCGTTTATCCGCGCTTCGCCCGCCGGCATCCGCAGCGGGTAGTGCCCGCGTGGACGCTCAGCATCGTGGCGAGCGCGTTCGCGATCTACGGGCTCTGGACCACCCTGCAGCACGCAGCTAGCTGAACCCAGTGCAAGGACTCATACGCCACCAGGAAGCTCCGCCAACCGGCGATGGAGCAGGCGCCGCTCGGCGTCGTTGTGGACAAGCGCCAGCGCACGGCGATAGGCATCCCGGGCTTCGCCGGCGCGACCGAGGCGGCGCAGCAGTTCGCCTCGCGCTGAGTGCAAGTAGTGGAAGTCCTCTAGCGTGAGCCGGTCGATGATCTCCAGTCCCGCGTCGGGGCCTTGCGCCTCGGCGATCGCGATCGCGCGGTTGAGCTCGACCACCGGCGAGTCGGTGAGCCGGGCAAGCTCGCCGTACAGAGCGGCGATCTGCAGCCAGTCGCGGGGCTCGTCGGCATGCAGCGACGCGATCGCCGCCTGGACGACATACGGACCACGACCGCGCAGAGCTAAGGCTCGGTCGAGCACTCTGCGCCCTTCGGCGATCTGGGCGGTGTTCCAGAGCGAGCGGTCCTGGTCGGCGAGCAGTACCAGATCGTCTTCCTGGAATCGCGCCTCGCGGCGTGAGTCGTGCAGCAGCATGAGTGCGAGCAGGCCGTGCGCGTCCGGCTCGTCGGGCATCAGCTCGACTAGCGCTCTCCCGAGCCGAATTGCTTCGCTCGCGAGCTCACCGCGACCGCCGTAGCCCTCATTGAAGATCAGATAGACAATCGCCAGGACGGCGACGAGCCGATCAGGGAGCAGATGATCAGCGGGCACGCGAAACGGGATCCCGGCGGCCTTAATCTTCCGCTTTGCCCGCACCAACCGCTGCGCCATCGTCGGCTCAGGTACGAGGAATGCGTGCGCGATCTCATCGGTGGTCAGGCCGCCAAGCGTCCGCAAGGTCAAAGCGACCTGCGCCTCGGTCGCCAGCGCGGGATGACAACAGGTGAACACGAGCTCGAGCCGCTCGTCAGGAAACGCAATCTCGTCCATCTGGTCGAGCTCGTCTTCGACTGTCTCCTGCACGTCGAGCAAACGGGTCTTCGCGGCCAGGGTCCGATCGCGGCGAATTCGGTTGATTGCCCGGTTGCGTGCGGTTGTCACCAGCCACGCGCCCGGGTTCGAGGGAGCTCCGTCCCGCGGCCAACGCTCGGCGGCGATCGCGAACGCCTCCTGGGCGGCTTCCTCGGCGAGCTCAAAGTCGCCGAGGAAGCTGATCAGGGCAGCGAGAACACGTCCCCACTGCTCGCGGAAGACCTGCTCGAGGATCGCTACCGCTCCACGATCGGGCGTACCTCGACCGCACCACCCATCCGCGCCGCCGGAATCCGCGACGCGAGCTCGATCCCGGCGTCAAGGTCGTCGGCCTCAAAGAAGAGATACCCGCCCAGGGCCTCCTTCATCTCGACAAACGGGCCGTCGGTGGTCAGCGTCCTGCCTTCCTTCACCCGCACGGTCGTCGCCATCTCCGGAGGCTGCATCTGGACGCCGGAGGTGACGCCAGGGGTCTCGTTGATCGCCCGGTAGTCCTCCCATACCGCTTTCTGCTCGTCCTCGGACAGCCGCGCCCATGCCTCTGGGTCGTTGGGGGTTGGCGTGTCGCCTTGATGAATCAACAGCATGTACTTCATTGCGTCCTCCTTCGTCGGAATGGTCGAGCCTAAGACAAACGAGGAACAACGAAATCGACAGCTCGGGCGTGCAGCGTTGCTGGGCTGCGCGGAAGCCAGCTCGAACTCCAGCGTCGACGAGGAATCAGGGGATCCGGAGGTCCTTGTTCTCGCGCGGGAACCTCCCGGAAGCCAGATGGTCGTGAATAAGTGGCCCTTCTGGCAGCGGACGACAACGTTGGTGCCGACCCCGTACCCGCGCAGCCTCATCACGACACCGAAGCCCGCTGTTGGCGCCTCGGTGAGCCTTCGGCGGCGGCTATACGCGTGCTGTGTCGCGTCGGTATGCCAGCGCGGCGAGCGACGGCGAGCACAACCGTCCACGTGATGACAACGCTCCAGCCCATTGCTCCCCAGCCGTGGCCGTGGATGGAGATGCGGCCGGCTTGGACCAGCCAATAGGAGGGCAGGTACTGACCTATGTCATGTAGGAAGCCGTGGCTCACCGGAAACCACGTGCCGCTGACCAGAGCTAGTAGCGAAACGGTTCCACCGATCGCCGGGCCGACGGCGTCAACGTTCAGGAGATGTCCGAGCAGAATTCCGAGCGCCGCGAAAGGCATCAGCCCGATGATGATCAGGCCGGTCATCGCAAGCCACGTATGGGCGGAAATGCTCACTCCGAGTGCCGCTCCGGAGAGGTACAAGAGGGCCACGCTGAGGGCCGCCATGACGTAGGCGGTGAGTACCTTGGCGCGTAGATAGGCGCGAGCCCTCAGCGGCGTGATCCGAAGTTGGCGGGTCCAACCGTCTTGCCGTTCGCCGGCGAAAGAACCGACGGTTTCGGAAGGCTCGCAGCAGCTCATAACGCGTATAGGCGATGCTGTTCATCTCACTGCGTCCAGCGGCTCGCGGAAACCCACCTCGTCTTCCTCCCAATCCATTTCGATCGGGTTCACATCTGGAAGCGTCGCCCGGATCGTCTTTGTGCCGACGCGAGCCTTGATCTCCGTCGTCGGTCCGGTCGGCGACGATCCTTCCGTGGGCCATCAGGACCGCGCGGTCGGCCTGGGCGTCGGCCTCCTCCAAGTAGTGAGTGGCGAACAGCACGGTCTTACCGCGCTCCGCGAATGCCCGCATTGCGATCCAGAACGCTCGCCGGGCCTCGACATCCATCGCCACGGTCGGCTCGTCGAGAACTACAACCTCGGGATCGCTGGCGAGCGCCATGGCGAAGCGCCCGCGCTGGGTCTGCCCACCGGAGAGCTTCTGGGTGCGCTGCCCGGCGGCGTCCTGCGGGCCAGCGAGCCTGATCATGCTGTCTGTCCCCGACTGGTCCGATGCATGCCGTGCGCGGGATCGACGTAGCTTTCGGTGATGGGGAGCTCGAACTACGCGCACAAGGCTGGCACCGCCCGCCCTACCCGTGGCGCACCTTCCAGCCCGGGGAGGTGCTCTACGAGCACGCCGTCCGCGATGGGCCGTTCTACGTGATCGAGCGCGGGCTCGTCGAGTTCGTCGACCGCAAGCCCGGTAAGGACGTCTACGTCGCGCAAGCCGACGGCCGTACGTTCATCCGGGACATCGCCGCGTTCACGGGGGAGCCGACGATCAGCGCGTGCGTGGCCGTCGAGCCGACTGAGGTGATCGCGTTTGACAGGTACGGATTGCGCGACGTGGTCGCGCGCTGGCCGGAGTTCGGCGAACATGTCTTTCGTATGCTGCTGGCGCGGCGGGCGTGGCACGAGGCGGAGGGACATGGGGTCATGCGTCTGATCGCCCCGCGCGGCTCGCGTCGCGCGTTTGAGGTGCGTGACCTGCTTGAGCGGAACCTGCTGCCGGTGCGATGGTACGACGTGGACACGGACGCCGACGGCGCCGCGCTGCTCGATTGGCTTGACATCCCGCGCTCGGAGACGCCGGTGCTGGTGCACGCCACCGACGTGATGCGAAACCCGTCCGCCGCACAGGTCGCGCGGTCGTTGAGGTTGCGTGCCGAGGTCGACGTAGAGCGCTTTGACCTTGTTGTTCTGGGCGCCGGGCCAGCGGGGCTGGCGGCGGCCGTGTACGGCGGCTCGGAAGGCTTGCGGACGTTCGTGGCCGAGGCGTGGGCGCCGGGGGGCCAGGCCGGCACGAGCACCCGGATCGAGAACTACCTGGGCTTCCCGAGCGGGGTCTCCGGGACGGAACTGACGCGCAAGGCGACGCTGCAAGCGCGTCGTTTCGACGCGGTGCTGTCGAGCTTTCATCGCGCGGTCGAGCTGGCCGACGGACCCGAGGGGCTGCTGCGGATGGATCTCGACGATGGCCAGCACGTCCTCGCTCGGTCTGTCGTGATGGCTACGGGAGCTCGCTGGCGCGAGCTGCAGGCGGAGGGTGTTGAGCGCTTCCGCGGCGCCGGTGTCTACCACGCGGCAATGGCGACTGATGCAGAGCGTTGCCGCGACGAGGACGTGATCGTCGTGGGCGGCGGTAACTCGGCGGGCCAGGCAGCGGTGCATCTCGCCTCGTGGGCCCGCAGCGTACGAGTCGTGGTACGCGGCAAGGCGCTGAAGTCGACGATGTCGCAGTACCTCGTCGATCGCATCGAGCGCTCGTCTCGGATCGAGGTCATGACCGAGACCGAACTCACGGTGGTGCGCGGCTCGGCCACCGTGGAGTCCGTGAGCCTCGTTGACCGCCGCGATGGCAGCGTTGAGGACGCGACGGCGACGGCCGTGTTCGTGATGATCGGCGCGGAACCGTGCACCGAGGCGGCGACCGGGATGCTCGCCGTCGACGCCGCCGGCTACCTCCTCAGCGGCATCGGCGCGGCAAAGTGCAGCGGGCACGTTCGCTGGCCGCTGCCAGACCGCAAGCCGCATCTCCTCGAGACGACCCGCCCCGGCGTGTTCGCGGCCGGCGACGTGCGCTCAGGGGCATCTAACCGCGTGGCGAGTGCGGTTGGCGACGGCGCGATGGTCGTACGACTCGCGCATGAGGTACGGCCGGCTAACTTGCCCGGGGATGCCGGCCGAGCGCTCAGTCTAGGAAGAGCTCCCGCAGCAGCGGGGCCATGACCTCAACCGGCAGGTTGTGGCCGACGCCATCAAGCAATCGCCACTCCCCGGCCGGCACCGCCTCGGCGATCGTCTGCGCCGCGGCGGGCGCCCACGCCGTGCTGAGTCCCCCAGCCGTAGCGAGCACCGGGCACGAGATCTGGGCGGGCCGCTGCACCGGCACGACACCGTCGTTGCACAGCCGGACGTCGTAGGGAAGGGTGTGTGCGATCGCCACCATGCCCGGCCAGCCCTCCCAAGCCTTGGTCTGCTCCACCACCGCATCCGGAGCGCCGGTGTTACGTATACCCGCTCGGCGGCCTGCTCGGGGTAACCGGAGGCGACCAGCTCCGCAAGCTGATCGGCCATCTCGTAGCTCGAGCCCTCGGTGCCGGGGTAAGGCGGCTCGTTGGCGAGGACCGCTCGCACCGGAGCGCCAGTCGACGCGGTCTCCAGCGACAGCGCCGCGCCCGAGGATTGACCAAACACGAACGCGTCATCCCCGGCAGCCGCAATCACCGCCGCGAGATCATCGACCTCCCGCTCCGGTGCGTAGACCGCCGCATCCCCGCTGTCCCCCCTTCCTCGACGGTCATAGCGATACACGGCGAAGTCGCCATCCAGCGCCGCCGCCGCCGGCGCGCTGGTCTCCCGCGTACTGAACGCCCCTCCGACCAACACCAGCGGCGAACCGCGACCAGACCGCTCGTAGGCAATGCGGCAACCGTCGGATGACCTGACCGTCTCCATCGCGCTCCTCTCTCAATGGGTTAAACGTCCAAGACTTCCACGTAGGATCGCGACGATGTTACGGTCGGCGTGTGGTCCAGGTCGCTAGCCGGCGCCCGCACCGAGCGATGTTGCTTTGTGCCGGTGTTACTGGGGTTCGTGCTTGCCCAGCCCGCAGCAGCGAAGGTGATGGTCCGCGTGGTCTCTCCCACGCAGAACGCCATGATTGTCGGGCGCAGCGTCAAGGTCCGCGTACGGGTGAATGGAAGGGTGGCGCACTTTCGCGCGGCCAACTCGGTCCGGTGGGTACGAGGCAGCTCGGCGGTTGCCTCCGGCGCGGCGCTGGCGGGGTAGTTGCGCAGCCTGCCAAGCCGGCGGTCCTTGGCCCTCAAACCGTCGAGTCAGCCATTCACGACCGAATCGTTTGCTACCAGGCGCCACGCGAACAGGACCGCCGCGACCGAGGTGGCCAGATTGAGGCTGGAAACCCCCGCGCGCATCGGGATCGAGACGCGTCGATCCGCCCGCGTCAATAGCTGGTCGCTGATCCCGTATCGCTCGGTCCCGAACGCGAGGACCGCTCGGGGCGGCATCCGAGACGGACTGAACGCCGCGCCGTATGGGTCGACCGCGAGGAGAGGACGATCGTCAAACGAATGCTCCTCGAGCCGCGCTACGGGCAAGGCGAAGTGCAGGCCGGCGGACCCACGCAGCGCGTCGGCTTGCCAGGGGTCCTGGGTGCCGGTCGTCAGCACACCAGCCGCGTCAGCTGCGGCCGCGGCACGAATGCACGCCCCCACGTTGGCTAGGTTTCGAGGGTCTTCCAGGAGCACTATCGGTCGTCGGGCGGGGTCGGCGAGAAGTCGCCGCAGGTCCACGCCCGGGCGTTTCGCGATCGCGATCACACCGGTCCTCGGCGCCCGCGGAGCCAGTTGGGAGAACGTATCCGGAGAAGCGATGCGCAGCTCCGCGGCGAAGCGGTCTCGGAGATCAGGTGCCAGCACCTCGGCTAGCCGGTCGAGTTGCTTGGCGTTAGTACCCACCAGCGCACACAGCGCGGCTCCGAACCGGAGCGCGTGCTTTACGGCGTGAACGCCTTCGAGCACGGCGAGGTTCGGATCCCGTCGGGCGGCTCGGAACTGTTCCACCATCAGCGAAGGCTCGACCACGCCCCAAGTTTGCACCAGCGTCGGCGTCCCTACGCCCTCGGATGCGAGCAGAGTGTGGGGCGATGCGTCGATGATGCACGCCGGCCAAGCGGCCGTCGTGCCCGCAGGGGAACGGCATGGCGTCCGCGCGCTGGATCCGTGCCGTGTAATCGTCGTCGACTACCCCTCGAGGACGTCGGTAGGAGGACTCGACACGGGCGCGGAAAAGACGCCCCTAAGTTCGAACCTCCCTCTCTCCCCCAGAGGGGCTTTGCGCGAGACGGAGGTGCGGTGGATCCTGGGCAGCGATGTAGGCTGCGATGATCGTTCGCGGGCTATTTGAGACACACTTGACGGTCGCCGACCTACCACGCTCGGTGGCCTTCTACCGCGATGTGGTGGGGCTTCCCGTGGCGCTTGAGATACCGGAGCGAGGTGCCGCATTCCACTGGATCGGCGAGGCGGGACAATCGATGCTGGGATTGTGGTCGATCGGCTCCGCCCCCATGAGCATGCAGCTCCACATCGCCTTCGCCATGGCGCTCGACGACGTGCTCGCCGCTCCCGAGCGCCTGCTCGCGCAAGGGATCCAGCCTCTCTCGTTCTTCGGCGAGCCTGCCGATGAGCCGAGTGTCATCGGATGGATGCCCGCCGCGGCGCTCTATTTCCGCGATCCGGACGGCCATATGCTCGAGTACCTCGCGATGCTCAATGGTCCATCTCGACCGGAGTTGGGCATCGTGCCGTGGTCGCACCGGCACGAGTAACGTCCGCGCCCTCCGGGCTAGCGCGACGGTTCGCCGGCCTCTAGCAGTCGAGCCATGAGCAGTGCACTGCGCAGTTGTCCGTCGCGGCGGAGATAGTGGTTGCGCCGCAAGCCTTCGATCTCGAATCCAGCCGAGGCGTAAACAGAGATCGCACGCGCGTTGTCGATCCACACTTCCAACTCAAGTTTGTGTGCCCTACATGAACGGGCATGCTCAAGAAGGGTTTCCAGGAAAGCTCGCCCGCCTCCCCGTCCGCGCGCTTCAGGCAGGATCCCCATCCCGAGATACAGGACGCCCGGAGCCTGCTCACGGACGTCCGCATTTCCAACAACGCGACCGGCATCCTCGAGCACCCAGGCCGCCGTCGGCGACTCCGCTACGATCACTCCTCGAAATCGGCGAGCTTGGGCCTCGAGATCGACGGGCGGCTCGGTTCCAATCAGTCCCTCCTCGGCGAGTGCGGCCATGATCAACGCCATCGCCTCGAGGTCATCGGTTCTCGCCCTGCGGACGAACACAACGCGCAGCCTCCCAGATCCACCGACAGCGGAACAACGCCATGACAGCGCCACGGGATCGAGACGGGTAACCCGGCCAGGACGGCAGGCGGGCGCCACGCTGCTCCGACGTTCACACCGGCACCCCCTATTTGGCGCTCGCCGCCCAGTTCTTCGCTCTGGCCCTCGGGGTAGGCCTCGTCGTCATCACTGCTTGGCCGCGCGGAGCGCTCCCGTTTTCGCAGCCGAGGATGACGCGAAGGCCGCGATCGGGCCCGACCTCGATCGCGGTCAGCTTGTCAACGGCAGGCACGACGGTGTTGCCGACGTTCGCGGATGAAACCGAGAACGCTCCGTTGCGGTATAGACGGCGAACGGCTCTAGCCCGGCCAGGTCACTTTGACCGCAGCGACCAGCACGAACTCTGGCCATCTACCTCCGGCCCCCGGAGGTAGATAGCCAACGTTCGGCCGCCACCCGCCTCGCCGAGTCGAGCCGGTCTCGGCGCAAAAGGTGTGGAGCAGTATTGGTGGCGCCTGGGCTCGACCCGTGCAGAAGCAGCAAATCGGGCGACTCCGTCTGCGGTGCCCGAATCGCCCCCTCCGGCGGCTGCTGGGCGACGTAGCAGAGATGGGCGCCCATGTCGGCGTCCGGTCGCCGCGTGCGCCGGTCGCACCCGGTCAGACGCGCATCGTAAAACGGCTCGTAGCCGATCTGCTCCGCGACCGCGTCGGCCACTGCGTCGGCGACGAGATCGAAGATCGGCACGCGTGCCTCCCAGCGCTGCCGGGGTACGTCCGTGCAGACTTCGAACACGCACCAACCGCCTTGATCGAGGATCGACTGCGCGGCGGCGATTACGCGTGAGCGGTCGTAGGGCGGCACACGATCATGAATATAGGGCTCACGGCCCGTAAACCATCGAAGATCGGCGCGCCGGCCAGCGCTCCGTCGATGAGTTCGTCGCGGAGACCGGGACGGGCGTGGTTTGTTCGCGAGCGGACGCTGTGCGGTCCGCGCGCGTATCAGTCGCCCGACGGCCAGCGCCGCACGTGCGGTGACGAGCTGATAGAGGACGAGCAGCTGCGTGAGCGCCAGTGACTCAGCGCAATCGGGACAGTCGCCCCTCCTCGTGTGTGCGCGATCGAGCTTTGGCTATCTGTTGAGATATAGAACGAGCCCTATTGATTTGCGCTAAATCAGTACTTGACGATTTATGAACGATCGCGTCCAAGCTCGATACGCCAGTCCGACCGAAAGGCCAACCGGGAACATGACGCTCACGCCGCTTTCAACGACCGAGCAAGCTTCGGTCGCACAGAACAGTCATGAGAAGAAGGACCGCTGGGCGTCCGGGGTCACTCCGTACGCGGAGATGGGCCACTACGACGCCGACTACGAGCCCAAGGACACCGACATACTCTGCGCGTTCCAGTGACCCCGCAGCCCGGTGTCGATCCGATCGAGGCGGCGGCTGTGGCCGGGGAGTCCTCGACGGCTACGTGGACGGTGGTCTGGACGGACAGGCTGACCGACCACGAGCACTACCAGCCGAAGGCATACGACGTCACCGCCCTCCCGGGTCGCGAGGGCGAGTACATCGTGAAGATCGCGTACGACATCGATCTGTTCGAGGAGGGCTCTATCGCGAACCTGACATCCTCGATCATCGGCAATGTGTTCGGGCGCCCGTTGCTTGGCGCGACCGTCAAGCCGAAGCTCGGCCTATCGGCGAAGAACTATGGTCGGGTGGTCTACGAGGCGCTGAGCGGTGGTCTGGACTTCACCAAGGACGACGAGAACATCAACTCACAGCCGTTCATGCGCTGGCGCGACCGCTATCTCTACTCGATCGAGGGCGTCAGCCGTGCGTCCGCCGTGAGCGGCGAGGACAAGGGCCACTACATGAATGTGACCGCGGCGACCATGGAGGAGATGTACGAGCGGGCCGAGTTCGTCAAGGAGCTCGGCAGCGTGATCATCATGATGGACCTCACCGTCGGCTTCACGGCGATGCAGTCGATGTCCAAGTGGGCGCGTCGGAACGGGATGATCCTGCACCTGCACCGCGCCGGCCACGGGACGTATACCCGCCAGAAGAATCACGGGGTCTCGTTCCGCGTGATAGCCAAGTGGTGTCGCATGCTCGGCGTCGACCACATCCACGCCGGCACCGTCGTCGGCAAGCTCGAGGGCGACCCGGCAATGACCAAGGGTTACTACGACACGCTGCGCCTGGACCACATTCCCGAGAACCTCGAGACCGGGATTCACTTCGACCAGGACTGGCCTCGATGCCCGGCGTGATGCCGGTCGCCTCAGGCGGGATCCACGCAGGCCAGATGCACCAGCTGCTGCGCTACCTCGGCGAGGACGTCGTGCTGCAATTCGGCGGCGGCACGATCGGCCACCCGATGGGGGTCGCGGCGGGCGCGACTGCCAACCGCGTTGCCGTCGAGGCGATGAGCCGGGCGCGAAACGAGGGCCGCGAGTACTTCCAGGAGGGCCCCGACATCCTCGAGCGCGCCGCCAAGGGCTGTCCCGAGGTGAATGCGGCCCTCCAAGTATGGAAGGACATCACGTTCAACTTCGAGTCGACCGACACGCCCGACTACGTGGTCACGCCGACACTCGGCTGACCACCCAGGAGCAGATCCAATGCGCATCACCCAGGGAACGTTCTCGTTCCTCCCCGACCTCACCGACGAGCAAATCGCAGCGCAGATCCGTTATACGCTGGAGCACGGCTGGGCGATGTCGGTGGAGTACACCGACGATCCGCATCCGCGCAACTCCTATTGGACGATGTGGGGACTACCGCTGTTCGACCTTAAGGTGGACGAGGCCGAGCTCGTGCTGCGTGAGGTTCGCGCCTGCCGCGAGACCCACCCGGATAACTACATCAAGCTGATTGCGTACGACGCGTCCCGCGGCCGCCAGACGACGGCACTCAGCTTCATCGTCAACCGGCCGGCGGACGAGCCCGGTTTCCGGCTCGATCGGACCGAGGACCGCGACCGAGTCATGCGTTACAGCCTGCACCCATATGCGGGCGATAAGCCGGCCGGCCGCCGATACATGAATGGCGCCGCGCGGTGACCGCGCTCGCGGACAATCTCGCCCAGGCGAACGGTGCCGCGGCGGTCCTCCGCGAGGCCGATATCGAAGGGGTTCTCGGTCAGCTCGACCGTGAGCTGGTCGCGCTGGCGCCGGTCAAGATCCGGATCCGTGAGATCGCCGCGCTGCTGGTGGTCGACCAGCTCCGCCGCCGGGCCGGCCTGAGCGCCGGGCGCCCGACGCTGCACATGAGCTTCACCGGCTACGGCGTCGAGGCGATCGAGATCCTACTCCAGGTGATGGAGAAAGAGCGCGAGCGGCTGGTCGTGATCCTTGCTGGCTACAAGGATCGGATGGACGACTTCTTCCGGCTCAACCCGGGCATGTCCTCGCGTGTCGCGCAGCACATCGAGCGACTACACGATCGACGAGCTGGATTGCGATGGCAGTTGTGGGGAGATGCTGCCAACATAGCTAGTATCAATCGATACAAGGAGATTTCCTGATGACCGCCCGCGTCCTGCTCGCCGCGAATCGAACCGCCACCGACCCGCCGCTGCTCGAAGCAGTTCGCCGCCGGGCAACACGCGGCCCAGTGACGTTTCACCTCGTAGTTCCCGCCACGCCGCACGGGCTTCATCGGGTCGTCGATCCCGAGGCGGCCGGTATCAAGGTCCGCCGAGCAACGGCTGCGGACCGCACTTGCGCCGCTCAGCGAGGCTGCGGGGCAACTCGTCACCGGCCACGTCGGCGATGCGAACCCGCTCGCCGCAGTGGCGGACGCCGTCAACCTTCGGGGGTTCGACGAGATCGTGCTCTCGACTTTGCCATCAAGGTTGTCCCGCTGGATGCGAATCGACCTGCCCAGCAAGGTCCGCGCGCTTGGGCTACCGGTGCTGCACGTGTCCGTGTCCGACGCCGCCGAATCCGATCTGGAGCTGGCGGAGGTTGCGTAGAGCCCCGCCCGGTAGGTTAGGGTTAGGCCTTCATCCCTCACGCGATCCGAGGTTCGCCGTCCGTTCACCGCAAGCGCGGAAAGGGTGTTGCTCGCTTTCGGCCCCCGCCTGTCGCGGCTTTCGCTCCGCCGCTTGGGACGAGCAGCGGCTGTCGATCCCCCTGCGGCATGGGGAACAGGCGTGGCACGACGGCCGGGGAGTTGGCTAGCCGACGAGCAGCTTGAACCCGTGGTCCCACGAGCCCCGTATGCCGCCGATCTTGACCCACGCGATGCAGATCGCCTCGAGCTCGCGCGAGCCTTCGATACCGCCGATGTCGACCGCATCGGACCAGCCGAAGTCGGCCAGCACGTGGCCGACGGTGCGCTTGGCGCCCTCGTCGTCTCCAGCGATCAGCATCGTCGGCTGGCCCTCGCTGAAGCTTGGGTCCACGAAGTAGGGGTTGCCGATCGTATTGAACGCCTTGATCACCTTGGCGTTGGGCAGCGCGCGCTGGACGCGCTCGCCGAGGGAGTCCTCGCCGGTGATCGAGAGCTTGGGCGGGAAGCCGCCGGAGAAGTCGAGCGGGTTCATCGCGTCGATGACGACCTTGCCGCTGAAGTTGTCGGGGCCGGCGTCGGCGATCGCCTCCTCTGCGGCATTGCCCAGCACCGCCAGGACGAGCAACTCGCCGGCCGCCGCGGCCTGGGCGAATGTGCCGGCTTCGATGCCGGCTCCATCGCTGGACAGCCATTCGCGCAGCTCGGGCTTGCCCGGGTCGCGCGAGCCGATCATCACGTCATGGCCACGACTGCGGAACCCGGCTGCCAAGCGCCGCCCAACCTCGCCGCTTCCAAGCACGCCAACCCCGCTCTGCGCTAGTCGGCCGTTCGCCATTTCTGCTCCTCTCGCGTTGTGGTGCGCCGCAATCTAGTAGGTGCTCCTCCTTACACGATGCGGGGCACGTGGACGGCATCGGCGAAGGCTTGCCTCTGCGCCGGGTGAGCTTCGCTGGTCGCGCTTGTCGAGTGCGGACCCGATCGGGTTATTCGGGATGCAGATCATCGAGGGACTGCCGATCCACGGCCAGACACCTTCGATCCCACCGCGCGCGGCACCCGCTTTCGATTCAGGGTGTACGGCCAGCCGACCGGCAGGATGCGCCTCGCCCAGCCGATCCTGACGCCCCTGTTCAGGCGCAACTTCGCGGGCTATTGCGCGAACGTCAGAGCGGCACTCGTTCGCCATGGCGAGTGCCGATGATCGGCCGCGGCGGCCGATCGGAGCCCGATGTTGCAACTATTACCCACTGTGCAGTTGGACCGCGAGCGGATCCGGGAGCTCACCAGGCGTGAGCGGGCCAGACTCGATGAGCGCACTCACGCGTCGCGCGCGATGTACCGGCGCGCACGCGAGTCCTTGAGTGGCGGCGTCGCGTCGACCTATCAGGCTCGCGAACCGTGGCCGATCTACCTGGCTACTGGGGACGGGGCCGTCGTCTACGACGTCGACGGTAACCGCATGTGGGACTTTCACAACGGGTTCGGGTCGATGGTCCAGGGGCATGCCCATCCCGCGATCGTCAGGGCCGTAAGCGAGCGAGTCGCGCTCGGTACGCACTTCGCGGCCACGACCGAGGATGGCGTGGTTGTCGCTGAGGAGCTGAAGCGTCGCTGGGGCCTCGAGCGGTGGCGCTACGTCAACTCGGGCTCCGAGGCGACGATGGACGCGATCCGGATCGCGCGCGGCTACACGGGGCGCGAGACGATCCTGAAGATCTTCGGCTCCTACCATGGCCATCACGACGGGGTGATGGTCTCGATCGGCGTCGAGTACGACCGCATCGGCGACCGCGAAAACTACGCTTCGTTGCCCTACGGAGCAGGCATTCCGCGTGCGGTCGTCGAGCTCACGATCGCGGTGCCGTTCAATGACGCCGGAGCGATGGAGCGGCGGATCCAGCGTCTCGAGTCCGAGGGACGCAAGCCGGCGTGCGTGATCATGGAGGCGGCGATGA
This sequence comes from uncultured Solirubrobacterales bacterium, assembly GCA_963836065.1. Classification (GTDB taxonomy): domain Bacteria; phylum Actinomycetota; class Thermoleophilia; order Solirubrobacterales; family Solirubrobacteraceae; genus Palsa-465. The sequence goes on from CAWIII010000030.1 coordinate 151,584, forward strand.
TGAACCTCGGGGTCGTCCTGCCGGAGCGGGGATACCTCGAGGAGGTGCGCGAGATCACGCGCCGGCACGGCATCGTGCTGATCTTCGACGAGGTCAAGACCGGGCTTGCGATCGCTGCAGGCGGGGCGACGGAACGCTTCGCTGTAAAGCCGGACCTCGTGACGCTAGCTAAGACGCTCGGTGGCGGGCTTCCCTCGGGCGCGATCGGCGGCACCGAGGAGATCATGCGCGTGGTCGAGGACGGCACCGTGTACCAGGTCGGCACGTACAACGGCAACCCCCTCTCGATGGCGGCCGCCCGGGCCAGCCTGCTCGAGGTGCTGACGCCCGCGGCCTACCGGCACCTCGACGAACTGAACGACCGGATCGTCTCCGGCTGCCAGGCGGCGGTCGAGCGTTACAGCCTTCCCGGCTATGCGATCGGCGTCGGCGCCAAAGGGTGCGTGACCTTCTCCACCACGCCGGTCGTCGACTACGAGACGTTCAAGGCCAACCAGGACGTCGAGCTGACCGAGCTCGGGTGGCTGTACAACATGAATCGAGGCATCTTCATGACTCCCGGCCGGGAGGAGGAATGGACGCTCTCGGTGAGCCACACGAACGAAGCGGTCAATGCCTACGTCCAGGTCTTCGAGGAGCTGGCTCGCGAACTGACGCAGTCGCCCACATAAGTCGTCATTGCGGGACCAACCTTGCCAGCTCTCCGAACGACGTCACAACGCGACGCCGCGCGAGACGCCTCAAAGCGGAAGCCCGCGGGAAGTGGGAGGCGTCCCACATCCAGATTCGGTTCTTCTCCCACGAAACCTCGGGAAACACCGGCCTTGGGCGCGGTGACCGGGACCGCTCGCCCGGCAGCACGACGCGGTGCTTGAGCGCCACCCGCAACAGCATCGAGGGCGCCACGAACACCTTGCCGATGTAGCTGCCGCAGTACGCGAGCTTGCGGTACCAACGATCCACCTCGCCCCACCGTTCGATCACATCCAGGATCGCCTACTCCTTCCCAGTCAAGGATGCGGTGGACCGGGTTGCCGCCCCGGCGGCAGGTCATCGAGCGTGCCCGTCCCAGCAAGCTTCGCCCACCAGCGGTACACGCGCACGCCGGCGACCTACAGCACCGCACACGCCCACACATCCGACCAGCCCACGGCGGTCACCCGATCGATCACCCCCAGCAGCTCGAGCTTGGTCTGCACGCTCAGGCGAGCGGGGACCGGGCCGCAAAGCCCGAGCGTTGCCTTCCCCGTGCAGCGCCAACTCGATCGCCCGCACCTTGATCGTCTCCGTGAGACGCTCGCACTCCTGCCGGCAGGCCCCCAGCCCCGCCCGCTCGGGCAGCCGCCGCCGGCCAGGCCTGGACGCGGCGAACGCCGCCAGCGTCGCATCCCTGGCCAGCCGCCGAAGCCGAACCACGACCAACACCTCCACACCGCACTTCCTGGCAACGTCTGCCCGGATCCAACTGCTGCGAGATCACATCCAAAAACAGCTGCCACTTCCCCTCCAGGGGTAAGCTGACGCCGCTTACGGCCATCACCGTTGATCATCTCCTGAACCTCCTGGGTAGGGGCGCCAGGGCGGGACTTGGGCGCGCTCGGCGTGAGTCCTGCTTCGCTCGCGACGCGGGCGGCCGGCGTGGCCGCCACCGGCGGAGAGGGGAAGCCAGGCGAGGTTGGGCCGGGATGCGTTGTTCGTCCCGGGCGGTGGCGTGTGGCGGGCCGGTTGAGACGCCTGGTTCCGTCGAGCTTCCGGGCGGCCGCGACCTCGTAGCTTTTGCTGGGCGTGCCGGCGGGGCGACGAGCTGCGAGCCGGTCTTCTGGACACGCGGCGGTGGATGACGCGGTTTGCGCCGACGAGTCTAGTAGCGGCGTACGCCCGCGACCTCCGGCGTCAAGCGGAAGCGACCCGCCGGCAACGCGCCCGCCTCCCGAGGGTCTGCTTAGGGAGATTCCCAATAGGCATGCGCCATCAAGCAGGCGATGCTCTGCTCACAAGCGATACTCGAGCACAGGAGAACGACATGACAGCCCATTTTGAACCTGCAACGGAGCCGACGGCCGGTCCGCGACGCTTCCTGCGCAGCCGCGATCACCGATGGATCGGCGGCGTGTGCGGCGGCCTTGGCCGCTACTTCAACGTCGACCCGGTGCTGTTCCGCGTGGGGGCGATCGCGCTCGCCTTTGTCGGTGGGCTCACGTTGTTCGTGTACGCCGGGCTGTGGCTGGTCGTCCCGCCCGACGACGGGACCGGCGCGCCGAGCGGCCCGTCCCCGCTGAATCGGCTCCTGGGCGGAGCCGACGGCCGGATCAGCGCGGGTCGGGTGGTCGCGGTCGTGGCGGCGATCGTGAGCGGCACCCTGGCGACCCTCGCGCTGGTCGCGGGCGCGGTGTGGGCAACGGCTGCGGGCGGCGGCGTCTGGGTCGCGGCCGTTTTGATCGCGATCGGCTTGGCTGCGGTAGCCGCGGCGGTGACCGGACGCCGTCGTGCAGCATGGTTGCTGGTGCCCGCGCTGCTGATCGCGGCGCCAGCGGGGTTCGTGGCCGCCGCCGACGTCCGGTTCGACGGCGGGTTTGGCAATCGCTCGTACCGCCCGACCGCGCTGGCCGCGTTGCCCCTGCAAGGGTACAAGCTCGCCGCGGGTCGTTTGCGCGTCGACCTGCGTGATGTACCGCTCCCGGCGGGGACGACCACCGACCTCGCCATCCATTTGGGGATGGGAGTGGCGACCGTCATCGTCCCGCCGTCGGTGTGCGTGCAGTCCGACAGTAAGGTTGGCGCCGGATACGTCAACGTGCTTGGAGACGACCAGGGTGGCTTGGGCGTGCGCGACGCGGTCACGGCCGCGGGCAGTTCCGCCCCCAGATTGCGGCTGCGGGCCAAGGTGGGCATCGGTGCGATCGAGGTCGTGCACCGGCCCCAGGACGCCCAGTTCCTCGATAACGGCGCCCGCGGGCGCCACGCGGGCGCCGTTGTCGAAGACAACGCCGCCTGCGGTGAAGCGGTCGCCGGGTGAGGCGCGCTTCGCAGCGGACCGACGTGCCGACGCTGGTCGGCGGCATCGCCGCCACCGGCGCCGGCGTGGTCCTGCTGCTCGATCGGAGCGGCGCGATCACTCTGGGCTTTGGCTGGCTGTGGCCGGTGCTGCTCACAGCCGTCGGCGCGTACCTCCTCGCGGGCGGCCTGGCCGCGTCGTCATCGGGCGTCGCGGCGAGGCCGCGAGCGATCGGCGGCATGCGGACGTGGACCCGCGACCCGGCGCGGGGGGTCGTCGCCGGCGTGTGCGCGGGGCTCGGCGAGCGCCTCGGCGTCGATCCCTTGCTGTTGCGAGCGGCGTTCATCGCCGCGGCGGCGGTCAGCGGCGTCGGCGTTGTCGCCTACGGCTTCGCGTGGCTTTTGATGCCCGCCGCGACGACCGGTCGTGCCCACATCCAGGGTCTGCGACCGCGGCGCGGGAGGGGCCGCAGCGCAGCCAGCGTCGCCCTGCTGACGCTCGGTGCCCTGCTCGGCCTGCGCCAGCTCGGCGTCTGGTTCGACGGCGCGATCGTGTGGCCCGTGGTGCTGGCGTCCGCGGGCGCTGTGCTCGTGTGGCGGCTGTTGGTACCGGCGGGCGACGATGTCGCCCCTGACTACGTCGCGGGTGACCACGCGGCGGCCGACGCATCCCTCAGCGGCGCATACCTACAGCCGGGGCGCCCGACCGCGGGGATCTACCGCGGCGGGTTCGGGGTGGCGCTGATCATAGGCGCGGCGCTGCTGTTCCTGTACGCCAACGGGGTACTCGCGGGCCTCGGCGAGGTGGCGCTCACGGCCGTCGTCGTGGCCGGATCCCTCGCGCTGATCCTTGCGCCGTTCTGGTGGCGGCTGCTCCGGACCCTGGCCGCCGAGCGCGCGGCGCGCATCCGCTCACAGGAACGGGCGGAGGTCGCCGCTCACCTACACGACTCGGTGCTGCAGACGCTGGCGCTCGTGCAGCGCCGAGCCGACGATCCACGGGCGGTGGCGACGCTGGCCCGGCAGCAGGAGCGAGAATTGCGCGCATGGCTGCGAGGGACTCCGCCGCCCGGGGCACAGGAGAGCCTCGGCGATGCGCTGGCCCGGGTGGCGGCGCAGGTCGAGGCCGAGCACGGCGTCACGGTCGAGCTGGTCACGGTCGGTGAGGCCCCGGTCGACGAATCCACCCGCGCCGTGGTCGCCGCAACGAACGAAGCGCTCGTCAACGCGGCGAAGTTCGCGGGCGAAGAGCCGATCTCGGTGTACGCGGAAAGCGGCACCGAGCGCCTCCAGGTCTTCGTTCGCGACCGCGGACGGGGATTCGACCCGGGCGCGCTGCCGCCCGATCGCCAAGGCGTGCGCGAGTCGATCATCGGCCGCATGGCGCGCCACGGCGGTCGCGCCGCAGTGCGCGCCGCGCCTGGCCGTGGCACCGAAATCGAGCTGGTGCTGGAGCGACGCCGGTGACGCCGGTGACGCCGGCGCGCTTACCTAGCGTCGTCATCGTCGATGACCACGACCTGTTTCGCGCCGGCGTGCGCGCGGAGCTGGGGGGTCGCGTGGAGGTCCGCGGTGAGGCGGGCACGGTCGAGGCGGCCGAGGCGGCGATCCTCGCCGCAGAGCCCGACGTCGTGCTGCTCGACGTGCACATGCCCGGCGGCGGCGGGATCGAGGTGATCCGCCGAGTCGCCCGGCGACGCCCGGCGCAGCGGTTCTTGGCGCTGTCGGTGTCCGACGCGCCGGGCGACGTCATCGCGGTCATCCGGGCCGGCGCCCGCGGCTACGTAACGAAGACAATCTCCGGCGCCGACCTCGCGGACGCCGTCGCACGGGTTCGCGACGGCGACGCCGTCTTCTCTCCGCGCTTGGCGGGCTTCGTGCTCGACGCGTTCGCGAGCGAACTCGAGCCCGCCGATGTAGATCCCGAGCTCGACCAGCTCACGACGCGTGAACGCGACGTTCTCCAGTACATCGCGCGCGGCTACCTCTACAAGGAGGCCGCGCTCGAGCTCGGCATCTCGGTCAAGACGGTCGAGGCTCACGTGAGCGCCGTGTTGCGAAAGCTCCAGCTCTCCAACCGCCACCAGCTCAGCCGCTGGGCGATCGAGCGCCGGCTCGTCGAGTGATCGACGCGCTCGCTCGCCCGGACCGTCATCGCCACCGGGGCGTCGTTCGGGTGGCCATCGCAAAATGCCGATCTCGTGCCCAGTCACCTCTGCTTGTAAGGCAACGTTCAGCACGGATCGCTGGTGAACTCGGTAGTCCCTCGTCGAACCGCGGGCGGTGTGTCTCGTTGTGTCCCTGTGCGTAATCTTGGTGTGTCCGAAAAGTGTCCGCTTCAGCGACGACACACGGCGAGGATCTGGAGCGTGACGCGCTCGTTGTCACCTACGTCCGCGGCCCGGCTTGAGGGTCGCAGCCGCAGCTCGCGGACCCGGACCGTGAGCCGGGGCCGTTGGCCGGCCAGGCCGGTGGACTCAGGCTGCGGCACGCACCCGCGATCGGCTTGATCGCGGCGCCCGCGGAGCCGTAGTTGGTAACGAAGAAGTGGGCGTCGCCGCCGGTGGTGAGGCCGGCCCCTGGGGCCAATAGCAATCTGGTGACGAACAGCTTGCCGAGGCTCCCGCCGCCTGATTGCAAGTAGTCGCTGCCGACCGCCAGCTGGAAGCCGGGGAGATTGGTCGGGCAGAACAACACGGTGCCTGCCGTGCTCGGCGCCGCTGGCGATCCGCCTGGGACGACCAGCCACGAGCTCGCCGGAACCGACGTGCAGTGGGCGAGGTTCGCGCACTCGTTGGTGACGCGGACCGCGGCCGGCAGCGCCAGCGCGGCCGCCACGCTTGGCGGCTCGAGTGCCCATCGTGACCTCCTCCTCAGCGTGCCTGTTGCGACGCTACTACAGCCCGGCCCACACATCTACGCCGTGCTTGCATTGGCGAAGGGCGACGTGGTTGTGCTCGAGGACGTGCACGACGCCTGGTCGGCCCGGTTCCACTGCAGCAGCGCAGACGGTCGCCAGGGCCGCTTCCGCCGAACATCGCTTTCGGCTGCCCAAAATCCTCCTCACAAACAGCCGTCTCGTCGAGGCCAGCGGACGGCTCGCCCGAACTGCGATTGCCTCTTTGGGCCTGGACAAGCAGTACAACGCAGGCACGGAGAGGGTCGCGTTTCGATGGCGGTGGCTCGGCGCAGGTGCGGAGACTGCTGGAGCTCATCGGGACGCTCAGCAACCTGAGGTGACTCCGCTGGCCGACGGAGGACGATGTTGGACGTTTCCCGGCGTGGGGTGTCACGTGCGGGCCGGCGATCTAAACTTGGGGTATGCCTCGGAGATGGGGGCGGCATTCGCTTCGTGGCGCCCGATGGGCAGCGCTGCTGCTGCTGCTGCTGCTGATCTTCGTCGTTGGCGGGTCGGTGCCACGCGCGGCGCGCGCCGCCTCGGCCGCACCGGCGATCACGATCCACACCGACGAGCTTGCCGACGGGGCGCCGTTCATGGGGCTCGGGGTGCAGTGGGACCCGTATGACTCGTTTCAGCCAACGCCTGCACAGTGGAATCTTACGTTCCAGCGTTTGGATTACATGCGGCCTGGGTTCATTCGGGTCGTGGAGCCCGCGTCCGACTATTTCGGTGGGTACGACGCGGCCCATGACCCGGTGTACCGGTGGACTGCCCGGCATGTGGTGCAGCTACGCACGATCCTTGACTACGCACAGAGCCGCGGAATCACGGTGGTGCTCGGAGACTGGTCTGACCCGTTGATCAACGGCGACGCGCGGATCCCGGCGGGTTTCCTGGAGCAGCTTCGTGACGTATACGGCTACACCAACATCAGGTACTACAACCTGATCAACGAGCCGAACGATCTCGGAGCGACGTGCGACTTCGGGTGCTGGACGAAGATCGTCAGCTCGCTGTCGAGGGAGTTCACCAGTCATGGCCTGAATGGCTGGCTGAAGTTCGTGGGACCCGATAACGCCAATTCGTGGGATGACACCGCGACCGCACAGGCGTTGGATAGAACCTCGGGGCTTGACAGTGACAATCCGATCGGGGGCGATTCCTGGGTAACCGCGACGCTGCACGCGATCCCAGGACTGATCGGATCCTACGACTCGCATCGCTACGCGACGATCTGGGGGATCGAGAACGGCGTCTATGCGGACCAGGTGCGCGCGCGGCGCGAGCAGATCAGCAACCTGGATTCGCCTGGTAAGGCGTATTTCGCCGGCGAGGTCGGGCTGACAGCGACGCGAGTATCTCCCTTCTCGGCGCTGTTGGATCGCAACGCAGCACAGTTGCTGGCTCCGCTGGTCGATCCGAGCGCGACACCGCGCGCGAGCGGATTCGTCGACAGTCAGCCCTCCATCAAGAAGTTCGGCTACGGCGTCTGGATGGGGGACATGATCGTCCAGGCGATCGGCGCGGGTCTCTCGGGCGCAAGTGCCTGGGATCTCGACGACGCGATGCACGTCGGGGGCGAGTACGGAAGCCAGAACCTCAAGCAGTGGGGATTCTGGAACTCGCTCGGCGGTCAGGACGGCTATCCCGCCAGCGATCAGCAGCTCCGTCCGTGGTACTACTCGTGGTCTGTACTCGCGCGGAGCTTCCCGGCGGGCTCGCAGGTGCTCCTCACACCGAGCTCGGGGGTACCGGGGCTGCGGGTCGCTGCGGCCAAGATCCCCAGCGCAGGCAGGTACTACCTCTCGGTCGCCGTCGTCAACGATTCCGACACGCCTCGGTCGATCACGCTCTCGGTGCCGTCAGTAGCAGGGTCGATGACGCTCGCTCGCTACGACTATTTCGCCGGCGACCGCCCGGCCGACACGAATGGCTTTCCGGTCCCGGCGCAGGTCCTCCGAGACGTGCAGCTCTCCGGCGGGCTGAGCATCCAGCTCCCATCCCGCGGGCTGGTCGTCCTGAGCTCGCTCGGGTCGGGCGCACCGGTGGCGTTGAACAACGGGCAAAGGACGGTACTCGACGACCTCGTCGATTGGCGCAAAGTCTACGCGCGCAGCAAAGGCCTGAAGCTCGACCACAGCAACCCGTCGCAGTTCAACGAGGACCGCTCGCGCGCGACCGCGACAGCCAACGCGAAGGGAGCCCAGTTTCTGATCTACCGCGCGAATCAGATCACGAGCTTCGAGCTCAAGGCTTACTACCGCAAGGCCCTGGCCCTCGGCGCGTACCGATCGCAAGACGGAAAGACGTGGGCGCCGGTCGCGCTCACGGGGACGAATCCGGCTCCAGCGGTCGGCGGGCAGTCGTATCTAGCCGAGATCCTCCCGAGCGAGCCGATCCCGGCGGGCACGAACCGACTGAAGATCGAGCTCACTGGCAAAGACACCGAGCTCGCCCAGGTGGCGATCCAAGCGGGACGCGTCGGCCCGGCGTGCCTCGCGCGCAGCGTCCAAGCCGGGCTGAGCTCGCTTGGCGGAATTCCGCTCGGCGCGAGCCAGCGAAGCCTGCGGGGGCGCTTCGGCGTGCCCAGCGTACGTGGCGCGAGGACGTGGCGCTACTGCGTGACCGGGGGCGGCGAAGTCGTGGTCGTGTTCGCCGGGCGCAGCGGAGCCTCGTTGATCGCCTCCTCGGCCTACAGCTACCGGCCCGAAGGGATCGGCCCCGGCAGCTCCGTCGCGAGCCTCCGGCGCAGGTTCCGCCATAGCCGCCTGCGATCGATCGGCGGCCGGATCTTCGTCGCGACCGGCCGGCAAGGTCCGGTGGTGTTTGTAACGCATGCAGGTCAGGTACAGGCGGCCGCGATCGCCACCCAGACGCTGCTCAAAAGCGATCGCTCGCTATCGCGGGCGATCAAACTCACTCATCTTCAGCCACCCGGCGCGGCTCCGCGCAGCTAGAGCTAGTCGACGACCAACGGATGCCCTCGTGGGCGAGATCGGTCCTGGGATCGAAACGTTGACCGTGGGGGACCGCCGCTGGTCGCGTTTGTCCATTCGAGAACGCGCCGAGCGAGCTGCCGGACTGGGCGCATCTTCAGATCCAGCCCAAGGTCGCCGACCAGGAGCACGCCTCAGCGCTTTTGAAAATGGGCGGTGACGGGCTCGAACCGCCGGCCTCCTGCTTGTAAGACAACGTTCAGCACGGCACGCCAGGACACGCGAGGACACCGTAGGACAACAAATCGCTGCATGTCGCTGCCTTTCGGCCGCGGGCGATGTGTCCCGCTGTATACCTGTTCGCCATCTCGGTGTGTCCGAAAAGTGTCCGCGCCCTATGGCAGGCGCCAGACGCTCATCCCGCGAGCGTGGCAAGTCAGACTCGATCGACGCGTTCACCGTCGCCCGGGCTGCACTGAAGGAAGGGATCGAGAATCTTGCCGGAGCGCACCTGGACGGCGCCGCGCTCGACATTGCCTGCTGGTCGACCACCGTGAGGACCTCGTCGCCGCCCGCAGCCAGGACCAGCAGCGGCTGCGCTGGCATCTACACGATCTCTGAGCCGCTGACCGACTTCTCGTCTGCGGGATCGCCGCCGGCTGAGCAGGCTAGGACCGCTGCGCGATCGGCACGTAGTCGAGTCCACGCTCGCCGGTGTAGATCTGCCGCGGCCGGGCGATCTTCTGCTCCTTGTCGTCGATCATCTCCAGCCACTGCGCGATCCAGCCGCTGGTGCGCCCGATCGCGAACACGACCGGGAACATCGTGACCGGCATCCCGAGCGCCTCATAGATCAGACCCGAGTAGAAGTCGACGTTCGGATAGAGCTTGCGCGAGATGAAGTAGTCGTCCTCGACGGCAATCTTCTCCAGCTCGGTCGCGATGTCCAGCAGCGGATTCTTGCCCGTCACCTCGAATACCTCGTCGGTTACCTTCTTGATGATCTTGGCGCGCGGATCGTAGTTCTTGTAGACCCGGTGGCCGAAGCCCATCAGCCGCTCTTTGCCCTGCTTGACGCCCTCGATGAAGTCAGGAACGTTGTCCTGGCGCTCGATCCGCTGCAGCATCCTCAACACCGCCTCGTTGGCGCCGCCATGGAGAGGGCCGTATAGCGCGGCCACGCCGGCCGCGATCGCAGAGTACGGATCGACGTGCGAGGACCCGACGCTCCGGACCGCGCTGGTCGAGCAGTTCTGCTCGTGGTCGGCATGCAGGATGAACAGGACATCGAGCGCGTGCTCGAGCCGCGGATCGGGCTCGTACTTGAGCTCGGTCATCTTGTAGATCATCGAGAGGAAGTTGCCCGCGTACGACAGGTCGTTATCGGGATACACGTACGGCATGCCCCGGCTGTGGCGGTAGGAGAACGCCGCAAGCGTCGGCATCTTCGCGATCAGGCGGATAATCTGCATATAGCGGACCTGCTCGTCCTTGATCGCGCTCGCCTCAGGATAGAAGGTGGAGAGCGCACCGACTGACGCGAGCAGCATCCCCATCGGGTGCGCGTCATACCGGAAGCCCTGCATGAACGCCTTGATGTTCTCGTGCACGAACGTGCGGTGCGTGATCTGGTCCGTCCACTCCTCCAGCTGTCCCGTGCTCGGCAGCTGGCCGTGGACCAGCAGGTAGGCGACCTCTAGGTAGGTCGAGCTCTCCGCAAGCTGCTCGATCGGGAAGCCGCGGTATTCGAGGATCCCCCTCTCGCCGTCGATGAACGTGATCGTAGAGCGACACGACGCCGTGGCCATGTAGGCCGGGTCGTACGTCATCAGGCCGAAGTCAGCCTCGTGAGTCTTGATGTCCCGTAGCTCAGTCGCGCGAATCGTTCCGTCCTCGATCGGCACCTCGAAGTGCTCGCCGGTGCGATTATCGATGACGGTCAGCGTGTCGACCGGGCTGACCGCGCCGGTACCCTCCGCCTGTGGCTCGTGGGTCGGGGTGGTCATGGCACTCCTCTCGATTTGTCACGCAGCAATTCCTCTGAACGCAACCGCGCGGTACTGAGACCCACCACAGCAAGAGTCTCCGCGCTTGTCTTCCGTACAGATCGCGGATCTAGAGCGCGTACTTGACCGCCGTCAGCAGCTGCCTGACCTAGCCCCCGCAATCGACTGGCGGTGAGACACCCGCCCTAGGTAAGGGCTGGGGGCGATGCCCACCGGTAGCCGCGTCAGAACCTGGGGCGGAATCTCCGGCCAGCACGGTTGGCGGGGCAAGGATCGGGTGCTTGTGGGTCATCAGAGCGCGGGCAAACGCCGGCGGGGCTGGGGTCGTTCGCCGGGTCGGTGCTCGCGGTTGGTGACACGTACGAGGAGCTGCTCCTGTCGGGCGCCTACCCGCGGCTCGCGGTCGCCGGGGAGGTTCCTCGGAGTGATCCAGGAACTCGTTCAGGAGTGGTTCGGGCCGGTTGATCTGGATCGCTCGGCGGTCCGGCTCGACCCAGTCCGAGAGCCCACGGCGGGCTGCCCCGGCGTGCGCACGCGGGCGTTCTGTCCAAGGTGGCTGGATCACGATCACAGCCAGCATGCGGGCTATGCGAGCGCGAAGGAGTACAACGAGCGCTATCGCTACCTGCTCGCGCACGGCTCGAGCGGCCTCAGCATGGCGTTCGACCTGCCGCCACAGCTCGGCCTTGACTCCGACGATCCTCGCTGCCTGGGCGAGTTGGGGCGCACGGGCGTCGCGATCGACACGATCGACGACATGCGGACGGCGTTCGACGGGATCCCGTTGGATCAGATTTCGACCTCGATGAGGATCAACGCCCCGGCGAGCGTGTTGCTGCTGCTTTACGAGCTGGTGGGTGAGGAGCATGGCGTCTCATCGGATCAGCTCCGCGGCACAACTGAGAACGACATCCTAAGGAGTACATCGCCCGCGGCAACTTCATCTACCCGCCGGAGGGCGCGATCCGGCTGACGACCGACCTATTCGCGTACTGCAACGACCGGATCCGAAGTGGAACACGATCTCGATCTCCGGCTATCACGTCCGTTAGAAGAGCTGCTCGCCGGTTCAAGAGATCGCGTTCGCGCTCGCCAACGGGATCGTTTACGTACAGGCAGCGCTCGATGCCGGGCTGGCCTTGCCTTGTTCTTCAACGGCCACAACAACGTCTTCCAGGAGGTGGACCAGTTCCGCGCGGCCCGCAAGATGTGGGCCGAGATCATGCGTGAGCGCTTCGGCGCCCAGGACGAGCGGTCCTGCAGGCTCCGCTTCCACACTCAGACGGGCGGCGTCACGCTGACCGCGGCAGCCGAAGAACAACATCGTCCGCGCTGCGAACCCAGCAGATCATCGGCTATGAGTCGGGCGCCGCCGACACGGTCGACGCGTTCGCGGGCTCCTACTTCGTCGAGGCGCTGACCGACGAGATCGAGACGCGCGCGTAGGAGCTGATCGCCAAGGTCGATGAGCTCGGGGGATCGATTCAAGCGATTGCCTTCATGAACGCCGAGATCGAGGAGTCGGCGTTCGGCAACCACGAGCGCCACCGCATCGGTCAGGACGTGGTAGTGGGCGTCAACAAGTTCGTTGACCAGTGATCCCGTAGGCGACGAAGACAAGCGTGGCGTCCTCGAGCCCGTGTTGCCTGGTGTGCGTAATCCGCTCCGCGTCGGCCGCCAGCCGACCGATCGCACGACGTAGCACGCTCGCCGGCGCCGCCGTCGGAGCGCCGATCACCGCTCCCATCGAGCAGCCCGCGAGAACCGTGCCCAGCGCGCTTGTGTTGCCGACGGTCGTCGGGAGAGCGCCAGGTTCGCTTGCCCGAGCGGAGGGCCACGAAGAGACCAGCGCCTCCCGGCGATCCGTCGAGGTGCCCTGAGCGGCGACAGGGAGTCGCGCCGTCAGAGCGCCATCAGTGAGCAACCGCCAAGGTACCTCGCCGTCGACACTAGTCTAGTCAAGTTCGTTGATGGAAAGGAATAGTTGTGAAGAATTGTTTTGCTGGCGTTGACTTGGGCCAGCGAGGAGCATGCGTGCTGCGTGGTCGACGAGGATGGGCGGATCGTCGAGGGGCGCCGCTATCGGCATTACGAGCGCGGCGACAGCGACGCGACGAAGGCGCTCCGGGCGCTGACCCGCGCCCGTGAGGACCTCGTCGGAACGCGCCTGGGGCTCGCCAACGAGCTGCGCGCCCAGCTCGGCTGCTTCTGGGCCGGCGCGGCCGAAGTGTTCGCGGACATCGATAGCCCGATCGCGCTCGCGTTCCTCAAACGTTACCCCTCGCCCGTGGACGCGCGCGGGCTCGGGGAGCAGCGCATGGCTCGGTTCCTTACCCGTCACGGCTACAGCGGCCGGCGCACCCCCGGCCGAGCTGCTCGAGCGGTTGCGCAGCGCCGCGCACGGCCGCGCCGGAACGCTCGCGACCGAAGCACGCCGCCAGATCGTGCTCGCGCTGGCGCCGCACTCGAACCGATCGTGACCAAGATCACCGAGCTGACGGCGGAGATCCGTGGCGCGCTCGCCGACCACACCGACGGCGACACGTTCCGCTCGCTGTTCCGCGACCCCAAGTCGGCGATCACCGGCGCGACAATGCTCGCCGAGATCGGCGACTCCCGTGAGCGCTACCCCACCAAACAGGCGCTGTCCGCGGACGCCGGCCAATCCCCCCTCGCCGTCGAGTCCGGCAAATCCAAGCGCGCCCGCGCCCGCGGATGCACCCACCCCCACGCGATCCGAATCCTCGGCCGCCCCTGGTGCGGCGTGATCTGGCGCCTTGGCAAGACCACGACACCTACGACCCCAACCGGCACACCGCGCTGCTACACCTGCTCGCCAGCACCACCTGAGAACAGTCGGGGATCTCCGATCCCCGACATCGCTGCCCCACCGCGACGGCGGACGCCGCCGTCACCGCAGGCTGCCCGCAGGGCAGAGCGCGAAGCGCTTGACGGCAAGACTTCGATCAGCTGCCCCTCTGCCGTAAGACCGGCCGTCTCCCGGACAGGTACTGCGTTGTTCCTGTTGGTGCAACGCGATCACCCCACGTTGCCCGTGATCATGCACGGCCGACGCCTACTGACCGTGGTCCTGCTCCCGACCAGCAGTCGCTCTGAGGGTTCCACAAACGCTAGTGCTCCAGGCCATGACAAGGCTCAGAGCCGGCCGAGCAAGCACGAGGCGCTGTGCTGCCTCGCACCACACGCAGCGACGTGGTCGACGGCGTTCACGCGATCGCTATGCGCGAATTGGCGATTGGGGTCCATGCGCGCATACCTTTACGGTGCGTCGATCGAGCCTCCGGCGAGGACAGGGATCTCCGCTGCGCCCAGTGTGGCGGCGCCGCGCCCACCGACCCGGACCTGCTGCGTGCTTGGCGCCACGGCCGCTGATGACCGAACCGGTTGACGAGGTCCTTGCGAAGATGCTTCTCTGCCCGGCCTGCCTCGCGGAGGATCTCGCCGGTGACTTCGAGTCGGCGCCGGGCGACTACACCGAGCGCGCCTACTGGAACGCCTTCGCCCGCTCGATCAGCTCGTCGAGACCCGGCTCGTTCGGGTTGCGCGGCTTGCCGGGGTGGATGATCGCCACCTGGCAGACCTCCGCCGCCTCGACGAGCTCGCGGAACGTGCCAGCGTCGTGGTCCTTGATGTATGCCTGCTTGTTCTCGTTGTAGGCGAACATCCGGTCGTTGATTGCGGTGCACTCGTTGCAGGTCGAGCAGCGCGGGGTCTCGATCCACGGCTCGTCCGGCACGCGCTCCTCCACGACCGCGTCTCGCGCCGGCTCGGCCGCCGTCTCTTCTACCGCCTCTTGCGGCGGCTCGGCCGCCGACTCTTCTACCGCCTCGGTTTGCGCCTCGCCGACCGGCGCCGGCTCGGCGCGCGGGCGCGCGAGGCCCAGCTCCTGGAGCCCGTGCCACAGCTCGCGGCAGCGACGTGCGGCCTGCATCAGCTTCGAATCGACGATCAGCCGCTGCAGCGAGTCGTTCTCGTCGACGACGAGGACGTGCGGGACGCGTGCGTCGGCTTCGGTCGGGCCGAGCGACAGCCACTCGTCGACGGGGATCGTGTTGTCGTTCCAGTGCTCACGCGGGATGCGCGCGAAGTGGCGCGCGTAGCGCCGGTCGCACACCGCGAAGTCGACGAGCGTGAACGCGACCTGCTCCACGACGCGCTGGAGCGACGCGTCAGCGTACTCGAGCTGCGCGAGCGGCCAGTCGAGCTCGGGCTGCGGATTTTCGTCGACCGAGAAGCGCGACGCCAAATCCCGCCCGGCCGTAGGGTCGTACGTGAACGCGGGAAAGGCGCGCCCCTCGAGGGCCGCCGCCGACGTGAGGTAGGGCGGCAGGTCGCTCGACGGCGTCGTCGAGCCCGAGAAGATGCTGACGAGGGTCCGGCCCGCGTACTGCAGGCTGGCGAGCAGCCGTTCGCGGAGCTGGTAGAGGTTCGAGCTCGTCGTCTGGAGAGCGAAGACGTCGACCAGCCCGACCGCGGTGGTCGCGAGCTGCGTGCTGCGCATGCCGAAGCCGAAGTGGCCCGGGTCGAGAAGCACCTCGGTCTCGACGAGCACTTTGACTGGAAGGTCCGACGACAGCAGCTCCATCACGGCGGCGCTCTGGTCGCCGTCGACGCAGACGAGGTAGTCGGGGAACAGCGCCAGTTCCTCCCGTGCGAGCGACTCCTCGTCGAAGTCCTCGAAGATCGCGTCGTGCTCCCACGTGACATAGCGACCGTCCGCCTCGAGCTCCGCGATCGACATCGCCTTCACGAACTCGACCAGTTGGGGCAGTCGCTCGCGGAACGCGTCGACGGCATCTGCGCAGCTCCTGTAGCAGTACTCGAACGGTGACTCGGCTGTTTGCGCGAGTTCGGTCCCCGGGGAGGGCTCGAAGAAGCGTTGCCGCCTCAGCACCGCGAGCGCCCACTCGATCCGCTCGCGCCGGTCGGCGGGCAGCTCGTCCCTCGGCGCCCTCTTGCCGAGCAGGCGCGACATTGTCTCGAAGTCGAACTGGTCGTGGTGTGGGGCGCCGAACGCAGCCCGCAAGCTCTCGGGCCGGCGCCCGGCCTCCGAGTGGATGAAGGCGGCGCGGAGGATGTCCGACAGCGCCTGGACGACCCGGTTCACCTGCGCGTGGAAGATGCCGGCTTTCCGACGGTGGACGCTGTGCCATGCGTGCTCGATGAGGCGCCGCGGCAGCTCGTGATCGCAGTCGGCGACCTCGCCGTCGACCGTCAAGCGAGCGCGGACGTCCGCGAGGTTCGGCGCTGCTCGCTCCCAGAGATCCGTCAGCATGCCGCGCGCGCCCTCAGCAACAAGCTTGCGGATCTCGCGCTCGGCGCGGAGGACGTGTCGGCGCACCCGTTCCCCCTCGATGCCGCGCGGGGCGATCTCCTGCAGCACATCGTCGACGACCGAGGTCAACGAGCACACGAACGCGCCGTCGGCGGAACCGTCGACGAGCACGACGGGGAAGTCGTAGCGGATGGACGCGAGATCGCGGTGGCCCGCCAAGAGTGCGGGCCGAACGGTGGAGTCGACGGGCTCCAGGTGGCCGCTCGGCGCTCCCGTCAGGTGGAACGCGACCTGCCGCTGGGACTCGGCCGTCTCTTCCTTCGTCACGTCGCGGACCGTGCGTCGTCGACGGGCCAGACGGTGAACTTGTCGAGCTCCGCCTCGAGGCCTGCGCGGATGCGCTCGACCGGCCGTGCCTGTCCCGCCCGCCGCAGATCCTCGTAGCACGGGACCTCGGGATTGCGGTACAGGATCCCGACCGGGATCGCGTCATCGGACGAGGCGAGCCGGCGCGCGCCGTCGATGTCGAGCGGGTCGTGCTCGCGGTGATTCTTGTAGATCCGCGCCAGCTCGGGCGCGAGTTGTAGCCCGTCCTCGTGGGTCAGGAGGAGCGTCTTCGAGGGGTCCTGCAGCCACGGATCGAACATTCCCGGCATGAACTCGGGACAGCGCTGGATGATCCGGACGAACGAGAAGCCCCGGTGCCTGTGCGCGGCCGCGACGATGTCGTAGAGCACCTGCGGGATCCAGTCGACGGCCTGAGCGACGAAGGAGACGCTCGGCACGCCGAGCGTGACGCTGAGCGGGTTGAGCGCGTCGAGGTACGCTCCGCGCGGCGTCGTATTGCTCTTGAGTCCTTTAGGCGAGGTCGGCGAGGCCTGCTTCTTGGTGAGCCCGTACACGAAGTTGTCGTGCAGGAGCACCGTGAGGTTCATGTTGTAACGGACGGCGTGAATCCAATGGGCCGCGCCGATACTGCAGCAGTCGCCGTCGCCGGTGTTGACGAACACGTCGAGGTCGGGGCGCGCCATCTTGATGCCCTCCGCGATCGGGAACGCACGCCCGTGAATCCCGTGGAAGCCGTACGTTCCCATGTAGTGCGGGAACCGGCTCGAGCAGCCGATGCCGGACACGAACACCGTGTGCTCCGGGCTCAGATCCTCGCCGCGGCAGAGCCGCTGCACGGCGGCCAGGATCGCGTTGTCGCCGCAGCCGTTGCACCAGCGCGGGACGCCTCCCTCGTAGTCCTCAAGGGTGTGGTGCTCGTCCTGCAGTCGGAGCAGGCATTGCCTGACCGCGACGGTCATGCCGCCTCCCTTCGCTCGAGCCGCAGGCGGACGACGTTGCAGACGGTCGCGGGCTTGATCGGCTCGCCGCGGGCCTCGCTCCAGCAGTCGACGTCGACGAGGTAGCGCGACCGGAGTACCGTCGCGAGCGGCGAGTAGCGCCGGTTGTCGTCGTCGACGAGCTCGTCCTCCGGGCGATCCGACCAGTTGCCTTCGACCGTCAGCACTCGGTCGAAGCGCTGCATAATCGCCTTGATCCCCGGCGGCAGCGGTTGCAGGAACCGCAGGTGCAGCGACGAGACACGCAGCCCCTCGTCGCGCAGGCGCTCGACCGCCTCCTCGATCACGCCCTTCGTGCTGCCCCACCCGACGATCAGCAGCTCGCCGCCGGGGTCGCCGAAGACCTGCGGCGGCTTCAGCGTCTTCTGCAGCGCGACGAGCTTCAGGCTGCGGTGGCGCAGCCCGTCCTCGTTGCTGCTGGCGTCGTAGGCAACGTGGCTGTCGCGGTCGTGGGCGAGCCCGGTGACGGTGTGCATGCCGTCCGGCCGACCCGGGCCGATGCGCGTCGCGAGGCCGGTCACGGGATCCCAGTCGTACGGACGCGCCTCCGGCGCGGCGGGCGTTCCGTCGACGGGCGGCGCGAGCCAGTCCTCGCTGAACAGCGGCCGCGGGAACGGCTGCTGCGCCGTTGCGAGACTCGCGTCCGAGAGAAGAACGACGGGGATGTTGAACGACTCCGCGATCTTGCGTGCGGTGATCACCGAGTAGAAGCAGTCCTCGATGCTGCTCGCCGCCATCACGACCTTCGGTGCATCGCCGTGGCTCCCGAACATCGCCGCGAGCAGGTCGCCCTGCTCGACCTTCGTCGGCAGCCCGGTGCTCGGCCCTCCGCGCTGCACGTCGATCACCACGAGCGGGATCTCCGCCATCGCGGCGAGCCCGATCGCCTCCTGCTTGAGCGAGTAGCCCGGACCCGAGGTGATCGTGACCGCGCATCTGCCTGCGTAGGACGCGCCGATCGCGAACGAGCACGCGGCGATCTCGTCCTCGGCCTGATGGACGATGCCGCCGACGCCCTCGAACATCTCGCTCAGGTAGTGCGAGGCGGAGGTGGCAGGCGTGATCGGGTACATCGCGCAGATGTCCATCCCCGAGGCGAGCACGCCGAGCGCGAGCGCGGTGTTGCCGTTGACGACGATCTGCGGCTGCTTCGATCGTTCGGCGGGGATCGCGTAACGGAAGTCGAGGTTTTCCTCCGCCCACGCCCAGCCTGCCTCGAGCAGCTCGACGTTCTGCGTGACCACCTGCTCGGTCTTCTTGCCGAAGACGATTCGGACCTGCTCGCGCGCGAGCCGCAGGTCGAGGCTGTGGAGGTTGCAGAGGATGCCGAGCGCGAACATGTTCTTGCCGTGGTGCGGGTCCGCGACGAGCTTGCGGCACTCGACCTCTACCGGAATCTCGATTACGCGAAAGCCGCTGTCGACGAGGCGCTCGACCGTCTCGGCATACGAGGCGGCGATCGCCGGATCGCTGTCGTCGCGCCACATGCTCTCGAGCAGGATCGTCGCGCCCGGCTTGAACACGTTCGCCCGGACCCGGCCGAGCAGGACCTGCTCGTTGAACGCAACCGCGAGGCCCGCTTCATCGCCGCCGTTGGTGACGCGGCGCTGTCCGATCCGGATGCGGACGCCGCTCGCTCCCTCGATGCTCCGCGCGGGCGGCTGGATCTCCGCCGGGATGATCTCCACCGTCCAGATCCCGTTTCCCATCTTCGCAGCGATGGCGCCGAGCAACTGGCCGCACCGCTGCGCGCCCTCGCCCGAGTCGCTGATCACCTCGACGATGTGCTCGCTGATCGTGACGGCCGTCTTTGCGCTGGCCACGCTCATCCCGTCACGCGCGTGTAGTTGTGTTCTTGGAGGTCGATGCCGAAGCGCTTCCCGGCGCTGCTGGCACGCTCCGGCAGGTAAACGACG
Source organism: uncultured Solirubrobacterales bacterium (assembly GCA_963836065.1). GTDB lineage: Bacteria > Actinomycetota > Thermoleophilia > Solirubrobacterales > Solirubrobacteraceae > Palsa-465. The sequence goes on from CAWIII010000030.1 coordinate 170,980, forward strand.
TCCGTATCGCGCAGCCCGAGGTACGCCTTGATCTCCTTCGCCCCCTTGCGCCCGGCGCCCATGGCCTCGATCACGGTCGCCGCTCCGGTGACGATGTCGCCGCCGGCCCACACGCCCGCGATCGAGGTCGCGAGGCTCTTGTCGGTGGCGATGTAGCCGCGCCGGTCGAGCTGAAGCGACGAGGTCTGCCCGAGAATCGGGTTTGCGTTCGTCCCGATCGCGTATACGACCATGTCGACGTCGATCTCGAACTCGCTATCGGGCACCGGCACCGGGCGGCGGCGGCCGGACTCATCCGGCTCGCCCAGCTCCATGCGTTGGCAGCGGATCGCGCGGACGTTGTTGTCCTCGTGGCCGAGAATCTCGACGGGGCTCGTCAGCCAGTTGAACTCGATGCCCTCCTCCTCCGCGTGGTGGAGCTCCTCGGCGCGGGCCGGCGCCTCGTTCCGCGTCCGCCGGTAGACGCAGTTCACCGTTGCTGCGCCGAGACGCAGGCAGACCCGCATCGCGTCCATCGCAGTGTTTCCGGCGCCGACGACGGCGACGCGCGTGCCCGCCTGCAGCGGCGTGTCGTACCCCGGAAAGTCCCTCGCATGCATCAGGTTGCAGCGGGTGAGCAGCTCGTTCGCGGACAGCACCCCGGCGAGCGACTCGCCGGGGATGCCCATGAAGCTCGGCGCGCCGGCGCCGGTGCCGATGAAGACCGCGTGGTAGCCCAGCTCGGTCAGCAGCTCCTCGACTGTGAAGAGCCGTCCGACGAGCGTGTTGCACTCGAACGTGACGCCGAGCTGTCGCAGCTTCTCGATCTCGGCGTCGATCACCGCGTTCGGCAGGCGGAAATCCGGAATCCCGTACTTGAGGACGCCGCCGGGCTCGTGGAAGGCCTCGTAGACGGTCACGTCGCAGCCGGCCTTTGCGATGTCGGCGGCGCACGCCATCCCGGAGGGACCGGAACCGACGACGGCGACGCGGAACCCGCTCGGCTCGACGTACGGCACGCTCTCCCAACCCTCGGCGATCGCCAGATCGCCGACGAACCGCTCGAGCCGCCCGATTGCCACCGGCTCCAGCGTGTTGCCGACCGTGCACACGCCCTCGCACTGTGACTCCTGCGGGCAGACTCGACCGCAGATCGCCGGCAGCAGGTTCGTGTCGGTGATCGTCTCGTACGCGCCGCGCAGGTTCTTCTCGGTGATCTTCAAGATGAAGTCGGGGATGTCGATCTCAACGGGGCAACCGCGGATGCACGGCTCGTCCGGGCAGAACAGGCACCGCTCCGCCTCCCGCAGCGCGTCCTCGAGCGTGTAGCCGCAGGCGACCTCGGCGAAGTTGGTCGCGCGAACCTTCGGGTCCTGCTGCTGCATCGGCGTACGCTCCTGCGCAATCGTGCGGATCGTCTTTTTCTTCTTCGGCGGCCTGGACATCGTCAGCCACCCGCCGCGACGCGGCAGCTCTCCTCCCAGCGCTCGAGCGCCGCCGCCTCGCTCGCCGCGAAGCGCCGCAGGCGCGCCATGAGGTCGTCGAAGTCGACCGCATGCGCGTCGAACTCCGGCCCATCGACACAGGCGAACTTCACCTGGCCGCCCACCTTCACACGGCACCCGCCGCACATGCCCGTACCGTCGACCATCACGGGGTTCAGGCTCACCACCGTCCTGATCCCGTGCGGGCGGGTCGTCTCCGCGCAGAACTTCATCATGATCGGCGGGCCGATCGCGACGACCTCGTCGATGTCGGAGTGCTGCGCGAGCGCCTGCTCGATCCCGGCCGTCACGAGCCCCTTGATCCCCTCCGAGCCGTCGTCAGTGCAGACGATGAACTCATCGCACACGGAACGGAACTTGTCCTCCCAGAACATCAGCTCCTTGCTCCGGAAGCCGATCACGCCGATCACGTAGGCGCCGCTCTGCTTGTACGCGCGCGCCTGGGGATAGACGGGCGCGACGCCGAGGCCGCCGCCCACGCAAACGACCTTGCGCGCGTCCCCGATCCCGCTCGGATTGCCCATCGGGCCGACGAGCGCGTGCAGGCTCGTGCCCACCGGACACCGAGCATGCATCTCCTTCGTCGTCTTTCCGACCGTCTGGACAACCAGCGTCACCGTGCCGCGCTCGGGATCGAAGTCCGCGAGCGTGAGCGGAATCCGCTCACCGCGGTCGTGCTCCATGACGATGACAAACTGACCCGCCTTGGCGGCCTTCGCCATCCGCGGGTGGAAGATCTCGAGCAGGTACGTGACATCCGAGAAATCTTCGCGCCGGACGATCTCGAACAGAGCGGCCATGAGCTGATGAAACCAATACGCAGCAAAGCGCACATCGGGGACAAGTACCGACGGAAACGCGGAATACCCGCGCGCTCGACAAACCGCGTGCGCCGCCTCGCTGGGAAGCTAGTCGGGGTCGGTTAAGCAGCTATCCGGTCGAGGGTCGCAAGCGAGCAAGCCGCGCGTTTCGGTCTCGAAGCTGCACGATGTGTCGAGCCCTTCGCGAAGTCGCGCTCACGCGCGCGGTGCACACGGATCCTGGCGGCTGCGACCGAGCAGCCGAGGAGTTGGGCGATCTCGAGGTTGCTAAGGCCCGGGCGTCATGAGGATCGCGATCCGGTAGTCGGCAGACTGCGGTGGTCCTCGCCGTGTGCCAGCGCGAATTGGCCACATGATCCGGAGCTTGTGCCCAGATCCCCGGGGATCCACCGGATTCCGCACGCTTATCCGGGTGAGTCGGTCTCGATTCGAATCATCGACTCGCCGACCCCGCCTGATTGAGGCAAACCGCCTGGCGCTCCAGGAATCGGTTGCGATGCTCACGATCGGGTCCGGTCCGATCGAGGGCGACCGATAATGAGCACGCACAGTCTTTTGCGGTCACGTCCGAAGGGGTTGTGGGTAGCCGGCCCGGATGCGCGCGGCTATCGTCTGCGATAAGAATTGTCTGGAGTGCGTGCGTGGCGTTTGGCTGCGCTGGCGCTGGGCAACGAGGGATGGTGTGTCGGAGTTGAGAGAAGGCGAATCGTTTCGTTTTTGAGCGTTGTCCGCGGTGGCCATCTCGGCGGGGTGCGGTCGGGGATCGCGTCGCGTGGCTGGTGGCTGAGCGGGGCTGGTGAGGTGCGGTGGTGAGCGGCGGCGAGGACGCGCCGGAGCGAGTCGGGGTGGCGTTGCGTTTGTATGTGGCGGCCGACAGTGCGCCGTCGCTGTTGGCGCGTAGGCAGCTTGAGTTGGTGCGCGAGCGGTTGGGGGGCGAGGATTGGGGGGTGGAGGTTGTGGACGTGTTTGAGAGCCCTGAGGTGGCGGAGGCCGACCGGATCATCGCGACCCCGGTTTTGGTGCGGTTGTACCCGGAGCCTCGGCTGAGCGTGATTGGTGATCTGGGGGATTGGCGGGAGGTCGCGAGGATTCTGGACTTAGGGGGAGCGGTTTGATGAGTGATCGGGCAGAGCGGACAGCGCGGTTGGACGCGGTAGCGCGCGTCGGCAGCGGCATCGACGGACGACTAGGAGGGGTGGAGTTTGCGGCGGGTTGAGGTTGGCATTCCGGGGTTCGATTCGTTGGCTTTGGGCGGGTTGCCACAGGGTCGCACGACGTTATTGGCTGGGGGGACGGGGTGCGGTAAGACGGTCTTTGCCCTGCAGTTTTTGGCGAGCGGCGCGAGGGAGTTCGGCGAGCCGGGGGTGTTGGTGACGTTCGCGGAGCGCCCGGATGATCTGATCGCCAATTCGGAGAGCTTTGGATGGGACCTCCGCGGCTTGGTGGACGATGGGCGGTTGGCGATCGTGGACGCGACGCCGGATCCGGAAGCGGTCGTGAGCGGCCGGTTCGATCTCGGGGGGCTGTCGTCGCGGATCGCTCACGCGCTGGCGCAGGTTGAGGGCAAGCGGTTGGTGCTTGACCCGATCGATGCGCTGCTGGTGGGGTTCTCTGCCGCGGGCGAGGTGCGGCGGGCGTTCGCGGCGATGGTGCGCGAGTTACGGCCGCTGGGCGCGACGACGTTGGTGGCGGCGGAGCGCTCGGGGGAGAGGGGGTATGTGGCCCGTTTCGGGGCCGAGGAGTTCATCGTCGACAACGTGGTGATCTTGCGTAACGACCTTGATGCCGAGTATCGGCGCCGCACGATCGAGGTGCTCAAGCTGCGCGGCGCAGAGCACGGGAAGGGGGAGTTCCCGTTCGTGATCAACCCGAAGGCAGGGATCGAGATCGTGCCGTTCTCGATCATCGAGGCGCCGCGCAACGCGGCTATCGAGAGGATGTCGCTTGGGGTGCCCGAGCTGGATGAGATGTGCGGGGGTGGGATCTACCGCGATTCGCTGGTGCTCGTCACGGGGGCCACCGGTACTGGCAAGACGCTGATGAGCGTGCAGTTCATCGCGGCGGGGCTGGCGGCCGGGGAGCGGGGGTTGTTGCTGTCCTTCGAGGAGAACCCCTCACAGCTGATCCGCAACGCAAGGTCGTGGGGGGTGGATCTCGAGACGGCGCGGAGCGAGGGTCGGCTGCGAATCGTTTCGCGCTATCCGGAGCGCGTGGGGCTCGAGGATCTCCTGGTCGAAATCAAGCACGATGTCGATGAATTCGCGCCGCAGCGGTTCGTGATTGACAGCATGACCGCATTGGAGCACAGCACGCCGCCGCGAGCGTTTCGCGAGTTCGGTGTCGGCCTGACCGGCTTCCTGAAGGGGCTCGGTGTCGGGACCTTGATGACAACCACGCTGCCGAGCCTGCTGGGCGGCGAGCACGCGACGGCGGTGTATCTGTCGACGATTACTGACTCGATCATCGCGTTGCGCTACTTCGACCTCGATAGCGAGATCAGGCGCGCCTTGTTGGTGCTCAAGCTGCGCGGCGGTGCGCATGCCCATGCGATGCACGAGTACGAGATCACCGACAACGGGATGCGTTTGCTCGGCCCGATTCGGGGGGTGCGTGGGATCCTGGCCGGACTGGCGGAGTTCACTCCTGAAGCCGACGGCCGTGAGGGCGGGCACGCGGTCGGGCGGCGGTGAGCTCGCGGAGCGAAGACGACGCGGCCGTGGCCGGCGGTTCAGCGGTCGCGGAGCAGAGTCTGCGGACGGTGATCCGCGAGAACGCGGATGGGATGCTGGTGATCGATCGCGCAGGCGTCGTCGTGTTGGCTAACCCGGCGGCCGAGCGGCTGCTCGGCCGCGCAGCGCAGGCGCTCGAAGGCACCCGGCTCGGCGCTCCCCTCGTCCCAGGCGAGTCGAGCGAGATCGATGTCGTCGCCGGGCCTACACCGAGGACGGCTGAGATGCGCGTCGTCGCGATCGACTGGGAAGGGCAGCCCGCGGCGCTCGCCTCGCTCCGGGACATAACTGAGCGCAAGCGCGCCGAGGACCAGTTGCGCCGGCTGTCCGCCGAGCTCGAGTTGCGGGTGCGCGAGCGCACCGCCCAGCTCGAGGCTTTCAGCTACTCGGTCTCCCACGACCTGCGCGCCCCGCTGCGCGCGATCCACGGCTTCACCAGCATCCTCGAGGACCAGCTGGGAGACGACCCGCCCCCCGAGGCCCTTCACTCGCTGGAGCGGGTCAAGGCCGGCGCCGACACGATGGGCACGATGATCGACGAGCTGCTCAAGCTCTCACGACTCGGCCGGCAGCCGCTTGCGCACACGACCGTTGACCTCAGCGCCCTCGCGCACGAGATCGTCGCCGAGCTCCGCAGCGCCGACCCCGAGCAGGACGTCGACGTCTCAATCCAACAGGGCCTGCGCGTCACCGGCGACGAGCAGCTGCTGCGGATCGCGCTCGTCAACCTGCTCGACAACGCCTTCAAGTTCACCCGCCACACCACAAACGCGCGCGTCGAGATCACCGGCACCCGCGTGGATGAGAACCTCTCCGTGCACATACGCGACAACGGCGCCGGGTTCGACCCCAAGTACGCGGATCGCCTGTTCAGTCCGTTCCAGCGCCTGCACGCCGAGAGCGAATTCCCCGGCACCGGCCTCGGACTGACAACCGTCCAGCGCGTGATCCACCGCCACGCCGGCAGCATCACCGCCTCCGGGGCTGTCGGCCGCGGCGCGAGCGTCTCCTTCACCCTCCCGGCAGCCACCGAGCCGGAGGCCGCCACGGCCAAGGAAACAGCACCATGACCACCCGCAAGATCCTGCTCATCGAGGACAACCCGGACTGTGCTTGTGCCGGTCGTGATCCTGACGACCCCCCAACGAGCCCGCCGGCACCCTTAGCGCTTACAGCAACGAAGCCAACGCCCACGTGCGAAAGCCGGTCAATACCCACGAGTTCGCCGATGCGGTGGACCGCACCGGCCTGTTCTGGCTCCTGACCAACGAGCAGCCACCGACCCGTGATCCGGGCGGCGCCGCCCAGCGCGCCGGCGGCATGACGAGGCGATGAGAGACGCCGGTGAGACGTCGTGGTCCGCGATCCGCGATGCCGCACCTCAGCTCGCGGCGCGCGTTGGCCCTGCTCGCGCGCACTGAGCCCTCGTTGCCAGGCATCATCGTCCCGCGGGCGATCGGGGAGGAGATGGGATCCGAACCCCCGGACCCAGGTTACTGGTCGCGGACATTTGGCGGCGGCTCGTTGACCACGAGCCAGTACAAGCCGAGCTGATGGATTACCTCGGAGAACTGGTCGAAGTCGACCGGCTTGCGGACGTAGCTGTTGGCCCCGTTTCGATAGCTCGCGGCGACATCATTCGGCGCGTCGGAGCTCGTCAGGATCACCACCGGCGTCAGGCATGTGCGCTCGTCCTCGCGGATGCGTCGCAGCACCTCGAGCCCGTCGATCTTCGGGAGCTTGATGTCCAGCAACACCAGCCGCGGCACGTCCTTGCCCTCGTTGAGCAGGTAGTCGAGGGCCTCCTGCCCGTCGCGCGCGACCTCGACGCTGGCGACCGTTTGGTCGCGCAGCGCAAACACCGTCAACGCCTCGTCATCTGGGTTGTCCTCGACAAGCAGGACCGTTAAGAATTTGGGCATCAGATGTCGCGGACACTTGGCGGCGGCTCGTTGAGAACGAGCCAGTACAAGCCGAGCTGATGGATTACCTCGGAGAACTGGTCGAAGTCGACCGGCTTGCGGACGTAGCCGTTGGCCCCGTTTCGATAGCTCGCGGCGACATCATTCGGCGCGTTGAAGCCCGTCAGGATCACCACCGGCGTCAGGCATGTGCGCTCGTCCTCGCGGATGCGTCGCAGAACCTTGAGCCCCTCGATGTTCGGGAGGTTGAGGTCCAGCAACACCAGCCGCGGCATGTCGTTGGCGTCGTTGAACAGGTAATCGAGCGCCTCTTGCCCGTCGCGCGCGACCTCGACGCTGGCGACCGTTTGGTCGCGCAGCGCAAACACCGTCAACGCCTCGTCATCTGGGTTGTCCTCGACAAGCAGGATCGTCGCAGTATCGGGCATCAGGTCACCTGCGGTTCTGTCGATGGTTGGGGCGTGCCGCCCTGAGGCAGGGTCAGCCACAACGTCGCGTCGGCTTCGGCCGGTACGCAGCTGGGTTGTGGGATCTCGTTCAGGACGGTCCAGTAGAGCCCCGAGTTGGGCTATGGCATTTTCGAATTCGTGGAAGTCGGCCCAGTGCTCGGGTCCGTGTGGCCAGGGCAAAGATAGCTGCGCCTGATACACGCTGGACGCCGGTTCCGTCCCCCGGCTTCTTCCACTAGTCCCGTTGTGGCGGTCTCACAGCGAGCCGAAACGGCTTCCACTGACAAGCGCGGCGACGGCGGCTTGATGTGCGGGGTGGGGGACAGCTTCGGGAGCATAGAGCCGGGTATGGAGGCGGCCTGCTGGGCTGAGGAAAGGAAGCCAGTCACCACGTCTTGACGCGCTCCCTTGGGCGCCGGCGCTCGACTCGCACTCGCACGGCGAGCACGACGCTACTGTCGGTCGTGCACCGGACCGGGTTGAGGTCGGCCTCGACCACCTCGGGAACCTCCCGGAGCAGGAGAGCGAAGCGCAGGATCAGCTCGCGCAGCGCCTGGCGATCGAGCGGAGCGGCGCCCCGGAACCCGTCCAACTCGGTCGCGACGCCGTGGCAGGAGTCGATCAGCTCGTCGGCCTCGACGTCCGTCGCCGGCGGCAGCCGACAGGCAATCGTTTCGCCGAGGCCGGCTTGGCGACCGCCGAGGCCGACCGCGATCACGGAGCCCAGATCGGGATCGCTGAAGGCCCCCACCAGCGTATCGGCGCCGGGCGCCACGTGGCGCTGGACGATCGCTCCCATCCATTCTTGTCCGGCCGTTTGAACGCGTCGTTCGAGCTCGTGCCAACCGGATCGCACCGCCGACTCGCCCTCCAACCCGAGCAGCATGGCGTCAATCGCGCTCGCATTCGGGGCCGCGGCAAAGTCCGCCTTCAGCGCCACCGCACCGCCGATTTCCTGAGCCACCGCTAGCGCGCGCTCGAGTTCGCGGCAGCGATATGAGAGGGCGACCGGGATCCCGTGCGTGGACAGCAGCGCCTCTGCGTCAGCGAGCGAGAGCCAGCCGCCGCCCGGCTCACGATCGAGAAACGAAGCGATCAGCGCGCGCGCCGACGTGCCGTCCAGGCCGGGGTAGTGCGGGCGCACGCCGAGCGGCCGCGACAGCCAGCGGCGGCGTTCGGCGGCTCGCGCGAGCACCGCCACACACGACTCCGGGAACAGGTAGTTGGGCACGCCCGCACCGCTGCTTGTGGGAAGTTGGCCGTCTGAGCGCACGACGGATGCCACGACCGACTTGGGCTGTCCCGAGGAGGCCACGGAGATCGCATCCAGAACGCCCTCCGGGTCACCCTCAAGACGGTCGACGTAGCAGACCATCAGCGCATCGATGCCGGCGCCGCCGAGCAACTCGCGCACCCGCGCGGCGTACTCGTGCGCTCCGGCGCCGAGCCCCAACAGCACCGGATACGGCGCTCCGCGAGCGTCTCTCGCCTCCAGCCCGCGCGTTGCGCACGCGTCAGCCGCGAGCGTCGCCACACTCGCCGAGTTGCTAACGATCCCGATCCGGCGTCCGCTCGGCAACGGCTGGCTCTCGAACAGCTGAGCGACGTGGAACAGCTCCTCGCTGCTGTGAAACCGCAGCACCCCGGCTTGATGCAACAGCGCATCGATAACCGCATCGCCGCGCAGCGCCGCCACCGTATCAGAGCGCGCCTGGCTGCGAGCCCGCTCCGCGCTGCGACGTCCCTTGATAACGAGGATCGGCTTGCGGCGCGACACGCGCTGCGCGATGCGTATGAAGCGCTCAGGATTGCCGAACGACTCCACGTAGAGCATCACCACCGCTGTGCGGTCATCTGCCTCGCACCACTCGAGCAGATCGTTCGTCGAGACGTCAGCACGGCCGCCGACCGAGACCAACATCGAGATTCCCATCTGTCGCGCCTCCGCATGTCCAAGCAGGCCGATCCCAGGCGCAACCGCCTGCGCGCCGATCGCCAGCGCGCCCGCGCGCACGCTCGCGCCGCTGAACGTGGCATTCAGGCTCACGTCAGCGGCGGTGTTGACGACTCCCAATGAGCTCGGACCGACCATCCGCAACCCTGAACCCCGGACGATCTCCAGCAGCCGCTCGTCCCGCTCCAGGGATGCCACGCCGTCGTCTTCGAGCCCGGCGGGTAGCACCAGCAGCGCCCTTGCCCCGCTCGAAGCCGCCTCGGCGGCGAACTCGAGCACCTCCTCGCCCGCGGTGGCGATGATCACCAGCTCCGGAACGAGCTTTAGCTCGGCGAGGCTTCGAGCGGCTCGCATCGAGCCCACCACACCACCTGCGCGATTGACCGGGGTCACCACCCCCTCGAACCCACCGGCGACGATGTTCGCCAGCACCACGCGGCCCACATTGCCTGGCGTCGCCGCGGCGCCCACAACCGCAACCGACGAGGGCGCGAGCAGTGGCCACAGCGAGGCGACCGCGGCGAAATGGTCGCGCTCGTCGATCCGCTCCTGCACCGCCTCCGTCGGCGTGATGTCAAGCGAGACCGACAGCTCACCAAACGAATCCCGGCGCCGCACCGCAAATCCGGCGCCCTCGAACACCCCCAGCATCGCCCGGTTGCCGGACATCACTTCCGCGTCGAAACGGGTGATCCCACGCTCCGCGGCGATCTCCGCGAGCTGCTCGAGCATCCGAGTGCCCGCTCCGCGGCCCTGCCACTCGTCGGCGACCGCAAACGCAACCTCGGCGGCGCCCGGCTCAAGCAAGCCATCAAACTCAGCGACCGCCACCACCGGGCCGTCATGCCGGGCGATCAGCGCGAACCGATCAACGCCAGCAGCCTCAGCCGCCGCCCGCGCAGCGATGTCCGAGCGCCCGTAGCCGTGAAAGCGCATGTACCGGCTCTCCTGCGACAGGCCTTCGAAGAACGTCTTTATGTCATCGAAGTCCGCCGGCCTCGGGGCCTCCAAGCGCAGCGTCGACCCATCGCGCAACAGCACATCCCGGACCACCGACCCAGACTCATCAGCCGAAGCGGACATCACACCTCATCGCCGCCATCGACCGCCCACAGCTGACCGGTGATCAGCACCAGGACGCCACGCACACCAAACTGCACCGCAGCGGGAGACGTCGCCGAGCGGCCCCAGCCAGCCCCTCGGCTCCCCCGCGGGCCGCATTCTCTCCGAGCTACCACAGTCCTCATTAGGCCCTGCCTAATCGTCTGCGAGCGCTCCCGCGCCACACGGCGATGTCCAGCCAACCTCACGACACGCCCTCGACCCATCACGCCGATCCGGTCCCATGCCCGTCCAAACCAGTCACACCCGCTTCGCCGGCCGTCTCGACGGCCTGGAGCACCGGCGTAGTCTTCGTGCTCGGCGGTCTCATCAGCCGACTGCAGGCTTCGTGCCACCGTGTGAGGTGCTTGGAATCGTTCTCCTTGCGGGAGAGTCGGGTTGCCCCCTGCTCATTGCTTCGCGACGCCGGGACCAACGAGGTTCGCTGGCGATTCGGCGTGTAGCAACGCGAGCGTCTTGCGCGACACGCCATCGGGCTTGCGTCGCGGACGAGCGGCGTACAGCGGCTGCGAGCAACACGGACAGGTATCGCCGACCGCCCACAACACGGTTACGGACACGACGGATCGACAGACGGGGCAGCGGACCTGGGCTCGTTCCATTGGCCCCTCCTTCGGAGGCTTAGACCGACGAGCCGATCCAGGGCCCTTGAACCCGACCGCGCCCATCATTTAGAAGCGACGCCGACGCCACCCCGAAGAGCACGCCAAACGCCGAGGCGAATCTATCGTGTCTGTCCGGGCCGATCAATCCCTTCGGTCCCCGTAAGGGCAGGGCTAGACTGAGTCTTCCTGTTCGTTGGGTCTTTCCGGCCCGCCCTCAATCCTCCGTGCAGGTCTGCCCAAGTTGAGAGCGCCGGGAAGAAGTGTGCAAGGTGCTAGACAAAGGACGCTTGCGGGGTGGCGAGCTGAACGCGGCTCTAACGGAGGCGCTGGTGGGGATCCACACCGAGTACCTCGGTCGCGGACCCGCGACCGCGTCGACGTTTCACCGCGGCAACGTGATCGTCACGCTGATGCACGATGTGCTGACGAAGGCCGAGAAGGTCCTGGCGCGGAAAGGGAGGGGGGTCGATGTGATCGAAGTGCGCGGCCTCTTCCGTCAAGAGATGGAAGCCGACTTCCGAGCGATCGTGGAGCGCCTCACCGGCCAGAAAGTGCTCGCTTGTCTCGACGCCAACCACATCGAACCCGACGTGGCGGCGGCGATCTTCATCCTCGACGACGCGCTCTGAAAGACACGCGCCGGCGGGCCTCTGCTTCTGTGCTACGTTGCCCGCGCGCAGGCGTTCTCCTCCGAGGTGGCGTCTACGCGCCCTTCTGACTGATGGGTACGCGCGGGTTTAAGGGCACCGCGTCGGCTCGTCGCAAGGAGCCCATTGAACCGTACCGCCGACCGAGCGCGCTGCCCTATCCAGGATCCGCTCGTCCCCTTAGAGGTTCGGCTTAGCTAATGCCCGACTCAGAGCAGCTCGCAGGCGGCGAACTGAACGCTGCGATCACGAGCGCACTCGTGGGGATCCACACCGAATACCTCGGCCGTGGACCGACGACCGCGTCGACGTTTCACCACGGCAACGTCCTCGTGACGCTGATGCACGGGGTCCTCACGCGCGCAGAGAAGTCCCTCGCCCGAACCGACCGCGCCCAAGTGGTGAACAACATCCGCCAACTCTTCCAAGAAACGATGGAAGCCGATTCCCGCGCGGCCATCGAACGGCTCACCGGCCGCAAAGTCGTTGCCTTCATCAGCGGCAACCACATCGACCCCGACATCGAGGCCGACGTGTTCATCCTCGACACACCACTCTGACGGCAGTCACGGATAACGCGCGTCACGCTCCGCCCATCCCCGCAGATGCGAAACGGTCCGCAGGCGGGCAGGTGCTGAACCCCGGACGCCAGCGGCCGTCATGCGCGAACCGCACCACGACGACATCGCCGCGAGGGTGCCGAGAACGCCAGTGACCAGGATGCCGTCCGGCACCCCACGCGCGCCCAGCCCCGAGCGCAAAGCCGCCTCCAAGCGCAGCACGTCCTCCGCGGTCCCCCACCGGTAGCCGACCAGCGCGCGGCTGTAGTCGTCGATGAACGCGAGCAGGATCGCGGTGCGCCCGCCGATGTTCGGACCGTGGAGCCCGTCGCCGGTCCACAGCTCGTTCCGCGCGGGGGCCTCGAAGCGCCCATACACACGGTCGGGCCCTCTCCCGTCCGCGCGGACGTTCAGCACACTCGCGAAGTGACGCTGCAGCGTGCGCAACGCCGGCACCTGCTCGCCCGAGGCGACCATGATCGCGTGCACCTGCGCCGCGGTGCGCTCCGGCAGCTCGCGCTTGAGCGCCTCCGCCAAGCACAGCACCCGCGCCGGCGTCAGCGGCCCCACCTGCCGCGGCCGCGGGTACAACGCCTGAACCCGCCAGCGCGATACGCGCGAATCCACTCATCCACCGTCGAGCGGCCAACGACGACCAGCCGACCGTCGGGCCCCACATGACCTGAGGCCGCCAGCGCCCTGACCAGCCTGCCGCGCTCACGCCCCGACAACGACCGGTCCGCCGCCGAGCCGCAACACCCACGCCCGCGCCGCCACGCCGATCGCCTCCAACGCATCGCCAAACGTGCTCCCCGCCGACGCGATCGGCGCCAGCTCGGGATCCAGCGTGAACGCCCAGCGCGTGAACAGCGACCGGATCGCCTCGGCATTACTGGAGAACCGCCGCAGCCAGCCCGTCCTCACCGGCACACCCAGCTCAGCGGCGATCCGGCGATAGCCACACCGCGCCCTCGCCTCGAGCGCCGCCCCGATCACCGCCACCCCGTACTGGCGGCGCAGCAAACACAGATCAGCCAACAACACGTGCGTGCGCGTGCACGCCCGGCACTTCGACCGCCGCGGACACAACGACATCGTCACATCACCGCGCAAGCGGATCGACCGCCTGTGGGCAAACCCCCACGGCGCCAGCACCCCCGCACACGACGGGCACGCCAACCGCCCCTCCAAAAGCTCGCGCTCGACCGTCGCCTCCTCGGCGCCTACCATCAGCATCTGGGTGCCACCTCCGGCATCCGGAGAGCCCTCCCGACGCAACGACCAAAGCTGGCGGGAGGGCTCTCGAGCGTTTAGGACCGCGCCCCTGACAGCCAGCCCCCCGCCACGCCGCCCACCGTCCTGGCCGTCAATGTCGCCAACAGGCCTAGTGGTGCCGAACCAGCGTGTCGCTCAACAGCACTTCTGACTTCTCGATTGGAACGCGAAATGATGCCGAAGCCGAGGGTGCCGTCGCAAGCTCGCGAGTCCTGGCTAACGAAGACCGACGCGGCAGCGGCTGGAGATGGGCACTCTGGCGCTGCCGACGGAAATCGTCTAGCTCCGCTAGCGGCTGGGCTCGGCGGAACAGGGGATTCCTGCTTGCCCACGCGGAGCCCGGCGCGGTCTTGCTCACTGACGCGCTCCGGAGCTACCCGCCGGCTGAGCCACACTCGTCGGCCGCAACCGCTCGGTCCCTCGGGCTAGCAGACCCGAACGTGGCCACCAGCTCCAGGTTCGGTCCGACCCCGAATGGCTCGGGTGATCTGCATCCTCGCGGCCAGAGCAGCGACGGTGCGCCGAGCTCCTCGCGATCGGCCTCTGACGCGCAGTGTAAGCGCCGCGCATGGTTCGATCGCTACCCGGGGAGCAGCCGCCAGCGACCACAGCCGCCTCGTCGTCTGGCGTGAACTGCTCCGCGCCTTGCTTGTCGGAGTGCTCGGGGAGGCCGTTCCTCGACACAGGGGCTAGGATGTTACTACGGGACGTGGTCGAAACGCCTCCGGGCGTGTTAGCGCGTTCGTGGAATAGCGAAGGGAAAGGCCGGGCCGTCATTGCGGCCAGGCAAGTCCCAGAACCGGAGAATGGGCCATGGGGCCTGGTTCGTCCTTTGTTACGGTGCAATCAGCGGGCCCGGCCGATGATGCCGTGTTGTTGCGGCGCGCGGCGCGGCTTGGTGTGGCGCTCGAGGGGGTGGCGCGCGAGCTTGCGGCGGCGCGGCGTGAGATCGCCGTGCTCAGACGGGAGAACGCGGCGCTGAGATCGAAGCTTGACGTGGTCGCCACGACGTGACTAGCGCTGAACATCATCAGCGCGCTGTCGCCCGGTCGCTTAGTTTCGCGCAGGAGGCGGCGGGCAGGAGCGACTTCGACGACGCGCTCGCCTGGCTGAGGGTGGTGGCAACGGTCGACGGAGGCCTACCGGCCCAATGGGAGCGGGCACGCGCCTGCTGGCTGCGCAGGGAACGATGGGCTCAGGAGGGTGGCGAGCCGGCGACTGCTCCCCGGGACGCCGGGCGGGCCGAGGATGTGAGCGTCCGGTGACGTTGGCAGAAGGGGAATCGGGGATCGTCCGGGCTAAGCGCGAAGTGATCGGTGCTGGCGTCGTGCTCGCGTCTTGCTTTGTGTCGCTATGCGGTCAGACACCGTCGCTTGGCGCGGTTGCGCAAGCGAGCGCACGAGGGGTGAGGCCGTGAGCGGTCAGAATGGTGCTGGGGGCGATGCGGGGTTGGTGTTGGGTGGCGGTGGGGCGCGTGGCGCTTACGCATCGGGGGCGTTGTCGGTGCTGCTGCCCGAGCTCAAGCATCAGGTGAAGGTGATCGTCGGGACGAGCGCGGGGGCGCTGATCGCGGCGTATCTGGCGGCTAATTGGCATCGTTCGGTTGAGGAGGCGATCGAGGACGGTCTCAACTTCTGGCGCGAGCTGCGATTCGGGGACGTGTTCGCGCCGCTGATGGCGCCTGCCGGGGCGGCTCGGTTTATGCGCTACATCGGTGAGTTTCTCCCGGTGCGGGGCCTGCACGCCCCGTCGATCCTGCACCCCGAACCGTTGGAGCAGACGCTTGAGAAGCTGGTGGACTTCGAGCAGCTGGGCGCGAACGTCCGCGGCGGGCGGGTGGCGCTCGGGGTGGTCGCTACCCCCGCCCACAGCAACCGCTCCGTCGTCTTTCATCAGGGCGGGATCTCGCGCCACCACGAGGACCCGTTGCGCGGGATCGAGTACGTCGCCACCGCCAAGCTGGGCGCCGAGCATATGCTGGCCTCCTCGGCGATCCCGGCGCTGTTCCCGGCCGTGCGGGTGAGCAAGCCCAAGCAGGCGGCCGGCTGGTACTTCGACGGTGGGCCGCGGCTGAACACGCCGATCAAGCCGGCGCTGTGGATGGGCGCCAAGCGCGTGATCGTGATCGCGCTGAATTCGATCGCTCCGAGTCGCACGCCGCCGCCCGATCGCCAGCCCGACTGCTACGTCGGGGCTGCGCACCTGCTGCACGCCGCGCTCGGCGACCCGCTGGCCCAGGACATCCGCACGCTGGCCAACACAAACGCGCTGATCGGAGCCCGGCTGGCCGCGGAGCGACGTTCTGCTCACCGCCTCGGTGCGCGCCAGGAGCGCCCCAGCGGGCTCGACGAGCCGGTCCAGCCCGTGCCCTACATCTTCATCGCGCCCGAGGACCCCTCGGCGATCGGCGAGATCGCCCGGCGCGTCTACCGCAAGCACTACGCGCGCCCCTGGAGATCAGGGGCGCGCGATCTGTGGCTGCTGGGAAAGATCCTCGACGGCGGTGCCGACGCGATGCACGGCGAGCTCTTGAGCTACGTGTTCTTCGCCGGCGAGTTCGCCGAGGAACTGATCAAGCTCGGCCAAGCCGACGCGCAGCGCTGGATCGACCAGCACCCGGCGGACCTCTGGCAGCTCGATCCCCTACCCGCCTGGAACCCCGCCCCCAACGGCAACACACACGCCCTCAGCTCCCCGCAGCGAGCCCGAGCACGCGCTGTCGCAGCCGCGAAAGAGCACACCACAATCGCACTCAAGCGGAACAAGGGCGCGGCAGCGTAGCCGAGCAGGCCCGACCACGCCGTTGGGGAAGAGGGGCAGCGCGAACGTAACGGCCTTGGTCGGAGCGTCGCGTTCCCGGCAAACCGACAGCGAGCGCTCACGGTCGATTGCCGCTGTGCTGGTTTGGAACCAACCAGGTGCGTGTCGGCGGCCCGACCACCGCGACGCCCAGAGCGCTGAAATCTTTACGGACGGGAAGTGGTCGCAAGGCTCGCTTCATGCCGCGAGCTTCCTCGATCGGCGGAAAGGGGGAGTCCGTGCGATGACGGTTGCCTATGCGCTACTCCGCCTCCTCCTCGGCTTCGAGCTCTTCCTCGAGCTCGACGATGACGATCCCGAGCGCCTCGGTGATGTTCAAGGCGGCGGACAGCGTCCGGGGCGTGCCAACGATCGGCGCGACTGCGACGAGGATGTTCTGGATCTGCTCGACCGTGACGCCGGCGTCCATCGCAGGGCCGACGTGCATGAGATAGGAGGCCGCAGACGCATCGACCGCCACGAGGGCGGCGATGCGAGCGGCAAGGAGCGAGTTGGCGTCCAGTTCGCACCGCGCAACAGATTCCGCGGTCATGGCGGCGAGCGTGTCAAGGACGGGCGTCTCAGGCGATGCGTCGGTCATTGCGGTCCTTCCAATCGCGAGCGGGTTCAAGTCCAACCATCGCAACAAGGCCCGCGTGTCGCATCACCCAAATGAGATGACACTCATGACCCATGGCATACAACCCGCCGCACGCGCTCGCCCACGAGCAACAGGGACTGCTGGTTTGCCCGGACAACGCCGCAGTGATGGATCACTGCGCTCCTGGTGAGACAGAGGGGGAACTCTGCTTGGAAGCTCAGAACATTGTCGCTCCGCCGGCGAGAACTCCAGGAGTCCCGCGACCGTCGAGTGGGCCATGTCAGGCTACTGCCTGCAGCGCGGAATCAGCGGGCTACATGCGCACAACGCTGAATTGTTGTCGCCGTCTGCGTTGAATACCTTTGGTCTCGTTTCTGACGTACGTTCGTACGTGGATCGGATGGAGAAGGCTGTAGAGGTCTTTGCCCAGGTGCTTCAGCGCGATCCGACGTCCGCGGTGACGCTCGATAACTTAGCCGTTGCGAAAGCTCATCTGACCGGGGTCGCTGCAGCCCAGGAGGAAATCACAGCAGCTCGTACCTCGCTCTTCGGATTAGATCAAGATGACCTACATCGCTGCTATGGCCTCGGCGGCCTTGCAGCGATCGAGGCAGAGGATGACGAGGCGTTTCGACATTTAGCTCGCGCAATTGGACTAAATCGCGAGGCCGCGACGGATTGGGTCGAAAAGAATGCCGCGTGGCGTAATTTGCGCGACGATCCGCGATTCACGGAACTACTGACCGTAACCACAGATAGCTAACTCGAGCTTGTCATAGGCAGATCTCTGCCTTCATGCCAATGTGTCGGGCGCATTTCTCGCCGACCGCCACTTGCCTGTGCTAGTGGTCGGCTTTTTATGGTCACCGTGTCGAGCCCATCCCATTGCTCGTCCGCGTGTCCGGGTTCGTGGCGCTCCCTTACTCCCCTTGATCGTTTGATTGCCGCGTACTCCGCGTCCAGATACTCGTGCATGGCTGGGGTCCAGCGAGAGGGTATTCTCCACGACTCCGGGGGCGGTGGTCCGCGCAACTTTCGAGGAGCCGATGAACGGCGATCGTGACGAGCTGAAGCGCCGGAGCGAGCATCGTGGGATCGATCACACCGGTTTCGATGCTGTCGGCGAGCTGTTCTAAGCGCAAGCCCTCCGAGGCGCTCGTGGACGCCGTGGAGGTCCCCTCCGGCTAGAACGGACTGCAACTGGCGGCTATCGCGAAATTCGATCAGCTTCGCGCCGGCCTCCGCTGCGTACCGCTCCAGGCGGGCGGCGGGACGGCTGCCGGCCATCCCCATCTCATCAGCCACCGCAACGTCATTCCAGCGGAGCTGCAGATCGCCGCGGTCTTCCGCAGCAGCGAATCGAGCGTGTAAGACTCGATCCCGGCCTGACCGTCGAGCTCCCTAGCCGCTCTGCCGGTCGGAGCGGTCCCGATCACCCGACAGCCGTTCTCCGCGGCCACTGCTCGGATCGCGTTCGCCGTAAAGGTCTTCCCGGTTCCGGCCTCGGACTCGATGTTCTCCACGCCCCTACCGGACCGGAAGACCGCCTGACGACCCCGCGCTGACCGTCGTTCAAGCTCAGCCCGCCGGCGCCGTCGCGCCGCGCCCGGTCGGTCGCGACACCCGTGCGCTCGTCGATGCGTCCGAGCTGCGCTCGCTGGCGTGCTCGCTCGGCGCTGAGGAGATCCTGGGTCGTGTACCGGCGGCCGACGAGCTCGATCACGTCGTTTCGCTCGCGGAACCGGTCGACGTGAGCGAGGACCTCGCCGGCGTGCATGCCCTGCGCGGCGCTTCGCGCCACGGCCATGATGACGTCGTTCCCGGTGATCGTGTTCCTCATCATCGTCAGCCCCTCGGGCCCGGCCATCCGGTTGTAATCGATTGCTACCACCTCTCGTGGGTGACCGATCGCAGTGCTCTCCTGGATTCCGGCGAGCCGCATTGGCCCCTTGGCTCTCCGGGACGCTCACGGTCACAGCGCGACTAGCATCGCCAGCAGCCGCGAACCGTCAGGCAGCTCGCGCCGGTCGCGCAGGATCTCCGCGAATGGAGACTCGCTTCTGGGCGGCCCGATCCTGACCGGCCCGTGATCGTCGGGCAGAACGGCGAGGAGTGGACCGAAGTCGGCTATGAGCAATGGCGCGCGAAGGCGTGGAAGAAGGCGCTCGGGCGTGCCGGCTTCCCATATCAGCGGCCGTATGACCTGCGTCATTCCTTCGCGTCGCTGCTACTGCACGAGGGGCGATCGGTGGTCTACGTCGCTCGCCAACTCGGTCATGGCGCCCAGCTGACGCTCCGGACTTACGGGCATGTCATCGACGAGCTCGACGTCGCGCCCAGAATCTCGGCTGAGGATGCGATCCGTCTTGAGCGAGAGTCTGTGTCTTAAAAGTGTCCGCCCGTCGCGCTCTCGGATAGTGGTGGTGGACCGAAGACCGCCTCCTAGCAGCACTTCTGTGAGTGGGCGGTACTGGGCTCGAACCAATCCCGGGGGTTGCTGGCATCGCGCATCCGCTCTACGACGATCGGCGCGAGCGGGCGAACCTCATGCACGTCGCGGAAGCGGGGCCTTCCGAACCGCGCGGGCTGCGTTGGTCTGAAGATGACCGGCTTCGAACGCCCGGTGCAGGATCGAGCCCAGCAGTTTGAGTGCATGCCTGACCGCCACGGGTCCGGCTCCGCTGGCGAGCCGGTCGGCTTGCCAGCGAGCGATCACCTCCGGCGTGATGTCACGGAGCGAGAGTGATCCGAGCTCTAGCAGGATGTGTTTGTCGTAGATCTGGGCGTAATCCTGGTTCAAGGCCCCGGAAGCCTCTCACTCTCAGGATTAGGGTGAAAAACTGGGACGGCTCTATCGCGAGCTCAGACGCGATCCCGAACTCAGACACGATCCCCTATACGCAGCGCGCGCCTTGGAGTGCGTGGCGGTCCTTTCGGCGCGAAGGAGTTCACCCGGTGCGTGTTCGCGACGTGCACCGGCCGTTGGCGCCGCAGCGTGGGTTTGTCTTTCCTCGGACTGGGCGTGTTCGCGGTCTGCGAGGGGCGCCAGACATGGCGTAGCGAGGGCTGCCGCGGCACCGGCCGGGCGACCGCCGCGACCGCCGACAGGTGTGCGGACGACTATTTGGACCCCAGGGGCGTCGATTAGCGTTCTGACCCCGCGCCGTGATGACCCGTCCAAGGAGCCTGGCCGGTGAGGCAGAACTGTGCGTCCTCAGTTACCGATGCGGTCTTACCCGCCGGGTCGCTGAGCCGGGCAGGCGACGCCCTCGGGTTCCCGCCGTGGAAAGCAGTGGAAACTACGGATTCGAAACGGCGTCGCCGGCTGGGATCATCAACGAAGACGGAAGGTCGTCAAGGTGCGTACGGGCCTGTCTAGCTTCATCTTCGTGGCACCAGGTTCATCCTCAGCGAAGGAGTTGGTGTGCGTGTGCCGTTTGGCGTCCAGTGGATTGTGGTGCTGCGCCAGCCAGGTCGATGATGGAAGCCAGGCGCCGGCAGTTATTCAGAGAGCCCGTCTTTCGATGGAGGGTTGAGTTATGGGAGCAGGAGACCAGACACAGTCGTCGGCTGCGGGCGTTGCTGGTGCTGCGCTTTCGGAGGCGCAGATCGCGGTTCATTGGCGTGAGGAGGAGTACATCGAGCCGCCGGTGGCGTTCGTCGCGCAGGCGAACGGGTCTGACCCGGCGATCTTCGAGCGGTTCGCTGAGGAGCGTTTCCCGGAGTGTTTCACCGAGTACGCGGAAATGCTCACGTGGGACCGCAAGTGGGACACGATCCTGGATACGAGCAATCCGCCGTTCTGGAAGTGGTGGGTCGGTGGGCGGCTGAACGCGTGTGTGAATTGCGTCGATCGCCATCTGGCGTCTCGTGGGGATAAGAACGCGTTGATCTGGGTGCCTGAGCCCGAGGACGAGGAGACGAAGGAGATCAGCTACGAGGAGCTGCACCGGCGGATCAATGAGTTCGCGGCGTTGCTTAGAGAGTTCGGCGGTGTAAGCAGTGGAGACCGGGTCACGTTTCACCTGCCGATGGTACCCGAGCTGCCAGTTTCGATGCTTGCCTGCGCTCGCCTCGGGGTGATCCACTCTCAGGTGTTTGGCGGGTTCAGTGGCGCGGCTTGCGGGCACCGGATCGCCGACTCAGGGAGCAAGATCCTGGTGACGATGG
This sequence comes from uncultured Solirubrobacterales bacterium, assembly GCA_963836065.1. GTDB lineage: Bacteria > Actinomycetota > Thermoleophilia > Solirubrobacterales > Solirubrobacteraceae > Palsa-465. The sequence continues at coordinate 192,118 of CAWIII010000030.1, forward strand.
ACGGCTACTATCGCAACGGTCAGCTGATCGACCACAAGCTCAAGGCCGACGAGGCGCTAGCGGTCGCGCGCGAGGAGGGGATCGAGGTCGAGAAGGTGCTCGTCTGGCGCCGCCGGCCGGGCGAGTACGCGTCGCAGAGCCCGATGGTCGAGGGTCGCGACTTCTTCGTCGACGAGCTGCTGGAGGACTACCGCGGGAAGCTGGTCGAGCCGGTCTCGATGCCGGCGGAGGCGCCGCTGTTTCTGATGTACACGAGTGGCACGACCGGCCAGCCGAAGGGCTGCCAGCACTCAACGGGCGGCTATATGTCCTATGTCGCCGGCACGTCGAAGTACTACCAGGACATCCACCCCGATGACACGTATTGGTGCTTCGCCGATATCGGCTGGATCACCGGCCACTCGTACATCGTGTACGGGCCGCTGGCGCTGGGGACGACGAGCGTCATCTACGAGGGCGTCCCGGTGTATCCGGACGCCGGCCGGCCGTGGCGGATCGCGGAGAAGCTGGGGGTCAACATCTTCCACACCGCGCCGACGACGATCCGGATGCTGCGCAAGCTCGGACCGGACGAGCCCGCCAAGTACGATTACCACCTCAAGCACATGACGACGGTCGGCGAGCCGATCGAGCCCGACGTGTGGCGCTGGTACTACCACTTTGTCGGCAAGGGCGAGGCGGCGATCGTCGACACCTGGTGGCAGACCGAGAACGGAGGCTTCCTGGGCAGCACGCTCCCCGCGTTGCAGCCGATGAAGCCCGGAAGCTGCGGGCCGGGGGTGCTCGGCGTCTACCCGGTGGTCTACGACGAGAACGGTGAGGTCGTCGAGGCCGGGAGCGGCAAGGCGGGAAACATCTGCATCCGCAACCCGTGGCCCGGGACGTTCCAGACGATTTGGGGCCAGCCTGAGCGATACGTCGCCACTTACTACGAAAAGTACTGCCGGAACACGGAGAGCAAGGACTGGCGCGACTGGCCTTACTTCGCGGGAGACGCTGCGGTCCAGGCGGCCGACGGCTACTTCCGGATCCTCGGCCGGGTCGACGACGTGATCAACGTCGCCGGGCACCGGCTCGGAACTAAGGAGCTCGAGTCGGCGAGCATCACTGTCGTGGAGATCGCCGAGGCCGCCGCGGTGCCAGTCATCGACGACCTCCGCGGACGCATCGTGGAGATGTACGTTGCCCTGAAGCCCGGTTTCAAGCCGAGCAAGGAGATCGAGCAGAAGGTGAGCGACGCGATCGACAAGGAGATCGGCAAGATGGCGCGACCGAAGCACGTCTGGATCGTGCTCGATATGCCCAAGACGCGCTCCGGGAAGATCATGCGCAGAGTGATCGCCGCCGTCTCGAACTTTGCCGATGTTGGCGACACGACCACGCTCGCGAACCCGGAGATCGTGGAGGACATCCGCCATCAGGTCCAGACCGCGAAGGTGGCTGGCGGCGAGGTGCCGCGCGAGCTCACGCCGGAGGAGGCCGAATCGATCAGGGCGTTCGGTCAAGTCGAGTAATCGCCGCGGGTCGGTCCGAGCGGTGATTGCCGGCAGCGCCGACACCGGCGAGCGCTGGCTGGCTATGACGTGTCGCTCTCGTTTTCGTGGTCTCGGCTGCAAGATGCGCGGCGAGTGCAGCGCGTCGGTTGCGGGCACGGTCGATTACCACCTCGCCGTCGATTGGTTGGCGGTATTGGACGCGAACGCGGGCTGCGCTGAGCGCACGCAGATGCCGCGAGGCTGTCTGGGCCACGTTCGGGGTGGGGCGGGTGATCGTGGCGGTCGTCGCGCAGCTGCGCAGCGAAGCCGAGACGAGCCCGCCAGGCGCGCTGTCTGTGGTCCTGATCCGCGCGCTCGAGATGACCGACGCGATCTGCTTGGACTCGCTCGCACGCGGCGACACGACGGCGTTTAGCTGTCACGTCGCAAGCGGCGCGGAGTTGCGTGAGTTTGGCGTCTGCGCCGGCTTGATCGAAGACTCCGATTGACCCGAACCGCACAGGCGTACAGCCGCAAGCGGACCGAGCCCATGCCCGGCGTCGGCGATCCCGATGCGATCAACGACGTGCCGGCGTCATCGTCCGCCTCGAGCTCGCTGGTGTCGCGATGGTCGCCGACGATTCAGCGAACCGCGCTTCTCGGGCCGCTCTGCCCGTTCTTACTCCCGCCCACCCGTTGAAGCAGCGCGGGCGCGATCGGGATCCCGTCGTCAGCGTCGTCGTCGTGAGCGCTGCGTCGCTCCGAGACAGTCGCCTTCCCGCACCCATCCGACTGCCACTGGGGCCTCGTGGGTGCGTGGCCCCCGGGCTGGGTTGGGCGGGGCGGTCACCCGAACCCGGGGGTCCACGCGGGGACGGGGGGTTAGCCCGTCCGTGCGGGCGTCCGCACGCATTGAACGCCGGAGAGAGCCCGCCGCTTGCAAGGCCCCGCCACGGAAGATGCCCTGGCATCTCCGCGTGGTCGGATTTCTTCTACGTTCGTCGTTCGCGCTCCCCGGGAAGGATTGGCTGCCGATGGTTGTCCTCGGTCGTGTGGGCGCGGCTCTCGACCAGCGCTACCTCCCCGTTAGGCGAGGGGCCTGCATCATGATGCGTGGCCGTGACCGTTTCATCCGGTCGACCGCGCCGACCATCGGCTGCGATGCCGGGGTGCGGCTCAGGACTCGCGGAACCGCATGAGCACCCCAACGCGTTCGGCCAGCTCGCGGGTTCCATGATCACCGCGACGATGGAGCGCGCGCTGAACCGGCACGGCTCCTGATGGCCGGCTCGCACGATGACCGTCCCGTTCCGTGACCTGGACTACAAGATGGCCGAGGAGGAGGTCGCCATCGGCCTCGTTAGAGCAGACCGTGGTCGCGCGCGTAGGCGACCATTTCGGCGCGTGTCGTGCGCCGCGTCTTCTGCTGGATGTGGCCCCGGTGGGACTCGATCGTGCGAATGCTCAGACAGAGGGTCGTGGCGATCTCGCCATTCGTGTGGCCGAGCGCGATCAGTCTGAGGACCGCGACCTCGCGCGCGCTGAGGTAGTCCGGGGGACCGGCTGCCGCACGGGGCTCAGCCACAAGGCGCGCTCCGAGCTCCGGATCGAGATACGTGCGACTCTCCGCCGCGAGCCGTACCGCTTGGAAAAGCACGGAGTCGGCGGACTCCTTGAGGACGTAGCCGATCGCGCCCGCGCGCAGCGCCTCGCGGGCGAACGCCGGGTCGTTCTGCATCGTCAGCACCACGATCTGCGTCTCAGGCGAGGTCTCACGCATCCGGGGAATCGCCGGCAGGCTCGACTCGCCGGGCATGTTGAGGTCGACGATCAGGACGCGGGGCTGATACGCGTTGAGCCGACGCTCGGTCGTCGGGACGTCTCCCGCCTCGGCGAGCACCTCGAATCCTTCCTCCGCCTCGAGCAGCAAGCGAAGCCCGGCGCGCACGACCTGATGATTGTCCGCGATCACAATCGTGATCGGTGAGCCGGGTGCAGCCTCGTCTTCCATCGCGCTTGCTGAAGAGGAAATTTGATGCCGCACAGTACATGTGCCCGCAACCCAGCGCCAAGCGGTGCCCTCGCGATTCTCCGTGAAGATCAGCACCCGCCGCTGCGTCCACTCGGGCGCCTCCCCCCGCGTCGCGCTCCTCGTCGGTCCCCTCGAGCTCGTCATCGGGGCCGGCCGTTGCGATCAGCAGCTCCGCCTGTTGCTCGAGCGGGACCGACGCCGCTTCACTCGCCGCCGACGCTTGACGCTCGCGCTGGGCAGTGACCGTACGGCGGTGCACCTCGAGGCTCCGAGCGAACGCCTCGATCGAGGACAGCAGCCGCTGCTGCAGAGCAACCACGAGCAGGACCGCGGCCGCCTGCGTGCGGCTCGAGGCCTGCGCGAACCGCTCCTCGTGGGCGGTCCGGTATTCGTCGAGCAGTCGCGAGAGCTTCAACTCGGGCGCGTCGTCGGGCAGCCCGGTGATCCGGATCGGACGATCCGGCGCGGGAAGCCACCGCCCTGCACCTCACGGATGTCGTCCTTCAGCCGTCGGACCATGACGTCCTCGAGCGCCTTCTTGCCGCGCACTCTGACTCCGCGCGTGAAGCGGTAGGGTTCGAGCAGCTCGAGCAGCGTCGAGAAGCTGTTCGAGTGCCCGTTGTGCGGCGTCGCCGACAGGAACAGCAGATGCTCGAACCGGCCGCCGAGATCCCGTACCGCGCGCGTCAGCTTCGTCTCGATTCCGTAGCGCCCGCCGCTCGACGGCGCCGCATGATGCGCCTCGCCGAGGATCAGCAGGCTGCCCGGCAACAGAGGTCCCAGCCACTCGCGCATCGGATCCGCGTACGTGGGATCGATCAGCAGGTCGTGCGAGACCAGGAACCGGCTGTGCGTCCGCCACGGGTTCACCCCGAACCCCCGCTCGCGGCGCACCGCTGAGAAGTATTGCCGGTCGAGCGCCTCGAACACCAGGCCGAACCGCTCGTCCAGCTCCGCCTTCCACTGCTCCAACACCGATGGCGGCGCCGCGACAACGATCGACTTCGCCTTCTTGCGCAGCAGCGGCTCGCGCGCAATCAGCCCGGCCTCGATCGTCTTCCCCAGGCCGGTGTCGTCTGCGATGAACAGGTTCACGCGCGGGAGGCGCAGAGCTTTGCGCAATGGCTCCATCTGGTAGGCGTCGATCTTGATCCCGGCCCGGAATGGCGACTGGAACAGGTTGGGATCCGTCGCCGTGACCGAGCCCCATCGCAAAGTGTTGAGGAACGCCGCGAACTGCCGCGGCTCGTCGAATCCGCTTGCCGCGAGATCGCCCAACTCCGGGAGCCGCTCGGGAAGCGCAAGCGACGCGCTCACAGCACCCATCTATCTGTCTCCACGATCGCGATGCCACGATCGGTGCGTCGCCCTCACAGCTCGTGAGAACACTATCTTGCACCACAGTGAACGTGGGCGCCGTGGCCGTAGGCTACTCGGTTATGGTCCGCGTCGTGACGGCTGACCAGCCCCGAGACGGTCAAGGATGACGCGCTCTCCGGATTTTGCGGACCCGCTGGTAGTCGAAATGGCACTCGGGGTCCAGTTTCGCCCGCTGTTTGCCGTGCGCGGAATCACGCTCGCGCCGCTGCGAGAACGCTGGCGCGGCGAGTATCCCGGGATCGAGGAGCAGCCGCCGCTGTCCCGGGCCCTCGCGACTCGCATAAGGGGGCGCCCAGGCGCAACTAGAGCAGCTCGACGATCTCCTTCGCAGCCCGCTCCGCGCCGCCGCGCTCGCAGCGGCGATAGGAGCTGGTGTCGTTCGCGAGCGTCGCTACGACCGCGTCGGCGAGCGACTCGGCCGTGGTGGTCGCGAACTCGGCCCGACGACCCGCTCTGTAGCGGTCGAGGCGATGGGCGACGTGGATCTCCTGCTCGCAGTGCTTGGAGAGCGGAAAGTAGATGAAGGGACGGCGCGTCCCGACCAGCTCCATCGTCGTGCTGAGGCCGCCCTGGACGACGCCCAGGTCGGCCGCGGCGAGGTGCTCGAAGAGGTCATGGACGTACGCGCGGACCTCGAGGCCTGGATGCGTTCCCAGGGCCGCGGGGTCGATTCGCGGCCCGCATACGACGAGGCATCTCGCCTCGGGGCGCTCGCGCTGGATCAGCGGCCACGCCTCCACCGCCTTCTCGAGCAGGGGCCGTCCGACGGACGTTCCGCCCACTGTGCAGACGATCAGCGGCCGCCCGGGGTCGTAGCCGCGACGTGCGCGAACCGCGCGCTGGTCCGCGTAGTCCTCCGGGTCGAAGGGCAGGATGTAGCCCACGGCCGTGAAGTTCTCTCGGGCCCAGTCGCTGATTAGCGGCAGGCCAGGGCCGAAGCGCTCGGGAATGAGGTCGTCATGGTCGCCCACGTAGAGAGCGCGGTCACGTATGCGCGGGTAACGCGCGACCTGCTCGATCATCTCGGCGTTGTAGTCCGCGGTCAGCGTGGCCTCGCGCCCTCCCGGCGCGCCGTCGACCGGCAGCCAGCCGAGGAAGTCAGTCAAGAACACGAACGGCGCCGTCTTCAGTTCGGGGTTCTCGTGCAGGTAGTAGTCGAGCTCCCAGGCCTCGTCCCCGATCCACACGTCGTATGGCGTGTCGCGCACGGCCTCAAGGAACACCATGAAGTTGGCGAGCAGGATCTCGTCCATCTCGCGCCACGCGTAGAAGCAGTGAAGCTCGTAGCCGCGGGCGGAGCGCTCCCAGTGGGCCGACTCCAGCGCCAGGAGCGAACTCAACGGGTGGATGCGCTCGCCGGCCTGTTCGAGCACCCGCGACACCGGGTGCTGCGCCAGCCAGTCGATCTCGAGGTCCGGTGTCAGACGATGTAGCGCGCGCGCGATGGCCAGGTCGCGCTGGACGTGGCCGAGGCCGATCGCGCTTGATATGAACAGCGCCCGCCGTGGATGGCGGGTCATGGCGCGGCGGAAGCTCCGGCGCGGCGGCCGCGGGAGATCCAGGAACTCGGCCAGGGCCAGGTTCGTCCTGACCGGGTCGCGGGCGTGGAAGGCGTGTCCGGACCCCTCGAAGGTGAGCAGCTCCCAGTCCGGGCGCGCCTCGGAGAGCTTGAGGCTGGCCTGGATGTCGGCGATCGCGTCCTCCCGGCCATGCATCACCAGAACCGGGCAGGCGATCCGCGCGACCGCCTGTTCGAGCGGCATCTCGGGGAACAGCGCCGGGTTGATCACGCTCGCGATCAGCACCTCCGGCGTGGTCTCGAGCGCCCAGTCCACGAAGTCGTCGATCAGCTTCGTGGAGTGCGGCTCGGTAACGACCTTGCCAAAGAAGAAGTCAAGCCACTCCCGGTAATGCTCGCGCCAGAAGTGGGCGTTGCGCTTCTCCCAGTCAACATAGGAGTCGCGCTGCTCCCAGAACGTCGGATCGTCACCGAACGCCCACTCCGGCGGAACGCTGCCCATCAGCACCAGCCTCTCGACACGTTCCGGATAGCGTGCCGCCAGCCACAGCCCGTACGAGCCGCCCATCGACACTCCGGCCACCGCGGCTCGGGTGACGCCGAGATGGTCTAGAAGCCCGATCCCGTAATCGACTACCCGATCCAGCTCGAACGCAGCGGGATCGGTTGTGCGCTCGGCGCGTCCGATGCCCGGGGGGTCGAAGGCGATCACCCGACGGAAGCGAGACAAGTACGCGACCTGCATGCGCCAGTGCCTGCTAGGGGCGATCTGCCAGGTCGGCAGGAGCAGCAGTGCGGGCGCCGCGGGGTCGCCGAACACCTCATACGCGAGCTCGAAGCCACCTACCCGCAGTCGCGCCGCTTCGACTGGCTCGACGGCGCGCACGCTACGATGCTCCCGCTCGTCGTCGCCGAGCGCTGGCGGGACGAACTGCGGGCATTGCCAGTCGGGCGCTCGTGTTCGTCCAGAACTGACACGCCCACGGGGCGCTCGCGCTGGGGTCTATAGGTGTGAGCTTGGCGGGCTGGCCAGCTGGCATGTGGGCTAATCCTACGTGCGGTCCGAACGGCGCCCGTGGTCGTGATCACGACGCTCGTCGAACTGACCTGAGCGGTTCGTTGGCAGATCCCCGGCTCGCGGAGGATGCCGGCGATCTCGAGCGAGCCTTCCCCGCAGGTCTGTCGGCGAGATGGAGCACCTCTTGCGTGCCACCGTGCTTGGAGATAGCGGCCGTCGTCGTAGAAGCAGTCGTGGCGGCCGCGCAACCGACGTCGTCGACGTCGCTGCGGCGCCGAGAGCGGCCGTCGCCTTCGCGTAAGAGCGATGGAAGAGCCGCTCCCGCCCGCCGGCCGTACCGCAGTCAAAGGGACGCATAGAGCGCCGCTTCGAAGTCCTGGTACATGCGCATTGCCGGCTCGGGCCCGAACGGCAGGAACTGGCTGTAGATCGCGGCGGTGATCCCGGTCGTGCGATCGACCCAGAAGTGGGTGTTCAGGAGGCCGGCCCACGCGCCGCTGCCGGCGCGCCGGCAGCCCGGAATGTCGTGCGTGTTGAGCAGCAGCCCGCAGCCCCACTTGAAGCCAGGTCCGACCGCAAACGTGCAACTCGCCGTAGGATCGGCGGTCGCGATCTCGGCTGGGAAGTCGAGTTCACCGATCTGGTTGCTGAACGCCTGGTCGACCGCGGGTGGTCCTCGCCCGCGACGCGCGGCCCCGCCGCGCCCTCGTAGACGATTCCGCTGCGGTCCGCGGCGATCGCGGTGAGGCTGGGGACCGCGCCGTCGGCGACCGCTTGCTCGAGGACCTCGTCGATTCTGCTGCGCGTGCTTGTGCTCAGCTCGGCCATTGCGCTTCTCCTTTCGTTGGTGAGTGGAGACTGCTGGCGGTTCGTTCGTCTCGTCGCTCGCGGCACACGCCGCTCGGCACGTGCCTGCTGTGCGTGTTGGGCGGCGCCGACGGCGTTCGCGAAGCCCGTCACGACGCTGTCGCACCCTCTTTGATGTGATCGATCACCCGGTGGAATTCCTCGGTCGGCGAGAAGTCGACGTATTCGGAGTCCTCCAGCGCCTCAGGCGCGTGGCCGGGACCCCAGTAGAACGCCTCGCCGGCCGGGTACTCGCGCGGGCCCGCAGCGGTGTGCATGCGCACGCGCCCCTTGAGCATGTACCCCCAGTGCGGGCAAGGGCACAGATCGCCGGGCAGCCCCTTCAGCGCAGGAGCGAGGTTGGCGCCCGCCGGCAGACGCACGAACGAGACGGTCAGCCCGCCCTCGTCGCGCATCCGCAGCTCGACCCCATCCCCCTCGATCACGACCGGCACCTCGGTGCGGGGAAGACGTTGCATGGTGTACCTCCTAGTGGATGATTTGACTCGCCGAGAGCTCCCCGGCGCCGTCCTAATGTCAATAGCTGGAGACGGTCGCGCCCTCGCCGATCTACTCCCAGAGCGGCGTGGCCCAGAGCGGCGTGGCCCGGGCGACCCGCGCGTTATCTGCGACCGCTTGCGGGCGTCGAAGCAGACCGGGCAGACGTGCAGAGCTCCCCCTTAGCTGCCGGCGTATTGCTGGACAAGGCTGCGGTCGTTGCTCGGAGCCCTACTCACGGGGCGGCTTCGAACACCATGTTGAACGGCGTCTCGGCGACGCGCCGGAAGCGGGTGAGGCCGCCGGCGGTGACGACGTCGCGGATCCGCGCCTCGCCGGCCTGGGCGCCGAGCGCCAGGCCCACGTCCTGCGAGAGCGACGCCGGCGTGCACAGCAGCGTCGAGAAGGCGTAGTACGCGCGTCCCACCGGATTGAGGTTGTCCTCGATCCGGTCGCCCGCGTTGGGCTCCACGATCATCCAGGTGCCGTCGCCGGCCAGGGTGCTGCGCACGTGACGCGCGGCGCCGATCGGATCGCCCATGTCGTGCAGGCAGTCGAACATCGTCACGAGGTCGTAGCCGCCGCCGGCGTACGACGACGCCGCCGTCACCTCGAACCGCACGCGGTCCGCGACCCCGGCCTCCTCGGCGCGCCGCCGCGCGGTCTCGATCGAGCCGTCGTGGTAGTCCGAGCCGACGAACGTCGAGCGCGGGAATGCCTTGGCCATCAGGATCGTCGAGGCGCCGTGGCCGCAGCCGACGTCCGCCACCAGCGCACCGCGCACGAGCTTCTCGACCACGCCGTCGAGCGCCGGCAGCCACTCGGAGACTAGATGGGCGTTGTAGCCAGGCCGAAAGAAGCGCTCGCAGCCCTCGTGGACGTCGTGCACGTGCTCGTGCCAGCCGACGCCGTGACCGCTGCGAGCCGCCTCGAGGATCCGCGGGGAATCGAGCACCGAGCCCAGCGTGATCTGAAAGAGGCCGGGCAGGTACGCGGGGCTGTCGGGGTCCGTGAGCGCGACCGTCTGCTCAGGCGGCAGCGTGTAGCGCCCGCTGTCGGGGTCGTACTCGACATACCCACCCGCCGCCTGCGCGTTCAGCCATTCCCGCACGTAGGGCTCGGCGGTTGCGGTCCGCTCGGCCAGCTCGGCTGGTGACAGCCCCCCGGCTCCCGCCAACGCGCGGTACAGGCCGAGCTTGTCGCCCATCACCACCAGCGCCGAGTTCAGGGTGGCGCCCACCTCGTCGAGCGCGCGGAACACGAACTGCATTAGCTTGTCGCCGTCCACCGGGACGGCTTCAGCGGTTGTGGCCATCATCTGCCTCCGTGGTTGCCTGGCCAGGACGGTAGGCGTACCACGGCGGCGATCGCTTCCGGGGGGCACCTAGTCTTTGCGGTCCCCGATCAGCCTCGCATCAGGCACCGGCCCACGTAGAATCGCACTATGCTGCTCGGTCGGTTCAAGGAGCAGCGGCACATCGAGCTTGCTCTCGAGAGGGCGCGATCGGGCGCCAGCGCCGTGCTGGCGCTCGGCGGCGACCCCGGGATCGGCAAGACGGCGCTGCTGGACTACGCCGCCGAGCGCGCGGCCGGGATGCGGCTGCTGCGCGCGCGCGGGATCGAGTCTGAGGCGCAAGTCGCGTTCGGGTCTCTGCTCGAGCTCCTTCGCCCTGCCTTGGGCGCAGTGGGGAGGATTCCTCGGCCGCAGTCGGTGGCGCTCGAGGCCGCGCTCGCGTTGCGTCCTGGTGGCGAGCAGGACCGGTTTGCGATCGGCGCCGCGACGCTCAGCCTGTTGGCGGCCTTTGCCGAGGAGGGCCCGGTGGTGGTGCTCGTCGACGATGCCCATTGGCTCGACGATTCGAGCGCTCAGGCGCTGCTGTTCGCCTTCCGCCGGCTACTCGCCGATCCGATCGCGGTCCTGATCGCCGTTCGCGAAGGAGAGCCGTCGCTGCTCGACGGCGCCGACCTGCCCACCGTGAGACTCGGCGGCTTGACCGGCGACGAATCGGCGATCCTGTTGCCCGGCCTGCCGCCCGACGCGGCCAACAGACTCCATCGTGCGACGGCCGGCAACCCGCTTGCGCTGCTCGAGTTCGCCGCTGACGCCGACGACCTGGCGCTCGCGCCCTCGGACGCGCCGGTGCTCGTGCCGGCCAACGTGTCGCGCGCGTTCCTGCGACGGGTCGGCACACTCGATGAGGGAACGCGGCGAGCGCTGGTCCTCGCCGCCAGCAGTGACAGCGGCGAGCTGTCGATGCTCGAGCGCGCCGCGGCCACGATCGACGTTGACCTCGCAGCGCTCGCCGCGGCCGAGACCGCGGGGCTGCTCACGCTGCGCGGGGGGTCGGTCGAGTTTCGCCATCCACTCGTGCGCTCGGCCGTGTATGCGGACGCCCCGGCCGAGCAGCGGCGCGAGGCCCATCGCGCGCTCGCCACCGTCCTGCCCGACCGCGATGTCGACCGGCGCGCCTGGCATCTCGCCGCTGCGGCGATCGGCACAGACGAATCCGCATCGGCAGCGCTCGAGCAGGCGGGCGCCCGCAGCCGGCATCGCAGCGCGTACGCGGCCGCCGCCGCCGCGTTTGACCGAGCCGCGCGGCTGACGAGCGACATCGAGCGGCGCGCCCGCCTGCTGCGGGAGGTGGCCGAGGCGGCCTGGCTCGCGGGTCAGGCCGAGCGGGCCATCGGCCTGCTCGTCGACAGCCGCGCGTCCACGCGCGACCCCACCCAGCTGGTGGAGATCGACCGCCTGGAAGGCCACATCGCCACGCGCCGCGGGCCGGTGATGCGCGGCCACGCGATCCTCACCGCCGCCGCCGAACGGGCCGATCCTGAACGAGCTGTCCCGATGCTGGCTGAGGCCGCCAACGCCTGCTTCTACGCGCGAGCCGGCCGAGATGCTGGCGGTTGCCGAACGGGCGCGGGCCCGGCTCCCGGAGAGCCCCTCGTTGCGCGCCCGCTTCCTGGCCGCGGCCGCCGTCGGGATGGCACGCGTGCTCGGCGGCGACGCCGCGGCCGGCGCGGAGGCGCTCCACGAAGCGATCGCCCTCGCCGAGAGCTCGAACGCGCTGCGCGAAGATCTGCAGCTGCTGCCGTGGCTGGCGGTCGCACCGATCTTCCTGCGCGAGACCGCCGCCGGTCGCTCGCTGCTCGTGCATGCGCTGAGGATCGCCCGCGCCCGCGCCGCGCTCGGAGCGCTCCCGTTCGTACTCAACCTGATCGCTCGAGACCAGGCCACCACCGACCGCTGGGCGGTCGCCGAGGCGACCTACAACGAAGCCATCGGCCTAGCGCGCGAGAGCGGGCAGCAGACCGACCTGGCATTCGGGCTCGCAGGCCTGGCGTGGCTCCAGGCGCGTCGTGGGCGGGAGCGGGCATGCCGCGCCTCAGTCGCAGAGACGCTGCAGCTCTGCAGTCGGCTCGGCACGCGGCTCCACGAGATCTGGGCGACAGCTGCGCTCGGCGAGCTCGAACTTGGCCTCGGCGACGCAGCGGCCGCCGCCGAGCAGTTCGAGCGCCAACAGCAGCTGCTGGGCGAGCTTGGCATCACCGACGCCGATCTCTCGCCCGGGCCCGAGCTGGTCGACGCATACCTGCGACTCGGACGCAACCAGGACGCCGAGCACGCCGCTGATGAGCTCATGACCGCGGCGAGCGCGAAGGGGCAGCCGTGGTCGCTTGCCCGCGCGCTTCGCTGCCGGGGGCTCATCGGCACCGAGAAGTCGTTCGCTGGCTACTTCGAGCAAGCGCTCACGCACCACGACCACACCCCCGACGCGTTCGAAGCAGCGAGCACGCGCCTGGCGTACGGTGAACGCCTGCGACGAACGCGAAATCGAGTCCTCGCACGGCAGCAACTGCGCGCGGCAGTGGGCGTGTTCGACCAGCTCGACGCACGTCCCTGGGCCAACCGCGGCCGCGCGGAACTCGCCGCCACCGGCGAAACCGCCCGCCGGCGCGACCCGACCACGATCGACGAGCTGACGCCCCAAGAGCTGCAGATCGCGTTGCTGCTGGCTGGCGGCAAGACCAACCGAGAAACCGCCGCCGCGCTGTTCCTCAGCCCCAAGACCGTCGAATACCACCTCCGCCACGTGTACCTAAAGCTCGACATCCACTCCCGCACCGAGCTCACGCGGGCCCTCGGCGCCCAAACGCCCGCCGCACGCGAATCCGCCCGCGCCGCGCTCGGCTGATGCATCAACCAGCCGATCCTCGCCGCGCCCTCGATCCATCAGCAGACACCGTTTTCTGACTCGGTGGACCGTCCGCTCGTAATCCTCTCGCCTCACCTCGATGATGCCGTCCTCTCATGCTGGCACCTGCTCGACGGTCCCGCCGATGTGCGCGTGGTCAACGTGTTCGCAGGAAAGCCACCGCCAGACGCCGCGGCCGGCTGGTGGGACGAGCTCAGTGGGCGCCGTGACCCCGGTGAGGCCGTCAACGAGCGTCTCGCGGAAGATCGCGCGGCCCTGGGGCTCGCCGGACGCGAGCCGATAAACCTCGACTTCCTCGACGGCCAATACAGGCGGTGCGATCAGCCGCTCGCGCCGGTCCTTCGCGCTCTACGAGCCGCGCTTGCACCGCGCTCATTGCTGCTAGCCCCCGCTGCGCTCGGCTCCCACCTCGACGCCCCCGTCGCGTCCGCAGCCGTCGCGGAGCCCCACCCCGATCACGCGGCGGTACGCAGTGCAGCGTTGGCCCTGCGCTCCGAGGGCTTCGGGGTCGCCTTGTACGCCGACCTCCCGCACGCCAGCGCAGATGGCCTTCCCGCCTGGGTGCTGGGCAAAGGGAACGACCCCCACACCGACCGGTGGGCGGCGGCGCTGTCCGCCATTGGAGTGCCGCACGATCGATCTGTGGGCGAGGTTTGCCAGCTGACGCCATCGGCGTTTGCTCGGAAGCTCCAAGCTGCGCGCCTATATGCCACCCAGATCGCTTCGCTCGAGCGCGCGCTTACCAAGCGCTTCGATCATCCAGCCCTGCTCAGCTACGAGATCGTGTGGCGGCTGCCAGACGCCATCCACTCGGCGTAGCCGGCGGTGGCGTTCGGCCAAGCGGCAGCCCCTGGGTACCCGGTCCTGATCCACACGCCGAAAGCGAAGAGGCCACGGGCGTCGACGCTGACTGATCTGACAACCGACGGGCGTCCGTCATCCACCTTTCGCTGCACACCGGCCAAGCGAGAGTGTGGCAGCCGTTGACGGCCGGCGCCGCGTGGGCTGCCGCTAACGCTGGTTACAAGACGCTACTTTACCCCTGGCGACACGGACCCGAGCACTGGGCCCGGTAGCGGAAACCAGCGAATCTGTTCGAACTCCTCGCTGATCACCGGGTCGGACATTGGTAAGTACGGAGGTACCGCCTCGACGGTTCGCACGATGATCTGCGCTTCGTCGAGGTGGTGGCTGAGCGCATGGTCCGGCCAGTCCAACCTCCGCGGGATGACGGCGTCGGCAAGGGTGGGCGCGGGTGGCACGGCACGATGGCGCCACAGACCGCTCGCCGGGTCGAACCGGTAGAGGGGCAGGAGTTTCCAGCCGTGCTCGGCGATGAGGTGGACGGCCTCGACGATGTAGTCGAACACCTCGTCGCTGATGAAGTAGTTGAAGCCGAGGCGGACGAATCCGAGCTTCGCGCCGAGGTGGCCGCGACGGCATTCGGACTCCATCCGCGCGGACCAGTGCTCGTCGACGTGGTAGAGACGGTGCAGGTACGGGCCGGCGCAGAAGCAGCCGCTGCGGGCCTGGATCCCGAACAGGTCGCTGAGCAACGCGACAACGAAGTTCGAGTGCAGCAGACGCGGCGGGTGATGCACCCCGAACGAGATGATCGGCAGCCGCTCGGTTTCGGTGTTTCCGAGGGTCTCGATGTTCGGGTTGGCGCTCCAGGAGGCGAGCGCGCGCCGCGCGAAGCGCCGCTCCCGGCGGCGGATCTCCACGGCACCGACCTCCTCCTTGAGCGCGAATACGAGCCCTGCGCGGATCGACTCCACAATCGCGGGCGTGCCGCCTCCTCACGCACCTCCGGGTCAGGATCATAGGCGTGGCCGTCGGGGCTCACGAACAGCACGGTTCCGCCGCCGGGCACCGATGGAACACGGTTGCGCAACAGCACCCGCTTGGCGACGAGCACCCCCGGCGTCCCTGGACCGCCGACGAACTTGTGCGGGGACAGGAACACCGCATCCTTGCCCGCCAGGTCAATCGGAAGGTATGGGCCGGCGGTCGCGTAATCCCAACACGGGAGCGCGCCGTGCCGGCCCAACACCCGCGACACGCGCTCAACGTCGCTGATGATCCCGGTGACGTTCGACGCCGCCGAGAAGCTCCCGATCTTCATGGGACGATGAACACAACCGACCCCGGACGCCCCTCGAGCCCCAGCACACGGATCAGCCTGTCGATCGCACCGGTCGACCCCGACCCGCAGAACAACACCACGTCGTCGTCGGCGCCCACGACGGCCCGGTGGATCACGCGGCGCGCGTCCTCACGCAGCGCGCTTGTGTGCAGGCCTGTCGCCGACGCCTCGGTGTGCGTGTTCGCATACAGCGGTAGAACCCGCTCGCGGATGTAGTCCTCGATGAACGACAACGCCCGTCCAGACGCCGTGTAGTCCGCGCAGACAAGCCGACGCGGACCGAACGGGCCATCCAGCACGACGTCATCACCGATCACCGAATCGCGGATACGGTCGATCAGGCCCTCCGGGCGGGCGTGACGCAGCGTGCGGTGCTGGCGGGGAGTGGTTGAGACGCTCACCGCGCACCCCACTGCCGCACGTGGCCGGTTTCGGCTAGTGAGAGGGTGGCTTCCGACGGTGTTCGTGTGGCTATAGCTGGCTAGCAGGCGCCGTCGGCGCATACCTCGATGTCGGGGTCTTCAGGCTTCCAGCCGCGCCGCAGCATCAGTCCGTAGATTCGGCAGCCGAGGCACAAACCCAGCGCCGACTCCATCCACATCAGCGTCAGACAGATCACGCAGATCGTCCGAGGCAGCGCCCCGCGAATGCCGCTGTTGGTGATGATCGTCATCGCGAAGGTCATCGCCAAGCCAAGCGTCCAGGCGAACCGCTTGGGCTTGGCGGAGACCCACTCCGGCGACTGATTGGCCGTCATCGCTCGTGCGAGAAGTCCGATCGGGCTGTAGCGGAGTCCGATGACCACGCGGGTCAGGAACTCGAGAGAGAACAGGGTGGCGACGATCTGCAGCGGGATGTACTGCCGGGTGAAGTACGCGTAGCTGAATGCGACCGCGCCGAGCACCATCGTCACGCCCGCCGCGGCGCGCACCTCGTTCTCGTTCACCACAGCGACACGCCGGTTCTTCTTCCTAGCGGCCACTCCAGCGATGGGCTGGTCAAAGCTTCGTTCCATGTGTTACCCCCTCAACGATCAGGTCCGGTGATCACGTGCCGGTGTGGATGAGTCCCCCGGGCGGGGTGTTCACGGTCCTGTACTTCGGTACGTGCGAGTGAGTGGAATGGTTCGCCTACTCGCGTCGCTTGCGTGCGCGAGCGCAAACACCACGAGGCCCGCAGCGGCCCGATGGATCGGAGCGAGAGAGACGCCGCTCGATGAGTGATCTCATCGGGCCCGCTCATCGTTGGCGAGCTTGGGTTTGCGCTTCCACGCGCCGATCAGCAGCGGCCACAGCGTAGGTCGGGATCGGAAGAGCTCGACGTCGCTTGCGACCTCGGACAGCGTCGCCGCGGCGCGTTGCTCGGTGGTGATGCCGTGCGCGATCGCGGTCGACAGGATGCTTCGATAGACGGCGGTCAGCACCAGCTGGGCATCGGCGAGCGGCTCCAGGCGCCCGGACACGTCGGTGCCGTCGGGGGCGCCGATCCCTGCCTGCGCGAACAACTCAGGCAGCCGCGCGCCGATCTGCACATCGCAGCCGGTGGCGGAGAACGCCTCTACGACCACCCGCCTGAGCTCCTCAAGGCTGGCGAGCGTGGGCAGGACGCTGACGCTGCGCAAGTCGTAGTCCTGGATGAGCAGATGGCCGCCCGGCGCGACGGCGTCCCATAGGCGCCGCAGCACCCTCACGCGTTCCGGTAGGTGGTAGAGCAGCAGCCGTCCGTACACCAGGTCGAACGGCGCACCGGGGAGTGGCTCGTCAGCGGTGATGTCGAGGGGCGCAAACCGGCACTGACGATGGCCGGCGTTGTGCAACATCATCAGCGCCTGCGCGCCCAGGGGTGCGTCGACGTCGACCCCGGTCACGCGCCCAGCCGGCCCGACCCGCTGGGCCATCAGGCGCATCGTCTCACCGGGCCCACAGCCGACGTCCAGGCAGCTCGCGCCGGCGGCGAGGGCCACCTGGTCGAGCAGCCGGCTGGTGGCGGCTTCCCATGCCCGCGCCTGAGCGCGCAGACGCTCGTACTCCTGTGGCGTGAGCGCGAGCGCGTAAGCATCGGTTGCACGCTGCGCCTCGAGGGTGCTCATCGCTGTCCTTTCCGGTCGGTCATCGGAGCGCGATGATCGATGCCGGCAAAGGTGAGTGCATCGTGGAGGCCTCCACGATCTTTTCTCCGACCCTGGCGTCGGCATCGTGCCGCCGGTACTGTTGGGCGATGCGGGTGTTGTTGGATCGCGATGCCGAGTTGGGGGAGCTGGCGCGACGAATTGCCATCGCTCGCTCCGGGTCCGGGCGCGTGATCGTCGTCGCGGGGCTGGCCGGCATCGGTAAGTCGACATTGCTCGTGGCTGCCGGCCGGGCCGCGCGCGCCGACGGCGCGATCGTGTTGCGTGCGCGCTGCAGCCCGCTCGAGCAAGACGCCGCGTGGGGGATGGCACGGCAGCTGTTCGAGCCGCTACGAACGCGGCCGGAGTGGGATGAGCTGACGAGCGGCACAGCCGCGCTGGCGGAACGCGCGCTCGCGCCCGAGGGAGTCGGGCCCGCGCCCGCCGGCGACGCAATGCACGCCGCAGCCCGCGGGTTGGTGTGGCTGGCCACCAACCTCGGCGAGCGCGGTCCCGCGGTGCTGATCATCGACGACGTCCACTGGGCCGACACGCCATCGCTGCGGTGGCTGGCGTTGCTGGCAGGCTCCCTGGAAGAGCTCCCGATCGGGGTGCTGTGCGCGGTTCGCGCCGGCGAGCCGCCGGTGGCGCCCGAGCTGCTGGCGGAGCTGCTGGCGAGCGGGCCCGAGCCGCCCGTCCGACCCCGGGCACTCGGCCCGGTGGCGACCGAGACGCTGGTCAGACAGCGGCTACCGGCGGCGAGCACGGCGTTCGCGCACGCCTGCCATGCCGTCACCGGCGGCAACCCGTTTCTGCTCGGCGCGCTGCTCACGCAGTTGATCGCCGACGCCGTCGTACCGGACGACGCTGCCGCCGCACGGCTCGGGACGTTCCGGGCCGAGCAGGTCGCGCGCGTGATCGAGCGTCAGCTCGCGCGGCTGCCCGACGGGACCGGGCCGATGGCCCGGGCGGTCGCCGTCCTCGGTCCCGGCGCCCCGCTGCGTCATGCCGCCGCGCTCGCCGGGTTAGAGCTCCCCGACGCCGCGCGCGCCGCCGACGCGCTTCGCGCGGCCGGCCTGCTCGACGACACACCGGAGCTTTCGCTCGCACATCCCCTGATCGCCGGAACCGTCTACGCCACCATGCCGGCCGGCGCGCGGGCGCTACATCACGCGGACGCCGCCGCGGTATTGGTGTGCGAGCGCGCGGAGCCGGAACGCGTCGCCCTGCACCTGCTCCGCACCGAACCGGCGGGCGAGCCGGCGACGGTGGCCGCGTTGCGCGACGCCGCGAGCCGCGCCGCGCGGCGAGGAGCGCCCCAGACCGCGGCGACCTATCTGCGGCGGGCGCTCGCCGAGCCGCCGGGAACCGCGGGTGAGGAGGCCGACGTGCAGCTCGAGCTTGGCCTCGCGCTGGCCGCGTTCATGCACTCGGACGCCTTCGAGCTGCTGCACACAGCGGTCGGCACCGCAGACACGCCGATTCAGCGCGGCACGATTGCGCTGTCCGGCGCCCGCGCGTGCGGCCTCGCGGGGTACTTCGACACCGCGATCGCGCTCAGCCGCAGCGGCCTCGAAGCCGGCGCCGGCATCCCGCCCGAGCTGCAAGCACGGCTCGAGGCGGAGCTGATCGCCGACGCATGGCTTCATGCGGCGACCGCGCCGGAGGCCCGGGAGCGCCTGCGCCGCCTCGCCGCCTCGCCCCCGCCCCTCGAGCTCTGGCGCATCAACGCGGCCTTGGAGGCCGTCGGCGACGCGCGCCCCGCAGGCGAAGCGCTCGGGCTGCTCACCTCCGCCCTCGACGCCGGCGCGCTCGAGGACGACCCCGACTCGGTGCTGGGCACGCTCGTGAAGATCGTCCTGATCGCCTGTGGCGAACTTGATACCGCGCGCGAGCACTGCGCCGCTCTCATCGACATGGCCCGCCCGCGCGGGTGGCTCATAGCGCTCGCGCACGGATGCTTCGTGCGCGCGATCGCGCTCGTACAGGCGGGCGAGATCCGTGACGCGGAGGCCGACGGGCGCCTCTCGCTCGAGATCAAGCTGACCCACAGCCCTCCCGCGGCGCTGATCTGGAGCGTGTTCCCGCTCCTCGACGCGCTGACCGAACTCGGAGAGTTCGCCGACGCCGAGACGGTCCTGGCCACCGCGGGTTATCTCGCCGATCCACCACCCGGTGCTCTGCCCGCGCCGATGCTGCTCGAGAGCCGCGCGCGCCTGCGGCTCGCTCAGCACCGTCACGCCGACGCGCACGCCGACCTGTTCGCTGCGGCCGACCGTTGGAACGAGCTCGGCATCCGTCACCCTGGCCTCGCCGCCTGGCGCGTCCATGCATGCGAGACGCTCGTCGCCCAAGGCGAGCTCCGCGCGGCGCGTGCGCTGGCTGAGGAGCACCTCGCGCTCGCCGACCGGGTCGGCCTTGCGGGGCCGCGAGGTGCGGGCCTGCGCGCGCTCGCGCGCACGGCCGACCGCGAGGAGGCGATCCACCTGCTCGAGCAAGCCGTCGACCTCCTCTCCGAGTCCCCCGCCCAGCTCGAGCACGTCCGCGCGCTCGTCGATCTGGGTGCCGCGCTGCACCGCACGAACCGACGCGCCGCCGCGCGCGTCCCCCTACGCCGCGGGCTCGACCTGGCCGACCGCAGCGGCATGCGCCAGCTGGCGCGCCGCGCCCGCCACGAACTCCACGCAGCCGGCGCGCGACCCCGTCGCAGCGCAATCTCCGGCATCGACTCGCTCACTCCCGCCGAACACCGAGTTGCCGCCCTCGCCGCGCAAGGCCACAGCAACCCCCAGATCGCCCAGCAGCTCTACATCACCCGGCGGACAGTCGAGACACACCTCACGCACGTCTTCCAGAAACTCGATCTCTCCACGCGCGCTGAACTCACGACGCGCTTCGCCAGCGCCCAGTCCCCAGCACGCCGCGTATCCGCCCGCGAGGAAAAACTCACAACCGCGTCCACGGCACGCAACGGCTAACAACGTCCGTCATCGAGGCACACCGCGGCCGCAGCCAGACGTCTCCCCCATCACGCACGCGAGCACGCCGGCTGGTCGGGACCAGAGCCCCCGAGACGAAGTGCCGCTGACACATGCTCCACGCCACGAAAACATCTAATCGAGCGCAGTCCCAGACATCGAGTCCTCGTTCGCCACAACGCTGCGCAAGAAGCCCATCAATCACACCGATGCCTCCGCTCGTCAGCAGGAGCAAGACGCGACGGGTTCGCTACGGCAAGTGTCTGGCCTACGCGTCCGCTTCGCGGCCAATCCGGCGGCGCTTCGCGTCGTCGAATACTTCCCCTCGACATCATAAACCGCGAGTGCGGAAGTCCGTTCTCGCTCGGGGACGACATCCGCTAGCTGTGGACGAGTCCGTGCCCCGACAATTCATCGACAAGCTGCTGTCGAAGGGCATGGTCGATGACCCGCAGAAGATGTTGTCCGAGCTCGCGCGGCTCGGCGCTCGGTTGATCATCCAGCGGGCGGTTGAGGACGAGTTCGACACGTGACTTGGTCGGGCCCGTTACGAGGCCTGCCGTTAACGAAGCTGTCACGAGGGGCCAAAGTAGCCGCCGCGGATCGCCCGGTCAGGCCGCGAGGGCATCGAGGTCTGGCTCCGGTGGCGTGGGGTCGGAGAGGTCGAGGCGGCTGGTCATGTTGACCTTGACTTCGCCGTAGGGCGTCATGTTCGAGGTGAACAGCGGGTTCACGCCGCGTTTGTCCTCGTCGGTCAGGATGCCGGCCCATTCGGCTTCGGCGAGGATGTCTTGGAGCATCAGGGTGTTGATGTAGATGAGGGCGGCTTGGAGAAGGTGGAGGGAAAGGACGGCGAATTCTTGCTGGTCGCGGCGGTTGCTTTGCTGGCAAGCTCGCCGCTTGTGCCGAAGAAGATCACGTCGTCGACGTCGTGCCAGCCTTCGACGATGTTCAGGCCGGAGTTGATCTCGCGCTGTAGGTCGCCGTCGCGGAGGTAGCGGGCGACGAAGATCGTCTTCTGCGCCCGGCCGAGTTCGAGCATCGCTTGGTAGACGGGGTGCGACGCGTTCCGGCTGAAGCGGCGCAGAATCGCCTCGGTCGTGGCGGTGCCGACGCGGATCGCGGTCGCGTACTTGACGAGCATGTCGTGGTTCTGCTCGATCAGCTCCCAGCGAATCGGGCGGGTCATCGCTGGCGCCAGCAGCGGGTAGTGCTCCTTCGAGCCCGGGTCGGGGCCGTAGAGCTTGACGCGGTTGATCTGCTTGCTCCTGGCGAGCAGCTTGGGGTTCCGACCACAAGTCTGCGAAATCCAACGCCAAGCGTTAGTCGCCGTTCGGCTTACGGCGGATGGGGGAAGGTGTTCGCGTCTCACACGCGCCCGTGGTGGGTGTTGAGCGTCTGCCGAACCTCGGCAGCACCCGGCGGCGTTCGTAGTGGCGCCAGCGGCCGTTGAGGCCGCGGCTGTTCGATCTGTCGGGGCCGGCAGCCCTCCGCCAGCTGCTGTCCGGCTGCGCTCATAGCCTTGGGTGGCTTGCCTTCACGTAATGATCAGTGTCCGTGCGGTAGCGGCAGGAAGTTCAAGCGCTGTTGTCTTGAGCGGCTGGAGCTCGTCGCGCGCGAGCTGCGCGCTCGCGACGAGGTGGTGGATGATGTGGTCGCGTGGCTCAGAGCCGAGCATGAGCAGACGATCCGCGAGGCGGTCGGCGAAACGACGTGGATCCGGGTGCTGGGCGGGGCGACGGGGCGGAGCATGAGCCTCGTGTGGGCGCTCAACGACTACGTACCTGAAGACGGGGGGCCGTCGTTGATGGCGCGCTACGCCGAGCGCCCGGAGCTCACCCGGCGAGCGCGGGCAATCGCGCGCGGACTCGCCGAAGCTCGCCTGGACGTGTACCGCGTCGGCTCGGCCGTGCCCGGACTGTGGCTTGAGCTTGAGCCGCTGCAGGATGGCGTGCCGGTGCGGCTTGGGTGGCAGGACGGGGTCGAGTGCGTCCGGATCGGCGAGATCGTTGTCACGCGCATCGTGCACGCGACAACGATGCCCACGGTGTGGGGGCTCGGCGCCTGCTTCCCCGCCGACAGCGAGCGGCGCTGGAAGGCACGGCTCGCAGCGTTGCCCACCGATCCCGCTGAGGCCGCGCTGATCGTGCTCAGTTTCCGTCCGGACGATGCCGCGGAGCCGATCGTGGATGGGATCGAGCTGCACACCCTGACATGGTCGATCGGCGATGACGACGCCGTGGTCGAGGCGCTCGAAGACGAGTGGGAGAGCCTCGGCGAGGCGATCCCGAGCGGCTGGGCGTTCGCTGGCCAGAGGATGCGACCGCCGGCGGCCGCGACCTCGGCGGCTGGGACGAGCACGCCGGCGAGATGCAGGTCGCCCGGCTGATCGTGCGCGAGCGGGGCATCACGCTGGTCAGCGCCGACCGCGGGACGCTGCTTGAGATCGCGACCCACCTGGAGACGAGCCTCCGCGGCCTGATCGCGCCGCGCCCCGACGCACTCGCCGCGTGAGCGCGCAAATTTGAGTTGACCCGGGCGCCGCTTTCCTGCTGTCCTCTCTGCTTGTGATGAGAGCAGCGCGCGGGCTTGTGGTAGCTGGTAGCCCGTCGAGGAGGTAGGTAACGTCACTGGGATGAGCCAGGTCGGGATACCGATTGACCTTGAGCGGTTGCGATCGCGCCGGGATAGATCCTTAGGCGAGCGGCTGAGCGCGGCGCTCGCAACGTTCGCGTGTTCGGGTCGACTGCCCGGGGCGAGGCGAGAGCCGTGAGCGATGTGGACCTGCTGGTTGAGATGGAGCCTGGCCGCAGCATGCTCGACTTCGTCGGCCTGTGGCAGGACTTGCAGGAGCTGCTCGGGACCAGCGTCGACCTGGTGAGCGAGGGGGGATCAGCCCGTATCTTCGGGAAAAGATCCTCTCCGAAGCTGTCGCGCTGTGAGCGACGATCGCGTTTACCTGCTGCATGCGCGTGACGCGATCGACGCGATCCTCGAGTACACCGCTGATGGCCGCGATGCCTTCTTTGCCGATCGCAGGATGCGGTCATTCGCAACATCGAGATCCTCGGTCAGGCGGTGAAGGGACTGTCGGACGGCACGCGAGCGCTCGATGCGACGGTTGCGTGGCGGCAGATCGCGGGTATGCGCGACAAGCTCATCCATGAGTACTTCGGCGTGGACCTGTCACTCGTGTGGGACGTGGTAGAGCGCGAACTGCCACAGTTACGCCCTCGGATCGAGAACCTCATCACGCAGCTAGCGGGCACGGACCCGAGCACCGCATGAGCGCCCACGAAGCGGCTGCTCGGGCTCGAGCGCGCGAACGTGCGGCGTGAGGAGCTCCCCAGGGTCGCGCCCCGGGCGCTTGACCGCGATGAGCAGCGGCGGCTGTTGCGCGCGATCGAACGCGCGGGCGTGCGAGATCGGGCGCTGGTCGTCCTGTTGCTGTTCAGCGCCTTGCGGATCTCCGAGGTCGTCGCGCTTGATGTCGAGGATCTGCGGATCTCGCCGCGCAAGGGCATCGTCGTGGTCCGCTCGGGCAAGCGCGATTCCTATCGGGAGGCGCCGCTCAACGCGCTCGCCCGCTAGGTTCTGACCGAATGGCTCGAGCAGCGCAAGCAGCTCGACGTCGAGAAAGACGAGCGAGCGCTGTGGATCAGCCGCGCCCACACCCGACTGTCGGCGCGCGCCGCCGACGCCTCGGTCAGACGGGTGGCCCGGGACGCGGGGCTTGAGCTGTCCGCGCACGTGCTCCGCCATACGTGCCTGACGAACCTGGTCCGGCAGGGTGAGGATCTCGTGATGGTCGCGGAGGTCGCCGGGCACGCGAAGATCGAGACCACCCGCCGCTGCTCGCGTTGTCAGAGCAGCTCGAATCCGATCCGGAGCGACAAGTCGAGGAGTCCAAGCTCGCCAAGCTCGCGCCGCAGATGCTGCCTGCGGTGCAGTACGCGCAGCTGCTCGTCGACGTCAACCGCGACGTGCCGTTTCTGGAGGAGCTCGGCCATTATGGGCAGGGTGCGCGCAGCCCGGTCCGCCAAGGCCAGCTCGTCGGCGCGCTGTTGGCGAACATCTTCGGGGTCGGCTATGCGCAGACGGCGCTCGCCTGCGGCTACAGCGAGCGAGAGCTGCGCGAGGCCGCCAGCCGTCACTTCACCGAGGAGAACCTCGACGCCGCCAACGCCCTGATTGTCCAGGGGCTCCGGCTGCTGCCGCACGAATGGACCGCCGAGCTGTTGATGACCTCGTCCGACGGACAGCGGTATGAGACGATCGGCCGCAGCCCGATCGCCGGCTTCGCCGCCCGCCACACCGGCTTCCGGCGACGGATGCTGACCTGGCTTCTGTGGATCACCGGCGAGTAAGGGCACTTCGGCGGCAAGGTCATCCCCGTCACCGAGCACGAGAGCTGGCACACGCTCGACCCGCTCGTGCACCTCGACACCCCACAGGTTCAGCACGCCACTGACGCGCAGGCAACACCGAGCTGACCTTGGGGATCTCCGATTTGCTGGGCTGGGAGCTGTTCGCGCGCTTCAGCGATCTGACCGACCGGCGGCTCTACCTGCTCGGCGAGAGCGACCCACATATCACCGCCGAGCTGCTGCTCACCCGCCGCGCGAACCGGCAGCTGATTCAAGAGCAGTACGACGAACTTCAGCGAATCGCCGGGTCGATCAAACGCGGCTGGATCGCCCCAAGCCTCCTGATCTCCCACATGTCGACCGACCCGAAGCCCGACCGCACCGGCCGCGCGCTACGGGAATACGGGCGGGTGATCGAGACCAACCTCATCCTCCGCTGGGCCGGCGACCCCGCGCTGCGGCAGCGCACCCACGCGCAGCTCAACAAGGGCGAGAACGCCAACGCGCTACGACGCGCGCTCGGCCACGGCAACCGCGGCCGCGTACGCGCCCGCGACTCCGATAGTCAGGCGGGAGCACGGCTGGCCGAGCGCGAGCCAAACACCCACACGATCGGCATCTAACACGAACGGCGACTAACGCTTAGCGTTGGGTTCCGCAGACTTGTGGTCGGAACCCCGCCTTGGCGCGTGCGGCGGTCGGGCATCCGCAGCAAGCGCGCAAACTGATCCTGGGTCAAAGCGCGCGGCGATCTCGGCCGCGCGGGCCGGGAGGCGGGCTGAGTCGAGGAGCTAGCCGACGACCGTCGTCGTCCGCGGCGTGGCGGCGGGCTGCAGCTCGCTGGGCATGATCCCTGAAGGGTTCGTACCGCCCGGCACGGCCCTCGAACGAAGCGAAGCAGGCGAACGAAGTCGTCCCTGCTCTAGGACGGCTTCGGCGCTAGACGCGCCGCCTGGCCTGCTGATCTTCGTCGCTCGGTGCAGCGCCCGGTTGGGCAGGTCTCGCCCAGGCTCCACGGAGCTATCTCGCAAAGCGGCGGCCAGAGCGTGGGGTGAGGTCTCGCACAAGACCTGGAGCAGAGCTTGGAAGCGGGGTTGCGCAGCGACGGCGCACGCGCGGAGCTACCCGTCGCCCCGCGAGCTGTTGTCGCCGCCCATCGGCGTCAAGCCAAAAGCGACCTGATCACCTTCCCTGCGCGCGTCGAGCTCGGCGTTGTCGAGCATCGGGGCTGCCTCGGAGTCGACGAACACACGCGCGCCACCCTCCTCGAGGACCTTATCGCCCGGCGCAGGCTCAGGGGCGATCTCGACGGTGAACTGGGACTCGCCGGCGGTGCCGATGCGCAGTCCGGCGTCGTCGGGCACGTCGGGACTGTGCAGCAGGCTGTCGACCCCTCGACGGCGGACCGGGAAAGCGTGAGCATTGATGCTCCTTTCCATTTGGGGCCATCACGCCCGCTACCCGGGCTGCCCGCACCCCAAACGTCCCCGGGTTGGGACCGCGGCGGGACCGCGGCGGCTCGCGTCAGCGGAATTCCGGTGCGGCGGTGCGGCGGTCGCGTCGGCGCTGAAGGCTGCGGCACCGTTGAGCTGGATGCGTCCGCGCGCGGCGGATGACGCGAGCGATGCTGAGGCGGGCGAGGGCGCTTGAGTCGAGCGATCGCGTCGGGATCTCGAGCCGACGCTCGGTCAGGAGCGTTTTGAGGATCTCAGTATCGGGAGACGGCGCGACGGCTCCAGCGCCGCAGAAGGCTGGGCGCTGAGCTTCTTCCCGAAAGCTGCTTCCGTGCTCGTCGACCCTCGGAGCTTGACAAGCCGATCTCAACCGCGTCGCGTTGCGGCGAAGAGTCTCGGGCACGTTCTATTCGGCCGAATCTGGCGGAACGCTCGAGTCCTCAGCCGCTTCGATCAGCTCGATCGTCGCTGCGCTCGGTCCATGGAAGCCGTGCAAGCGACGTTCGTGTTGTGGGGCGGCTAGTTGAGCTACGCTCGCGCGGTTCGATCCCTTTCCGCGTCGGTCTTTGGGGGCATTGCGCGGTTGTCGTTGCAGGGTGAGCCGGTCGATGTGAACCTCGCCGATGGCGCAGTGCTGCGCGCGGAGCTGTTCGCGCCCGACAGCGCGGGGCCGTGCCCGGGAGTCTTGGTGCTTCACGAGTCGTTCGGCCTCAACGACGACATCCGCCGCACCGCCCGGCGGTTCGCCGATGCAGGCTATGTCGCCCTGACCCCCGACCTCTACTCGCACGGTCGGCGAATCGTCTGCCTCAGCCGAGTGATGATCCACTTGCTGCGTGGGAGCATCGACCGTGAGATTGCAGACATCCTCGCGGCGGGCGAGACGCTCGCGAGGCGAGACGAGGTCGACGCTGAGCGGATCGCAGTGGCGGGCTTCTGCCAGGGCGGGGGCTTCGCCCTGATCGCCGGGACAAAGCCCGGGTTTCGTGCTGCCGCCGTCAACTACGGGGAGGTGCCAGGGACCGGGCGCGCCGCTTCCATACTCACAGCCCGTCAGCGGCCGCGAGCACGAGCGCCGGTAGACCGCAATGTCCCCCACTCGGGCGGCCGGCAGGATTGAATCATCAAAGACCACTGTCATTCGACTGTCGCTCTGCACCGGCGAGTGGCGCACGCTCGCGCTTGGCGACGCTGCATCACTGCCGACATCGCGCGCGAAGACTGCGCGGCCTTCATGAACGCCCTCGGTGCCGACGGGCACGAACGGCAGCGTGGGGGTCCTTGATCGGGTGTGAGGTTGGTCGTGGGCGGGTAATTGCCGGTCGAGGGTGAGTCGGGTGGGCGTAGTTGCCAAAGGTGAGATCGCTCTCATCGAAAACGACGATGGAGGTCAGTTAGATGAGCCAGTCTGAGCAGAAGGTCGTGCAGTACCTGGGCGAAGCGCATGCGAGCGAGATCGGCTTGGTGAGTATGCTGCGCTCCCAGATCGCGATCACCCCGCGCGGGTCCTACCGCGACGGGTTGGAGAAGCACCTGGCCGAGACGCGCAGGCACGTCGGTCGCATCCAGCAGCGTCTGGGCGAGCTTCAGGGAGCTCGCAACCCGTTGCAGGTGTTTGTCGGCTTCACCGAGACGCTCGTCAGCCAGGGCCTCGCCTTGAGCAAGACGCCGTTTGACCTGCTGCGCGGGACGGGCGGCGAGGAAAAGGTGCTCAAGAACGCCAAGGACGCGTACGCGACCGAGGCGCTCGAGATCGCGACCTACACTGCCCTGGAGCGCCTCGCGACCAGGGTTGGGGATGAGCGGACAGCCCAGCTCGCCAGGTCGATCCGCGCCGATGAGGAGCGGATGCTCGAGCGGATCATGCGCGAGATCCCGAAGCTCACCGACGCGGTCGTCGGCGCCGAAGTTGAGGGTGAGCCCTCGTACGAGGTCACCGAGACCGGTGCGGCAGACGTCGCGCGCGAGGTCGCGCACGAGGTCAAGCAAACGGCGCGCAAGGCACAGACCGAGGTCAAGAGCACTGCTCGGCAAGCGCGCAAGGTTCCCGGCGTCGCGCAGGTCGAGGGACAGATCAAGGGTGCGGTCGCCTCCGAGGAGGATCTCGCGATCGCGCGCTATGACTCGCTGACCGTCGAGGAGATCGTGAGCAAGCTCCCCGAGCTCTCGCAGATCGACCTCGCCAAGATCGACTCCTACGAGCGCAAGAACGACAACCGCACGACGGTCTTGAGCCGCGTCACCGCGCTGCGGCGCGCGGAGCCGTGGCCCGGGTACGACGAGCTCACGGTTGCCGAGATCGAAGCGGTCCTCGGCGACAGCGACGAGCAGCATGTGAAGGACGTTCTCGCGTATGAGCGGGCCCACAAGAACCGCGCTGGCGTGCTCAAGGCAGCCGAGCGCGAGACCACCAACGTCTGAAATCGTGTCCCTATGCGCGGACGGAGGCAGCAAGCCCCGTCCGCGCACCGGCGCTGGTACGCGTGACCTGATGCCCAATCGTGGACGCCGTCCTGCCAAGGATGTCGAGCGCCCTGCCAAGGCGTGGCGAGATGCCGCTCAGGGGTCGTCGAGGCACTCCCAAACGCGATGTTCCAGGTGCTCGACAACGGCCACGAGGTCCTGGGATAGACCGGACGGAATACCGCGTCTAAGATTAGAAGCGGTCGTCGGCCGGCGCACACGAGTCCGCAAGCGAGAGCGCGTCAAGCTCCCGCACGAACGCTGCTGCTCGTCCCCACCGATAGCGCTGGCGGCGCGAGCCCGTACTACTGCTTCTAACTCGAAGCGGCAGCGCGGCCACGTGCATGGCCGACTGACGGCGGCGCTGCCGCTGGTCGTCCAAGCCCGTAACGCGCGACGCATCGATCAGCGGCCTTGCCGGTGGCGCTTATGCGTCGGCGATGAGATCTGCCTGGGCTCGGGGAGCCTCCTGGCGGGGCAGCGGCGGCAGCCCACGGATGAGCCGTGCGCAGGCTTTCGTGGTCGGTCAGCCAGACCAGGGCAGCAAACACGTGGTCGTGCAGGTTGCGGCCGACGGGCAGGTCGACGCGCGCTTCGAGCCCGAGCGCCCTCAGGTCGTCGGCGGGGCCGATGCCCGACAGCATCAGCAGGTGCGGCGAGTGGTAGGCGCCGCCGCAGACGATCACCTCACGCTCGGCGCGCACGCTCTCCAGGTTGTTGTTACGCAGGATCTCGACGCCGACCGCGCGACCATCCTCGAGGAGAACCCGCGTCCCGAGCGCGTCAGTGAGCACCTCGACGTTGCCATGCGCGACCGCCGGGTGCAGATACGCGACCGCGGTGCTGCAGCGCCGGCCGTTCCGCTGGGTGAACTGAAACCAGCCTGCCCCTTCCTGCGTCGGGCCGTTGTGATCGTCGGTCGGCGCGATGCCGGCCTGCAGCGACTCGTCGATGCACGCACCGACGAGGGCGTGCATTGATCGGCCGTCGCTCACAGTCAGGGGTCCGCCGACGCCGTGGTAATAGCACTCGCCGCGCTCGTTGTCCTCCGAGCGCCGGAAGTACGGCAAGACGTCCTCGTAAGCCCAGCCGGCGAGGCCCATCGCCGCCCACTCGTCGTAGTCGGCGCGGTTGCCCCGCATAGATCATCGTGTTCAGCGAGCTAGAGCCCCCCAGCACGCGTCCGCGCGGCAGCAGGTCACGCCGATCGCCGAATCCTGGCTCGGCCTCGCTCCACAACCCCCAGTCGAACCGGCTGTCCCACAACTGACGGAACGCCAGCGGCATGTGGATCACCGGCTCGCTGTCCGGCGGCTCCGCCTCGATCACCGCAACGCGCAGATCGCGGTCCTCACCCAGCCGTGCGGCCAGCACGCAGCCGGCGGACCCGGCGCCGACGATCACATAGTCATACATCACCCACACTCCCTAGGCTCCGCGCCGTCGAGCCGGGGCGCAGACCGGCCGGCGCCTCACGCCTGCGCCGACGCTACCAACGCCACCAACGCCACCAACGCAATTCAACCCAAAACGCGCGGGCGAGATGCGAGCGTCGCCGGGTGCCCGATTCGACCGCGCTCCACCTGCCGCAGCCGGAAAGGCGGTAGCGACGCATGCGATACCGCCTTCCATGCATATGGGCGCTGCGGTGTCGGTAGACCGCAGAGACCAGCCCGCTGCTCCTTTCGCCTGAGGCCGTCGCACAAACCAAACCCCTTGTACGAATTTGACAACGGCTGTTTTTGCTGACCTCGTGAGAGCGGCTCAGGCGGCCAGAGCGGGTCCTCCACGGCTGAAAAGGCTCGCCCCCGAATCCTCACCTTGTCGCAAACGCACAAAAAGTCGAGACCCGCGATGGTTTGTGCGACGGCCTCGCCTGGATGCAGTCGTCCCGCCGAGAGGGGTGCGGACCCTCGGTTGGGACGAGGAGGGGCTGTCCGCGTAGACGCTCGGCTCGTGCTTGCTCTCGAAGCAGGAGTCGTGCGCGCGCGGAGCCAACCACGTCTAACGCGTAGCGACCGTTTTCGCGCCGTTGCTACTGGAACCCCGCCAAGGCTTCGGCGATCGACGGCCGCTCTGCCCACAGCTCCTCAAGCCAGCCAGGCTCGGCAACGACCAGCAAGTCGACGTCAGAGCGCTCGTCGGGAAACCTCGCTTTGGCTTGTCCACGGTAAGGTCGACGAGAAGCGGACCGCGAGAAGCGGGACGTTACGTCGCTGTCCCTTCGGTATCCGGCGGCTCGGCGAATGCCTGGAGCATGCCGCCGGCGCGGGGCGAGTGCACAACGAGAACGGCCGCGCCGGAAGGACGGCCGCACCCGATGCCTACGTAGAGGTCCAGACGTTTGATGACGATTCCTCAGTTCGGCGCCGATGAACATGATCCTGCAAGCCGCGGGCGTCCACCTTGATCCACCACCGAGACTCTGCCCGCCGGAGTGGCAATCCGGCGTCTCATTTAGCCCGTCCGCTGATTCGTCTCACCGTCCGGGGGCTATACGTAGGCTCGTCGCGATGCCCGGAATCCTCATCGGCTACGCCCGCTGCTCCACCGACAAGCACGACCTGACCGCGCAGGCTGATGTGGCGCGCAGTCGTCGGCGGGGACGGCGCCACGAACAGCGGTACTACGATCGGGCCGGGGACCCCGACGGGGGCCTTGTGGATGTGGCCCGCAATGAATGTCTCGTGGTTCGGGTTGTTGACTTGGGTCTTGAACGTGATCGCCCGTCTTCTCGGACCTTGATCAGCGTGTGGCCCTTGGCGGTGGAGGTCGAGCCGGTCGTCTCGTTCTTAGCCGTAAGTCGTGCGTGCAGGACGCGCATCGTGCCCTTGCCGCTCTTCGCCGTTTCCCGCCGGCGCTCGCGTGGGCTCGCCGCAGCGAGCAGTGAGTGCGTCGCCCCAGTTTTCTCGCTCGCGGGTCCGCGTCCGGAAGGGCGGATCCGCCACCGAACGCGCCAGATCTCCCGTGACATCGTCCGCGCGCCACCGAAAAATGGTCCAGCGTGCGCCGGTGATCGACCGCCACCGACGCCAGCACGGCTTGCGATGAGCCTGGAGCCCTGTACCTCCATTAAAGCTCCAGTTGCGTGGTTCGTGTCTCAACCGCCGGCCGCCGGCTGCCGATCCGTACTGTGTCGTTATAAGGGCTAACTCGCCGTGAGGCGGGGGCGCAAAGCCAGGGGTCTCGTTCCGAGATGGCCCAGCTGCCGACCACCACGAAATCGTGCGCCAGTGATGGCGTCCCTACATGGAGGTTCAGCCTTGTCTTCCGTTATCCGCCCACGCCTGCGTGTCGCCGCTCGCCGGATCGCCGCCCTGTCCTGTGCCGGGGTCTTGGCCAGCACGGGTGTGGCGCTCGCGGCGCCTTCGCCTCGGTCCGGGAATAATGGGGGTGCCCAGTCGGGCGATATGAGTGGCTACGTCGTCGACGCTGGCGGCTACTTCTACGGCATGGCCGATCAGGTCAGGCACCAGCCCGACCCCTACCGCTCGGGCTGAGCAGGCGCGGGTCACTGGCGCGGGGACCGACCTTGAGCCCGATCGAACCGTATGAGGCCGAGTCGGCGACTGAGCGGCTGCTCGAGCGCAGCTGGGAGGGTCGCGAGCGGCGCGCGTCCGAACGCGAGCTGATAGTTGATGCGACGGCCGGAGCGTTATTTGTTGCGGTCGCGCTGACGCTGCTGCTGGCCCGAGGCCTGACTGGGCTGGATGTCTCGATCGCGGCTTTGCTGATCGCGGTGTACGCGCTCTCGAGTCGCATCGAGTTCCCGGTCGGCGCCGGGTACGTCGTGCCGACGATGCTAGTGCTCGTGCCGATGCTGGTGATCCTCCCGCCGGCGGCGGTCCCGTTCGCTGTTGGCCTCGGCATGGTGATCGGCAACACCGTCGAGTGGGCATTCGGCGGGGTCGCCCCGCGGCGGGTCCTGTCGGCGGTCCCGGACGCGTGGCATGTGGTCGGGCCCGCCGTCGTGTTGCTCCTGGCCGGATCGCCCACGATTGGGTTCGGACAGCTGCCGCTTCTGGCGGTGGCGTTGGTGGCGGGGTGCGTACTGGATCTGGTGAGTTCGCTGGTACGCACACGCCTCGCAGGCGTGGTGCCCGAGGTCAGACTGCAAATTCAGGTGTTCGCGGTGGTCTGGGCCGTCGATGCCTGCCTGGCGCCGCTGGGCTTTCTGGCTGGGATTGCGACGCGTCACGAGGAGGCTGCGGTCCTGTTCGTGCTGCCGCTCGTGCTGTTCCTCTGGCTCCTAGCGCGCGATCGTAGCCAGCGCATTGATAAGGCGCACCACCGGCTGAAGCTCCTCGAGCGAGAACGCGCCCGTCTTCAATCGGCCGTCCGCCGCCTCGGTGACGCGTTCGCGGCCAAGCTCGAACTCGGGGCACTGCTCGAGATCCTCCTTCACGGCTCGATCGAATCGCTCGACGCCGCGGCCGGGCGATTGGAGCTGAGCGGCGAGCCGTCGCCGGTGCGGCTCTCGGCCGGCGCGGAGGGCTGGCTTGACCCGCTTGCGAGCGAGCCCGGATGCGGCGGCTGGCGTATGGCCCCGGTCCAGATCGGGGAGGACGCCATCTGGCAGCTGAACGCGCCGATGCGGATCTCGGCTTGGCCGAGCGAGATCACGGGTTCGCTGTCATTGGTCCGCCCCGAGCGCGCATTCGATGCCGACGAGCTCGCCCTGATCTCTGAATTGATCGGCAAGGCCGAGTTCGCTGCGGCCGAGATCATCGCTCACAACGCGATCCGCGAGCAGGCTATGACCGATCCGTTGACCGGTTTGGGCAATCGCCGCCGCCTGATCGCCGACCTGGAGGCGGCGTTCGACGATGAGGCGAACCGCGGATCGTCTCTACTCCTGCTGCTTGACCTCGACTGCTTCAAGGACTACAACGACACGTACGGCCACCCGGCCGGCGACGAGTTGCTGGCACGACTCGGAGGCAGGCTGCAGCGAGCGGTGGACGAAGTCGGCAAGGCGTATCGACTCGGCGGCGATGAGTTCTGCGCTCACCTGGACCTGGGCGGGATGGACCCGGATCAACTGATCGCGAGGGCTGCCGCCGCGTTAACAGAGACTGGCCCGGAGGTCTCGATTCGGGCCTCGCTCGGGGTCGTTCTCCTGCCCCAGGAGGCGAACACTACGCAGCGCGCGCTCCGATTTGCCGACGAGCGGATGTACGCCAACAAGCGAGCCCGCTCCACCGCGGCCCGCGACCAGTCTGCGGAAGTGCTGCTGCGGACGATCCGGGCAAGGCAGCCTGAGCTGGACGAGCACTCGAGCCGGGTGTCCGCGCTCGCGACGACGGTCGCGCGCCGGCTCGGGATGAGGGGGGAGGAGCTTGACGAGGTCGCGAGCGCGGCCCGGCTGCACGACATCGGCAAGGTCGGCATCCCGGACGCGATTCTCAACAAGCCAAGCCGCCTCAGCGACAGCGAGTGGGAGTCCGTCCGCACCCACACGATCCTCGGCGAACGGATCCTCCAGGGCGCTCCCGCGCTGCGGTCGGTGGCGCGCCTGGTCCGCGCCAGCCACGAGCGCTGGGACGGATCGGGCTATCCAGATCGCCTTAGCGGCGAGGAGATCCCCCTCGGCTCGAGGATCGTCAGCGTCTGTGACGCCTACGAGGCGATGACGACGGGACGGGCATATCGCGCGGCCGTCCCTAACGACGCCGCGTGCCAGGAGTTGCTGCGCTGCGGCGGCGCACAATTCGACCCCGACGTCGTCGCCGCCTTCCTGACCGTCCTCGAGGCGGACGTCGACGAGCCGGAGCATGACGCCGCCCAACAGGCCACCGCGCACGTGCTGACGTTGCTCGCCCGGGGCGGCGGCGCCATCGGCACCTCCGGCGAGTCGCGGGCCGCGGCCGCGTGAGCACCACCGAGGTGGCAGACGAACATGAGCGGCACGCTGGTCGGCGCGCTCGTTACACCATTCTTACCGAGGCGACGTCACCGAAATGTCGCGTTAGCGCTCCGCCGAGCTGATTAACACTGTCTATCGTTCACCTCTGACGTCGAGGGCGGTCAGCTCAGGAGCTGGGACGGCAAATCGCCGCGCTCTGGATCTCCCACACGGGAGTCGTCGCTCACCACGCGGGCGACCGGCGTTGCCACGATAGCGATCACGCCGGTCCTCGAGCACGCTGCTGCTGCTCGTTTGTGCTTGGCGAGCAGGTCAACGTCGGCCTGCCGACGATGCGGCGGTACCCGAGCTGAGACAAAGTAGCGGGAGGCGTCAGGTCGCCCGCCCCGTTCCCGCAACTCGTCCAGCCCAAGACAACGACACGACTAGCGTCCGACGTCCTAGAATGTACGCTCTGACAACTGATATGTTGTCCGCCTACATCGGAAGTAGTCTCATAGCCTCGTGCTCAGCGCAAGCCTCCTCATCCAGGCCCGCCGCAGCGCCGCGCTCTCGCAACGCGAGCTCGCTGCCCGCGCCGGCGTCGCGCAGCAGCAGATCGCCCGCTACGAGCGCGGCCGCGTCACTCCGTCGCTCGAGCGGCTCCGGTCGCTGATCGCCGCCTGCGGCCTGGAGCTGACCTTTGGCCTCGCGCGCGCCGACTCCTACGACCACCAGATCGCCGCGGCGCTCGCGCTCCCACCGCCGCAGCGCCTGGAGCGCGCGCTGCGCGACGCCCAGCCGCTGCGAGCAGCCCGCGGACAAGCAACACGCGCCCAAGCACCGGCGGCCGCCGGCGTGCTCGGCGTGCTCCGCGCGCTCGAACGAGCCGGCATCCAATACGTCCTGACCGGCGAGCTCGCCGAGATCCTGCGCGGCTCGCCGCTGCTGCCCGTGACCGGCACCGTGACGATCGTCCCGCGCCTCGGCCAGCGTGAGCGCCTCAGCGCCGCGATCGCCGGCGGCGGCGGTAAGCCGATCGCCTCGTCGACGACGCCGGCAATCGACACGCCCCCTCGCTTCACCCCCGACGCCCACGGGACCGAGCTCGTCATCGAGCCGGCGCCGCCCGGCACCCAGGGTTATGACGACCTGCGGCGCGATGCGGTCACGATCCAGCTCGCCGACGACCTCGAGGTGACGGTCGCGTCGCTGGTCGACCTCGTGCGCATCGCCGAGGCCTCCGAGGACCGAGCACGCGTGCCCGCGCTGCGCCGCACGCTCGACCTGGCGACGACTCCGCCCACGGCCGCCAGCGTGGATGCCGCCTGATAACGCCAGGCCGCGTTACGTGTGGCCTGGAGCCTTCAGCCCGTAGCGCCCAGCAGCGGGTCGAAGATCCGCCGCGGAGAAAGACAGGAACGGACACGCCCGATTCGCAATCACCGGCGCCTCACGTCTGGACGGGCTGCGAATATTGATTGCGCGGTCCTTCCCCTCCGGCGTCGGACCGGATGAGGCGATGTTCTTCACCGATTGGCGCTGGAAAACGTGACTTAAGGCGAGAGGTGGGCAACCAGGAGGTACACAAAGAAGACTTCCGTCGCAATCGCATTGGGCGCACGAGGGGGTCGGCATGCAGAAAGTCTGTTCGGCAAACGGCAAGCTGCTGAACAGGCTGCTCGTTGGGGTGCTCGCCTGCGTCACGCTCACGGCCGTCACCGCAGCGGCCGCGTCGGCCTCGGCCTCGCAAGGCCGGCACTCGCTACACGGAAGCAGCCCCGGCTGGTTGCCCCGGGCCCGCGATCTCGGTGCCACGCCGTCAGTGGAGCGGGTCGATTTCGGCGTACTGCTGGGCATGCGTGACCAAGCCGGCGCGGAAGCCAGTTTGCAAACGATCTCCGATCCGACCAGCGCCAGCTACGGTCAGTGGTTGTCGACCGCGGCGTTCGACGCCAGCTATGCCCCAGCCAGCGCCGATGTCGCCGCCGTGCAGGGCTGGCTTCGCTCGCAGGGCTTCCGAGTCACGAAGACGTTGCCAAGCGGGATGTACGTGGAGGCGAGCGGTTCGGTCGCGCAGGTGGAGGAGACCTTCGGGGCGCAGGTGCACAACTACTCCTACCTGGGCAAGACGGTGCGGGCCAACGCCACGGTGCTGTCTCTGCCGGACAGTACCCCAGCCGCGGTCAGCCGTGTGATTACTGGTGTGCTCGGGATCGACCAGGGCTCCACCTTGAAACAGCCCGCCGACAGCGAGCCCGGACCACCGCCTGGCGCTCGGTACGGGGTGCACCCGTGCTCGCGCTACTACGGCGATACGATCGCCCACGACAAGCCGGCCGTCTACGGCAAGACGGAGCCATACGTAATCTGCGGGTACGTGCCCCAGCAATACCAGTCGGCCTATGGGGAGAGCGGGCTACTGGCGTCGGGCGTGACCGGACGCGGGGTCACCGTGGCGATCACCGACGCGTACGCCTCGCCGACGATCTACCCGGACGCCCAGCGATACAACCGGGTGCACCAGCAGCCGCTGTTCACTCGGGGCCAGTTCTCTCAGATCACCCCTGGTCCCAACGGTTACGACCTCGTCGATGAGTGTGGCGCGCAGGGCTGGTACGGAGAGGAATCCCTCGACGTAGAGGCCGTGCACGCGATGGCGCCAGGCGCCAAGATCGTTTATGTCGGTGCTTCGGACTGCTTCAGCGGCCTGGACGATGCCTGGGCCAGCGCGATTGACAACCACATCGCCGACGTGATCACCAACTCGTGGACCGCCAGCACCGACGACATCAACCTGCTCGGCTCCAGCTACGTAGCCTTCTATCAGCAGTTCTCTCTGGAGGCGGCGCTGACCGGGATCACGGTGAACTTCTCCTCGGGCGACTCCGGCGACCACACGGACGGTGGTGCGAACCTGTCCGCCAAGACCGTGGAGTTCCCTGCCGACCTCCCGTACGTCACTGGCGTTGGCGGCACCAGCGTACAGATCGGCAACCGGGGCCAGTGGCTGAACGAGTACGGATGGCAGAGCGCCTACTCGCAACTCACCAATGGAGCCTGGACGCCGGCACCGCCCGGAAACTACTCCTCCGGCGGCGGCGGCGGGACCAGCCAGCTGTTCACCCAGCCCTTCTACCAGGTCCGTAACGTGCCGACGAGCATCTCCCAGTACTACGGCGGAACCCCGATGCGGGCAGTGCCGGACATCGCGATGCCAGGCGACCCCAACACTGGCTTCGAGGTCGGCGAGACCCAGGTGTTCCCCGACGGCACCTACTGGGATCAGTACCGTATCGGAGGCACCAGCCTGTCGTCTCCGCTGATGGCCGGCGTTGTGGCAGTAGCCGACCAATTTAGCCATCGATCACGGGGGTTCATCAATCCCCTCTATTACCACTCGTTGGGGACAAGCGCGCTGCACGACATCGTCGCGCCGACCTCGCCGCTGGCCGAGGTCCGCACCGACTACGTGAACTTCCTGGATAACACCCAGGGCACGTTCTTCCGGTTGCGGACGATTGATGTCCAGAGCTCGACCCTGTACGACACCCCGGGATACGACGACGAGACCGGAGTGGGTTCACCCAACGGCCCTGCTTTCTTCATCGCGACCGGGAGGCGCTGACGTAGCGTCGGTGCCGTCCCACCTGCCCAGGTGGGACGGGTGTGCCGGGCACGGATGCTGAGATCGGAGGTGGAAGTCCTGTCCTGGAGCCCTGACAGGGGGAATCCAACATCGAAGAGGCAAGGGCGCGGCCCGGAATTGACCGGGCGGCTCCAGTGCGGCTTGGTTATGCGCTGCGGAGCTTCCGTGAGGGCGTGTCTGGAGGAGGCCATAGATGCGTTGTGGTCGCGAACGAAAGTGAAGCGCCGTAAGGCGCCCCTCGGTTGGGTGAGCTGGCCTGCAGCAGCGATGCCCGATACCTGCCGATACCGGAGGGCGTAGTGGCGACGCGATCTCAGCGAAATCTCAGCGTTTCACCCCGGGAGATCTGCTGGGTTCCGGCGAGGTTGCCGGTAGGCCGGAGAACGAAAGGACGAAGGTCGATGGCCCAGCAGAAGTGGGAGGACCGCGTAGTACTGGAAGGCGGGTGTAATGCCCGCTGAGTCCGGCCGCGCAAGCGTGGGCGGGCAAGGGAAGGCGGTCCCGGTCGATCAAATGACGGTGCAGCTCCACCTGCCGATCGCAACAGCAGATATGCCGAAGGCGATCGTCAATGCGGAGACCGCCCCGTCTGTGACGATGGAAGGAATGTCGTTGCCCCCGTTCAGCCATCGCTGGCTCGATGGGGATAGATCGAGGTCGCAAACCGGCCGGCGGCGGGGGTCATAACCCACCGTCCCGAGGAGCCGTGTGCGAACAGCGCAAGCACGGTTCTGTGGGAGCCGGGACGGGTAACTGTCCCGGCTACCCGACCACCGACGGGCGCAAGGTGCCGCTTGGCGTGCGGCTGGGCAGCAGGGAGAGCTACCCTGATGACTTGCAACGTCTTGGAGGGGGCGTTGTTCGTCGAGGTGAGACGGAGCACCAAGAATAATGCCGGCTGCCCGGTGAGACGTCAGCGCTGTCGCTTGTGTGCGGTCTTCGGCTATCGGGGCTGCTTCCCCCTCCTGACAGCTTCCTTACCACCGGGCCTATTCGGCCGAAGGGAGCCACCGACTCCCCGAGGGTCAACGCTGGTGCTTCTGAGGATGAGCAGGCGTCGACGAGTTCGTGGCAACGCGGCTCCTGCATTCGGCTGGGAGCAGCATCGCGCCGTGCTTGCACGTTTGCTGACTCGGGCTGCTCCAGCGAGCGGCGAGACTGTCGATTTCAGCGCTGAGCAGGAGCGAGGACCGCATCGACGATTACTGCTGGATTGGAACGAAGCCGGCTCTGACCAGAGGCGGCGGCGAGACAGCCGGATGCATCCGGCAAAGCGGCCGTGAGACGTCGGCCAGTAGCGCTTCCAGCGGCATCGTTAGCCGCCGCTCGCCGAACCGGACTTCCGAAGTTGGTAGGCACGTCTTGACGCGGAAAACCCGCGTGTGACGCGGGTTGTCGGGGGTTTGTGCGCTTGTGCGGCGTGTGCCTACGGTTGTTTGGGCGGGGCGGGGGTGATGTCGCCGAATCGTGGTGGATTGACTGCTTGTGATCGCTTAGCGCTAATTCCCGTTCCGTTCTTCGGGGGGCGTCCGGCGGCGCCGGCGACCTCGCGCGTGTATTTGTTCATGATCCGAGCGCTCGCTCGCGACCTCGGCCGCGAGGACCAGGTCGGGCCGGAGCTATCCGCCCGTCGTGCGAGAGGCGTCGACAGGGGATGAGGCGGTGACCTGGGGCGAATTTGTCGAAACCCGGCTGCTCGCCCAGTACCGCGATGCCGGCGTACCGATGATCAACATGCGTCCTGCGATCGACGTGCTAAGGCAGCAGATGCAGGCCAGGTATCCGCTCGCGTCGGCGCGCACGTGGCTTGATATCGACGGCCGCGAGCTTGTCTGGAAGGTTCAGGATCAGGTCGGGCTCGAGCGTCCGCTCGCGTTGGTGGTGGTTAGGACCGGACAGGCCGTCCTCGACTGGTCGCCGCCAGCCGAGGCGTTCCGGCGATCGATCGAATGGACTAGCGATGGCAATGGCGACGGTCCTCAGCCGAGGCTGGTGCACCCTGACGTCGATCTCAACGAAGTGGAGATCGACCCGTTGCGCGGCTTTGGCGAGCCAGTTGTTCGAAATGTCCGAACGGAGATCATCGTCGAATTGTTCCGAGCCGGGGAGGAGCGGCCATTTCCTCGTCGACGCGCTTGACGTATTGACTGATCGAATCGCGGCCTTTCTCAGCGAGCGCCCACTCAAGCCGGTCCGAGCCGTCCTCGGCCAACTCCGCGAGATGGTCCAAGCTCAAGCGAAGGATCTTCCACCTGGGGCCCTCGCAGAGGTCCGCGATGTTGAGCTGCTCAAGCGCGTCGTGCTGAAACGGTCGATATACGGTGTCGATCAGAACCTGATGGCTGTCGAGCTGGCGAAGCTCGGGCTCTGGCTCGACGCGTTCGTGCCTGGTCTGCCGCTGTCCTACCTCGACCACAACCTCAAACACGGAAACAGCCTCGTGGGGGTCGTCGGTGACGAGGTGCGCGACGCACTTACACCCGAGCGCGGCACACTCGAAGGGAGCCGGGTCGACCGCGACCTTGAAGCGGCGACCGAGCAAGCTCGCGCGGCGGTCGAACGCGTCGAGCTGCGCCTTCAGGACATCGAAGCCGCTCGTATGGCGGAGCGCGAGCGGCGCTAAGCGCTGAGCACCGTCACGCCGATCTACAACCGCTGGACCGCTGAGAGCTTTGACCTGCCGGGCGCGCGTGCGCGGATCACCGAGGAATACACGCTCGAGGCAGCAGACGACGAACGGCAAGCCGAACGGATCGCTGCGGAACAGGGCTTCTTTCATTGGCCGCTCGAGTTCCCAGAGGTCTTCGCGGAGGGCCGCCGCGGCTTCGAGTCGTACTTGCGAATCCGCCGTGGGACAAGCTCAAGGTCGAGCGCCACGATTTCCTCCAGATCTACCTGCCTGGTCTCAAGTTCGTCAGTTCGGCCGCGGAGCGCGACCGCATGATCGAGGAGCTGACGCAACGCGAGCCCCGGGTCGAACAGCAATATGAGCGGGCAATCGAGACCGCTGGCCGGCTAAAGCGCTACTTCCAGGTGTCAGCCGGTAACTACCGCTTGCACCGCGGCGGTGATCCAGACCTGTTCAAGGCATTCGCCGAACGGTTCCTTGCGCTCATTCGAACAGGTGGCGCGCTTGGATGCGTGCTGCCGCGACAACTGCTTGGCGGTAGCGGCGCGTCTGCGCTCAGGGGCGAGCTGTTCCGCAACTGGTCGATTCGGTCCGCCGATGTCTTGTGGAACCGGCGCATATTGGCTTTCCCCGCCGTGTTTCACAGGACCCGGATGACCCTGCTCGCGGCCCGCAAACAGCCGCCAGCTTACGGTGCGGTGATCCCAAGCGCGGGCCCCCTCGGCGACGAAGACACGTTTCGTCGTGCGCGCGAGCTACGCGTGCCCTACAAGCTCGCCGATCTGGAGAGGTGGTCGCCGACCCTTGAACTGCCATCGCTGCCTGATCCGCGCGCGGCGGCCGTGTTCCAAACGATGATGCTCAATCAGGCTCGCTTCGACAGCGAAGAGCGCACGTGGCGAGCGGTTCCCTATCGCGAACTCGATGCAACAGGAGATCGGGACCTATTCAACGAGGACGGTGCAGGATGGCCGGTTTGGAAGGGCGGGACTTTCGACCGCTATCACCCAGATCTTGCACCCAGATCTGATCAGCCTGCACCCTGAGCTCTGGTTGCAGAGTCTGGATTCGCCGGTGGAGAACGCCGCGTTTGGTGCCCTGGCCCGCCACGGGCTCCAGGCGCTGGGCGACGCGCCACCGGCCCGCCGGGCGCGCCTGCTGGAAAAGGCTGCGTTCTCGGACTTTCTGATCGAGCGGATGCCGGCCCTCGGTGTCGAGTGGCGCGCCCGCCGTGACGCGTTGCGCGCGTCCGGCGAGCTGCCCGACGATTCCGGCGCCGCCGCTATGTCCCAACCTCGATCCCGCCACCAATCGTGACGAGCACTCCCGCGATCCTCCCCAAGACCTCCGGCGGAGCTGCGGCGACGTCGTCGCGCCCGACGGGCTCGATCTTGAAGTGGAGCCCGGCACCGTCTTCGGCCTGCTCGGGCCCAACGGTGCGGGCAAGACGACGCTTGTCCGCGTCCTGGCTACCCTGCTGCGCCCAACGGCTGGGCGGGCCAGCGTGCTCGGCCACGACGTCGTCGCCGATCCGCTCGCCGTCCGCCGCCGAGCCTGACCGGCCGGCCGCGGGTAATCCTCCTCGACGAGCCCACCACCGGCCTGGACCCGCGGACGCGGCAGGAACTCTGGAGCACGTTTCAGGAGCTGCGCCGTGACGGCATGACG
This sequence comes from uncultured Solirubrobacterales bacterium, assembly GCA_963836065.1. Lineage (GTDB taxonomy): Bacteria > Actinomycetota > Thermoleophilia > Solirubrobacterales > Solirubrobacteraceae > Palsa-465. Next base: position 234,409 of record CAWIII010000030.1, read on the forward strand.
GTGCTGCACCGCGATCTTCGGAGCGTTGGTAACGGGCATCGGACTCACCGAAGACGTCAAGGCGGGTGTGGTGGATCGCTTCCGCTCGCTCCCGATCGCCCGCTCGGCGGTGCTTGTCGGGTGCACAGCCGCCGACGTCGTGATGAATGTCATGACCCTGATCGTGATGCTGCTCGTCGGCGTCGCGATCGGCTTCTGGCCGAGCCAGCCGGACTACGATCTCGCGCTGGCGTTCGCGCTCGTGCTCGGCTTCTCCTACGTCTTCTCCTGGATCAGCGCCTTCGGCGGCCTGTCGGTGCGGGACCCCGAGACCGACCAGTCGGCGGGATTCGTCTGGGTCTTCCCGCTTACGTTCGCCTCTTCGGTGTACGTCCCGACCTCGTCGATGCCCGGCGCCGTGCGCACGTTCCCGGAGATCAACCCGATGACGCTGGCCGTGAACGCCGTCCGGGATCTGACCATCGGCCATGAGACGCGCTGGTGCCGGCGCTCGGAACCCTCGCCTGGATCGCGGGACCGCTGCTCGTGTTCATACCCCTGGCTGTACGGGCGTTCCGGCGGGCGTGAGCAGCCTCTCGATGCGAACATTGGCTGCTGAGCTCCGGAAGGCGGAGGCTAAACGCCAAAGTTGCTCGATCAGGCGCGTACCAGCGTCGACGCAGGATTGCGGTTGACCGCGCAGAACTGAAATGAACAGAATCGCGGCACTGGCAAGATCGCCGCAGGGGTTCCTATGCCTGAGGAGGGCGCAAACGATGTCTGAAACCTCCACGGCTCGCGAACAGGTTCGGGAGCTGGGGCGTCTTTGGTGGCTGCCGGTGTTGCTGGGTGCGCTCAGCATTGTGGCGGGGGCGATCGTTCTCGCCAAGCCGGACGACAGTCTCGCCACGCTGGCCGTGATCGCCGGAATCTTCGTGATCTTTGACGGTCTCGTCGAGTTGTTTGGCTCGTTCAGTAAGTTCACGGAGAACCGTGGGTTGGTGGCGCTGCTCGGGGTGTTGAACCTGATCGTGGGGATCCTCCTGATCCGCCATCCGATCGCCGGCGTGACGGTGATCGCGCTATTCATCGGCATCTGGCTGGTGGTGGTCGGCACATTGCGCTTCATCATGGCGTTCGAGGTGCAGGAGCGGCGCGGATGGCGGTTGGTAGTAGCCGCGGTCGAGGTGATCGCAGGGATCGTGATTGTCGCCAGCCCCGGCATCGGATTTGCGACGCTCGCGCTGCTCGTGGGTTTCGCCTTTATCGTCAACGGCGTGAGCATGATCTTGATGGGGTTGGTGCTGCACGCTGCTTCGCGGACGGCAACCCGCTCCGAGCCTCGGAGGCGGCCCGCTCGGTGAGCACCAACGCCATCTGGTCTTAGGACCAATTGCGGTTCTCAGCTCGGCCCAAGCCGGGCTTATGGTGTAAAAGCATGAAGCCACGCGACTGGCGGCAGGGGCCGGCGATGCTCCGCTGCGATCATTAACAGCGTTGCGGCTTCTGCACACCGGGGCAGGTGATCTCGGCTCGCCTGCATCGAGGAAGGCCACACGTCTTCCGAAGAGGAGATCCGCGAGTGGATGAGCGGCAACATCTGCCGCTGTAGCTCCTATCCGCAGATTGGCGAAGCGCTCAGCGCCGCGGCGGCCGAGCTTAAGGGCCGCCGCTGATGCGACCGTTTGCATACGCTTGCGCCAAGACGATCGAGGAGGCATAGGCCGCGGTCGCCGAGCCGGAAACCGCGGTGCTCGCCGGGGGCACCGAGCTCCTCAACTGGATGCGGCTGGGGCTCGCTGGGCCTGACCGCGTGGTCGACATCAGTCGCGCCGGAGGCCTCGATCAGATGCAGTCGCTTCCGGGTGGTGGGCTGCGGATCGGTGCCGCCGTGCGCCTCAACGACGTGGCAGCCAATCCCCGGGTGAGCAGCGACTGGCCGGTGCTGCGCGAAGCGGTGCACAAGGCGGCATCGGCTCAGTTGCGAAACCTGGCGACGATCGGTGGGAACCTCTTGCAGAAGACGCGCTGCGCGTACTTCCGCTCCGAGGAGCAAGTACCGTGCAACCGGCGCGAGCTTGGCTCCGGCTGCGGCGCCCGGCAGGGCCGCAGCGACCGGCACGCGCTGTTTGGCTGGACCGAGGACTGTGTCGCCACGCACCCCGCCGATCCTGCCGTAGCCTTGGCTGCGCTCGACGCCGAGGTGTTGACGCGGCGTCCCGACGGCGGACGGCGCATTCCGGTGCGAGAGCTGCACCACCTGCCCGGAGACCGGATCGACGCGGACACGGTGCTCGAGCCCGATGAGCTGATCGTGGCCCTCGAGCTCGCGGCGCCCGCCCGGCACTCGGCGTACGTGAAGGTGCGCGAGCGCAAGTCATATGAGTACGCGCTCGTCTCGGCCGCGGTTACCGTCGAGCTCGCGGACGACGGCACGATCCTCGCCGCGCGGATCGCGCTCGGATCCGTCGCCTTGCGCCCCTGGCGGCTCGAGCAGGCCGAGCGGTGGTTACCCGGGCTGAGGCCCGACGATCCGCGCGTGACCGAGGCGCTTGACGCCGCGATGTCGGAGGCCCGGCCGGCCGGTCAAAGCTCATACAAGGTGGCGGCTTCGGCTGCAAGGGCTTCGTGTGGCCCCATCAGATCCTCGCTGCTCGTCAACTATGCCGAGACGCATCCGGTGAGCGGACATCCATGGTCCTCGAAGAAGCTGCGCGAGTGCTACGAAGACGGCGCCCGGGCATTTGGCTGGCGAGGGCGTCCCAGCGAGCCGGGGCGCGACGGTCCCTGGCTCGTCGGGCAGGGCATGGCCGACTGCGGGATGGGCTGTTTTCGCAACCCTTCCGACGCGCAGGTCAGGCTGCGGGCAGACGGGACGGCGAGAATCGAGTCGGGATTCCAGGACATAGGCACGGGTACGCTGACGATCTTCCCTCAGATCGTCGGCGACGTGCTCGGGCTCGAGCCTGGTCTGGTGAGCTGCGCGATGGGCGACGCGGCCCTGCCTGAGGCCGGTCCCACGTACGGCTCGTCGTCAACGATGGGGGTGGGTGCGGCTGTGATGGCCGCTGCTCAGGACTTTGCAGCTGGAGAAGCGATCGGGTCAAGACCTCGGCCCCACCCCGGGCGCCGGCGCCCTGGCCGCGGCCATGGCTTCCGCCGGCCTCGAGGACTTGGTCGGAAGTGGATCTTTCGCTCCGGAGCCGAATGGTCCGTACGCGCTGCATACCTTCGGCGCCATAATCGTCGAGGTCGGTGTCGACCCCGAGCTTGGTTTGCTCTAGACGTCACGCAGCTCTAGGCAGTCGAGATTGACCTGGAGCCTCTCGCGGACTCTGACGAGCACCATGACGACGTTGCCACAGCTCCGGCAGCGAGCAACCGCCCCCGGCGCCTTCGAGTAGACCGACAGCTCGGCGAGCTTCGCGACTGCGCCGCAGTGGGCGCACGCTCCGGTCGCCATTGTCATCTCGGTGCCGAAGAACTCGTACAGCTCTCCCGCGATTGAGTTGCCGTCAAGTGGCTCCATCAGCGCTCTCCTCTGTTCACGCGCCGGTCGGTCCGAAGCGTTCGGTTCTGATCTGGTCGGGTTTGTGTCCGCCGGCGACCATCGCAAGGGCAGCCGTCTCGACGAACCCGCTCGGCCCGCAGATATAAACGAGCGGCTGGTCGTGGGGTGGCCAGGCGACCTCGTCGAGGAGTTCTCGATCGATTCGCCCGCGATGCCCGTCCCATCCCTCCGGCCACTCGCGCGTCAGCGTGAAGCGGATATCCGCCACCTCAGAGGCGCCGAAGCGCAGCAACTCCTCCCGGTAGATCACCTCGCTGAGCGATCGCGAGGAATACAGCAGGCGCACTGCGACGGCGCTGCGTGTCGCGGCGCGGTGGCGGAGCATCGAACGAAAGGGCACGATCCCCGTGCCGCCCGCTACGAGCATCACCGTCCCGCTCAGCGACTCCTCCCAAACGAAGTAGCCGCCGATTGGACCGCGGAGCTCGAGCTCGTCGCCGGAGCGGAGCTCGTCGGCGAGGTAGGGCGAGACCTCACCGTCCTCGAGCCGCTCAACGGTCAACACGAGGTTGCTGTCCTCGGGGCCGGACGCGATCGAATAGCTACGTTGCGCCTGATAGCCGTCCTCGGCGGTGAGGCGCACGTCGACATGTTGCCCGGCCCGGTGCCCCGGCCAACCGGGCAGCTCGAGCGCGAGGCTCCTGGTCCGCGCGGTCTCGTCGACCACCTCGCGCACCGTGGCCTGCCGCCAGTTCAGTCTCCCTGGTAGCGCTGCTCGAGCCATGGGTCGCCGTGGTTGTGATAGCCGTAGGTCTCCCAGAACCCGGGCTCGTCCTCGAGCGTGAGGGTGAGGCCTCGCACCCATTTGGCGCTCTTCCAGAAATACAGGTGTGGAACCAGCAACCGTGCCGGTCCACCGTGCTCGGGCTCGAGCGGCTGGCCGCCGTACTCGTAGGCCACCCAGGCCTTGCCGTCGGTCACATCTTCCAGCGGCAGGTTGGTGGTGTAACCCCCATCGGACCAGGCGCTCACATATTCAGCGGCGCTCTCCACGTCCGCGAGCAGAGTGTCAAGTGACACTCCTTTCCAGTTGGTATCGAGCTTTGACCACTTGGTCACGCAGTGAATGTCCGTTGTGACCGTCTCCGAAGGAAGCGCGAGGAACTCCTGCCATGGCCAGGACACAGGCTCTTCGACCGCGCCGTGAACCGTGAAGCTCCACTCATCCAGGGGCGTGTGCGGCGTCGGTCCGGCCGACAGCACCGGGAAGTCGTTGGTGACGTACTGCCCCGGCGGGACACGGGCGGGATCCGCTACGGGCCGGCGGCGGCCCAGAAAGCCGCGCGAGATCGGCGACATCAGTGCACGCCTAGCGGGGACAACTGCGCCCGATGGGCATGGGGGATCGTGGTTCGCGCCGTGGGATTGGTGCTCATTGCTCTCCTCGCGTGTGCTCGCATCCGCCGTACGTGGAAAAATAGCGCTGGCCTGATGCCGCCGCTCGGGCCCCTCGCTCATATGACCTCGCCGGTGGCGGGGCGGACGCGACCGCGGGAACAGTCGCCGGCTGGGGCCGTCGCTGGTGCGAGCTGAGAAGCACCAATCCGACGAGGCCGCCCGCAAATGCGATCGTGGCGATCACCCACGAACCTCGCTCGTAGGCGGCGAGCGTGGCCGCGGCTGAACGAGGCGAGCCGAGCACGGCGATCAGCACAGCGACCCCGACGGCGAGCCCGACCTGCCGCAGCATGTTCACGACTGCCGATCCCGTCGCAAAGGCCTTCGGCGGCAGCGACGAGGCACCGGTCGCCATCAGCGTCGGGAGCGTGAGGCCGACGCCGATCCCCGTCAGCAGCATCCCGCCGAGCATGTCGCCCACATAATCGGGCTGTAGGCCAATCGCAAGTGCCCACCAGGCGGCGCCGGCGGCGAAGATCGTCGAGCCTGCGGCGATCACCCATCCCGGCCCAAACCTGACGATCAGCCGACCGGCGACGAGGAACGAGAACAGCGGCACCATGATCGGACCGGGCGCGATCGACAGCCCGGTGATCAGCGCGGACCAGTGCCAGACATCCTGTGCCCAGAGGACCCGCGAGAGCAGCATTGCTCCAAACGCCGCCGAGAAAAGCAACGCCACGATCGAGGCGCCGGTGAACGGGCGGACTGCAAACAATGCGCGGTCGATCAGCGGGTTGCTGTTCCGGGCGCAGTGCGCGGCGAACAGCGCGAGTGCGATCACGGACAGCGCGAGAATCGCGATCGTCCGGACGCTCGCCCATCCCCAGTCAGCGGCGTTTACGAGACCGAGCGTGAGCGCGCCGACCCCGCCGGTGATCAGGAGTGCCCCGAGCGCGTCGGGGACCGGCACCGGATGACCGGGAATCCTCGGCAGCCTTCGCCAGCCGACCGCGAGCGCGGTCACCCAGCGCGCCGGCGCGCACGTGGAATGTCTGGGCCATCTGCGGCAGCGCAACGTTGACGATGAACAGGTCCAGACTCGCGAGCACCACGCCGGCGCACACAATCACCAGCACCAGCCGCGGCGACGCATCGCGACGCGGTGCAATCAGCTGACTTAGCGATGCCACAGCCAGGACCCTATCAAGCTGGCTTATGCTTGCAAGAGTCAGCTACCATGGCCATATGCAGACCGAGCTACGAATGACCGGAGCGTTGGATCCACGCGAGAGCTGGACCGCCGATCGCTGCACGATCGTCAAGGCGCTCGAGGCCCTCAGCACGCGCTCAGCATTCTTGATCCTTCGCGAGGCTTTCTACGGCACCACGAGGTTTGACGATTTCGCCGTGCGCGCAGGCCTCAGCGAACCTGTCACCGCCACCCGGCTTCGCGAGCTCGTCGGCCAAGGCCTGCTGGAACGCGAGGACTATCGCCAACCGGGGCAACGCACCCGCCAGCACTACCGCCTGACGGCCAAGGGCGCCGACCTGTTCCCGGTCCTAGTTGCGCTGATGCAGTGGGGCGACCGCTGGCTCGACGATCGGGGAGGTCCGGTGCAGCTCCTGCATCGCGACTGCGGCGAGCGCGTCGGGGTGCAGCTCCGCTGCGCCGCCGGACACGAGGTCAGCTCTGGGGAACTCGACCTGGCGCGACCGCGGCGGTGACGGTCACACAACAGCGACGGTGCGTGGATCGCGCTGGCTGCCCGACGGCCAACCGGGTTCTGGTGCGACCCGCAGGATGAGGACTGCGATGTCATCGCGAGCGGGCGAGCTCCCGGTTGCGATCGAGCTCGCCTCGAGCCGGCGTATTGCCTCCTCCGCAGGCAGCCCCACGAGGCTCGCCAGCACGACCCGGAGGTTGTCCTCGGTCGGTAGCCGTGGATTTCGCTCGATCAGGCCGTCCGTATACATCATCACGGAGTCTCCGGCCTCGAGCTCGACATGCACGGCCGGATAGCTGTGCGCGGGAGACAGGATGCCGAGCAGCGGGCCATGCTCTTCTACGCGCTCGACAGTTCCATCGGAGCGAAGGATCAACGGTGCCGGGTGACCGCCGTTTGCGAACTGAAGTTGAGCGCCGGAGTCTGTGAGTTCGAGGCGCCCGTAGATTGCCGTGCAGAAGCGGTCGAGGTCAGAGCGGTAGAGGGCATCATGAACGGCCGCCAGCACTCGCCCGGATGAGGTCTCGCGTAGCGCGACCGCACGCGTCGTGTGACGTGCGATCGCGGTGGCCGCGGCGGCCTCGGCGCCATGACCGCAGACATCGCCGATCACGAAACCCCACGTGCCCTCGTCGAGCGGGAAGGTGTCATAGAAGTCGCCGCCTACTTCGAGCCCTCGGGTGGCAGGATGGAACCTGGCCGCGATCTCGATCCCCGGGACCTCGGCGAGTGCGCGGGGAAGCAGGCTGCGTTGCATCTCGTTGAACTGTCGCTCGCGCGCGCGAGCGGTACGGTCACGCTCGATCGCCACCGCCGCGGTCTCGGTCATCAGGGCGACGAGCTGGCGGTCTTCGTCGCTGGGGCCTCCGGGCTGGCTGTAGTAGACTGCGAAGGTGCCAACGACCTCGCCATCGGTGGCGTCAATCGGTGTTGACCAGCAGGCTCGTAGGCCATGTTGAGCGGCTAGACCCCGGAAGTTGGTCCACAGCGGATCGACCGATACGTCAGTGACTATGACCGGGCTCCCGCGATGCGCGGCGGTGCCACACGAACCGACTCCTTCGCCGATCTCGAGCCCGTCGATCGCCTCGTTATAGGCCGGTGGAAGGCTCGGCGCGGCACCGATTTGCAGCCGATCCCCGTCATCGCTGCGCAGCAGAATGGACGCGCGGGCATCGCTTTCGATCAGCGCCTCGATGCTCTGCACGACCAGCTCCAGCGTCTGATCGAGTGGCTCGCCCTGTGCGATTCGGGCCAGAATGTCGCGTTGCGTGGTCAGTAGCCGCTGACTGCGCACCTGGCTCGTCAAATCCTGGAAGACGACCACTCCAGCGAACGTGGTGCCGTGCTCGTCTCGGATGGGGGCGGCGTTAACGCGAACGGTGACGTTGTGCCCGCGGTCGCTTCGATAGATCATGTCCAGGTCGTGGGTCGCCTCACCATGGCGAATCGCCCGCGCCAACGGCCAGCGGTCGACCGGCAGTGGCTCTCCATCGAGAGTCAAGCGTCCGTAGCTTCCGAAAGCCTGATGATCGTTCGCCTGGGTCGTTGGCTGACCGAGGATCGTGGCGACCTGTCTGTTGGCGAGCATGATTCGTCCGGACGGCGCCTCGGCCAGGAGGACGCCGACCGGGAGCTGCTCGAGGGTCTGCTCGAGCCGATGGCGCTCGAAGCGCAGCGCGTCCGCAGCCTCGCGACGAACGGCCGAAAGCTCCAGGCTGGAGCGGATACGGGCAACGAGCTCTCGCGCCGAGAACGGCTTGACGAGATACTCGTCCGCGCCGGCCTCCAGTCCGCTGATGGCCGCCTCGTCGCCGGCCCGGGCTGAGAGCAGTATCACGGGCAGCGATGCTGTCTGCGGGTCCTCGCGGAGCGCTCGAAGCAAGCCGAGGCCGTCCAAGCGCGGCATCATCACGTCGGCGAGGACCAGGTCTGGTGCCTGCTGCTGGACCAGCTCGAGCGCATGCTCGCCGTCGCCGGCCGTTTGCACCGAGTAGTACGGCGAGAGCAACCGGGCGAGCATCGAGCGCAGATCGGAGTTGTCATCGACGATCAGCACCGTGCCCCGAGCGACGCCAGTGGCTGGACTTTGCGCGGGTGCCGGGATCAACGTCTCCCGAAGCGAGGTCTCGTGCCAACCGAGTGCCTCGTCCAGGTAGGACCTGGACGCTGCCGTGGGACGCGCCTCGGCCACCGCTTCCGCGCCGGCAACCTGCCCGTACGGAAGGCGAACGAGGAAACTGCTGCCGGACCCTAATTCGCTGCGAGCCGAGATCGCACCGCCGTGCAGACTGACCAGCTCGTGAACCAGCGCTAAGCCAATTCCGGAACCATCGTGCGAGCGCCCGCGCGCCTCGCCGACGCGGTGAAAGCGCTCAAACAGCTGGGGGATCTCCTCGCGCGGAATCCCAATCCCGGTGTCGCTGACCTCCAGTTCGACGATCTCATCGGCCTCGCGCAGCGAGATCGAGATGTGTCCGGCGAGTGTGAATTTGAGCGCATTTGAGAGCAGGTTGAGCACCACTTTCTCCCACATCTCGAGGTCCACGAGCACGGGTCGGGACAGCGCGGGTAAGTCCTCCTGCAGCTCGAGCTCGGCGCGCTCGATCGCCGGTGCGAACGAGGCGACGATCACCGTCGTAAACGCGGCCAGATCAGTCGCAGTCAGCGTCGCTCCCATGCGGCCGCCCTCCACACGAGAGAAGTCGAGAATGTCGTTGACCATCCGCCTCAGCCGACCGGCGTTGCGTCGGATCAGCTCCATGCGCTCCCGTTGCGGGCCCGGCAGGGGGTGCTCTTGATCGATCAGGCTGTCCTCCACCGGCGCCATGATCAGCGTCAGCGGCGTGCGCAGCTCGTGGCTGACGTTCGAGAAGAACTGGGTCTTGGCCCGGTCCAACTCGGTCAAAGCCCGCGCGCGCGTCTGCTCGTGCTCATACGCCCGGGCGCTGGCGATCGCCGCCTCGATTTGTCCAGCCAACAGGCCGATGAACCCGACGTAACCCGGATCGAGCGGGCGGTACGGGTTCAGTCCGGCAATCAGCAGTCCCGTGGGCCGCTCGTCCCCCTGTGGTCCCAGCCGAGCTACGAGCGCGCTACGGGGAGCATCATCCCAGTTGCCGCTCGGCAGCTCGCCGAACCGCTGCGCCAGAGATTCCACGACGAGTCGGCCACCCGGCGCCGGCAGCGGCCATTCTGCCTCGACGTCATCAGCCGCGATCAGCTCCGGGGCAGCCGGGTGGCCGCGCTGGATGCCGCCCGCGTACGCCAACCTGGCGCGCCCCGGGGCCTCAAACAGGTACACCAGCGAGAAGGGCAAGTCAAAGCGGTTCTCGCGCAGGCGGTGCTGCACCGCGCCCATTACCTCGGGCTCCGTACGTGCGGCCGCGAGCCCGCTCGCCAGGGTGCGAAGCGTCGCCATCCGTCGCTCGCCGATGACCCGCTCGGTTTCCTCGCTGACTACGCACAGCATGCCCGAGACGTGGCCTCCCGGACCTTGCAGCGGGCTGTAGGAAAAGGTGTGGTAGGTCTCTTCGCGGTAGCCGCTGCGCTCGAGGAACAGCAGCAGGCGCTCGTCCCAGGTCGCTCCGCCGCTGTCGAGCACGCTCTGGATCCGCGGTCCAATGTCGGGCCAGATCTCTGCCCACACCTCATGCGCCGGGCGACCGAGCGCCCACGGATGCTTACTTCCCAACGTCGCGCGTGCGTAGGCATCGTTGTAGAAGAACGTCAGCTCCGGCCCCCATCCCATCCACATCGAAAAGCGCGAGCTGAGCATCATGCGGACGACCGTGACGAGCTCCACCGGCCACTGTGACGGCGGCCCGAGCGGCGTATGCGCCCAATCGAAATCCAGCAATGCTCGCGCGACCCCGACGTCGCCGAACACCAGCGACTCGCGAAGCCAGTCGGACTTCGTATCACTCATGGATGGATCCTAGTCGCCGGGCAGAGCCGCTGATCGGCCGGCCGGCGGCAAGGATCATGCGGCCCGGCCGGGCAGCGGCGAGCGCTTCAGCGCGGAGCCATATCGGCGATCGCCATCCGGAGCGCGGAAAGGGGACGCACGAGCAGAGTTGCGCTCTGAACGTTCTGCGGATGTATGCTCTTGCTTCGGTAATCGAAGCACTCTAGCGCGCTTCTCATTTCGAAGCAAACTCCCAAGAGCAAAATTCCGGTCCCTGGTCGGCCGGTGCGTGGTTCGCGCACCGGGCGGCCGATGATGGCCTTGCTCGACCTGCTCGGACGGCGCTGGACGCTCCGGATCCTGTGGGAGCTGCGGGATGGTTCAGCGCCCACCTTCCGCGAGCTAAAGATGCGCTGCGGCGAGCTTTCTTCCAGCGTCCTGAATCAGCGTCTCGGCGAGTTGCGGGAAGCCGGCATCGTCATCGGCCGGCATCCGAACGGTTACCACCTAACTGATGACGGGCGCGATCTGCTCGGCGCGCTGGCGCCGCTTGACTTGTGGGCCCGCGACTGGGGCAAGCGCGCGGGAGGCGGCGGCCTGGGCGCAAAAGATGAAGCAAACGCCCCATGACCGCCAGTCATGCAACGAGGCTAACGCGGGCCTTATCCCCATGCCCAGCGGTTCGCGCTTGTTTTCCAACAGTGGGCCAATGTACTCTGAGACGAAACCCACAACTCTATACAGAAACCAACCACGGCGGGGTGCAAATAGCCGCGAGCGGGAGAAGTAGACCAGCACCGGCAGCGTCCGGTCGACGTGGGAAAGCAGGGCAAGATGGATTTCAAGCAGGCAATGGCAGATGCGGCCAAGCAGGGACCCGCCGAGCAGTCCGAGGTCATCACCCTCAACGAGTACGTCGACCGTGTCGCCGAGCGCCCCACGATCGCCGCCAGCGCCCACCAACGGATCTACGACATGATCAATGCCGCCGGCTCTACAGCCGGGGTGCACGTTGGTGAGGTCTCACACAACTTCTTCTCCGCGGACCTGTTCGGCCTGGACGTGGCGCTCGATCGCGTCGTGCGGTATTTCGAGACGGCGGCGCAGGGCCACGAGACGCGCCGGCGGATCCTTCTGTTGTGGGGGCCGCCCGGCGGCGCAAAGAGCTCGATCGCCGGACTGCTGAAGCGGGGCCTCGAGGCCTGGAGCCGGACCGACGACGGCGCCGTCTACGCGCTGACCGGCTGCCCGATGCACGAGGAACCGTTGCACCTGATTCCCGACGCATTGCGAGCACAGGCCAGCGTGCACACCAGGGTGCCGATGGAGGGTCGCCTCTGCCCGGTGTGCCGCTGGCGACTCGAGCACGAGTTCGGCGGTGACTTCCTGAACTTTCCGATCGCGCGCATCATCTTCTCCGAGGCAACCCGCATCGGCATCGGCACGTTCGAGCCCGGCGATCCCAAATCGATGAGCATGGAACAGCTGACCGGCGGACTCGACTTCCGGGCGATTGAGACCCATGGCTCGGACTCGCACCCGCTGGCGCTCGATTGGGCGGGAGAGTTCTCGAAGTCCAATCGTGGCCTATTCGAGGCGGTCGAGTTCTTCAAGAACCCGGCGGAGTTTCGCAACCTGTTCCTGACCATCGCCCAGGAGAAGCAGTTCAAGGTGGCCAAGTTCGGCTACATCGATTCGGACACCGTAATCCTGGCGCACACCAACGAGGCCGAGTTCCGGGGATTCATGGCCGATCAGAAGAACGAGGCGCTCAAGGATCGCCTGGTCACGATCGCGGTTCCGTACAACGTCCGCGTCTCCGACGAGGAGAAGATCTACCGCAAGCTCGTGACCAGCTCCGGCGGGCGCGAAGGGCTTCACGTCGCGCCCCACGCGCTGCACGCGGCTGCAATGGTCGCCGTCCTCTCCCGTCTGAGGCCACACGAGAACTTGGGGCTGGTCGAGAAGATGAAGCTCTACGACGGTGAGGAGGTCGGCGACTGGAAGCTCGCTCAGATACCTGAGATCAAGCGAGCCGCGGAGCACGAGGGCATGACCGGTCTGGGTCCGCGGGCGATTGTGGATGTGCTCTCGGGCGCCGCCCGGAAAGCCGGCGAGGATCTGCACACCGGTAAGTACCTGACCCCGATCATGGCGCTGATCTCATTGAACGAGTACATCGAGCGGCTCGAGGTGCCAAGGGAGAGCCGTGAGCAGTTGAGAGCGTTCGTGATCGATGCCCGCAAGGAGATCGACCGAGGCCTCAAGGACGAGGTGCGCAGGGCGTTCGTCCCGGCGTTCGCCGAGCACGCCCAGCGACTACTCGAGAACTACCTGACGAACATCGAGGCCTACTGCCAGGGCACCAAGACCCAGGACCCGATCACCAAGGAAGATCGCGACCCCGACGAGAAGCTGATGCGGGCGATCGAGGAGAACGTCAAGCCAGCCGTCCCCGAGTCGGCCAAGGACACGTTCCGGCAAGGAGTGCTGGTTCGGATCGGAATCGCACTGCGCAAGGGGGAGCGGCCGCTGACCCACGAGACAGACACGGTCCTCGCGACCGGGATCGAGGAATACCTGTTCGATCAGCTGAGGGATATCGTGCAGGTGACGCTCTCGAAGACAAACCCCGATAAGGAGCAGGCGAAGCGACTCAACGAGGTGCTGCGGACGCTGATCGACGAGCGGGGCTACAACGAGCACTCCGCCCGCGACCTGCTCGAGTACGTCGGTCACCTGCTCAACCGGTGACGGTGTGCCATGACCGTCGTCGGCGAGTCGGGCCTACCGCATGAGGCAGGTCGCCGGGACGCTCTCCATCACCGGGAGCGCCTGCGCAAGAAGATCACCGAGCAGCTGAAGGAACGTATCGGCGAAGAGGACATCATCGCTTCGGGACCGGAGAAGAAAATCCGCGTGCCGGTCAAGGGAACCAAGCGTTGGCAGTTCATCTTGGACCGTGGCCAGGCCAAGGGAGTTGGCCAGGGGGACGGCCAGCCCGGCGACGTGCTCGGCCCTGCCGACGGCGCGCATGGCCGAGGCGAGGCGGGCACCGAGCCAGGCGAAGAGGTCTATGAGGTGTGGCTCGACATGGACGACGTCGAGGAGATGCTGTTCTCCGAGCTTGAGCTTCCGCGCCTGAAGCCCAAGGCGCAGGCGGACATGGAGGCTGCGCAGACGGTCTATAACGACATCGCGCGCACCGGCCCGCAGCTGGATAAGAAAGCGACCCTGCGCGAGAACCTGCTTCGTAACGCCAAGCGCGGACACGCGTCACTGGGCGGGATCGATAAACCCGACCTGCGGTACCTGTCATATAGGGAGATTCCGAAGCCGCGTGACAAGGCGGTCGTGTTCCTGGCGATGGACGTGTCGGGGTCGATGACGGTCGATCGAAAGCGGATGGCCCGACTGTTCTTCTACTGGTGCGTGCAGTTCTTGCGCAGCCGGTATGACCAGACCGAGATCGTCTTCGTTGCGCACACCACAGAGGCCCGCGAGGTCACCGGGGAGGAGTTCTTCGGACGCGTCGAGTCGGGGGGCACCAAGGTCTCCTCGGCGTTTGAGGCGATCGAGCAGATCCAGCGCGACCGCTATCCGGCGGAGGACTGGAACCTTTACGTCCTGCACGTCTCGGATGGCGACAACTTCAGCGCCGATAACCAGCGCACGCTCGAGCTCATCGCCCGCTTGGCCGAGGTCGCGGCGCTCGTGGGTTACCTGGAAGTCGACCCCAGCGGCGGCTCGAGATCGCACAAGCTGTCGGCCTTCTATGAGCAGGAAGGAACAGGGATCGCTGGGTTCGTGTTCGCGGGGGCAGCCGATGACCGCGAGCTTTGGCCCGCGCTGAAGCGGTTCTTCGCCAAGGAGGATGTGGAGGCAGCGATCCGGTGAGCGGCTACACGATCGAGGACCTTCAAGAAGTCGACGGGCGATGCCGGGAGATCGCGGTCGAGGAACTCGGCTTCGACGTACCGGAGGTGATCTACCACCTCGTCCGCCCCGAAGAGGTCTACTTCGCCGCCGCCAATGGCCTGCCGGCGAGGTACTCGAGCGCGCGCTGGGGCGCCCAGTTCGACGACGCCATTGGCCGCTATCGCCGTGGCCAGGAGCGCGTCTATGAACTGATCTTCAACACCCGGCCCGTCCACGCGTACCTGATGGACGGGAACAGCTTCGTGGCCCAGACGCTGGTGCTCGCTCACTGCCTCGGACACGGTTACGTATTCGATACCAATGCCTGGCTCGGCGCGGTCGATCGCGAGATCATGTCGCGGGTCGCGTCCGCCGCCGAGCGAATCGGCGACTACATGAGCGCGCACGGCAGGGACCGCGTCGAGGACTTCCTCGATGCATGTCACGCGATCGCGGTTCATCAACCGCAGGCGCAGCTGATCCACAAGGCACCGCGGTCCGAACCCGAGCATCGCGACCGCCCGTATGACGTCCTGTTCCCGGACGAGGTCGCCGCCGCACGCGAGCAGGCGACCGCGGAACGCGCATCTCTGCGCCGTCGTTTTCCGCGCGAGCCAGAGGAGGATCTGCTGGGGTTCATCGAGGGCCATGCTCGGGAGCTGGAGGACTGGCAACGCGATGTCATCTCGGTCGTGCGCTCCGAGCAGAGCTACTTCCTGCCGCAGATGCGCACCAAGATCCTCAACGAGGGCGCCGCCGTGCTGACACATCAAGAGATCTGCCAGCGTCTGTTTCTGCCCACCGATCGATACTGGGAGTTCGAGCAGCTCAACGCGGTCGTGACGCAGCCCCATCAGGGCCGGGTCAATCCCTACAACCTCGGCATCAACATTCTCCGTGAGGTGATGCGGATCGCCACCAACCCCGACGAGGAGGAGCGCGAACGCTGGCGCTGGGCCGGCAACGCCGATCCGCTCGAGCAAGTCCGCTCGATCCTGCGCGACTACGACGATGAGGCGTTGTTGAGGGAATTTCTGACCCCCAAGGTCTGTGAGCTCGCCCGGCTATACGCGTTCGAGCATCTCGAGCAGGACCCGCGCCGGATCCGGATCTCCTCACGCGAGGCGGACGCGATCCGGGACGTCCTAGTCCTGCAGCACTCGACGCTCGGGATCCCGCACATCGAGATCATCGACGCCGACTTCCGCGGCCGCGGGGAGCTGCTGCTCGAGCACCGCCACGAGGGGATTGGACTCGACGAGGAATACGCCCGAGGCACCCTAGCCCAAGTCGCGGTGCTGTGGAGTAAGCCCGCGACCGTGCGCACGATCAAGGGTCGCAACGTCGATGAAGCGGTGTGGTTCACCGGCCATCCCAGCGGTCGCTCGGAGCGCCACAGCAGCGAGCTGAGGGAGTAGAGGGGGTGGGGGGCGGGGCCGGGGGAGCGCGGGCGGTGAGGGGCGCGCGGGTGGGGTCGCGGGGCGCGGGGGCCGCCCGGGGCGCGAACGCGACCTGCCCGCGGGCCAACGTAGCACTGGATCCCCTCAACCGGGCGCGAGTAACGCGAGTGCCTCGTCCTGGTCGTGCACCCAAAGTTGGGCGTTGCCAATCTTGATCATCGAGTCCTCCTTGGGTTGGCTTACGTGCTTGCCGACCACACTAGTTCCGAGTCAGCGCACTGTCTTCTCGAAACGTGCGGTGTTGCGGGCGACCGTAGACGCGCAACACGCAGGCCGGAATCAGCGCCCGATCCGCCGCCGGGGGGAACACGACGCGGTAGCTGCTGGGCGACACGCCGTACGTTCGCTGAAGCTGGTGGTAAACGAACCAACGCTCTGCAGGCCAACCGAAAAGCAGATATCGGCAACGGAGCGATCCGTGGTTCGGAGCAGCGCCGCGGCACGCTCAAGACGCCGGGTGAGCAGGTACACGTGTGGCGATTCGCCGAACGCGCGGCGAAACTCGTGGCTGAAGTAGGCCCGGGACAGGCCGGCGGCGTGAGCGAGGTCCTCGACCCCCAGGGGCTCGAAGTAACGCGCGTCCGCGAGGTCCTTGGCTCGCAACAGATGTCGTGCGGGCGGTACGAAGGCCATCGGTCAAGTATCGCGCTCTACCTCGCCCAATTCTTGAGAGCGATGAGTTTTGAATCTAGGTCTGGTCTGTTCAGAAACGATCGACCCAGGAGGATGGTGGTGAGCAAGACGAGTACACCACACCAGACCGTGCAGAGGGTGGGGACAGAATCAGCGGACGAGGTGATCTCAAAGGACGGCACCCGGATTGCCTTCAGTCAGTGGGGGCACGGTTCTTCACCGCTCGTGTTGGTCGACGGAGCACTGGGCCATCGATCATTCGGCCCGATGCCCAAGCTGGCACCGCTCCTGGCGTGCGATTTCACCGTCGTTGCCTACGATCGCCGCGGTCGAGGTGACAGCGGCGACACTGCGCCGTACTCGGTTGAGCGCGAGCTCGACGATCTCGAAGCGGTGATCGACGCGGTCGGAGGATCGGCCTGCGTGGTCGGCGTGTCCTCCGGAGCCGCGCTGGCCCTCGAGGCCGCCAACCGACTCTCGAGCGTCGAGAAGCTAGGTGTGTATGAAGCTCCGTTCATCGTCGACGGCAGCCGGCCTCCGCTCACCAACGAGTGGCTCGCCGAGCTCGATCGCTTGGTGGCGGCAGACCGACGCGGCGATGCCGTTAAGCTGTTCATGAAGTTCGTGGGCACGCCGTCGCTGTTCGTCGCGGTGATGCGGTGGACGCCCGTCTGGTCCAAGCTGCGGGCGGTGGCACACACGCTTCCATACGACCTCGCGCACCAGGGTGGGCACGGCCACTGGTGAGAACTCCTCGGCACGGCATGCAGGCCCTGGCGTCGGTCCTCGGTGACGCCCGGCTACGGACGCTGGCGGGCCAGACGCACATGGTCAAGCCGGCCGTCGTGGCCCCGGTCATCACGGACTTCTTCACCGCGAGCTGAGGCTCGCCGTGGGCGGCCGCGCCTTACCAGGGCAGCGGCTGGCCGTCGCGAAAGAAGCCGCCGGTCGGCCCGTGATCGGGCAAGGTCACCCCCCACAGCACCGATGCGGCGCCGTCGGCGACCGGCCGCCCACCCGGACCCCCCATATCGGTAGCGGTCCAGCCAGGACAGATCGCGTTGACGAGAATGTTCGCGGAGCCCAGCTCTGCGGCAAGCGTGCGCGTCAAGGCATTGAGCGCCGCCTTGGTCGTGTGATAGGCAGGGAGCCCGGCGCCCATGCTCGCCAGCGAGCCGCCTTCGCTCGAGACATTCACGATCCGCCCATGGGTGGAAGCCCGCAGCAGAGGCAGAAACGCGAGCGTCACGCGCCATGCGCCGAATAGGTTCGTCTCCATCGCGTCGTGGACGAGCTCGAGGTCAGCGCTCTCGGCCCGCTCCCAGGTGTCGTAATCGATCGCAGCGTTGTTGATCAGCGCATCGCAGCGACCGAAGCAAGCCGTGACCCATGTCGCGGCGGCCACAACGCTCTGATCGTCGGAGACATCGAGCTCGCATGCGGCGACATTCGCGCCGTCGATCGATCGCGCTGCCGCTGTGCCCTTCGCCAGATCGCGCGAGCCGAGCACGACCACAAAGCCGATGCCGGCCAGCTGCCGACAGACCTCGAGCCCGATCCCGCGGTTGGCACCGGTGACGACCGCGACTGCATCAGACTCGCTCACTGCTTCCACGTCGGTTCGTGCACCGCCAATTTGCCGAGCAGGCGTAGGACCGCCAACGCCGATCGGCCAACATCCCCGCAGTCAAGGCTCGCGTCATAGGCCGTGATCGCGACCGATCGGAGCTCCGCGCGCTCAGCGATCTGCTCAACGAGCGCCAGCAGCAGCGAAGGGGAGACGCCTCCTGGAGGCAGCCGGAAGGCGTTCACGCGACCGACCGAGGCGTGAAGGACATCAAGATCGAGGTGAAGATGCACCGGCCCTCCGCCCAGATCGGGAAGTGGGGCCCCACCGAGCTTGCTGGCCGGTAGGTGGGTTACCGGCGAGTGCGCCAGTCGCTCTTCCTCTGGCGGGTCGAGGTCGCGCGTGCCTAAGAGCAGCACCCGGTCCGTGGGGAGCGCTCTAAATCCCGGCACCGAGGCGAGCAGTGCCTGCTGAGAATCACCAACGGCGGCGGCGAGCGCCATCCCGTCCACGTACCCGCTCCGGCTGCTCTCAGGAGTGTTGAAGTCACCATGGGCGTCGAACCAAACCAGACTCGTCGATTGATCGCTCAGTCCGGCCAGGACGCCCACGCTCGTGAGGCAGTCGCCCGCGAGAACCACCGGAAGAGCTCGGTCGTCAGGAGCGTTCGCAAGCTGTCGGGCAACCGCAGAAACGGATCCGATTAATGCCGCCAGCTCACCGCCGTGTCCGGTGGGATCGAAGGACACCGGCTCGATCGTGACGGCCGCTCCGGCGTCAGCGAGCGAGTCGGCCGCGCCGAGCTCAAGCAACCGAAGTGGCCCGTTTCCCACTCCCTCCTCCCGCCGCCCGAGGTGAAACGGAGCGATCAGAAGCCGGATAAGGCGAGAAGTCATATCTCGAGCCGCGATTCCTCGAGGTCGAGCTCCCGAATCACTCGGTTCATAACCTCGTTGGAGACTTCGCCGGCGTCGCGGAGGCGCACCATCGCCTCGCGCTGGGCGGCGAGCACGGTCTGAACGGTTTGCTGGTAGGCCAACATGCGGTCCTCGTAGCCATCGTCCTCGATCTTGCCTGCGCGGGCGGCGAACCGGCGCTTGCGGTACTGGTACTGCGTCCGCATCCGCTCGATCGTGTCCTCTCGCGTCCGCTCCTCGACCAGACCGGCGATCAGGATCTCTGCTTGACCCATGGCGCCTAGGTTGACGAATATCGCCCGCGGTGAGCGGTCAGACGGTCGGGGGCGGGCTCGGGGATGTTTCCGCCTTCGCCACACCCGGATCCTCGATCACCCCATCCGAGGTCACGAACTCGGATGCGACCACCTCGCTCATGGCATTCCGTCCGTCGTTGATTCGCTCCCGCGACAAGGGGGAGTATCGCAGCCACCACCGGTAGATCGTGGCTTTGCTCACCCCCGGCCCGCTGCGCTACGGAATCCATGCTCACGGATCCGAGCCCCTGTGCGAGCGGCAGCCATCCTGGCCACTGCGGCGCGGTGGCGATGCGAGCTCCCGAGCAACGCAGCGTCGAGCTGCGCGCGCTTGTACAGCCAATGGACGTCCGCCTCCCAGGTGAACCCGATACCACCGTGGGCCTGGATTGCGCTGGCGGTGACCTCGCGCCCCGCGTCGACCGCTGTCGCGGACGCCAGCGCCGCAGCCTCGGCGAGTCGATCGGGGTCGGCGTCCGCCGTCCAGGCCGCGAAGTAAGCAGCGGAGCGGACGCTCTCGGTGCAGAGAAGCATCTGTGCGCAGCGATGGGCGACCGCTTGGAAGGAGCCGACTGGGACTCCGAACTGCTTGCGGTCTCGGACGTACTCGAGCGTCATCTCGAGCGCGCGCTGGCAGACGCCGAGCACTTCGGCTGCCAGCACGGCACGGACGCGTTCGGCGGCACCGGGCGACAGGGACTCGCCTTGGCCGTGCACGGTCGCGTAGCGGCGCGTCGGATCGATCGCTTGGAATGGCGTTGCATCGGGACGTTCGACCAACTGCGCCTGGTCTCCGTCGAGGAGCACCACGACGTCAGCGCTCAGCGCGTCGGCCGCCAGCTCCCGCGTGCCGATGCCGGCGGTCGCGCCCCCCGAGACCAGCGCGGGCAACCAACGCGCCTGCTGCTCGGAGGTACCGGCGGCCTGAATCACCGCCGCAGCGGTCGCCGTCGTGATCAGCGGCGTTGCGGCGCAGGCAAAACCGAGCTCCTCGGCGAGGACCGCCAGCTCGACTGCCCCGAGTCCCTGGCCGCCGTGCTCGTCGGACACTGCGATTCCGGTCCATCCGAGCTCGACGAGCTCGCGCCAGAGCGCTTGGTCGTACTCGCCGGACTGCGCTGCAGCGCGGACTTTGGTGAGCGGAGAGCGTGAGGTCAGTAGCTCGCGAGCAACTCGCTTGATCTCGTTCTGGTCCTCTGTCAGATCGAAGTCCACGTGTCCTCCTATCGTGACCTTGGGAGACCGAGCACGCGCTCGGCGACGATGTTCTTGAGCACCTCGGTGGTTCCGCCTTCGATCGAGTTGCCGCGAGCGCGCAGCAGCTCATACGACCAGCGGGTCCCAGCTTGCATCGCTTCCGCCCCGAGCAGCTCGGCGGCGAACTGGGTCAGCTGCTGATTGGTCTCCGACCACATCCACTTGGTCAACGATCCCTCGGGTCCGGGCTGGCCGTACTTCTTGATCGCGGTCAGCCCGCGGTAGGCAGTCAACCGCAGGACCTCGGCCTTGACGTGAAGTTCGCCCAGCCGGTCGGCGATGACAGGATCGTCGAGTAAGCCGCGGGCGCTGGCCTCGGCCAAGACCTCGTCCAGCAGGTGACGAAGCCGCACCTGGAGGAAAAACGCCAGCCCGGCGCGCTCGTTCATCAGCGTTGTCAGCGCGACCTTCCAGCCGTTACCTACGCCTCCCAGCGCGTTGGTATCCGGAATCCGCGCCTCTTCGAAGAACAGCTCGTTGAACTCGGCCTCGCCGGTGATCTGTCGCAATGGCCGCACCTGGACGGCCTCCTGTTCCACATCCAGGAGGAAGTAAGTGAGTCCCTTGTGTTTCGGGACCTCTGTGTCGGTGCGGGCGACGAGCATGCACCACTTGGAGTACTGGGCAGCGCTTGTCCAAACCTTCTGGCCAGTGATGATCCACTCATCGCCCCGCCTGACGGCCTTGGTCTTGAGAGACGCGAGGTCTGACCCGGCCTCCGGCTCTGAGAACCCCTGACACCAGATCTCGTCCGCTGTCACGATTGGCGACAGGTAGCGCTCCTTCTGCTCCTCGGTGCCCCAGGTCATGATCGTCGGACCGGCCAGCAACAGGCCGAGCACGTTCGCCGGCAGCGGCGCACCGGCCCGACCGAGCTCCTCGAAGAAGATCGCCGACTCGGTCAACGTCGCCCCACGACCACCGTACTCCCGCGGCCAGTGCACAGCTGCCCATCCTCCGGCCGCCAAGCGGCGCTGATAGTCCCGCCGCCAGGCGAAGTTCTCGTCCTCACCGGGTGGTGGTTCACCGGCCGGGTTGTCGGCAAACCAGGCACGGAGCTCGTCGCGAAACGCCAGCTCGCGCTCGTCAAATGTCAGGTCCATGGCTCCTCCTTCCCGACGAGCCGCACTGCGCAGCCCACCAAGACGTCTTCGAGGTCGATCGTCGGCTTCCCGGCTCTGACGCTCGCGCAGGCGAGCTCGTGCACGCCGGACGCAAGCACGTAAAGGGCATCATCCGGCGGCACCGGCATCCCGGAGCGAGCGAAGCTCCTGCCGTAGCGGCGGGCAAAGCGCCGCATCGTGGCCTCTCGTTCTGACGCAGCGGAAGGCCACTCGAGCAGGTACACCCGGCCGAACACGGGCTCTTCGTCGAGCGTCTTCAGATAGGTCCGGATTCCCAGTCTTACCTCCTCATGCCAGTCGGCCGCCTCACGCGCGGCATCGGCGACTCGCCGCTCGAGCACCTCCGATCCCACTCGGTAGGCAGCCGCCAGGCAAGCCTCCTTCGATTCGAACAGCTCGTAGAAGGTGCCGCGCGAGACACGAGCCAACCGCACCGCATTGGCCACCGTCGCCGCCTCATACCCCTTCTCTGAGACCACGCGAACCATCGCCTCCAGCAGCTTCGCTCGCTGTGGTCGCTCGGTGAGCAGCGGTTCGACGGCGGGGTGGCTGGCGACCAGGGACGACAAGTACGGACAGCGTACCTGATGAGTACGGCGGGCCCTCCGACCCGCTCCCGCGCGCAGATCGGGCCACCCGCCCCTTAAAGCGGTCCGGGCGCAAATCAGGATGTGCGCCTGATCAGCACCCGGTCCACCGAGCCTTCAGGAGTGTGCCTAAGCGTTCGCAATGCGAACGCAAATGCGTAATACGCACAGTCTGCCCAATTGCTGCCCTTATGTCAAGAGTTGTGAGGTTTGCCGCGGTTCGCCGAGCGCGCCGCCGGCGAGCCATTGTGCTCCACGGTGGTAGAGCTGCTGCACTTCCGGCCCGATCAGGCCTGGCATGTCGACCTTGACCTCGTAGCCGATACCGGTCTGAACATAGGCCAGATGGCGGTAGCCGGCGGGGAAGCGGGCGAGCCGGTCGCCGTCTAGCTCGAGCGTTGCGGCCGGGTCCACCGGGTCGAGCCGGTCCTTCTCGTAGATCGGCTGGCGGAGCACGATTCCCCAGCGACCGTCACGCCTTTCCAGGAAGTCGTAGAAGCGGCCCGTGCAGACGACATCGCACTCCACGCCGTGCACCGGGGCTCGCTGGGAGATGGTCATCTTCGTCTGGGCAATTGCGCGCTCGCCGGCCAGGTCGACCGAGGTGCCACCGAGGAAGTGGAGGATGCTCACGCCGCGCTCGAAGCCTTCGCGGCTGACACGGATGAACTCCACCGCCGGTCCCTGAAACCAGGTTGCCATCATGAAGCCGTCGTCGTGCCAAACGGTCGCGAACCGGTCCCAGTCGCCGGCATCTCTCCACAGGGCCCAGTTCTCGACCAGGGACCGAATCAGCTGGCGGTCATCACTCATGCGATCGGCGCGTCCGAAGGCCCCGGGATCCGGCTCGTCGGCGGGATCGGCGGCCCGGTTGCCTTGCCGCTCACATCTGGCGTGCCGTAAGTGTGGAACGTCTCGATCGTCTTCACGCCCCAAGCCTGTCCGCGTGATCGCTCCGCTTCGGTCCAGACGACGGGCTCGTAGGACGGATCGAAGACGAAATGCGTGCCGGTCGTGACCTCGACTCGGTTTCCACCGGGCTCGTATACGTACAAGAACATTCCCTGGGCTACGGCGTGCTTGGAAGGCGCCGCTTCGATCGGTACGTCCGCATCGAGGAACAGGTCTGCGGCGCGCAGCAGTTCCTCGCGCGTGTCGACGAAGAAGGCGAGGTGATGAAGCCTTCCGCTTGCGCGGGCATGATCGGCGACATAGATCAGTTCATGAGCAGCGATCGTGAGACTCGACGTAGCCGCCGCGACGGCCGGCCTCATACACCGTCGCGGAGCCGAGCCTCGAGAGCTCTTCGTAGAGCGCGGTCACAGTGCGCTCACCACCTGCGGGGTGACGCGCTGAAACGCCTCGGCCTGGCGGATGTCGGCGTTCCCGCTTGACCGGCGGGCATGGTTGCCACGATGCTCGGCGCGTTCGGCATAGTAGGTCTGGAGGTACTTCTGGGCCTTCATCTCCGACATCGCGGCGAGCTTGCGGTCGATCACCGCAGTGATGTCCACGAACGTGTTGGGGGTGAAGTTGCACAGCTCCGGCTGATGGGGCTCGAAAAGGAACAGCTCGGGAGGCGTGACGGTCTTGAACGCACTCTCCACACCTGCTCCCGCCGCCAGTCCACGCGCCCGCGAAACGGCGGCAAACGCGACCGGGTGGTCGGGATTGAACGGGTCGGTGCCGGTGTGGGTGATCAGAACATCGGGCGCGAATTCGCGAATCCGGTCTGAGATCAACCGCAGCGCCGAGCTGTCGATCTCGAGTGGATAGTCGCCTAGGTCGAGGCAATCGAACTCCGAGCCGAGGGCGCCCGCCGCACGCTCTGCCTCACCGTGGCGGATCTCCTTGACCCGCTCGATCGTCTGTCCCGCTTCCTTCCACAGCTCGCCGGACTCGCCCCGCTCGCCGTAGGAGAGCGCGATCACGCTAGCGAGGCCGCCATCTGCGGTGGTGAGGGCGATGGCGCCGCCCGCCCGCCATACGAAGTCGGCGGAGTGGGCGCCGATGACCATCATCCGGCGCGGGCGCGGGGAGGCGACGCCGGACGCGCCAGCGGAGGCATCGCCCCCGGTACCGACGGCGCTCACAGTGGCTGCACTCCCGCCACCCGCCGTGTGTTTACGACTGCCATTCTGTGCACCTCCTGCTCGTCGAGGTCCGCCTCCAGGAGGCGGTCCACCATCAGCGCCATGCCGTCTTCGACCGGCGGATTGAACACCTGTCCCAGATCCGTCGACAAGACCGAGTGCTCGGAACCGGTCGCTCGGATATTCGCAATCCAGCGTTCCCAGTCCACCTTGCCCGTATGCGGCGTCGTAAAGCACCGCTCGAGTAGCGCCCCGCGCTCAGCCAGCGCGCACTGGTCCTCGACCGAGAGATTCTGAGACGGGAACTCCGGGTGAGTGATCACGATGTCCTGGACGCCCTCCTCCAAGGCGGCGTCGACGACCGTGAAGATCTCGTCGCGAGCGAGGTGACCCGTGGCTAGCAGCATGCCGTGGCGGGCGATCATCGCCAGCACCGCGCGGATCGCCGGGAGCGCGCCTCCGCTGCTGTCGAGGACCGGCACCGGGTCGATCTCGATCCCTTCCGCGCGCAGCTCGAGCTGGAGCTTTACCCACACGGGCACCTTCGCCCCGGGCGGGACCTCGCGCTCGCGGGACTCGTTCACCGAGTCGACCGTCGGGAGCCACACGGTGCGCGCTCCTTCGCGGGCCGCGATCTCGACGGCCAGCGGGTTGATCCCTCCGACTGCTCGGTTTAGAGAAATCGCGCCCAGGACTTGCACGCCGGGGACGGCGGCGCATACCACGCTTGCGCGCTCCGCCGTCGAGCCGTAGTGCGACTTCAGCAAGAAGCCGGCCATTCCGAGCTCCTCGAAGCGCCGGGCCAGCGAGATGTCATCGATCTTGCGCTCCACCACGTCGGGCGCGATGTGGATGTGGGTGTCGAACGCGCCTTTCAGCAGTTCGCGCGAGCGCGCAGATGGTTCGGTTTCTAGGTGCCGTCTCATAGCCAACCGAGCAGCTCGGCCACCCCGTCCACTGACGCGTCGGGGCGGCGGTTGGCCGGCACGCGGTCAAGGTCGATCGATCCGGTGATTCCGCTGCGCACCAGCACCGTGCGGGCGCCGCCCAATCTCCCGAGCGCGATGTCCATCCCGAGGTCATCGCCGATTACCGCCACCTGCTCGAACGGCACCGCGAGCCGATCGGTGATGGCACGGACCGCGGCGCGCGAGGGCTTGCCGACGACGATTGGCCGGGCGCCCGTCGCCTTGGCGAGCGCGGCGGTGAGCATCGCGCCACGACTGAAGATCGGGTGATCATGAGCGGGCCGTCGGTGGTGGGTGCATTGGTTGGCGCGGCCGGCGGCTGTGGCACCTGACGCGCAGGAGGTGACTGAAGCGAGGACGCATCCCCGCGGCGCACGTACAGCGACAGCCCGTCGGTCTCGATCCGCAGCTCCTGTAGCTTGGACTCGTCGACCAGGCGCAAGATCTCGCGGATGTCGTCGTCGCTCAGCGGCATCCGCGCGTCAGGACCGGTCTCCGGTTGCGCCAAAGGTGTCCATCACGAGTGACAGCGCCGAAGCGGCCGGCTTCTGGGCACGTTCCGGTAAGCCGGTGACCGGCCGCGCTTGCAGCGCGAGCAGCCCCTCGGGCACCGCCTGACCGCGGCGGATCGCCCACTCGACATCCTGGTGGGATCCGAAGTGACGCTCGATCCGCTTCCCGACCTTGACGAGTGCTGCCAGCTGCTGCTGATCCAGGCACGGACGGTCGCGACGCTCAGCCGGCACGTCAACGCGGACCGTGCCCCGGCCGGCGGCATCGGGCACGTACTCAATCTGCTTGGCGCTCACCGTCTGCCTCACCACTTCGCCGGTGACCTTGCTGAGGAGATAGTCATCCGGTGTGACCTCCCCACCGACAACCGCCAATCCCAGTCCCCAGCTGGCGTTCACCGCGACCATGCTCGGATCGCCGCTGATCGGATTGCCGGTGAACATCACGCCCGAGATCTCGGCATCGACCATCAGCTGGATCGCGACGCCCATCGCCGGCTCACTCGCGGTCGACGGTCGCGCGGCCCGGTAGCTGATCGCGCGAGCCGTGTAGAGGCTCGCCCAGCAAGCGCGGACGGCGTCGCAGATCTCCTCGACGCCGCGCAGCCACAGGAACGTTTCCTGCTGGCCGGCGAAGGTCGCATCTTCGCTGTCCTCACCGAGCGCGCTCGAACGGACGGCAACCGGGGGCCCGGGATCGCCCACGGCCAGGACCAGCTCGTCGTGGCGACGCGCGAGCTCGTTGCGGATCGCGTCCGGAAGCGGAGCGAAGCGCATCGCTTCGTCGATCGCCTTCGACGCGTCGGCGACTGTGCCCAGATCAGCGGGGTCAATGCGCGACATGGCGGCGGCGATCGTGCCGTCGAGGCCCGTGGACCGGGCGAACGCCTGGAACGCGCTGGCGCCAAGCGCGAACCCCGACGGCACCGAGATCCCGGCCGCGAGCAGCTCGCCGAGATTTGCGCTCTTGCCGCCGAACTGACTCCCATCGTTCCGTCGCAGCTCCGCCAGGGCGCGTGTGTACATGTTTGCAGTCATCTGGGATCGTCGATGATCGCCACCGTACCGGCAGTGCCGTCGACGCGGATCGTCTGCCCAGTCTTGATCTCGGAGCTCGCTCGGCCGGTTCCGACGACCGCGGGCAGCCCGTACTCGCGGCAGACGATCGCGGCGTGCGACATGACGCCGCCGACGTCGGTCACGGTTGCCTTGATCTTCGTGAAGATAGGCGCCCAGGCGGGGGAGGTGCTGCCACAGACGAGGATCTCTCCTTTGCGGATTTCGGCGATCTCCTTGAGGCTCCGAACCACCCGGGCAACACCCTCGACGGTGCCCGGCGACGCGGCGGCGCCGCTCAGCTGTCGCGCACCGTCGCCTCGCGACTGCGCCCACTCCTTAACGCGATCGGTCGTGACGCCCCACAGCATGATCGTCATCGGATCGGTGATCGCATCGGGCGTCGCCCCGATCGCGGGCGGAGGCGTCCACTCCGCGAGCTTCGACAGTAACTCCTTACGACGGGCGGCGATCGGAGGCCAGTGCTGCGGACCGAGCGGTTGGCCGCCGGTCGCCCACGTCAGCACCAGCTCGTCGAGCGCTGAGAACACCTCGTAGCGGGAGAGCTGAAACACATCCTCGCCGTCATCGAGGAAGCCGTGCCCGGCCAGCAGGCCGCCGAACTCGCGGATCTTGTTCCACCACCTAGTCAAGAACCAGTAGTCGCAGAAGAAACTTGTGCTCCTCCACGTACGGGAACACTGTCCGCGACAGGGCAAGCAGTTCGCCGAACGTCTGTCGTGAGGACTCGTCGAGCAGCGCCCCGTACTCCTCGGCAAGGCGCTCCCGTTCACGCCGGATATCCTCGGTTGGCCGCTCCACCGACTGACCGCTTCGGATCGCCGCGATGTGCCCGATCAGCGAGGCATACGGGATGCTCGGATCTCGAACCAGCTGCGGTAGTAGTGGGTCAGGCCGTCGCCGGTCGCCATGTTGAACCAAGGGTCCTTGACCTTCTCGAGCTCGACCAGCCACTCGCGGCCGGCCTCGCTTCCGGTCAGTTCCGCGTTGATCTCCCCGGGCGAGCGACCCTCCACGAACGCGGCGTGAACCCCGACCTCGATCGCCAGGCGCGCCAGCCGACGGAGCTCGGCGTCGGGTTTGAACAGCAGCACGTCAATCCCGGCGACCATCTGGGCGATGTGCTGATCGGGGATGTCGGGAAGATTGGCCTTGCAGAACTCGACAAACGTGGCGTAGGCCCCGTAGCCGAGCAGCAGGAACTCGAAGTGGTGCTGCCACATCAAGTCTCCGAGCCTCAGGGTGCGTCCGTACGCGTCGAGGACCTCGTAGAACGAGGTGTTGCGGTCATCGCCGAAGGCAACCTCGTCGGATTCGTACTCGGGGAGGTCCGGCACGCTCAGCTCGCCGAGCTCCTTGATCAGCGCCTCCATCTTTGACCGCCATTTGCCATAGAGCTCGGGCCAGTTCTCGTAGTAATAGCCGGCGCGCCGCTGGAAGAATCCGGCCCGCTCGGCGATCTTGGCGGGATCGGTGACCGGGTTGCCGGAGATGTAGATGTATCCATTGACGCACCGGTAGTCGATGCCCATCGCGGGCGGGACGGCAAATACCCGGTTCTGCCAGGAGCCGACCGCTTGGTAGGGGGAGTCGATGCAGATCACGTCGAAGGCCGGCATCGGCAGCGGGAAGTGCATCGAGTTCCAGAACCAGAACCGGGGCTCGTCGCTCTCCCGCCGACGCTCGTCGAACAGCGCGTAATAGGGGTACATCTCCTCCCAGCCTTCGCATCCGGGCGGAGTCTCGATCTCGTACGGGCTTGGAAACGCCGAAGTTTTCTCAGTCGAAATTGCCATCCGCCCTCCTCTCAGGGACGCTCTTGTATACAACAGAGTTGATCCCGCTGCCAGGATTTCCGTGATGAGTTCCCTACACCACCCGCGCAACAATCACGAACTGATGCGCGCGATCGTCCAGCACCGGCTCGGCGGTCCCGAGGTGCTCGAGCTGGAGGAGGTCGCGCGACCCGAGCCGGGACCCACCGAGGTGCGGGTGCGGACGGCCGCGGCCGGCATCAACCCGGTTGACTTCAAGGTCCGTACCCGCGGTGGCTTTCTCGGAGAACCACCGTTCACGGTTGGTTGGGATGTCGCCGGCGTGATCGACGCGATCGGGGCGGGCGTGACGCGGTTGCGCCCCGGAGAGCGGGTGTTCGGGATGCCGCGGTTCCCGGCTGAGGCCGCTACGTACGCCGAATACGTGACCTCGCCCTCGCGTCAACTCGCGCGGATCCCCGGTGGCCTCAGCGACGTCGAAGCCGCTGCGCTCCCGCTCGCCGGACTCACGGCGTGGCAGGCGCTGGTCGAGACCGCAGACGTCGGTTCCGGTGATCGCGTGCTGATCCTGGCTGCCGCGGGTGGCGTCGGCCATCTGGCGGTGCAGATCGCCAAGGCGCGCGGGGCGTACGTGATCGGCACCGCGCGCTCGGAGAAGCACGCGTTCTTGGCCGAGCTGGGAGCCGATGAGGCGATCGACTACACGCAAGAGGACGTCGCCGAGCGCGTCAGTGACGCGGACATCGTGCTCGATCTGATCGGAGGCGAGACCGGCCAGCACGCGCTGCCGGCGGTTCGGGATGGCGGCCTACTGATCACCGTTCCCTCGGGTGGTGGCCTGCCGGCGTTACAGGAAGCCGCGGGAAGCCGTGTACGTGTCACCGGGATCCTGGTTGAGCCCGACCGGGTGGGAATGGAGGCGCTCGCTGCCCTGGCGGCGGAGGGAGCGCTGAAGCCGCACGTCCAGCAGACATTCCCGCTCGAGCAGGCAGCGGACGCGCACCGGCTGGCCGAGACCGGCCGCACCCAGGGCAAGCTGGTCCTGACGGTTGCCTGAGCCGGCCGATCTGGGTGTGCTTGAGGCGAGCGCACTGCTGCGGGCTCGAAAGCTGTCGGCGCTCGAGCTGGCGGAGTCCTGCCTGCGCCGGATCGAGGAGCGCAACGGCGCTGCGAGCTGCCTCGCGAGGCACGGCCGGCTCCGCGTCCGCTGGCAGGTTTGAAGGTCGCGGTAACCGACCGTACGGACGCCGCGGACCTCGACGGTGCCGTGGTGGCCGGGGTTGAGAGCGCGCGGCATTGGCGATTGCCGAGTTCCGCGAGGCGGCCGAAAACTGCAACAGCGCGCAGCCCTATCTGGCCGCGCAAGAGCGCCGTCGGCGGGGGACCGAAGCGTGGGAGCAGTGGTTTCGCTCGCAGGATGTCGACCTCGTGCTCGAGCCGACGCTGCCGATCGTCCCGTACGAACGCGGCCCCGGCTATGAGCGCGCCCATGCCGGCGGGGCTGGGGACCCGCTGTGCGTTGACCGCCCTGTGGGACATGACCGGGATGCCCGTGGCCGCCCTGCCCGTGAGCTGGAACGTCGGCGTCTCGCTG
The DNA here is from genome assembly GCA_963836065.1 of uncultured Solirubrobacterales bacterium. Lineage (GTDB taxonomy): Bacteria > Actinomycetota > Thermoleophilia > Solirubrobacterales > Solirubrobacteraceae > Palsa-465. The sequence goes on from CAWIII010000030.1 coordinate 264,709, forward strand.
ATCGCACCGCGGGGACGCGAGGCGCCGCTGACCCAGGCTGCCCTTGACCTCCAGGAGCACGCGCTCGGCACACCCTTTTGAAGTCGGCTTGTGCCCGGCCAGCCTTGTATGCAAAGCTTCCGCGCGCTTTGACGACCGTAGTCGGACAGAGAATTCGTCGCCGCGAAGATCCACGCTTCTTGCGCGGCGAAGGACGCTTTGTCGACGACGTCCCGATGCCCGGGGCGCTGCACGTCACCTTCATTCGCTCACCGTGGGCGCATGCCCGGATCGCAAGCGTCGATCCCTCCGCGGCCGCCGAGCTGGAGGGCACGCAAGTCTTCACCGCCGCCGAGATGGACCTGCCCAGCTACCCGCCGCCGCCGTTCGTTGGAATCGACGAGCGCATGCACCGGCCTTTCTTCGCCGGCCAGAAAGTGCGGTTCGTGGGCGACATCGTCGCTGCCGTGGTCAGCGAAAGCCGTGAGGCGACCGTCGACGCGGCCGAGCTGGTGGAGGTCGAGTACGAACCGCTTCCGGTTGTGACGGACATGGTGCAGGCGCTCGAAGATGAGGTGCTGCTGTTTGAGGACGTCGCGACGAACCTCTGTCTCCAGCGTCCCGCCGAGACCGACGGAGATCTGTTCGAGGGCTGCGAGGTCGTCAGCTCCGGCTCAGTTCTCAGCCCGCGACTCGCGGCGTGCCCCCTCGAACCGCGGGCGACGATCGCGCGGTTCGGCGACGACGGACGGCTGACGACCTGGCTCTCGACGCAGACCCCTCACCAGGACAAGAGGGACCTCGGACTGCTGCTCGGGCTCGAGGCCGAGCAACTGCGGGTGGTGGCGCCCGACGTCGGCGGCGGGTTCGGCGGCAAGGGACTGGACGTCGAGGACGTGCTCGTCGCGTGGCTGGCTCGCAAAACCGGTCGGCCGGTCCGCTGGACCGAAACCCGCAGCGAGCACATGGTCGCGATGCACCACGGCCGCGCCCAACGGCTCGAGTTCACGATTGGCGGCAGCCGGGACGGCGAAGTCAAGGCACTGCGGCTGAACGTGCTTCAGGACTCCGGCGCCTATCCGGGCCTCGGAGCCTTCCTACCGAATCTAACCGCGATGATGGCCAGCGGCGTCTACCGGATCCCGAAGATCGAAGTCGAGATCAAAGCCGTGGTCACGAACACCACACCGATCGCCGCGGTGCGGGGCGCCGGGCGCCCCGAGGCGACCCAGGCGATCGAGCGCGCGATCGAGGTGTTTGGCGCCGACTGCTCGCTCGACCCGGCAGAGATCCGGCGCCGGAACTTCATCCCGGCGGACTCGTTCCCGTTCACGACCGCCTCAGGCGCTCACTACGACAGCGGTGACTATGGGCAAGCGCTGGAGCGCGCGCTCGAGAATGCCGACTACCGGCAGCTGCGCGAGGAACAGGCCGAGCGGCGTCGAAGCGGCTCCACAGTCCGACTCGGGATCGGGCTCAGTACCTACGTCGAGGTGACCAACGGCATCAGCGAGTCCGAATTTGGAGCCGTCCGCATCACCACCTCCGGAGAGGCAATCGTCAGGACCGGCTCGCTGTCTCATGGTCAGGGCCACGAAACCACGTTCGCGCAGATCGTCGCCGAGCGGCTCGGCATCCCAATGGAGAAGGTGACCGTGCTCAAGGGCGACACCGACGTCGTCCCGCGCGGCACCGGCACCTATGGTTCCAAGTCGACCCAGATCGGCGGAGTGGCCGCGGGTAAGGCGTCCGAGGAGGTAGTCGAGCGGGCCAAACACCTGGCGGCCGAGGAGCTCGAGGCGAGCAGCGAGGACATGGTGCTCGATCTCGAAAAGGGCCACTTCCACGTGGCCGGCGCGCCGCAGACAGCGATCACCTGGGGTGATCTGGCCTCCCGGCTAGAGGCCAAGGATCAGCTCGAGGAGCTCAGTGCCGAAGTCGACTTTCAGGCCGCGCAGCCGACGTTCCCGTTCGGCGCGCACGTCGCTGTGGTCGAGGTCGACACCGAGACTGGAGCCACCACGCTCAAGCGGCTGATCGCGGTTGACGACGCCGGGCGGATCATCAACCCGCTCGTTGCCGAGGGCCAGGTCCACGGCGGCGTCGCGGCCGGGGTGGCCCAGGCCTTGTGGGAAGAGCTCACTTACGACGAGGATGGCAATCCCCAGAACGCGAACCTGGTCACATACCTGTTCCCTGCCGCGACCGAGCTGCCGTCATTTGAGCTCGTCGAGATGGAGACGCCGACACCGATCAACCCGCTCGGAGCGAAGGGGATCGGCGAATCGGGCACGATCGGGGCCACTCCAGCGGTACACAACGCGGTGCTCGACGCGCTATCCGGTTTCGGTGTGCGGCAGGTCGAGATGCCGGCAAACGGCGAAACCGTGTGGCGTGCTCTGCAAGAGGCCGCCGGCTTGACCGGCTGACGCCGTCATGAACGATGCGGCGAACGTGCTCTGGGAGCCGCCCGCCGACGCGCTGAGCCGATCGCAGATCGGGCGCTACCTCGGGTGGCTCGCCGATGCGCGCGACATCCACTTGCGGAACTACGACGAGTTGTGGCATTGGTCGGTCTCGGACCTCGAGCGGTTCTGGGCGTCGCTGTGGGCGTTCTTCGAGATCAGGGCGAGCACCCCGTATCAGGAGGTGTTGAGCTCTCGTGAGATGCCGGGGGCGAGATGGTTCTCGGGCGCGCGCCTCAACTACGCGGAGCATGCCGTCGGTAGAGCGGACGATGCCGACCGGCTAGCGGTGCTCGCGCACTCGCAGACGCGGGCACCGGTCGAACTCACCTTCGGCGAGCTGCGCGAGCAAGTCGCGCGGGCGCGAGTTGGGCTCGAGCGAATCGGCGTGAGACCCGGTGACCGCGTCGTCGCCTACATGCCAAATATCCCGGAGACGCTGGTCGCGTTCCTCGCTACCGCTAGCCTCGGCGCGATCTGGGCCACTTGCGCGCCCGAGTTCGGACCGCGCAGTGTGGTTTCGCGGTTCGGAGTAGTCGAGCCAAAGGTGCTCCTGGCCGTGGCTGGCTACCGGTACGGCAAACGCCTGATCGATAAGCGCGCCGACGTGGCGAGCATTCGGGCGGCATTGCCGACGGTCGAGCACGTCGTACACGTGCCGTATCTGGGCGCTGAGAAGGACACGCTCCCGGACGCCACCAGTTGGGAGGAGCTGCTGAACGAGTCCGGCCCACTCACGTTCGAGCCGCTGTCGTTCGACCATCCCCTGTTCGTCTTGTTCTCGTCCGGGACGACCGGGTTGCCGAAGGCAATCGTCCACCGCCATGGCGGCATCCTGATCGAGCACCACAAGAATCACGGCCTCAGCTGGGACCTACAACCCGGCGACCGCTTGATGTGGTTCAGCACCACCGCCTGGATGATGTGGAACGCGCTGATCTCGGCGTTGCTGTTGCGGTCCTCGATCGTGATGATCGACGGTAACCCGCTTTATCCCGACATCGAGCTCCAGTGGCGGCTGGCCGAGCAGACGCGGGCAACCATGATGGGCGCGAGCCCTGCGTTCCTGATGGGCTGTCCGTGGCGATCGCCGCGCGCCGACGCGAGTCGGCGGGGGCGTAGGGGCGCGGGGCGGTCGGGCCCTACCGGCGCTCGAGCACGACGACCGGAATCTCGCGGTCGGTCTTCTCCTGATACTCGTCGTAGGCGGGCCAGACCTCAGTCATCAGCTTCCACAACCGGGCACGCTCGTCTCCTTGCGCGGTGGAGACGCGGACCGGAATCTGCTCGGCCTTGACCTGGATCGTGGCCTCGGGATGTGCTTCGAGGTTGGCGTACCAGGAAGGATGCTCGGGAGACCCGCCCTTGGAGGCCACGATCACCCATCGATCGCCGTCGGCGCGATGGATCAGCGGCGTCGTGCGCTGCTCTCCCGACGTCCGGCCGGTGGTCGTGAGCAGCAGGATGTTGGTCCCGCGCCAGTTGTAACCGCGCTCACCGCCGGTCTCGCGGTACACCCGAACGTGCTCGGGGCCAAAGAGGTCGTCGTCGCCGGCCACGTGCGATAGCTTAGCCGCCGTCGGCGGCTTACGATGAGTACATGTCGCGTCGCATCGTTTACGTCTCCAGGCTGACCAGGCTGCCGCTGGTGAGCTCCGATGGCGCCAATGTCGGTCGTGTGGTCGACGTGGTGATCGGACTTGGGTGGCGGCCGCCCCGCGTCAACGGCTTCGTCGTCGCCGTGCAGCGCCGGCGGGTCTTCATCGGCATCGGACGGGTGGGGGAGCTTGGCAACGATGGCGTTCGCCTGCGCCGCGCGTCGGTCAACCTGCGCCAGTTCGAGCTCCGTCAAGGAGAGCGACTGCTGGTCGGCGAGCTGATCGGTCGTCGCGTCCGCGATCAGCGGGTCGTGGACATCGGGATCACCCCGGCTCCCGAGCCGTTCGCGTGGGAGGTCGCGACCGTCGCGCTGGGCGGCCGGCGCGTGCCCGGGCTGCGCCGCTCGCCTGAGGTCATCGATTGGAGCGAGGCGGGCGATCTGTTCGCCTACGAGCGGCCGGTCGATCGCGAGGTCGCGACCCTTGGCGGTCTGCATCCCGCCGAGATGGCCGCGGCGCTTCGCCTGATGCCGATCAGCCGCCGGAGGATGCTCGCGTCGGCCCTGGAGGACGAGCGCCTCGCCGACCTGCTGGAGGAACTGTCAGAGGACGAGCAGGTGCGGCTGGTCGAGGGGCTAGATCGGGCTCGGCTCGCGCGCGTGCTCGACGAAATGGAGGCCGATGACGCAGCCGATCTGCTCGGCGAGTTCTCGGCCAGCCGGCGAGCCGAGCTGCTGGGGGCGATGGATCCCGACGAGGCGGAGCCCGTGCGGCGGCTGCTCAACTACCAGCCCGACACCGCTGGCGGATTGATGACCCCCGAGCCGGTGATCCTGGCACCGCAGGCGACCGTGGCCGAATCGCTGGCGCGGATCCGCGACCCGGATCTGCCGGTCCCGCTTGCCGCCCAGGTGTTCGTCTGCCAGCCACCGCTGGAGACGCCGACGGGCCGCTACCTGGGGATGGTCGGCTTCCAGCGGCTGCTGCGCGAGGCGCCGAGCAAGCCGCTTGGCCGCTGCCTGGATGAAGACGCTGAGCCGGTGGACACTACTCTGAGCGATCGCGAGGTCGCCGGCCGGCTTGCCGCGTACGACACCGTGGCGTTGGCAGTCACCGACGAGGTCGGCAGATTGGTCGGCGCCGTGACGATCGACGATGTCCTCGATCGCGTGCTGCCGAGCAACTGGCGGATCACATTCACAGGTGGCTGATGGCTCGACGCGACGATCTCGAAACTCCACGCGGGACGCCAGGCGGCCCCGTCTACGACCCCGACGCCTTTGGGCGGATGGCGGAGCGGCTGGCGAGATTCCTGGGCACCGGTCGCTACCTCGCCGCGCAAACCGGGTTGGTGTTCATCTGGATCATGCTCAACCTGGCAGCGGTGTCGCTGCGGTGGGACCCGTACCCGTTCATCCTGCTGAACCTCGCCTTCTCGACGCAGGCCGCTTACGCGGCTCCGTTGATCCTGCTGGCGCAGAACCGGCAAGCCGATCGCGAGCGCGCGGAGGTCGAGCGCGACCGCGAGGTAAACGCGCGCGCGATGGCCGACGCCGACTATCTCGCGCGTGAGATCGCAGCGATCCGGATCGCGCTCGAACACAAGGCTGACCGCGAGGACCTAGTCGAGCCGATCGAGCGTCTCACGGAGGCGCTTGAGAACCTGCCCGAGACAGAGCCGGACTAGCGCCCGCCGGGTCGCTGGTCGACCACCCGTACTGCCTTACCCTCGCTGCGCGGAATGCTCCCCGGGTTGAGCACCGCGACGGCAATCCGCAGGCCGGTGTGCTCCCGCAGCAGCAGCTCGAGCTCCGCCCGCAACCGATCGCGGTCAGCCTCACCGCTCGCCGGCTCGCACTCGAGCGTGAGCTCATCCAGCATGCCCGCTCGGTCGACGATCAGGCGGTACTGGGGTGAGGTGCCCTCGACCCTCAGCAACAGGTGCTCCACGTTGGAGGGATGCAGGTTGACCCCCCGGATGATGAGCATGTCGTCATGGCGACCGCGCAGGCCGTCCAGCCGGACCGTGGTGCGGCCACATACGCACGGCTCGTCGAGCATGAAGCCGATGTCGCCGGTTCGGTAGCGGATCAACGGCAGTGCCTCCTTGGTCAAGCTCGTGAACACCAGCTCACCCTCGTCTCCTGGCGTAGCCGGCTGTCCGCTGGCCGGGTCGATCACTTCGACGAGGAAGTGATCTTCCTGCACATGCAGGCCGTTGCGTCCCATCAGGCACTCCGCGGCCACGCCGGGGCCACACATCTCCGAGAGACCGTAGAAGCTGATCGCCTTGATCCCGAGGGTGCGTTCGATTTCTCTGCACATCTCCGCGGTCCACGGCTCGCCGCCGAGCAGGCCGAGCTCCAAGGGCAGCTCGGTGGGGTCCAGTCCGGTGTCGGCGATCGCCTGCGCGATCACCAGCGCGTAGGACGGCGTTGCCACGAGCACCTGAGCGCCGAGGTCGCGCAGCAGGATCGCCTGGCGCGCGGTGAAGCCGCCGGATACGGGAACGACGGTGGCCCCGATCCGCTCGCCGCCCTGATGAAAGCCGAGCCCACCGGTGAACAGCCCGTAACCGTTGGCGTTGTGGATCATCATCCCCGGCTTTACGCCGGCCATCGTCATGCCGCGGGCCATCACCTCGGTCCAGTTCTCGAGGTCGGTCCGCGTGTAGCCGACAACGGTCGGCTTGCCGTGGGTACCGCTCGAGGCATGGACGCGGACGAGCTGCTCACGAGGGACTGCGAGCAGCTCGAAGGGGTAGTGCTCGCGCAGATCTGCCTTGGTGACGAACGGGATCAGCGCGAGGTCCTCGAGCGTGCTCAGATCATCCGGCGCCGAGATCCCGGCCGCCGCCAAGCGCTCAGCGCCGGGTGGCTGGCCGGCGAGCACCCTCCCGATGGTCCACCGCAACCGCTTCAGCTGCAGGGCCCGTAGTCGATCCCGTGGCAGCGACTCGACGGTGTCGCGGATCGCGGTCTCAGTGGCTGCGCTGGCGCGCATTCCAGTGCTGCTCGAGGTTGCGGACGAGCGCCGGGCTGAGATGACAGTAGGCCTGCTCACGGGCGTAGGTCGCCATGTATTCCCGGAACAGTTCCAGCGGCTCCTGGCCGACGCGCAGAGCACGGCGGTTGGCGGCGGCGTTGATCAGGCCCGAGCTGGTGAGCGCGTCGATCCGCACGCGCAGCGCTGCGTCAAGCTCTTCGCAGCCGACCACCTCGTCGCACAACAGCTCGGCATCCGGATCGCCGGCGGTCCACTCCCGGCCGGAAAGGATCGCCTGCCGGGCAGCCCGATCGCCGACGAATCGCGGCAGCCGCAAGTTGGACGCGCCGGGGATGATCCCCTCCTTGCGCGCCGGCAGATAGAGGCGCGCGCCGCGAGCAGCGATCACGTGGTCGATCACGTGGAGCAGCTGACAGGCGCCACCGATCGCGAACGTCTCGACGGCGGCTACCCACAGCTTCTCGGTCGTCTCACCACGATCAGCCACACCACGGTAGAGCTTGCTCACGTAGCCGAGGTCGCGTACGAGATAGAACAGAAAGTCGATCTTCCCCTGATACAGGTGCGTGAGATTGATGCCCGAGCCGAACACGCGCCTGCCGGCGTAACGGTGGTCGTCTACAACCGCCCCGCGGAACACTCCGATCTCGATCGCCGGATCGAGCAGGATCAGATCGACCGCCGCCTCGGTCGGGCGGAGCGTGACCTCATCCTCGGCGTTGAGGTGGCGCGGATTGCTGAGCTCCAACACGCCAGCGCGCCGGTCTCGAGTGACGCGGGCAGCGCCGAGGTCCGCGACCCCGGTGGCGGAGAACTGCTCCGCCAGCTCGATCGCCTCGGGGGTCGGCTGGAGCATCGTCTGCACTAGGTGGCCGCCGGCGCGCGGGGAGGCCAGGACGCTCGATATCAGTAGGCCCTGGGAGAGCTCGATGCCTTCCTTGTCGGCGAGCTTCAGCTCTCGCTCGGCGTCCATCTGCGCCGCGCTGGGTGTGAGGCCCGGGATCCGTGATGCCGCGAGCCTCACCAGCTCCTCGACTCGCAGCGGCTTGCGGTATCCGTCGGTGAGCGCTTCGTACAGCTCGGTTGCATACAACCGCAGGAAATCCTCGCGCGCCCGGTTGAGCGCATCGTTGACGGCCCGCGCCCCCTGTCGCTCGGCGTCGGTGCGCTGGGGCGGTGCGGGTAGCCGCTCCACCAGCGCCGACCCGCGCGTGAGGAACTCGCTTACCGGGGCGGCGGACGGCCCGAATGAGCTGTTCAGTTCAGGCCTCGCCGCGGACCACGCGTCGAGCTCTGTGGAAGAGAACCCAGCTCGCGCGAGGGCATTCTGATCGGCGGTGGCCATGTCGCTCAGTCGTCAGGATAAGCTCAGCGCGCAATGCCCGGAATAATGGAGGGAAGGGCGGGGCTCGTGACCGGCGCGGCGAGCGGGATCGGCCGCGCCAGCGCAATCCGCTTCGCTCGCGAGGGCGCAAAGGTGATCATCGCCGATCTGGAATCTGCGCGCCGAGGTGGAGAGGAGACGGTGCAGATGATCGCCGAGCGCGGCGGCGAGGCGGAGTTCTTCCCCTGCGACGTGTCGAGCTCGGCCGACAACAAGGCGCTCGTGGCGCGCGTGCTCGAGCGCCACCGAAGGCTCGACTTTGCCCACAACAACGCCGGAATCGGCGTCCACTGCCTGCTCCATGAGACCTCCGAGGAAGACTTCGATCGGGTGATCGCGGTGAACCTGCGTGGCACGTTCCTCGGGATGAAGCATCAGATCAGGCAGATGCTGGAAAACGACCCGCCCGCCCGCGGCGCGATCGCCAATACCTCCTCCAACGCCGGCTTGCTGGCGGTGACGCTGCTGAGCGCATACGCCGCGAGCAAGCACGGGATTCTCGGGCTGACCAAGAACGCCGCAGTCGAATACGCAAACGACGGAATCCGTGTAAATGCGGTGTGTCCCGGGGCGATCATGACGCCGCTGATGTCAGGGCAGCCCGTCGAGCGTCAAGCGGAGATCCTCGCCCCGCAGGCAATGACTCGTTTCGGGGAACCTGAGGAGGTGGCAGCGGCAGTGGTGTGGCTGTGTTCGCAGGAGGCTTCGTTCGTGACCGGCGTGGCCTTGCCGGTCGACGCCGGCTCGGTCGCCTGGGTCTCGGCGCACCGCGGATAAATGGCTGCACTACCATTCGCCAGCAACGCGCTGTATACAGCGTCGATAAGGAGAGATTGTTAGGAATGGCTCTGGCTCAGCCGGCTGCACCAATCGGTCCGTCCGTTCCCGCGCCGGGGCCGGAACGGTGGCACGTCAACGGCTCGAGTGACGCGAGCGACGTGATGCGGTCGTGGGCAGACGCGCTGGCCGCGACCCACCTGACCTTTGACGTTCGTGCCACCCCGCGCACTCCCGACGCCTTCCAGGGAGTGATCAAGCGACGGTCGATCGGCGAGCTGCAGCTCGTCGATTGCGCGGCAACGCCGTTCCTCGGGCACCGCAGTGAGGCCGAGATCACCGCCCCTCGCGACGGCGCCCAGTCGGATCAGATCTTCGGCTTTCAATGTGTCCCCAAAGGCGTCGAGATGGTGCGCGAGGGTGCGCGGGAGCTGGCGCTGACGGCGGGCGACATCGTCCTGTGGGACGGGATAGAGCCGACGGAGGTCGAGATCGTCGAGGCGTTCTTCAAGCGGACGCTGATGTTTCCGCGCGAGCGCGTGCTCGCGGCATGCCCACGGCTTGCCGACCTGGAGGCGCTCCCGTCCCTGCACGACAGCGCCTCGGCACGACTGCTGCTGCGGTACATGAACGCGCTCGTGGCCGAACTGCCGGCACTCGACCAGGCCGCCAGTGCCGCGGCAGCGGACGTGGCGATCGAGCTCCTGCGCGCCGCGGTTGAGCCCGGTGTGCCTACCAGCCGGGCTTGCACTCGAGCGGCGATGCGAGCAGGGATCCGCCGCTACGTGCGCGCCCACCTGCAGGAACCGTTGCTGGGACCAGCGACGATCGCGCGCGCCCACGCGCTGTCGGTCCGTGCCCTGCACGCTCTGTTCGAGGACACGGACACGTCTGTGGCGGGTCTGATCCGAAGTGAGCGGCTGGCCCGATGTGTGGAGGACCTGCGGCGGCCCAACGGCGGGTCTGTGACCGAGATCGCGTTTCGCTGGGGCTTTTGCGATGCCGCCCATTTCTCAAGGGTGTTCAAGCGCGAGTACGGGATGACGCCGAGCGATATTCGTCGCGCCGCCAACGGCGAAAGCTGACAGCTGCGCGGATCGGCAAGGAAGCCGGCGCCCGCTGGCTGGCCCCGGGGCAAGGCCGCGCCGTAGGATCGCTGACACTCGAGGAGGAGGACTAGGACAGTGGCGCGGATCTTGCTGGTTCACGGGGCGTTCTCCAACGCTTCGGTGTGGGATCGGGTTCTGCCGGGCCTCCAGGCCGCCGGCCATAGGACCGAGGCGATCGATCTTCCCGGCTCGGGCTCCGACCAGACGCCAGTGGCGGAGGTCACCCTCGCCGCCTACGCCAAACGAATCTTTCGCGCCTTGGAGGAAGGCCCGCCGGCGGTAGTCGTCGGACACAGCATGGGGGGAATGGCGGTAACGCAGGCCGCGGCGGACCGCCCGGAGCGTTTCACGGCGCTGATCTACGTCGCCGCGTTCCTGCCCGCCGACGGGCAGAGTCTGCTGGACCTGACGTCGTTGCCGGAGGGGGCCGACGATCAGGTGCAGGCAAATCTCGTCGTCGCGGGAGATCCTCCAGTGGCGACGCTCCCGGCGGAGGCTGCCCGTCTGGCGTTGTATGGAAGTTGCGACCACGAGCAGCTGGCGTGGGGAGTCGCGCGGCTCGGTGCGCAGGCGGTCGCGCCGTTCCTGGCACCGCTCATTATCGAGGACCGAAACCGTGACGCTTTCGCTGCGCTCGCTCGCGCGTACGTTCTCTGCAAGCGCGACCGCGCGATTCCCCCTGAGCTCCAGACGCTGATGCTCAGTCGCGCCGGGTGTGACCCGGTGGTCGAGCTGGACACCGACCACTGTCCCTGGATCTCGCGCGCCGAGGAATTGGTGGCCGTGCTCGATCGCCTGGCGGCGGAGGCCCGGGAGCCCGCCGGCGCGCATTGACAAGAAGGCCTGCGCTGGATGGCCGGCTGCACTGGAGAACACTCGCGACACTAGCTTGGCCGCAGCTACTTCCGAGGAGAAGAGGAGATGTATGGGCGAGGTCGACCTGCTGGCCCTCTACTGGACCGTTTCCGGCCCAGCCGAGGTCCACGTTGGGCGCGAATGGAGCCTGTTCGACTGGGCCGATCGCTGCGCTGAGGCGGCCAGGGTCGGCTTCAAGGGCCTCGGCCTGTGGCACGCCGACATCGAGCACCAGCTCGAAACGCGCACCCTGCGCGAGATGAAGCAGATCTTCGATGACGCCGGACTCGAATACCTACAGGTGGAGTTCCTGGCCGATTTCTTCGCTGACCCCGGAGCCCCCGAGCGGGCCGAGTCGGACACACGGCGCCAATTGCTGTTCGATACGGCGGCGGCGTTCGACGCCCACCACATCAAGGTCGGCAACATCCCCGGTACCCCGTGCGAGTTCGGGAAGCTGACCGAGGAATTCGCCGCGCTGTGCGAGCAGGCCCGCGAGCACACAGCGGCGAAGGTGGTCTACGAGTTCATGCCCTTCGACGTGAACGTGAACACGCTGGACGCCGCGCTGAAATTGGTGGCGGGCGCCGCGCAGCCCAACGGGGGGCTGGCGTTCGATACATGGCACATGGCGAAGCTGTCGATCTCGCCCGAGGACCTGCGCCGCGTCCGGCCCGAGTATCTGAGCTGGGTGGAGCTGTCCGACGGCCAGCGCGAGAACCTGCCGGATCCCGTGGATGAGACCGTGAACCACCGCCGCCTGCCCGGCGAGGGAGAGTTCGACATTCAGGGTTACGTCGAGGTCTGCCGGGAGCTCGGCTACGCAGGACCTTGGGGGGTCGAGGTGCTCTCAGAGGAGCTTCGGAACCGTCCGATCGAGGAGCAGTTCAAGCGTGCCTACGAGACGACCGCGGCGCAGTTCCGCGCCGGGGTCGCGTGAGCGAGAGGAACGACCGATGGCTGACCTGGACACCAACCGACTGGTTTGGATCTACACCCAGATGCTCCGAATCCGCGAGTTCGAGGAGCGCGTGAAGCGGACATTCGAGGAACACCCCGGGGTGATCCGCGGCCACACCCATCTGGCCGACGGCGCCGAGGCCTCGATCGTTGGTTCGCTGGCGACGCTAGAGGCCGGCGACCAGCTGATGAGTACCTACCGCTGTCATGGCTATCCGATCGCACTCGGCACCGATCCGAAGGCGATGATGGCCGAGATCTACGGTCGCACGGGGGGCTTGTGCGGTGGCTACGGCGGGTCGATGCATCTCCTCGACCCCGAGCGGGGCTTCCTCGGAACGTCGGGCATCGTGGGCCAGGGCATCCCGCAGGCGACGGGTGCGGCGTATGCCGCCCAGATCCGCAAGCACGGCCAAGTCGTCCAGTGCTTCTTCGGCGACGGTGCTTCCAAGCAGGGTGCGTTCTCGGAGTCGCTCAACGTGGCTTCGCTGTGGAAGCTCCCGATCGTCTACGTGATGGAGAACAACTCCTACAACGTCGTCACCCGTGTCGAGCAGGAGGACGCGAACGCCGCCGCGGGCGAGCCGCTGGCGGTCAAGGCCAAGGCGTTCTCGATGCCGGGGGTGACGGTTGACGGAGGCGATCCAGTGGCGGTCCATGAAGTGGTTGGCACGGCGGTCGCGCGGGCGCGGAGCGGAGAAGGCCCGACGCTGGTCGAATCCAAGGTCTACCGCTTAAGCGCCCACGGCAACATCATCGCCCGCGGCGATCAACGAGGCCATCCACCTCGAGATGGCCCGTGACGACAGCGTCCTCTATTTCGGACAGAATCTCGCCACCACCGAGAACGACGAATTCGTCAAGGCGTTCGGCCACGACCGCGTGCGGGTGACTCCGATCTCCGAGACGGCCGAGATCGGGATGGCGGTCGGGGCCGCGCTCGCAGGCATGCGGCCGGTGGTCGAACTGTATATGGCCGAGTTCATGCTGGTGGCGATGGACCAGGTCGTCAACGAGGCACCCCGTTTTCGCTACATGAGTGGCGGCAAGGTGAAGGTTCCACTCGTGCTCAAAGCCGGCTACGGCTTCACGGCGGGGTGGGCCGGTCAGCACACCGGCTCGATCTACGGGATGTTCGTCGGTGTGCCCGGCCTGAAAGTAGTCGTGCCTTCGACGGGAGCCGACGCCAAGGGACTGATGGCGACGGCGATCCGCGACGACAATCCTGTCTGTTACTTCCATCATTATCTGCTGACGCTCGAGCCCGGCGAGGTGCCCGAGGGCGAGTATCTCGTGCCCTTCGGTGAAGCGTCGGTGCGCCGCTCCGGCGGCGATGTGACGATCGTCGCCACCGGCTGGACGGTGGGCAGGGCGCTCGCCGCGGCCGGGTCGCTGGCGGCCGAGGGAGTCGAGGCGGAGGTGATCGACCCGCGCACGCTCGTGCCGCTCGACCTCGCGACGATCCTCGCGTCGGTGGAGAAGACCGGCCATGTCGTGCTCGTCGACCAGGCCACGCGACATGCTTCCTTCTCCTCGGTGATCGCCGCCGCGGACGACAGCACCGCGACCAAGAATGCCGTCGCTGCGCCGGAGCCAGCCGGGTGGCGACAGCGCCCCAAGCCCCGCCCCCGCGCGTTCGTGCGCCCAGTGGTGATTGCCGCCCTGCTGCTGTTCGTGATCCTGGCGTTCCCGTCGATCTTCAGTCTCTACTTCCTCGACGCATGGACCCAGGTGGCGATCTACTCGATCGTTGCGCTCGGGCTCGGGCTGCTGGTTGGGCGCGTCGGGATGGTGTCGCTCGGGCAGGGGGCGGTGCTGGCGATGGGCGCGTGGGTCGCCGCGCGTCTGCTATTCGCAACCGCGCTGCCGTTCCCGGTCGCGCTGCTGGGCGCCGGGCTGATCACGATGGTGCTGGGGACGCTGGTCGGGCTCCCCGCCCTGCGGATGAGCGGTCTGTATCTGGCGCTGATCACACTAATGCTCGCGGGGGCGATCACCGTGGCGCTCGCCACGATCAACTTCCCCAACGGCGGCCACGGCTTCACCGGCTACGACGGCGGCAGCGTCCACATCCCGGCGATCCGGCGTCCGAGCATCGCCACCACCGATCCGGCTTTCTTCCGCTACTCGGTGGTCGTAGGGATCCTGATGTTCCTGTTGGTGCTCGCCCACATCCGTGGGCGGCCCGGACGGGCGTGGGCGGCGATCCGCCAGAGCGAGTCGGCCGCGCTCGCGGCCGGCATCAACACCACGCTCTACAAGCTCTGGGCTTTCGCGCTGGCGTCGTTCGTCACCGGCGTCGCCGGAGGCCTGGTGGCCGGCAGTTTCCGCTACCTGAACTCGCTGACGTTCGCGACCGCAGATTCGATCACGCTGCTGGCCGTGGTGCTGATGGGCGGTGCGTACAGCATGTGGGGCGCGATCATCGCCGCCGTCCTGCTGAAGTTTCTGCAAGCGCTGCTCAACGATTGGGGCATATCCTCCGACTGGCTGACGATCCTTTTCGGCATCGGGGTGCTTCAGGTCCTGACGACTGCGCCCCGCGGACTCGTCGACCAGGTGCCGAAGGACCTAGCGCGCCTGGGAGGACTCCTGCACGGCCTGCTCGGCCGTGCCGCGTCGCCCGGAGGGCAGACCGAATGATCGAAGTGTCCGGACTGACGGTCCGGTTCGGCGGCGTCACCCCTCTGGATGGGATGGATGTCAGGTTCGAGGCCGGCACGTGCGGATTGATCGGCCCTAACGGAGCCGGCAAGACGACCTTCTTCAACGTCCTCAGCGGGTTTGTTCGCCCGGCCGGCGGAAGCATCCAGGCATTTGGCGAGAACCTGCTGAAGATGGCCCACTACCGGCGCGCCCGTTGGGGCGTACGGCGAACCTTTCAGACGGAGCAGGCGATCGAGCAGCTGTCGATCTACGACAACGTCGCGATGGTGCACGAGCAGTCGAAGATGAGCAAGGGCTCGCGCCGGGAGGAGACGCTCGAGGCGATCGAGTTTGTTGGTATCCGGGCGGATCCGTACGCAAAGGTCGTCACGCTCGGAGCCGCCGAGCGCCGCCTGGTCGAAGTCGCCCGCGCCGTCGTCGGCGAGCCGCGCCTGGTGCTGCTCGACGAGCCGGCAGCGGGTCTTCCCGAGGACGAGAGCGAGCGTCTGAGCGCGGTGATCCGCAAGATCCCCGAACGTACCGGCGCGCTGACGATCCTCGTCGACCACGACATGAGTCTGGTGTCAGGGTGCTGCGAGACAACAGCGGTGCTCGACTTCGGAAAGCTGATCAGCTCCGGGCCAACCGCCGACGTGTTGCGCGACGAGCGCGTGATCCGTGCTTATCTCGGAACAGAGGAGAACGTGTGAGCGAGCCCATGAGCAACGGCGAGGTGCTGCGTCTGAACGGCTTCACGGTCGAGCGCGGGAACCGCGCGGTCGTCCGCGACGTCGACCTGGAGATCCCAGCAGGCGAGGTCACCGCGCTGCTTGGCCCCAACGGGGCGGGCAAGTCGAGCCTGGTGCTGGCAGTCGGCGGTGTCCTGCGCCCACGGTCGGGCACGGTGCGGATCGGCGAACGCGATCTCGCCGGCAAGCGACCCGAGCGTATCCGGCGGGCCGGAGTGGCAATCGTCCCCGAGGGCCGCAGGTTGTTGTCAGACCTCACCGTCGAGGACAACATCCGGGTCGCCACCTACTCCCTCCCACGCGCTCAGGCTCGTGCCGGGCGCGAGCGGGCGTTGGAGCTGTTCCCCGAGCTCAGGCGACGGCTGGACGCCCCCGGCCGCGCACTGTCGGGCGGCGAGCAGCAGATGGTCGTGCTTGCCCAGGCGCTCGTCTCGCAGCCGCGCTTCATCTTGATCGACGAGCTCTCGCTTGGCCTGGCGCCGGTGATCGTCAACCGGCTGATTCCCACGATCCGGGAGGTCGCCGACTCCGGGATCGGGGTGCTGCTGATCGAGCAGTTCGTTACCGTCGCGCTTGGCCTTGCCAACCGAGCGCACATCATGGAGGGCGGCCGGCTTCAGTTCTCGGGCCTCGCCCAGGAGCTGCGTGAGAAGCCCGAGCTCCTCCACACCGCCTATCTCCTGCGCGGAAGCAACGGCGCGGGTCGGATGCCAATGGTCGCCGGCACCGAGCCGACCGGGTGAAGGGGCCGCAGTGAGCGTCGTGGAGATGGAGCATGTGCTGGTGCTCTCTGACCACGTCGAGCAGGCGCGCGAGTTCTACTGCGAGGTCGTAGGGCTGACGCTCGGCGAACGGCCGCCACTGGAGTTCCCCGGCTACTGGTTATACGCAGGCGAGACGCCGTGCCTGCACGTCGCGCAGCGCGGCCCGTACCTCGCGCATGCCGAGCGTTTAGGTCTGTCCGTCGCGGGGGGCGACGGACCGGGACCGGTGGACCACATCGCCTTCCGGGCAACCGGCTACCCCGAGACCCGGGCGCGACCGCAGCGCAAGGGCGTGCCGACGGTACTCAACACCGTTGCGGGCGGGGGGCCGAGACAGGTATTCGTGGAGGACCCCAGCGGCGTGCGAATCGAGCTCAACTTCAGTCATGAAGCCAAGGGAAGGTAGAGAATGGCCGAACTTCAGACAGCGAAGGAAGCAGTCACCGGCGGGAGGCGAACAACACCGCCGTTCCGCGCCGATCACGTCGGCAGCCTGCTCCGTCCACCGGAGCTCTTGAACGCACGCGAGGACTTGGCGGCGGGCCGTCTCTCGCCCGAGGAGCTGCGGGCGATCGAAGACGACGCGATCCGAGCCGTGGTCAGGATGCAGCACGACGTCGGCCTACAGTCGGCCACCGACGGTGAGTTTCGCCGGGGGTCCTGGCATATGGACTTCATCTACGAGCTAGGCGGGATCGAGAAGGTCGACGGCGACATCAGGGTCAAGTTCCGCAACGAACACGGCGAAATCGAATACAAGCCGGCCGCAATTCACGTCGGCGAGAGGGTGCACCTGAAGCATCCGATCTTCGCCCAGGACTTCGAGTTCGTGCAGGGCCTGGTCGAGGATGGAGTTACGCCGAAGCTGACGATTCCGTCGCCGAGTATGGTCCACTATCGCGGCGGCCGGGCGGCGATCGACCCGAGCGTGTACTCGAGTGTGAATGAGTTCTGGGGCGACCTGACATCGGCTTACGCTGAGCAGGTGAAGGCGATCGCCGAGCTGGGGTGCAGGTACCTCCAGTTCGACGACACGAGCCTCGCCTACCTCAACGACCCCCGCCAGCGCGATGCTCTGACGGACAAGGGCGAGGACGCCGAGCACCTGCACGAGACCTACATCCAACACATCAACGAGGCGCTGGCGAACAGGCCTGCGGAACTGACGGTCACGACCCACATGTGCCGCGGTAACTTCCGCTCCTCCTGGGCAGCCGAAGGCGGATATGACTTCGTCGCCGAGGCGCTATTCGGAGAGCTGGCCGTCGACGGCTTCTTCCTCGAGTATGACGATGCGCGTTCGGGGGGTTTTGAGCCGCTACGGTTCGTGCCGAAGGGCAAGCTGGTCGTGCTCGGGCTCGTCACCACCAAGAAGGGTCAGCTTGAGGACAAGGATCAGCTCAAGCGCCGGATCGAGGACGCTTCGAAGTTCGTGCCGATCGATCAGCTGTGCCTGTCGCCGCAGTGCGGCTTCTCCTCGACGGTCGATGGCAACGCCCTGAGCTACGACGAGCAGATCGCCAAGCTCGAGCTGATCGTGCAGATCGCCGGAGAAGTTTGGGGCTGAGGTCCGTATGCGCGCCGTCGTGACCGAGGGCGTCGGAGCGATGGCGCTGTTCGATCGCCCCGAGCCGCCGGCGCCCGGCCCCGGCGAGGTCATCGTCCGCCCGGAAGCGGTCGGGATCTGTGGCTCGGACTACCACTTCTTCACCGGCGAGCTCTCGGAGGCGGCCGGGGGGTCGCAGTTTCCGCGCGTGCTCGGTCACGAGGTGGCGGCGACGATCACGGCGGTCGGGGCCGGCTGCCGAGAACAGCTCACGGCGGGCGAGCGCGTGGCTTTGTGGCCGCTGCAAGCGTGTGGGCACTGCTACCCGTGCTCGGTCGGGCGCCCGAACGCGTGCGACAACTTCGCGCTGATCGGGATCCACGTCGACGGCGGCATGCAGGAGCGCCTGGCGGTATCGGAGAATCAGGTGTTTCCGATCGCAGTCGACAGTCCCACGGTGGGCGCGATGGCCGAGCCGATGTCGATCGCGGTGCGAGCGGTCAGTCGCGGTCGGATCGCACCCGGGGAGCGCATGGTCGTGCTGGGCGCAGGCCCGATCGGTCAGTGCGTGTGCCTGGCAGCACGTGAACGGGGCGCGCAGGTCCTCGTGATCGACCTTCAGGAGCGACGCCTGGCCCTGAGTCGCGAGCTGGGAGCCTGTGAGACGATCGTATGGACGACGCTCGAGGAAGTTGTTGGCGCGGCGCGTCGCTGGGCCGGACGCGCCGGCCCGCCGGTCGCTGTGGACGCAACCGGCGCACCCGAACCCGTTCGGGCGATGGTCGAGATGCTCTCTTCCGCGGGACGTGCGGTCCAGGTGGGGATGTCCAACCACGAAGTGCCCCTGCGGATCGGCAGCCTTACCGAGAAGGAGCTAGACGTTCTCGGCGTCAGCTGCTGCGGGAGCGCAGAGTTCGGCGAGGCAGTGGCAATCGTCGAGCGCAACACCTCGCTACTGGCGCGGTTGATCAGCCCCGAGTTTCCACTGGCGCAGGCGCCGGAGGCGCTCCGCTTCGCGATCGGCAACCCAGACGAGGTGATGAAGGTGGTGATCCGGGGTGTATGACTACATAGTGGTGGGGGCGGGATCGGCCGGGTGCGTACTGGCGGCGCGACTGAGTGAGGATCCCGATGTGCGCGTGGCGCTGATCGAGGCCGGTGGCGAGGACTCCCAGCCGGAGATCCACATCCCGGCCGCGTTCCCCGCGCTGTTCAAGTCGAACCTCGATTGGGATCTGCTTGGGGAGCCCGAGCCCGGGCTCGGTCACCGGCGTCTGTACCTGCCGCGCGGGCGGATGCTCGGCGGCTGCAGCTCGATCAACGCGATGATTTACATCCGCGGTAACCGCGCCGACTTCGACGCCTGGGCGGCGGGCGGCTGCGAGGGCTGGAGCTATGACGACGTACTGCCGTACTACAAGCGCTCGGAGGACAACGAGCGCAGCGAGGATCCCTACCACGGCGTCGGCGGACCGATGCAGGTGTCCGACAGCCGTTCCATGCATCCGCTCGTCGACACGATGCTCGAAGCCGCCCGGCAGGCTGGCCACGAGCACAATCCCGACTTCAACGGCGCCCGCCAGGAGGGCGTCGGCCGCTTTCAGCTGACCCAGCGCGACGGATGGCGGTGCAGTACTGCCGACGCGTTCCTGCGTCCGGCGGCGGCGCGTCCAAACCTCGAGGTGATCCCGCGCGCGCTGGCGCTGCGGCTGCTGTTCGAAGGCAGGCGTGCGGTGGGCATCGAGATCGCTCGCGACGGGCGCGTGGAGCAGTTGCGCGCCGCCCGCGAGGTGATTGTCTCGGCCGGCGCCTACCAATCGCCAGTGCTGCTGATGCTGTCAGGTATCGGTCCCGAGGATTAGCTGGCGCCGTTTGGAATCGAGCTCCGTGAGACGCTGCCGGTTGGCCACAACCTTCAGGATCACTGCATGGCACAGCTCAACTACCTCACCGACGAGCAGTCGCTGTTCATGGCGACAACGCCGGAGAACATTGCCCTGCTGCAGTCTGAGGGCCGGGGGGCATTGACCTCCAACATCCCCGAGGCAGCTGGTTTCTTTCGCGCGCGGGCTGGCGTCGAGGCGCCTGACATCGAGTTCCACTTTGCCCCGTCGCTGTTCTTCGATGAGGGGCTAACCGCGCCAAGCGATCACGGGTACTGCTTCGGGCCGGTGGCGATCAGTCCCACGAGCCGCGGGCGGGTGATGCTCCGCGCGCCATTCCCCGACTCCAAACCACGCGTGCTGTGCAACTTCCTGACGACCGAAGAGGACCGGGAGAGCATGCTGATCGGAATGCGGATGGCGCTCGAGATCGCGCAGCAGGGCGCGCTCAAGGCGGTTGAGCGAGCGCCGTTCAGCGTTCCCGACTCCGACGCCGACGAGGACCTGATGGCGTTCGTGCGCAGAGCCGGCCAGAGCGTCTACCACCCGACGTCGACATGCGCGATGGGTGTCGTCGTGGACACCGAGCTACGTGTGCTCGGATTCGAGAGCTTGCGGGTCGTCGACGCCTCGGTGATGCCGCAGGTCACCCGCGGCAACACCAACGCGCCGGTGATCATGATCGCCGAGCGCGCCGCGGACCTGATCCGGGCCGGCACTCCGGCCCCGGCTGCGGAGGTGGTGGCATGACGATGAAGGTCCTCGACGAGCGCAGAGCGGAAGTGGTGGGGGCGCTGTGCGATCTGATCGTGCCCGGATCGGCGCGCGTCGGTCCTGCCGTTTACATCGATGCGCTGCTGGCGCGGATGCCGGAGGCGGACCGGGGGCAGGCGCTGGCAGCGGTGGACGTGCTCGAGGGCTCGGTGGCCGGTGGTGCCGATGCTCTCGCCGAGCACCAGTTCACGCCGGCGTTTGCGCTGCTGCGGGCGCTGGCGTGCGAAGCGTTCTACAGTGATTTCGTCGCTCCGGGGGCGGCAGGTCCGGGCGGGTGGAACGAGATCGACTTCAAGCCGCCGCTAGCCGCGCGGCTCGACAAGGACTGGTCGTATCTGGGAGTGACGGAATGAACAGGCATTACGACGTGGTGGTGATCGGCTCGGGCGCGGGCGGCGGGATCGTGGCCGGCGAGCTGGCCGACCGGGGTCGCAGCGTGCTGCTGCTCGAAGCCGGCCCCCACAAGACGGCGGCCGACTACATGCGCTGGGAAGCGCGGGCCAACCATGAGCTCTGGTGGCCGGTGGCGTTCGCGGAGCCACCACGGCCCGAGCAGCCGCCGGTCCCGCTGTTTCGTGGTCGCTGCGTCGGCGGCACGACCTCGATCAACACGAAGGTCGCGCTCAGGCCAGGATCCCAGGACTACGAGAAGTGGCATGCCGCCGGCGGACTCCTCGGCGAGCGGGACGAGCCATTCGGGGAAGCTGACCTGCGGCCATGTCTCGAGCGGGTTGAGCGGCGGCTCGGAGTGCGCGAGCGCGCCGACTGGCAGAAGTGCGTCCAGACCGTGGTACCGGGATTTGAGGCGCTCGGCGCGGAGCTCGAGCCGGTGATGTCCTACACGGATGCCAACTGCATGCGGTGCGGCTCGTGCCTACAGGGATGCCCGACGAACGCCGGCAAGTCGACGATGAACGTCTACATCCATCCGCCGTGGGCAGAGGGGAGGTGGCCGCCGGCGCGCTCGGGACGCCGGGCATCCTGATCCGTTCCGGCGTGCGCGAGGCGTCGGGCAGCTCTCCGAGCAGTCAGCTGATCGGCCATCACCTCGGCTTCCACGCCGCACGTTTGGTCGAGGGCCTGTTCGACGAGATCCAAGACGCCCACATGGTGTATCCGATCACCTCCCATTGCCTGAAGTTCCAACTCGATGACGAGGGCGGCTTCCTGGTCGAGGCCGCCACCGTGCAGGATCCGATCGGGTTCGCGGTCGCGCTGTCCGACGAGCAAGGCGTGCCGCTGTGGGGCCAACCACTGGTCGAGATGTTGCGCAAGTACAGATACTTCACGGGGCTTCTGACGATGATCAACGACGAGAACCACGGCACCGTGTGGGTCGATGAGACCGGGCGCGATCGCTACAGCTTTGCCTGGAGCGAAACCGAGCAGGAGCGCATCGACCGGTCGTTGGAGTTCGCCCGGGACGTACTCGAGGCCGCCGGCGCCCGCCGGGTTCTCCAGACCGGAGTGCTCAGCACCCACGTGCAGGGCGGCTGCAGAATGGGCAGCGATCCCAGTCGCTCGGTGGTTAACCGGCACGGCGAGTCCCATGACGTCAAGCGTCTGTTCGTCGGGGACAGCTCGGTGATCCCGCGGACGCTGTCGGTCAATCCGTCGCTGACGATCATGGCGCTCGCCAGCCGTCTTGTGGATTACCTGGACGCGGGCGAGCACGGTTACTTCACGCGCGCCGCGACGGCCGCGGCAGCGTAAGGAGGCTCTGGGGGGCGCGGGGGGTTCGCCCGCGGCGAGGCGACTGGCACGAACATTGGCTGCTGACCTCCGGGGGCCGGAGGTAGATATCCAACGTTCGGATTCGGCGAGGGCGCGCGGGGGCGCGCGGGGGCCCGCGCGGTCCCGCTAGTGTGCGCATCGCGAACGCATGCCGGAAGACCGCCCCCGCAACCCAGACTTCGTTCAATCCCTGGAGCGGGGACTTGCCGTGATCCGGGCGTTCGACGCCGAGCACAGGCAGCTTGCGCTCAGTGACGTCGCCCGTGCCACCGGGCTGACGCGCGCCGCGGCTCGTCGTTTCCTGCTGACGCTCGCCCAGCTCGGTTATGTGAGCATTTCCGAGGGGCGGTTCTCACTGCGTCCCCGGGTGCTCGAGCTTGGATACGCCTACCTCTCGGGCCTCAGCCTCCCGGAGGTCGCCCAGCCCCACATGGAGAAACTCGTCGCCAAGGTGAACGAGTCGTCTTCGATCTCGGTGCTCGACGACATCGACATCGTCTACGTGGTTCGCGTGCCCACCCGGCGGATCATGAGCATCACGCTGTCGGTCGGGACGCGCCTTCCCGCGTTTGCCACCTCGATGGGGCGGGTGCTCCTCGCCGATCTGCCCGAGGACAAGCGGCGGGAGCGCCTGGAGCGGATCGAGCTGCGGCCGCTCACGGCACACACCGTGACGGAGATCGACGAGTTGCTCGCCGGGCTCAAGATGGTCCGCGAGCAGGGTTACGCGATGGTCGATCAAGAGCTCGAGGAGGGATTGCGTTCGCTGGCAATCCCGATCCGCAGTGCTTCTGGAGCGGCGATTGCGGCGCTCAATGTGTCGGTGCATGCCAGCCGGGCGTCGATGGCGGCTCTGCGGCGGGATTTCCTGCCGTTCGCGCTGGAGGCCGGTGCGGCAATCGAGGACGATCTGCACGCGGCCGGGACGCGCGCGCCGAGGGCCCCCCGCGACGCGTAATCGCAGGCTAGCCCGGGAGCCAGCCTTCTCGGTAACCGCCGTCCATGTCCTCGGCGATGTCTGCGTAAGCCTCGCGCGGATCCGCCGTCTCGCGCTCTACTCCCGCCCCGTGGTGGCGTGCCAGTTCCGAGTCCGGGTAGATCACCGCATCGCTCGCCCGTGTGCCGACCGCGAGGATCGTGCAAGGTGACTCGCCGGCCCCGACGAACACGTGCTCGGTCCACGCGGGGCAATGGACGAAGTCCCACGCCTTCAGCCGCCGCTCCTCGCCTTCGATCAGCAGCAGGCACTCGCCGGAAAGGACGAGAAAGTCCTCCTGCTCGTCTTCACCGTGGTACATGCTCGCCGGTTGTCCAGGGGCGAGCACGCCGATGTTGATTCCCACCTTCGGAAACCGGGCGGCGCCCTCAAAGCGGGTGTAAGCCCCGAAGTTGCCGTCGAGCCACCGCGCCTGGCGAGCGTTCAGGACGAACCAGCCCTCACCGGCCGGCACCAGGCCGCCTTTACTGCGTTCGAGCGGAGCTTCGGGGATCACCGCTGCATTATCTCCCCTGGGGCGTTGGCTGTTCGGCCAGCCGACACCGGGCCGCGATTCTCTCAGCTATTGCTTATATAAGCAATAGCTGATATTTTAGTTCACGTGCACGCCTTCGACGTCCTTGGCGATCCCGTCCGCCGCCGCATTCTCGAGCTGCTAGCAGAAGGCGAGCTGTCCGCCGGCGAGGTCAGCGCGGTGATCGAGCGCGAGTTCGGGATCTCCCAGCCCGCGGTCTCGATGCAGTTGCGCGTCTTACGGGAGAGCGGCTTCGCGACGGTGCGCCCCGAGGGCACCCGCCGGCTGTATGCCGTGGACCCCACCCCATTTCAGTCCGTCGATCAGTGGCTTGCCCCCTATAGGAAATTCTGGACTCCCCGGCTGGATGCGCTGGCCACCGAGCTGGAACGCGGCAAGCGCGCCCGGCGCCGAACGGCGATCGACCCCCAACCGAAAGGAAACGCCAGCCAATGAGCGCCGAGATCAACACATTCGCCGAACCTCAGCCCGAGTTGCGACGCCGCCGGATTGCCGCCGGCGAGGCCCGCGTCGCCGTCTTCAAGCGCACCTATGAGGCGCGGATCGAGGACGTCTGGGATGCCTGCACCAATCCCGAGCGGTTGTGTCGCTGGTACGTGCCGGTCGCCGGCGAGCTCCGCGTTGGGGGAAGGTTCGAGCAGGCGATGATGGGCTCCGGGGAAATTCTGCGCTGCGAGCCGCCGCTCCTACTGGCGCTGTCGTTGGGCGGTGGCGCGGACGAGATCGAGCTGAGATTGTCGGAGCGCGATCAGGACCGCACGATGCTCGAGCTGCAACACGCGACAACCATCGATCAGCACGAGATCGGTGGGCAGATGTTCGACGCGATCTTCTGTATGGGCGGCGGCTACTACCCCCGGCTAGTCGCGCTCGACAAGCACCTGCGGGGCGAGTTGCCCGACGCCTACGATCCGCTGAGCTTTCATGAGCTCCCGGAGATGCGCCCGGTAATCGAGCGCGGTAGCGCGGCCATGGCGGCCTTGCTGGAAGCGGACGTCGCCCACCGCTGAGACGCGCCGAGCGCAACGATCAGGCGCGATCCAGTGTTGTGGGTTGATTACGACGGCCAACCGTCCGACCACGTCGAGTCGCGGGCTGACGCCCTCGGCCGGGGGCCCCGCCCTAAGGGGTCCTCGTCGAGAACTAAGGCCAGAGACAAGTAAGTCGCTCCGTTCTGCCGATGTGCAAAGGCGTGTCTCAGCTCATGGGCCGCCGGCCGACTGGCCTTCTGGCAATACTTCGTACATGCGGACGAGACTCACGAGCGGCCACTTCGTGGGCCGAGCAGGAGAGCTGGCCGAGCTGGAGCTGGCGCTCGCGGAGGTGGATGACCGCCGGCCAACGCTGGTGTTGGTCGGCGGTGAGTCGGGCGTCGGCAAGAGCCGGCTGATAAGTGAGTTCGAGCAGCACGCCGGCAGTGAAGCCCTCGTACTGCGCGGCGAGGCCGTTGAGCAGGGTGAGGGCGAGCTCCCCTACGGGCCTCTACTGGGCGCCTTGCGTCCCCTGGTCAGGGAATGTCACCCCGCCCTCGATCAGCTCAGTCACGGAAGTCGCGCGCAGCTCGCGGCCCTGCTCCCGGGTCTCGATGACGATCAGGTTTCGTCCCCCGAGCATCGGCGTGACGGCTCCGGCCAGTTACGACTCTTCGAAGCGTTGCTCGAGCTACTGGACCTGCTGAGCAACGACCAGGCGGTGGCACTGATTCTGGAGGACATGCACTGGGCCGATCGCTCGACGCGGACGTTCGTCGAGTTCCTCGCCCGGAGCCTTCGTCAGGAGCGAATCCTGCTGCTGCTCACCTACCGCTCCGATGAATTGCACCGGCGTCATCCGCTGCGCTCGCTGCTGTCCGAGCTCGACCGCCTGGAGCGAGCTCGCCGGCTCGACCTATCGCCATTCGACCGCGGCGAATTGACCGAGGCGCTCGCCGACATCCTCGGCGATCAGCCGGGCAAGGCGTTAGTCGAGAGACTGTTCACGCGCAGCGAGGGCAACCCCCTGTACACCGAGGAGTTGCTCGCCGCCGGTCTGGATGGACGAGGCGCCGCGCCTCAGACCCTGCGCGATGCGTTCATGTTGAGGACCGAGCGTCTCCCGGATGACGCTCAGCGCGCGGCGCGGGTAATCGCTGTCGGAAGGCGGCTGAAGGAAGAGACGATCGCCCAGATCACCGGAATCGAGCGAGATGCGCTGCACGTGGCGCTTCGTGAGGCGGTTGCCGAGCAGGTCCTGGTCCCCGGCGAGGACGGAGGACTGACGTTCCGGCACGCGCTGCTTCGCGAGGCCGTCTACGACGATCTGCTCCCCGGCGAACGCGGGGAGCTTCATCTCGCACTGGCCCGGGCGTATGAGGATCAGGTCGCGGGCGCGTCGGATCCTCAGACCGAGCGCCCGGCGATGATCGCTCACCACTACGCGATGGCCGGCGATCAGCCCGCAGCGCTGCGCGCATCGGTGCAGGCGGCGCTCGTAGCCCGGGAGGTCCACGCCTATGGGGAGGTGGCCGAACTCGCCGAGCGCGCGCTCGAGCTCTGGCCTCGCGTCCCCGATGCCGAACAGTCGCTGCCGCTGGATCACGTGGACCTCCTCCGGCTCGCGGCCGGTGGACACTCGATCGCCGGCGACCATTCCCGCGCCGAGGTGCTGCTCGGAGTGGCCCTGGAGGAGCTCGATGAGCGCACCGATCCGCAACGCTACTCGGCGATGCTCACCCGGCTTGCGAGGGTGGAGTGGGGGCTCAATCGAGGTGCCCAGGGCGTTGAGACCGCACAGCGGGCTTTGGCGATCCTCCCCGAGGGAGAGGACAGCCGCGAACGTGCCGCGCTCCTCTCCTGGCTTGCCCGGACCCGCTCGCTACGCGGGCGCTTTCGCGATGCGCTCCGGGACGCTGAGGAGGCGCTGCGGGCCACTCTCGCGGTGGCCGATCGTTGCACCGAGGCTGAGGTCCTGAACACGCTGGGCATGACGCAGATTGCGCTGGGGTCAACCGACGAGGGCATTTCATCTCTGCGGCGTGCGATTGAGGTCGCCCTCCAGGCGGACGACATCGAGGGATCCGCCAACGCGTATGTGAATCTCGCGGACATGCTCAACGTCGCCGGTCGCACCCATGAAGCGCTTGGAGTTGCCAAGGAGGGATTGGCTGCCATACCGAGGCGGCTGACCCGAAGCTACAACTGGATGACCCTGACGATCTCGCACCTCGCGTTCGAGGCTGGAGACTGGAAGCTGGCCCAGGCCAATCTGGGAACGCCTCCCTCGCAGCTGGTCGGGGTGCACCTGATCTTCCGGCTGCTGCGCGAGGCGGAGCTGGCGCTGGGCGAAGGCGAAGATGAGATTGCCGCCCGCCGGCTCGAGGAGGCCGAGCCGTTGGTGGCAGCCTCCTCGGAGCCGCAGTGGATCGGCCTCCTCGGCGCATTGCTTGGTGAGCTTCGCCGCCGCCAGGCCGACCTGCTCGGCGCGCGGGCTGCCGTCGCCAGCGCGCTCGACCGGATCGAGCTATGTACCGACGACGTGGCGCGGATCGCCCGGGTCAGCGCCGTCGGGGCGCGCGTGGAGGCGGACCTAGCTCAACGCGCGCGTGACCTGCGCGAGAAGAAGGACGAGCGCGACGCGATCACCCGCGCGCGGCTCCACCAGCAGCGACTGCGCGCGGCGGCGGGGGAAGGTGGACCGGTGGAGAGGGCGTGGCTCGCGACGGGCGCAAGTGAGCTCGCACGAGCCCGGGGCCGCAACGACCCGAAGCTGTGGACGCGCGGGGCCGCGGAGTGGGACGCGATCGCGCGACCGTTTCAGGGCGCACTCGCGCGCTGGCGCGCGGCCGAGGCGCACGTGGAAGCCGGCGACCGCGCTGCCGCCGCGGAACTGGCGCGCGAGGCGCTTGGTGTCGCCCAGCGGCTTGGCTCGCGGTGGCTGAGCGAAGAGGTCACCGCTCTGGCCGAGCGGGGCCGGCTCGAGCTCGCCCAGGGGCCGGCGGCAGCGGTGCCGTCCTCATCCTCAGAGAACGGCCACGAGGATCTGTTCGGCCTGACCGCTCGCGAGCGGCAGGTGCTGGCGCTGCTGGCAGAAGGAGCCACCAACCGTCAGATCGGGGCGGCGCTGTTCATGGCCGAGAAGACGGCCAGCGTGCACGTGTCGAGGATCCTCAGCAAGCTCGGGGTGCGAAGCCGGACGCAGGCGGCCGCAGTCGCCCACCGGCTGCACATCTCCTGAGAGAGTGGGCCGGTGCTCAGTCGATCGCGCGACGATAGAAGCCGCGCCCGCCGATCGCCATCAGCACCGCGAGTGCGCCGACCAACACTACGATGCAGACCCATGGCTGAATGTGCGGAACGCTCGGGACGACCAGCGTCCCCATCACCAGCCTGAGGCCAGAGCCGAGCAGGCTGCCCAGGACGAGCGCCACTCGTCGGCCCGCTGCTCGGCATCGGTTGCGCTGACTCCGCGGTAGGCGGCGTGGAAGGTGAGGTTGCGGCGAATCGAGATCGAGCGATCGAGATTGCTTCGCTGCGGCACGACGGCGAGTGCTCCCCGGGCCCGAACCGGGTCGAAGACCACGTCCACACCACCCACCATGCCGTTGGGGCCAAGCAGCCCGAACACCTCCCCCGAAGCAACGGCAAACGAGATCCCGTCGACCGCATTGACGGGCGACTTGGGATAGCGCTTGACGAGTCCGCTGACCCAAACCGCGGACGTGGACCCTTGGAGCTCTGTAATGGCTCCCCTACTCACACATCTAGCCTAGTAACTGCACTGCGCGGTCTCGTCCTCAGGACTCAACCGACAGCGGGTCCTCCTGCGTCAGCCAATCTTCGGTGAGCGTCAGCCAGAAGGCCAGGCCGGCGAACTCGCGGTAGCGCGCGAAGGCGCGCTCGATCCCCTTGTCGGTGATGTGCATACGCCCGCTCAGCAGTCGGTACTTCGGACGGGTCCACGAGTCGAGGATCAGCCGCTGGTAGCGCCCGAGCAGCATCATCATGTGGGCCATCGCGTATGGACCGACCCCGGCGATCCCCAGCAGCATCTCAGCCACCTCTAGGTCGGGAAGCGCCGGATCGTTCAACGCCTCGAGCTCGAGGCGCCCATCAGCGACGTCGGTGGCCAGCGTTCTCAGATACGGACCCCGGTAGCCGGCGCGGGCCACGTCGCGAAAGAACTCATCTCCGGCCTGAGCGACCGCTTCGGGGGCCGGGAACGCATGGCGCTCGGCCGCGCCGTGTGCGGGTTCTCCCAGCTCGCGCACGAGCGCGCTGACCATCCGCACGGTTCCCGACCAGGCACAGTTGGTCGTGCAGATCGTCTTGACCACGTCCTCGAACACCGTCGGGCTACGCAGCATCCGCCCCGCGCCCGCGGTCACCCAAGCGAGCTTGGGCTCGGTGCTCGCGGCGAGATAGAAGCCGCTCAGGTCGTCGTCGAGGCGGAGCATGTGGCGGATCTGGGCAAGCAGCGCCGCCCGGGCCGGCGGATCCGGGGCGGGCGCGCCCGCGGGTGCCCTGATGCGGGCGTTGCCCGGCCCGGTCGCAGCGAGCTCGATCAGCCATGCTCGGCCGTCCGCCGAGAGGACCGTCTCCAGACGCGAGCCATCTGCTGCGATCAAATTTGGAAGTAGGTCGGCCACACCGTGCGAAAGCAGCGTGCGGGCGAAGTCGACCGGCTCGCCACCCGCACCTCGCAGGTCGATCGAACCCGACCAGGAGCCTCCTCTGGGCATCCGGGGATCGTACGGCGCAGGCCAGCGGCTACTCTCCCGCGACCGCGACCAGCGGTCCTGTGCGGAGGGGAACCTGGCGGGAGAGGACGATGTAGCTCGTACAGCGGCGGATAGCGGGCGTTCGCAGGAGCTCGTTGACAAGCTCCTGGAGGTGCTCGGTATCGCGGGCAACCACGCGGCAGATCAGGTCCTGCGGGCCACTGATCGCGTCGGCTTCCAGCACCTCGGGCATCGCCTCCATCACCGCTACCGCCGCCGCCAGCTGTCCCTGCGCCAGCTCGATCAGCACGAATGCGCTGATCGAGTATCCCAGCGCGGTGGGATCGACCTCGGGCCCGTGACCGGTGATCACGCCGCTGGCCTCGAGCTTGGCCAGCCGTGCCTGGACCGTTCCCCGCGCCACGCCAAGCTGACGGGCCACCTCGAGTAGGCCCACGCGAGGCTGCGCCCGCAGGGTGGCGAGTAGACGGGCGTCGAGACGGTCGATACTGGTCAATATGATCGGCATCTTACGGGTCCGGCTCGCGATTATGGTCATTCTGACCGATATCTCTGTGCAGAGTTGCAGTCTTACGTCCAAGGTGCTAGTCCTGTAGGCAGAGGAGATGTACGAAGAGGCACAGCTCTACTCCCCGGTGAGCACCGACGACACCGGTGGAGTCACGGTTCACCTCGCGCACGACCATCCCGGCGCGAACGATCCCGCGTATCGCCAGGTCGCGATGCCAACCGATCACGTGCCCGGGCTCGACGAGGTCTCGGCCCTGATCACCCCTCTCACCGGCTGGAGCTACCTTCCAGCTGCCGGCTTGGTCCCGCTCGAGTTCTTCTACGGATCGCTGGCCGACCGGCGGTTTCACTCGACACAGTACGTGCGCCACCCGAAAGTGCCGCTGTATACGCCGGAGCCGGACATCATCCACGAGGTCCTCGGCCACGGGCATCTGCTCGCCACGCCACCGTTTGGCGAGCTGCACCGGCTGGCAGGCGTAGCCGCTCGCAGACTCCAGGACCCGGAGAACCTGACGTTCCTCTCCCGCGTGTTCTGGTTCTCGCTCGAGTTCGGAACCGTCGTCGAGGACGGCGAACTCCGCGCCTACGGCGCCGGGATCCTCTCAAGCTACGGCGAGATCGAGGAGTTCCGCACGATAGAACACCGTCCGCTCGACGTGATCGAGATGGGAAGCGCCGAATACGACATCACTCAGTATCAGCCGGTGCTCTACCGGGCAAAGTCGATCGCCGAGGTGGTCGACGTCGTCGGTGGGTTCTTCGCAGCCTGTGACGACGATTCGATCGCCGGGATGCGCGCCCGGGCAGGGCTTGTCCTGCGATGAGCGTCCTGGCATCAAAGCGCGTGGCCTCGTATTCGGACTACGAGGAGGTACGCGAATGGCGCGGCAAGCGCTCCGGTCTGATGATGGCTGTGGCCGTCCACCGGACGGAAGCCGGGAGGTCTCTGGGTGGCTGTCGCATCTGGAGCTACAACACGGCCGAGGAGGTCGTCCGCGAGGCGAAGCGGCTCGCGCGCTCGATGACCTTCAAGGCAGCTGTCGCCGGCCTGCCCTTCGGAGGCGGGAAAGCCGTGATCGCGACCGTCCCGGGTGAGACTCTTAGCGGTAAGCGGCGCGAGGACGCGCTGCGCGACTTCGCCGATCTCGTTGACACATTCGAGGGGCGTTACATCACCGCCCAGGACGCGGGCACTTCGCTGCTTGACATTTCCTTCCTCGCCGAACTCACGTCGCATATCTCCGGCCACCCGATCGACGAAGGCGGGTGTGGCGATCCGAGCCCCTATACCGCGCACGGCGTCGAGGTAGGGATCGCGGCCTCCATGGATGGTTCGCTCGCGGACCGTCATGTGGTCATCGTTGGGCTCGGTCACGTTGGTAGTGAGCTGGCGCGACGCCTGCGCGACGCCGGCGCCCGGGTGACGGCCACCGATATCGACGATCGCCGGCGTGTGAGCGCCGAGGGTCTCGGAGCGAGCTGGGTTCCGCTCGGCGATGCCCTGGCCGTCGAGGCCGACGTGCTCGCACCCTGCGCGCTGGGCGGGGTCCTCAACCACGAAACGGCAGGCGCTCTGCAAGTGTTGGTTGTCGCCGGCGCGGCCAATAATCAGCTCGCCAGTGACGACGTTGCCGATCTGCTGCGTGATCGCGGGATCGTTTGGGCACCAGATTTCGTGATCAACGCCGGCGGTCTGATCGCGGTCGCCGATGAGCTGCATGGCTTCGATCCCCAGCGCGTCGATCAGGCGATCGAAGGGATCGCCGACACGTTGTCTGAGATCTACGCGGATGCGTCTACAACGAACACCAACACTCTGCTCGCCGCCAACCAGCTGGCGGCCAAGCGTCTAGGAGAAGCCGATGGCAACGACACCTGAAGTGCTGCCCACGCAGCGCCAGAACCAAGACTTCATGCCGCTTCGCGGCATCGATCATGTCGAGCTGTGGGTCGGCAACGCGACGCAGGCGAGCTATTTCTTCCGTACCGCCTTCGGCTTTGAGGAAGTGGCCTTCAGCGGGCTCGAGACTGGGCAGCGAGATCGCGTTTCGCGTGTCCTGCGCCAAGGTGAGATCAGGCTTGTGCTGACGGGGGCGCTCCACTCCGAAACCGATATCGCCCGCCATCACGCGCATCATGGCGACGGAGTAAAGGTGATCGCGATCTCAGTGCCCGACGTGGAGCACGCCTACCGCAAGGCGACCGCGCGCGGGGCGGAGGGCTTGGTTGCGCCGCACCAGATCAGCGACGCCTCCGGAAGCGTCTGGGTTGGCGACGTCGCCACCTACGGCGAGACGATCCACCGGTTCGTCGATCGCTCGGGCTACTCCGGCGCGTTTCTACCGGGATTCGCATCAGCGCAGCCGCTCCCCTCGGCCGCTAAGGAGCTGCTTGGAGGCATCGACCACATCGTCGGCAACGTCGAGCTGGGGGCGATGAACCAGTGGGTGTCGTACTACGAGGACGTATTCGGGATGACCGAGATGATCCATTTCACCGACGAGGCGATCTCGACCGAGTACTCGGCGCTGATGTCGAAGGTGGTCACCGGTGGCGACGGACGGGTCAAGTTTCCGATCAACGAGCCCGCCGAGGGCAAACGCAAGTCGCAAATCGATGAGTACCTGGAGTTCTATGAAGGTCCGGGAGCACAGCACATCGCACTGACCACTGGCGATATCGTGCGCACGGTCGCGGAGCTACGCGAGCGCGGAATCCGGTTCCTGCAAACACCTGAGACTTACTACGAGGAGGTGCCCGGGCGGGTCGGTGAGATCGAGGAGTCCCTCGAGGACCTGCGGCGACTGGGAATTCTCGTCGACAGAGACGACGAGGGATACCTACTCCAGATCTTCACCGTCCCGCTCGGAGACCGTCCCACGATCTTCTTCGAGATCATCGAGCGCCACGGCGCGAGGGGTTTCGGTGAAGGCAACTTCAAAGCGCTGTTCGAAGCGATCGAGCGCGAGCAGGACAAGCGCGGGAACCTCTGATGCGCTACGTCGCGGTCGGTGAGCTGCCGCACAAGCGCCACGCCCAGTTCCGCGACAACGGGCGGCTGCTCGTCGAGGAGGTCATGGGCTACGAGGGCTTCTCGGGCAACGAGTCGATTCTCTACCACCGCGGCTCGCCGTGTCGGATCGCGGACGTCGGCCCGTTTCGCACGTTGCGCCACGAAGAATGGGTTCCGGACGCTCATGTCCACCGACTGGCGGACTTTCGCGCACTGCCGAGGAGCGGCGATCCGGTCAGCGGCCGTCAGATGTTGATGTGGAACGGCGATCTCGAGGTCGCGATTGCCAAGCCCACCGAACCACTGCGGGGCTTCTACCGCAACGGCGAGGGCGACGAGCTGATCTACGTTCACCGCGGCGGCGGCGAGCTGCGCACGGTATTCGGCCGGCTCGCGTTCAAAGAGAAGGACTACGTCGTGATTCCGCGCGGGACGACCGTGACCTGGGAGCTCGGCGACGGCGAGCAGTTCTGGCTGGTGTTCCACACCCCGGGGGAGATCGAGACCCCCGCCCGGTATCGCAATCGCTACGGGCAACTACTCGAGCACGCTCCCTTCTCGCAGCGTGACTTTCGGGCGCCCGAGGCGCTCGAGACCTACGACGAGTCAGGCGAGTTCCCACTCACGGTTCGGGTTCGCGGTGGGCTGCAGGAATATCAGCTCGACCGTCACCCGTTTGATGTCGTCGGCTGGGATGGATACGTCTGGCCGTACGCGTTCAACGCGGCTGACTTCGAACCGCGCACGGGCCGCTTCCATCTGCCCCCGCCCATCCACCAGACCTTCCAGGGATCGGGCTTCGTAATCTGCACGTTCGCGCCGCGGATGCTCGACTGGGACCCCGAAGCGGTCCCACTTCCCTATCACCACTCGAACATCCAGTCCGAGGAGGTGATGTTCTACGCCGAGGGTGATTACGCCGCACGCAAGGGAATCGAGATCGGCTGCATCACGTTGCATCCCTCAGGGCTTCCGCATGGTCCGCAGCCCGGAACGGTGGAACGGGCACTGGGCGCGACTGCCACCAACGAGCTGGCGGTGATGTGGGACACGTTCCGGCCGCTGCAGCTGACGAGCGCTTGGCGCGAGCACAACAACCCGGAGTACGCCTACTCCTGGAATCCTGACCGAGATAGTTCGAACGCTCCGAACGGGGGTCAGTCACCGGAGGAGTCCGTGACGGTCGCCGAGCCCGGGGAAGGCGCGGCGACCGTCACCGGACCTTCGGCCTAGAGCCGGACGGCGTGACAGCCCAGAAGGGACGCTGGCCCGCTCAGGCCGCCGGCGCCTTGTCCAGAAAGCCGTAGACACTTTGGACGCGGCCGCCGTCGGCGATCAGCACGTCGAAGCCGACGAACGCCGGCTCGGAGGCACCGGGCGCGGTAGCCTGC
Organism: uncultured Solirubrobacterales bacterium; assembly: GCA_963836065.1. Lineage (GTDB taxonomy): Bacteria > Actinomycetota > Thermoleophilia > Solirubrobacterales > Solirubrobacteraceae > Palsa-465. Next base: position 299,103 of record CAWIII010000030.1, read on the forward strand.
CAATGGAAACGCGCCTGATCGTGATGGGCGTCGATCGAGCTCCCGAGGCTGAAGACGTAGCCGGGGAACTGCTGCTGGACGGCCCCCGATGAAGGCGTCGATCTGATCCGGACCGCTCACCTCGACCTAAGGATCGGTGTAATGAGCGTCCTCGGCGTACAGCTCTCCGATCAGCTGCCGGCGGGCCTGTCCATCGGTCGTGTTGAAGCTGTCGATGTAGCGGGTCAGCGCGCCGGCGCCGTCCCAGCCATGGATGTCGTTGAAAGCGGTCGCCGAGACGCGCTTGCCCCAACGAGTCGCCAACGCGAGGTGGAAGCTACGTGACAGTCACCGTGACGCGCGGCGCCAAGAGAGGAACGGCGGGCCTGACGGTGGCGCGGGTGGTGGCGCTCGCGACGCTGGCGGTCGCGCCGCGGGGTCCCAACCCGGGCGGGCCGTGATGGCTGAGCCGGCGGACGATTCGCTGGCGGTCCTGCTGCTTCCCGGCAAGCTCGAGGGCTTCCAGCTCGAAGCTCACGCGCGCGACCTGCTGTCGATCCCGCGAGTGATCGCGCTGGAGCCCTCGCGGGTACCCACGCCCCGGTTTCTGCGGAATGCGGCCAGCATGCGACAGGCCCGCCGGCTGCCATTCCCGGGGCGGCCGCGATTGGTCGTGCTCTACCACCCCGCGCAGTACCCGCTCGCGCGAGCGCTGCTCGCCCACGACGAGGAGCTCGAGCTCTGGTACATCCCGCGCGGCGCCGAAGCGAGCCGAGCATTGGGTGGCGCTGACGCCCGCGAGCTGCTCGAATTCGACGAGCTCGCGCGTATAAACGCCACGCAGACGCTGCTCGTGACCGGACGCGCGGAGGTGCAGGACGAGCCCCTTCGGCAGCGCCTGCGCGAGTTGGAAGTAATCAACCCGCGCGCGTTCGTTCCGGCTGCGCGGTCACGGCGGCGGTGAAGACCGTAAGAGGCGCTAAGGGGTCTGTGCGGGCCAAGTAAGGCCCACCTGCGCCAAATTGCCGCCGTTCTGCCGATGTGCGCCGGCCTGTCTCAGTCCAACCTGGGATCCACGTTCGAATCCATCGAAGGGAACCCAGAATGCAACCTCAGCTCGCAGCCGTCATGGCCGCCACCCGCATCGACGACCTCCGCCGCGCCGCCCAGAAATCCCGGCCCGCGGCGCGTCCCGGCTCGCCGCGGCGCCTCGGCGCTCTCCGGCGATACTTTGCGCATGCGGAGCCGCTCGCAACTTGCGGCGCTGGTGCCGGGTCTCGACGACCAGGCCGCGCCGTCGGATCAGCATGATCACGACGTGGTCGTAGCCGCCCAGCACAGCTCGCGCCGACGTTCGCTGCGGTCGTGGTCTTTCCCACGCCGCCTTCTGATTTGCCACGACAGTCATCGTCCTGATGCCTCCTTCTGGTCGGTGCTCAGCGCCCGCACGCCTGCGGGCTGCTGTCGGTCTCGGTGTTCGAGCGCTCGGCGCTCGGGCTCGCTCGAAGTCGCACTCCCGACTCGCGTGCCGCGCCTTCTCACTCTCAATTACCCGCGAGGTAGCGTTCCTGTATGTCGCCCTCCGCGAGCCCGCGAACTGCTCTGCGCCTTCCGGCCGAATGGGAGCCGCACGAGCGGACGCTAATGGGATGGCCTTGCCGGAGGAATCTGTGGCGCGAGCAGCTCGGGGAGGCCCGCGACGACTACGCGGCGGTCGCAAATGCGATCGCCGACTTTGAGCCCGTGACGATGATCGCCAACCCGGGGGAGGAGGCGTCGCAGGCTCGATCGGCATGCACTGCCAACGTGGATGTGGTCGAGCTGGCACTCGACGACTCGTGGCTGCGTGACTGCGGTCCGATCTACGTCTACCGCCCCGACGGCAGCCGACTCGCAGTCCACTTCCGTTTCAACGCCTGGGGCGAGAAGTTCTCCCCGTGGGACCACGACGCCGCCGTCGGACGCCTGATCGCCGAGCGGCTCGGGGACGAAGTTCTGAGCGCGGAGCTCGTGTTGGAGGGCGGGTCGATCCTCAGCGACGGCCACGGAACCTTGCTCACTACCGAGCAATGCCTGCTGAACGCGAACCGCAACCCCTCGCTGTCACGCGAGCAGATCGAGCAAGCGCTGCGCCGCCACCTCGGAGTCGAGCGAATTGTGTGGCTTGGCCAAGGATTGCTTGAGGACCGCGATACTGACGGCCACATCGATTTGATTGCCGCCGTCTGCCGGCCGGGGCAGGTCTTGCTCCAGACAGTCGGCCCCGGCAACCCTAACTACGAGCATTGCGAGGAGAATCGGGTACGCCTGGGATCGGCTGGAATCGAAGTGCTGGAGCTGCCGTTGCTGCCGTGCGCCGAGGTTGCGGGCGAGAGGGTCGCTACCGGCTATCTGAACCTCTACCTGTGCAACGGTGCGGTGATCGTGCCGGTGTGCGGGACCGACAGCGACAAGCAAGCACTCGCGATCATCGCCGGCGCTTTTCCAGGGCGCGAGGTGGTGCCCGTCCCCGGAGTCCTGATCGCCTGGGGCGGCGGCGGACCCCACTGCATCACCCAACAGGTGCCGATCCGGGTGCCGGTCAAAGACGCGGGATGAGGATCTGCTGATGCCTGACCTGCTCACCGCCTATGGGCCGCCGCCTTCGCCCGCGCGGACCCGCCCGCCGACGCGCTCGCCGCTGCGGCTTGGGCTCGTTCAGGAAAGCTGGCATCCCGATCCGGACGAGCACGAAGCCGTGCTCACGGCAGGGATCCGGATCGCCGCCGCGGAGGGCGCCCGCGTTGTGTGCCTGCAGGAATTGACACTCTCGCCGTACTTTGCGATCACGCCGGACGGACCGGCGGCGGCGGGGGTGGCGCCCGAGGATCTCGAGCGAGGACGGACTGCCGCCTTCGCTCGGCGCTGCGCTGCGGAGACCGGCGCGTGGGTTCACGCCTCGCTGTACGAACGGGCGGACGGCCCCGATGGACTTGGCTACAACACCGCGATCGTGATCGCGCCCGACGGTCGGCTGGTTTCGCGCACGCGGAAGCTCCACATCCCAGTCACCGCCGGCTATTACGAGGACCGGTACTTCCGGCCCGGTCCGGCGGAGGCGGACGCGTTTGCGCTCACACCGCTGCCGACCGGCGATGGCGAGACGAAGCTCGGGTGCCCGACATGCTGGGATCAGTGGTTCCCGGAGCTGGCCCGTGCCTACTCGCTGGAGGGCGCCGAGATCCTCGTCTATCCGACCGCGATCGGATCTGAGCCCGACCACCCCGGGTTCGACACGCAGCCCCTCTGGCAGCAGGTGATCGTCGCCAATGGGATAGCCAACGGAACGTTCATGGTCGCAATCAACCGGATCGGCTTCGAGGACCCGCTCACTTTCTACGGCTCGAGCTTCATTTCCGATCCATACGGGCGCGTGCTCGTGCAAGCACCGCGCGAGGAGCCCGCCGTGCTCGTCGCGGACCTCGACCTCGACCAGCGTCGCGACTGGCTCGAGTTGTTCCCGTTCCTCAGAACGCGTCGACCGGATGCCTACGGCCTGCTGGTCGAGGGAGCCTGAGCAGCAGCCGCAATATCAGCTAATCAGCTTGCCGAGAAGCTCCCTGAGCTTTGGCGCATCCTTAATTCGAACGGTCGTGGGACCTGCCGGCCCCCTCGCTTGTCAGCCATGTCGTCTCTCCTAGTGCTGGCCACCGCTCGCCACCGGTAACGCGTAGAACAACGCTACCGCGGCGCAAATCGCGAGCGTAATGTAAGGCGAGACGGGAGCGAGCGCGGTGGCGATCGCGTACGGAGCGAGGCCGGTGAGGCCGCGCTTGAGAATCGTGCGCCGTCGTTCCAGGGGCAGGTCAGCGCCGATGAAGTGCGCTTTGCGGAGCAGGATGTGACGGTTGAGCGTCGCGAACAGGATCGACATCATCAGCAAGGAGCCGCTGTAGATCACCGCGGCCAGATGCTGTCCGTGGCTCTCCTTTAGATACGTGGACATCAGTGAGGTGGCGAACGGCAGCACGCCGATGCTCATCAGCAGCAGCAGGTTGAGGATCAGGATCGCGTGGTCGGCCTGGCGCAGGCGGCTGATCATCGCGTGGTGGTTGATCCAGATGATTCCGATCGTGATGAAGGAGATGACGTACGCGACGTAGGTCGGCCAGTCGCTCGCGAGGGTGTGTCCAAGCGAGGGGGTCTCGGCGGGGAGGGGAACGTGGATATCGAGTACGAGCAGCGTGATGGCTACCGCGATGACTCCGTCGGAGAATGCCTCGAGCCGGTTCGTGCCCATGGGCTGGGGTTCGCCAGAGGCCCGTCTGGTCCTCGTTTTCAGGCTCCGGAGCCGGGACGGTTGACGCCGGGCCGCATGCGCGGTGACGCTCGCGGGCCGGCGTGTCCCAAGATTCATCGGGGCGCTTCCAAGCAGCGTCAAGGAGCCGCCAGGGGCGATCCAGTACCGCGAGATAGTCCCGACGGCAGTGTTCACCGCGAACAGGTACCGGCCGTCGTGACTGATCTCCACCAGAACCAGGGGGTCCTGTGACTCATTCTCGCTTGGACCGGAGAGTCGAGATGATTGGAACAGAAGAAGAAGAGGGTCGCCACATCAATACGAACGCGGCCAATGAAAGGAAACGGTAAGAACCTCGAGCCAAGATCGCGGACGCTCCCGCGACCCTCATATCGAGCTCTTATTCACTTCGTAAGACTCTCTTCACGCGCTTGGAGCGTTTTCTTACGGGTGGGGACAACAGTGGTTCGTATCAGGTCCTTGAGAAGACGGACTGGAGCGAATCATGACGATAAATGCAGGACGCATACTGGCTTTGATGACAAGCGCTACGGCCCTTGGGGTGGTCGCTGTGAGCATCGGCGCGTCCCCGGCGTCGGCTGCTTCAGAGGACACCCAGGAGGCTGTCAGCCAGAACTGGTCGGGTTACGTGGCCGGGAATAGCAACTTCTCCAGCGTGTCCGGCAGCTGGGTGCAGCCAGCGGCAAAATGCACCTCCGGGCAGAGCCAGAACTACTCGGCGTTCTGGGTCGGGCTCGGCGGCGCGTCGGGAAAACAGGCGCTCGAGCAGACGGGCACTCAGGCGGATTGCACCAGCGACGGCCAGACCGAGTACTACGGTTGGTACGAGCTGGTGCCCGCGGCCCCGGTGAAGCTGAACCTCGCGATTCGCCCGGGAGACCACATCTCCGCGAAGGTGAACGTGAGCGGCACGGACGTAACAATCGTACTTTCCGACCAGACCGCGGGAGCGTCCGTGGCCAAGTCGCTGCAGATGAGCAGCCCTGACACTTCCAGCGCCGAGTGGATTGCCGAGGCGCCGTCGACTTGCACGCAAGACGGTAGCTGCCAACGGCTACCGCTGGCCGACTTCGGAACGGTGACGTTCACGAATTCCTCGGCGACCGCGGATGGTCACACCGGCTCAATTTCGGATCCGAGCTGGAACGCGCAAGCCGTCCAGCTGAGCAACGAGGGCGGCTCAGCCGGCGACGTGCCGACGCAGATCGACTATCAGCAATCCGGCTCTGCGGGAGCACAACCTTCATCGCTCTCGAGCGATGGCTCTTCGTTTGCAGTGTCGTGGCAGGCAAGCAGCAGTCAGACCTCGACCTCGGGCTCTGATGGCTATTCCGGTGACGGCGGCTACGGCGACGGCGGCTACGGTTACGGCGACGGAGGCTGGAGCGGCTACGGCGACGGAGGCTGGGGTGCCGGCTCCGGCTACAGCATCTCCGGCTTCGGATACTGAATCGACTGCACCCATCGACGGCGAGGACCTCGCCCCCGCGCGCCGGCAGCGCCGCGCTCACCGCGAGGCGCTGCTGGTTGTCGTTACGCGACCCGGCTGCCGAGCTCGTTCGCGCGCTTCTCCAGGACGGTGCCATACCCGGCTGCGAGCTGCTCGAGCGCAGCCTTCCAGGTGCGGCCGCGGAGACGCTCGAGAGCGCTCCGCCGAATGTGCTCACGCAACCGCGGGGTGCTCGTCAGGGCGAGCAGTTCGTCGGCGAGGGCGCCCGCGTCAGGCGGTGCCAAGAGTCCCGTCTCGCCGTGCTCGATCAGCGAGGCCGGCCCGCCCTTGTCCACCGCCACGATCGGTAGCCCGCTGGCCCCAGCCTCGAGGAGCACCTGCCCAAAGGTGTCCGTTTGGCTGGCGAACGGGAACACGTCGGCGCTGGCGTAGGCGCGTGCCAATTCCTCACCTGACAGCCATCCGAGGAACGTCGCATGTTCACCCAACCGCTCCCGCAGACGCTCCCCTTCTGGTCCCCCACCGGCCAGCACCATGTGCAGGCCGGGCTCGTGCCGGCGAGCCATGAGGAGGGTCTCCGCGAGCAGTTCCACACCCTTCTCCTTGGTCAGTCGACGGTCGCGGGAAGGCTTGGCACGCCGATCTTCAGACCGCTGTAGAAGGGGATGTCGATCTGGGCGACCGCGCTGAGGCGCCGGTCAACGTCCGTGTCGGTGCCGATCACGTCGACCTCAAAGCCAGGGACACCACGGTCTCGGATCTGCGCAGGATGTGCGTCACGCCGTGCATGCCGCCACCCCATCGGCAACCAGCGCGACTCGGGGCCGGTCGCCTTCACTACGTGTCAGCTTCAGCTTCTCTCGTCCAAGAAGCGCGGTCGCGGCGGCATACGGGATTGCCGGGATGCAAGCGTCGAACAGCGCGAGCGCGCCGGGTTGGACGTCGAGCGTCTGCCCACCCTCCGCCATCCCGACGAGTTCCTCAACGGCCCCCGCGAGCTTGCGCTCATGTAGCCGCCGCGCGCGCCGGTAGAGGTCGGGGTGGCTGAGCTCCCTTTCCTGAAGCAGTTCGAGCAGGCCGTTCTCATCGACGTCGAGGTCCATCGCCACGAGCCAAGAGCGCAGCAGCGCCCGGGCATCCTCAGGGCCGAGATCGGTGCCAGCCGTGCCGTGATGGGTGTCGCCGTCACCCATCAGGCGCTCGACGATCTCGAACACCGCCCGCGGGTCAGGTCGGGTCGTCCCCTGGCCGCGGACCGAGTGCCCTGATCGCAAGTGCCGTGGCGGCATGGGTCCACTTCGGAGCGCTGCCCTGTGAGCCGCGCGCGACCGCGCGACCGGCGCGCACTTGAGCGAGAAACTCTTCGGGCGTGGACGTCCGCGGAGTCTCGGTGAACGTGCGCCCGATATCGAATCCGGCGTGATCGTCTGAGCCCCCGATCGCCGCGCCCCCGTGGGTCTCGATGTAGACGAACGCCGGAAGGTTCAGCTCCTTGGCCCGCGATCCGTTGCGGGTCTCCCAGATCGGGAACAGTTGCGCCAGGCGTCGGCGGTGGCGCGCGTTGAGTGGCGCCCGCACCGCGTAGAAGGGATGGGCCAGTGCCGCGGTCATCTCGTGCGAGCTCAGGTATGCCGCGCAGGTCTCGACGTCATTGTTGTGAGCCTGCAGCCACGCGTGGTCGTCGGGCGTGATCCCGTAGCAGAGCACGTGCACGGCCTGGGGCTCACCTTTGAACCAGACAGTGAGCTCCTCCGAAATGAACGTGTCCCGCAGGTGATCGATCGCCAACGCGCCGCCGATCGTGTCGTGGTCGGTGATCGTCACGAAGTCCATTCCGCGGCGTTTGGCGAGCTCGTACACCTCTTCCGGTGGGGTGGCGCATTCCGGTAGCTGCAGCGAGCGCTGGATCCGCAGCTTGGAAAACTGGGACGCGGTCGAGTGCACATGCATGTCGGCGCGGCTGCTCTCGGTCATGTGTCAAGGATCCACCTGCAAACGGGTCGCTTCGTGAAGAACGAGCGCACGTCCTGTGACCATTTGGTGAACCGAGGTCCATGGAGAGGGCCGCTCTGTCGGCGAGCGTTACGCTCGTTGTGGTGCCGATGATCATCAGCGACTCGTTCGTGATCGCGGACTGGACAGATCCGGGCACTCACCCGGGTCGCCCGATCGCCGGCACGCACGTTCATCGGTCAGACGATGAGGCCTGGATCGTGCTTGAAGGTAGGCTGGGATTTCGGGTGGGCGACGAGGAGCGAGTCATCGCCACCGGCGAGTCACTGCTGGTAGCACGGGGTACTCCCCACTCCTACTGGAACCCGGCATCCGAGCCCGCTCACTATCTCCTGGTGATGACCCCACGAATCCACCGGCTGATCGAAGCCCTGCACTCCGGCGAGCGCAGCGACTGGGCTCGGATCTTTGAGGAGCACGACTCAGACCTGCTGTAAGATCACGGTTCGTGGTTGCGACGAGCTCGCGACACTCGCCTCCGACGTGGAAGCGATGGTGGCGAAGGTCGCCGCCGAGGAGGGGGCGCGCCGCGAACCTGTCGCATCGGTATCGCACGATCTGCGCACCCCGATCACGACCTTGCGGCTGATCGCCGAAGGACTCAAGGACAACATCTTCGAACCTGAACGGACCCGCGAGCAGCTACGCGTGCTGTCCTCGCATATTCGCGCGCTCGGCGCCCCGATCGACGACTTGTTCGAGCCATTCGTGCAGGGCCCGTCACGCGTCGCCGGCGCGAACGGCTCAGCCCGGGCTGGGCCTGGCAATTGCGCGCGCGATCGTCGAGGCCCACGGTGGTCGGATCTGGCTTGCCGACGCCGGCCCAGGGACACACGTGCGCTTCAGCGTCCCGGCAGTGTGACTAGTGCCCTCCGGTCTTTGCCCGCCCGCGCTCCCAGGCGTCCTCCAGCAACTCCTGGAGCAGCCCCTTGGACACGCGCCGAAGGTCCACCCTCACCGCCGCGAGACGCTTCCCCCACCACACCTGTTCGCAGATCTCCGGATGTTCCTGCACCGCCGTCAGGATGCTGGGCTCGTCGACCATGACGTTCATATGATCCTGATCCCAAAGCGTCGCGAAGATGCGTCCACCTACCCGGAAAGACGGCCGGCCATGATGATCCTTCTCCACAGCCTCGGGTAACTGGAGCGCCAGGCGGCGGGCCTGATCGACGGAGAGCATGCGCTGGGTGGTGGCCTCCGGCTTACCTGGTGGCGAGGCGCGGGATCGCATTGACATCCAAACCGGCCCACTGATTTGACATCGAATTGGATCTTATCGCCACGCCGCTTTGCTCCTACTTTTTGCTGAGACCAGCAAACCGGGAGGAAGCGATGACCAGCCAGCTCACAAATCAGGCGAACCTATTCCGGAGTGACGATCTGCTCCGACAGGCGGCGAAGGAGCGACTCGCCAAGCAGGTGGTCTCCTCGCAGGATCCGTCCGGCTCGGGCGCTCAGCCACGACGTTGGAGCAAGTTCCGCCTGCGCCGCGCCGATCACGGCCTACTCCCTGTGCCCGCATGTGTCGGTCTATCCTCGCGGCATGCATTTCGGAGAGCTGACGGCGCCTGAGCAGCGCGTACTTGGCTGTCTGATCGAGAAGCGCTGGACGACGCCCGACCAGTATCCGCTGTCGCTCAACGCGCTCCGGCTCGCGTGCAACCAGGCGACCAACCGCGATCCGGTGACCGACTATGACGAGGGCACTGTCCGCGAGGCCGCGCAGCGGCTCTATCGCTATGGGCTGGCGCGCCTAGCGAGCGGTCATTCGAGCCGCGCGATCAAATACCGCCACCTGGCAGAGGAGGCGCTTGGGCTTGGCCGCGAGCAGCTGGCCGTGCTCGCCGTGCTGTTGCTCCGAGGTCCGCAGACTCCCGGCGAGCTCAAGGCGCGCAGCGAGCGGATGGCGAGGCTCGGGTCGCTGGACGAAATGGACCGCCAACTCGATGTTCTGATTGAGCGAGGGTACGCCCGGCGGCTCGAGCGCAGACCGGGCCAGAAAGAGGATCGATTCGAGCAACTGCTCGGCGGCTCCTCCGAAGAGCCTGATGCGGATGCTGTGCCGGAGGCGCGGTCTGGGGTGCAGGAGGCTCGACCTGCCGCGGTAGAGGCTCGACTCGTCGCGCCGACCGACGAGCGTGCTGACGGTCACCTTGCCGATCGGGTCGCGGCGCTTGAGGCGGAAGTAGCCGCGCTGCGAGCGGAGCTTGAGGCGCTGCGGGAAGGCTAGGTGGGCCGGCGCGGCGTATGGGGCGCGGGGCGCGATTTGCGCTCTGCACCACGCATATCGTGCTCGGCCGCGCAAATTGCGGCCCAGAATCGCGATTTGCGCGCTGGAGCAGGTCGCTGGGTCGAAGGGCCGCCGCTCGGGCCGTGGAGATGGAGCGAGGCCTCTAGGTCGGCAGCGCCAACCCGACGAGATACGTCGCCCCACCGACGATCACGCCGGCGAGGGTCGGTGAGGACAGAGCTGGAGCCACCGTGCCCCGGAGACCCCCGCGACGATCCCGAAGACAGCCGCCAGCCCACATTGGCGCCGTAGATCGCACCAGAAATCCAGCCACCACCGGTCCGATGCCAGCGCTCGCGCCCCAGGATTCGGTTCAGCCGCAGTTGTGCGCCAGGCACCGCGAGCGGCAGTGCCGACAAGGAGGCCAGCCCACCCTGACCGTTCGCGTCGATGGATCCAGACCTGATGTCTTGGACGGCGAGCGAATGGGAGCGCTCCTCCTTTCGAATTTCTCGGAGCAGATGGTCCGTGGTGGGATCTCCGGTCGAGCGCATGTAGAGGTCGTCCACCTCATCGTCCTCAGCCGCCTCGCGGGCCGCCAGCAGCCGGTCGACGGGGGCGATGCGCGCTTGCAGCCGCAGCCACAGCGGCAGCCGTACACTCGCCGGATCAGGGACCGGGATCTCCAGCTCCTGCATGCGTTGCTCGAGCCGTTGGCGATGACCGCTCTCAGCTTCGGCCATCCGCCTGAGGATTTCGCCCTCTCGATCGGGCAGCCGGCGCGCTATCAGGTCATACACCGATCCCGCGACGATCTCGCCCTGCCACGCCTTCAGCAGGCGTTCGCGAACCTCTGGTGAACCGTTACCCATCGCGTCCCCAGCGTATCCCGCAACCGCTAGCCTTCGGCCGCTCGTGTTGAGAGTGTTCAAGTGTGTTCTCGCGGCCCTCGCGTCGCTCGCCATCGCCGCCTGCGGTGGATCTAGTACCGCCAGCAGCACCTCGAAAGCGGTCAAGACAGCTCACGGACATGGTCACGGCGCCACCGCCCCGCGGGGAGCGTTGAGCGCCTCGGCTCCGGCTCTGGTGCCGCCCGCGAACCCTCCGTCCGACGCCGTGCATATTCCGGTGCTGACGTACCACCGGGTCGCGTCGCTACCCGCCGTGGGCGAACTCGACCTGATCGTCGATCCGGCGAACTTTGCGGCCGAGCTTGCCGCACTGCGTCAAGGCGGCTACCACACGATCAGTCAGGCCCAGCTGTTTGACGCCCTCTACCACCGAGCTACTCTGCCGCGCAAGCCGGTCATCATCTCGGTCGACGACGGATACATCGACGATGTGCGGACGATCCTCCCCGACCTCCAGCGGTGGCACATGGTCGCCACGTTCTTTGTGATCACAGGACGGACGCACGAGCCCGGTTTCCTGGATGTGGCGCAGATTCGGGCGCTCGACCGCGCGGGCATGGATGTTGGCGACCACACCGCCCATCACGTCGATCTGCGGCTACTCACTCGTTCTGAGCTGATGTCGGAGACCGCAGGCTCGCGCAAGGCACTCGATGCGATTCTCGGCCACCCGGTTTACTGCTTTGCCTATCCGTTCGGTGCTTACAACGACACCGTGATCAAGGCAGTTCATGGCGCCGGCTTCACGATCGCGTACACGACCGCCGGCGGCGTGACCGAGAGCACCGCGACGCCATTGACGATGCCACGGATTCACGTGGGTCGTTCTGAGACCCCGAGCGGACTTGTGTCGCTGCTCGGCGGAGCTTAGATGCGGTCAGTTCCGACTTTCTCGGGCGCCCAGGTCGATGCCGGACCTGGGGCAGTCCTCGCGCAAGCGATGCGCGATGAGATCGCGGTGATGTACGACGGGCTCGAGCTGGATGGCGAGCAGATGCCGTCGGCCGGAGCGGCCGAGCTGAGTCCGCCGCACGGCGCCTTCCTCGTGGGCTGGCAAGGAGGCAAGGCTGTCTGCTGTGGCGGCGTGAAGCGGCTTGACGAGTACACCTGTGAGATCAAGAAGATGTACGTCGTACCCGGGCTGCGCGGAACGGGAGTTGCTCGGCGGCTGCTGCACGCACTCGAGGAGAAGGCGCGCGAACTCGGGTACCGCGTCGCTCGCCTGGACACCGGTCCCAAGCAGGTGAGCGCCCAAGGGCTCTACCGGTCCGAGGGTTATGTCGAAGTCGATGACTTCAACCGGAATCCCGTAGCGGTTTTCTGGGGGGAGAAACCACTCAGATAATCGCGCGGGCCCATTGAGCGCGTGCGATCTACATCTACGAGTCCGTCGGCAAGGTCTCGCCGACGGGGGCCGATCGTCCGCGCTTAGGGTGACGTGTGCAAAGGCGATCTAAAGAATCCCGATCTCCGAGTTGTCTCCGACGAGGAATCGGTAGGCACGCGGCTGCCGATGGTCCCGGCCGATCTTGACGTTCCGCCCCAACAGGGAGGACTCCATCCGCCCGGCGAGGTCACGGACGGCGGAGCCGGCGAGCAGGATCGAGTGCTCGACCTCAGCGTTGGCAATCGTGCAGGCTTCGCCTACGGCGGTGTAGGGACCGACGTAACAGTCGGTCAGCGTGGCGCCCGCGCCGATGATCGCGGGTCCGCGAACTGCGGAGCGCTCGAGCCGTGCGCCAGCCCCGATCACCACGCGCCCGTCGACCTGCGATTCGATCAGCTGACCTTCGATATGTCCCTCGATCGTGTCGAGCACGAGCCTGTTTGCCGCGAGCATGTCCTCGAAGCGGCCAGTGTCCTTCCACCAGCCCTTGACGATGTGCGGCTCTACGCGCGCGCCATGGTCGACGAGATGCTGAATCGCGTCGGTGATTTCGAGCTCTCCGCGGGCTGAGGGCTTGATCGCTCGCGCCGCCGCGTGCACCGTCGGAGTGAACATGTACACGCCAACGAGCGCCAAATCGGTCTTTGGCTCGGCGGGTTTCTCGACGAGTCGCACGACCGCACCCTCGCTCAGCTCGGCGACACCAAAGTTCTCCGGGTCGGCGACCGGAGTGAGCAGGATCAAGGCCTGAGGGGCGTTGGTGCGAAAGGCCGTGACGAGGTCCTCGATCCCACCCTGCAGGAGGTTGTCACCCAGGTACATCACGAACGGCGAGTCGGCCAGGAACGGCTCGGCCGTGAGGACGGCATGGGCAAGTCCCAGCGGCTCGTCCTGGACGATGTAAGTGATCTCGACGCCAAACCGGGACCCATCTCCCGCAGCCGCGCGGATCTCTGCGCCCGTCTCAGGCGCGATGATGATCCCGACCTGGTTGATACCTGCGTTCGCCATCGCCTCGATGCCGTAGAACAGCACCGGCTTGTTCGCGACGGGCACCAGTTGCTTGGCACTGGTGTGGGTGATCGGGCGCAGGCGTGTCCCCTTGCCCCCAGAGAGAATCAGGCCCTTAAGGTCTCGCATGCGGGCGGAGCGTACTGCGCCGCCCCTCAGTACACCCCAACGAGCTTGCGGTGGTCCCAGGTCGCGACTCGCTGGGCGACGAACTGCAGCGCGACGCGCTTGGCCGCCTGAGCACGTACCACCGCGAGAAACTCGGGGCCGGTAGCCTCGCCGCCGTAACGGGAAAAGAGTTCCGCACCGAACTCGCCCACCACGCCGGCGCCCCTGTGGATCACCGTCTGCGCCTCGATCATCACGCCTCGCAGCTCGTGGTACTGCTCACCGGTCTCGACCTGGAGCGTCGCCCGCGCGTCGCGTTCGAGGTTTCGGGTCTTCTGCGACTTGGCGTATGTCCACACCCACAGTTCGCCCTCTCGAACGACGTACCACAGCGGCATCACGTGAGGCCACCCGCGCAGCCCGTTGGTGGCGCAAACCACCACCCGCTGCTCCGCAAGGAAGCCGGCGACCTCTTCGGTCTCCATCTTGATCTGGTCGCGTCGACTCACGCCGAAATCGCCTGCGTCGCGGCGGCAATCGCTTCGGCCGCCTCACGTACTGCCGTGCGTGCGTCCTCGGGCTCGAGCACGACCGCGTCGCCTGCCTCCTTGACCACTTCCCGGACAAGCCAGTCGACGCCGGCGAACGAGAGCTCGACGACCACTGAACCGTCGGCGAGATCGGCGATCACGGTGCGTTCCTCCCGCGCCCAACGGGCGCGCTCCGGGGATATCCACACGCGGGCCCGCCGCGAGGCCGGGACCTCTCCCGTCCGTGGCCAACCGTCGACGTCGGCGGCGGGATCGATGTCCGGCCTCGGCTCGAACGGCTCATCGGTGACACTGGCCGACTTGATCCGGTCCAGCCGGAAGTGGCGGACGCTCTTGCGCGAGGGGTCGAAGCTGGCCAGGTACCAACCCTCACGACCGTTGATAAGCGCGTACGGCTCAACCTGTCTAGTCGAGAACTCGTCCTCGTTCTCCTTGTAGTACTCAAAGGACAGCAGCCGGTGCTCGGCAATCGCACGCGAGACAACCGCCGCGATTCCAGCGTCGTCGCCGCCCGGCGCGGTCATCTGGAGCCCCTCATGAACGGGATCTTCGCCAAGCGCGGCGACGATCTTTCTTCGCACCGAGGAGAGCGAGCCTTCGGGGATGTGCTCCCCGATTAGGTCGATCGCGGCCATCAGTGCTTTCGCCTCCACCGGCAATAGCCGAGCCGGGCGGGCGAACGAATCGCCATAAGGCTCAGGATCCACTTCGATCGTCCCGTCAGAGCCGATCTCGGCGTATAGAACGTACGTACCGGCGCCAAAGTTGACGACATTCAGCACCGAGATGTCTTCGCGAAGCTCTTGATCTGAGATCTTGAGTTCCTTGCAGAGGTCGCCGGCGTCGAGTGGCCGGCCGGCGCGACCAGCGTCGATCAGGATGCTCGCGAGTGTCACCAGCCGCGCGAATCGCTCAGGTCGGATCGCGGCCTCCGGGTGGTGGCCGTTGCCTTCGGTGTCCTGGGTACCGGCGTACGGCGGCACGCTCGTCGGCTGCGGCTCCGTGCCGGCGGCGATCCGCGGCTCGCCGGTGTGACGCTCGATCACTAGTGCCAGTCGTTCCCGGAGCTCATCTACGAGCGAAGGTGGGCCGAGCACCCGGGCGTGCTCGCCGAACCCGAGCACCCAAGCGATCAGCTGGCGCGAATTCGCATAGGCCGTGACGAATACGAGGTCGCCGTCCTCGCCGGCTGGTCGCGTTGCGCCGTAGCGGCCAAAATGGCGCTCGATCTGCCAGGCGATTCGCCGTCCGATCCAAACCTCAGCGGTTCCGATCGGATCCCCAAACTGCCAGTGGATCCGGTTCGCGTAGGCGCGGGGATCGAAGTTCGCCGGACGTTGAAAGTCGTGCTCCGCCTTGGTCGCATAGCCGACTTTGCCGCGAATCCTGGACAATCGGAAGACCCGGATTGCGCCTCGCTCGTGCGAGCGTCCCACGACGTAGAACTGACCACCCTGGTAAAGGAGCTGGTAAGGATCGACCCGACGGGCACCGACCTCATCGCGCTCCATCGTGTAATAGTCGAATACGACTGTTTTGCGGCGGAAGATCGCGGTCTCGATCTTCGCCAGACGTTGCGATATCTCGTGGCCGCCTGCCGATCCCGTGATGCCCAGCGCGACGGTGCTCTGCTCGGGTGTGGTCAGGGGGCTCGGACGGCCCCAAGAGATCTGCTGAAGCGCGAGCCGCAGCGGCTCGGCATACGCGAACTCCCCGTCCAGCAGCTGCAGGGCGGTGCGAAGCGCCGCGAGCTCTTCGTCTGTGAATTCGATCGGTGGTAGGTGGAAGTTCTCGGGCGGAAGCGAATAGTTCTCCTGCTCGACCTGGCCGTCGACTGGCTTCTCGACGTTGAGATTGATTCCAAGCGCCTCGAGCTCCGAGCGATCGGCATAAAAGCGGCGTGCAAACGCGTCCTCGTTCATCACGCTGTATCCCTCCACGTCCCGCCTGATCTCCGGCGCGGTCACCGGGCGGCGCTCGGCCATCAGGTACGAGATCAGCGACAACTGGCGGATCAGCTTCTCCGTGTCCTTGGCCATTGACTGCAACTCTAGTTGGGGCACGCGCCAGTCCGAGTCGCGAACGGGCACTCGGCACGCTATTTGCATGGATTTGCAGCAGAGTCGTGACGGAACAGGGTGGGGCGCGTGCCCTCAGACGGTCACGCAGCTTGGCGCTCGGGCTCCACGCGAGGGGCGAAGTAGGCGCCTCCGCCGAGTGCCTTGTCGTAAGCCGACCACTGTTCGCCGGCCGGCAGCTCCTTTTCAAGCCGGTCGAAGCTGCCGAGCCGGCCGCCGAGGTTGTCAATCATGTGGACAAGCGTCGCCTCACGCGTGCAAGGAACGATCGGGCTGCCATGCTCGAGCGAGCCGTGGTGGCTCAAGATGATGTGGAGCACAGCCTGCTCGAGCGTGGGCGGAAAGCCGTCGAGGCGCTCGATCGTACGCCGGACGCGGTAGTAGCCGAGCGGAATCTCGCCATAGAGCCGGCCGTGATCGGACATCGAGATCGCCTCGCCCCGAACCTCGTAGGCCTCAAGCTTGCCGATGTCGTGAAGCAGCGCTCCGGTCAAGGCGACGTCGCGGTCGATCCCAGGAAACGTGGCGGAGATCGCGCTCACTGCCTGGGCAACGGTCAGTGAATGCTCAAGCAGCCCATGGCGATAGGCCTGGTGGTAGCGCTTGGCGGCTGGTGCATTCCGGTACACCGCCCAGGTCGGTGAACTCTCCCCGAACACGACGCCGAGTAGCCGACGCAGGTGCGGGTTCTGAACGGTCGCGACCAGACCGCGGAGATCCGATTCCATCTGCGCGAGTTCGCGATGCGGCCCATCGAGCAGGCTGCTGCGGATGTACTCCCCATCGAGGGCGGATCGGATCGCCTGGACTGCAAGTTGGGGCCCGAATCGGGCGTGCACCGAGAATTGACCGGTGACGTGCACGATCTCGCCGGAGCGACACACCTCTCGCGCGGCGGCGACTTCCTCCCAGACCACCGCCGGTACGCTCCCGGTCCGATCGCCGAGCAGCAACTTCAGGTACTCGCCGCCGTCGCGGCGGCGGCGCACCTCGACGTCACGCAAGAGCAGTGCCTGCGCGATCTGACATCCATCGGCAAATTGACGGACCTCCATCGGGCGACGAAGATAGAGTGGGCAGCGGACGGTACCCATGAATTGCAGCGCAATCGTTACCGGAGGAACAGGCGGTCTCGGCGCCGCAGTCGTCAAACGGCTGCTCGAGGATGGCTGGCGCGTCGTGGTTCCCTGGATCATTGAGTCAGAGCTCGAGCGCGTCGAGCGACGCGAGGGACTCGAACTCGTTCAGGCAGACCTATTCAAGGCCGCCTCAGTCGAGAGCGTCGTCGCGTCGGCTGCAGGTAATGCTGACGCTCCGCTGCGTGGAGTGGTCAACCTCGTCGGTGGATTCGCCGTGGGCGGGCGCGTCCACGAGACCCCGATCGAGGAGTTCGAGCGACAGTTTCGGCTCAATCTGCGTGCGACGTACCTGGCCGTCAGCACAGCGCTGCCCCATCTGGTCGCAAGCGGAGGTGGGTCGATTGTTTGCGTCGGGACCCGCGCCGCGCTGCAACCCTTTCCGGGCGCCGCCGGCTATGTCTCATCGAAGGCAGCGGTGATCGCGTTTGCGCAGGCGGTGGCGGTCGAGTACAAGAACGACGGCGTCCGCTGCAATGCGATCCTGCCGAGCGTGATCGATACCCCAGCGAATCGGACTTCGATGCCGAAGGCCGATTTTGATCGTTGGGTCAAGCCGGCTGAGATCGCGGGCGTGATCGCCTACCTGCTCTCACGCGACTCAATCCCGACGAGCGGCGCGGCGATCCCAGTGTACGGACAGGCCTGAACCAGGTCGTCGATTACGGCCCGATATGCCGCGGGCGCGCCGAAACCGCGCCGGGGTCTCAGGGATCGAACTGGCCGGCATAGAGCGCGAACGCTGCGCCCGCCGGGTCCTGTACGACTGCGATCTTGCCCGCGCCGATATCGATCGGGCCCGCCAGCTTCGAGCCTCCGAGCTCAGCGACCTTGTCGAGGTCGGCGTCGAGGTTCTCGCTCCCGAAGTACACGAGCCAGTACGGCGGTTCGGATTCCATTGTGGGACGGATCCCGCCGTTGGTCTGGCCGTCGGCGTTCTTGATCACCAGATACGGCATCTCGGAGCCCTCAAAGGGCTCCGCCGTCCATCCAAACAGCTCGCTGTAGAAGCCGGCTGAGGCTTCCATGTCCGGCGTCGCCAGCTCGTTCCACGTCAATGCTCCCCGCGCGTTAACAAGCGAGGCGCCGATGTGCGCCTTCGGCTGCCACACGAGGAAGAACGCCCCCTGCGGATCCTGGACGACTCCCATCCGGCCGACGTCCATCACGTCGAACGCTGGCGCGTGCACGGTCGCACCCAGTTGCTTGGCGCGCTCCACCGCGGCATCCGCGTCCTCCACAGTGATGTAGGAATTCCACAATGGGGGCACGCCGGCATCCCGTTGTTGCTGGGGCTGCGGCGATATGGCTCCGACCTGTTTGCCACCGAGCGACATCATCGAGTAGAAGACGCCCTCCCCGACCGGAAAATCGTTCGCCTCCCACCCGAACAGTTCACCGTAGAAGGCCTTCGCCGAATCTTGGTCGGTCGTTGTCAGGTCGGTCCAGCTGAAGGTCCCGGATGAGTATTTCGTGCGTTCGCCCATGGCCGCTGAGCCTACACGCTTCGCGCCCCAGCGGGTGCACGACTTCTGGAACTTCGTCTCGCTCCCCGATAGCTCCGCGGCCACTACTCTTGAACGCCTGATGAAGATCCTGATCACCGGGGCCGCGGGCATGCTGGGCCGCGATGTATGCCGAGCCGCGTCCGCCGCCGGGCATCAGGTGACCGCACTGGCGCGGTCCGGGCTCGACATTACCGACGCCGATGCCGTAGCCGCCGCAGTACGGGCCACCGCGCCCGACACCGTTATCAACTGCGCCGCTTGGACGAACGTCGACGGCGCGGAAGCCGGCGAGGACGCGGCTCTGTCCGTGAACGGGTCTGGCGCCGGCAACCTCGCGCGGGCGGCCCTGGCCGCCCATTCCTGGACGATTCACGTCTCGAGCGACTACGTATTCGACGGGAGTAAGCGCGAGCCGTACCTCGAGTCTGACCCGGTAGGGCCGATGTCGGCATACGGACGAACGAAGCTCGCGGGTGAGGAGGCGGTCGCCCGTGAAGCTCACGGGGCACACACGATCGTCAGGTCCTCGTGGCTGTTCGGCTTGGGCGGCAAATGCTTCCCAGCGACGATCAGGCGCCTGGCCGCCGAGCGAGACGAGCTGACCGTGGTCGATGACCAGGTCGGCTGCCCCACCTTCACCGGCCACCTGGCGCAGGCGCTGGTGGCGCTGGCGACGGACATTCCTCCGCTCGGGATCGTCCATGTCGCGGGCGGCGGCCAGTGCTCCTGGTATGAGCTCGCGACCGAGATCGTGGCCGCCTCCGGAGCCGCCTGCGAAGTAAAGCCGGGCCGGACCAAGGACCTCAATCGACCCGCGCCGCGCCCCGCTTACAGCGTGCTGCGCACCGAACGCGGCTCAGGAATACCTCGCCTCCCGCACTGGCGGGAGGGGCTGGCTGAGTACACAGGCTCCGGAGTACCCGCGTCGTGAAGTTGCTTGTCTGCGGCGGCGCTGGGTTCATCGGGTCCACGTTTGTGCGGCTCCGGGTGCGCGAGCACCATGACGAGGTGACGGTGTTGGACAAACTGACCTACGCGGGGCGGCGAGAGAATCTGCACGACGTGATCGGCGAGATCCGTTTCGTCCACGGCGCGATCGAGGATCCGGCCGCTGTAGGCGAGGCGGTCGCAGGTTGCGAGGCGATCGTCAACTTCGCCGCCGAAACGCACGTCGATCGTTCGATCTCCGGTCCAGAGGCGTTCATCATGACCAACATGCAGGGCACCCACGTGCTGCTCGAAGCCGCGCGTGACCGGGGATTGCGCTACATCCAGGTGTCCACGGACGAGGTTTACGGGTCGATCGAGGAGGGTTCGTTCACCGAGCAGTCGCCACTGCAACCCTCTTCGCCATACAGCGCCACCAAGACTGGAGCCGATCTGCTCGTCTCGAGCTACTTCCACACCTACGGGCTAGAGACCGTGATCTGCCGAGGCTCAAACAACTACGGCCCTTACCAGTACCCCGAGAAGCTGATTCCGCTGATGATCCTCAATGCGCTCGCAGGGGATCGGCTGCCCGTCTACGGAGACGGACGAAACGTCCGCAACTGGCTCTACGTGGAGGACTTCGGGCGGGGCATCGGCCACGCGCTGGCGCACGGTAAGGCCGGCGAGGCATACAACTGCGGTGGCCCGGACGAGTGCGAGAACATCGTCGTGGTTCGCCGCGTGCTCGAGCTGGCGGGGGCCGAGGAGCGGCTGATCGAGTACGTAACCGACCGCCCCGGCCACGATCGGCGCTATTCACTCTCATGCTCGAAGCTTCAGGGGCTCGGCTGGAAGGCAGGGGTCCGCTTCGAGGAGGGCCTGGCTCGGACGGTTGGGTGGTATCGCGACAACGCGTGGTGGTGGGAGCCGATCCGCTCGGGTACCTATCGGGAGTACTACGAACGTCACTACGGGCGCGCGCTCAAGACGTGAGATGGCCGTAGCGCTGGCGGCGCTCGAGCGCGAGGTCGTCACCTGCCGGCGCTGCCCGCGACTGGTGCAATGGCGCGAGAAGACCGCCCGGACCAAACGCGCCGCCTACGCCTCCGAGAAGTACTGGGCGCGGCCCTTGCCTGGCTTCGGCGACCCGACCGCCGAAATGCTCGTGCTCGGCCTGGCGCCAGCTGCGCACGGAGGCAACCGGACAGGGCGCATCTTCACCGGCGACCGTTCCGGTGACTGGCTGTTCGCGGCCCTATGGCGAACCGGGTTTGCCAATCAACCTCAATCGACCTCGCGCGACGATGGGCTGGTCCTCACCCGTTGCTACGTGACCGCAGCGGTCCGTTGCGCACCCCCTACGAACCGGCCACTACCCTCCGAGCGTGACAACTGCCTGCCTTACCTGGTTAGGGAGCTGAGGCTCCTCGCCAACGCTCGTGTGATCGTCTGCCTGGGTGGGTTCGCCTGGGACGCGGGGATGCGGGCGCTGGGCGCCCTGGAGGTGCCGATGCCCCGCCCACGACCGAAATTTGCTCACGGCTCCCTCGTCGAGGTCGGCCGCTGGACGCTGCTCGGTTGCTACCACCCGAGCCAACAGAACACCTTCACGGGCAGGCTCACCGAGGGGATGATGGAAGCAGTGTTCGAGCGTGCCAAAGGACTGCTGTAACGCAGGTCGAAGGCGGGTAGCGGAGCCGGCCCGGCCGCTACGCTGGCAAGAACTTGCCGCTGTCAGTCTTTACTCCTCGCGTGCGCGACTGGTTTCAGCGCGCCTTTGCCAGCCCGACGCCCGCCCAGGCTCAGGCTTGGCCGGCGATCGCATCCGGTGAGCATGTTCTGATCTCCGCTCCAACGGGCTCGGGCAAGACGCTGGCGGCGTTCCTATGGGCGATCGACAGGCTCATGAGCGCGTCGGAGGAGCCTGAGGAGCGCAGCGGGATCGGTCTTGTGTATGTCTCGCCCCTGAAAGCCCTTTCCTATGACATCGATCGCAATCTTCGCGTGCCATTGCGGGGGATCGAGGCATCGCTGAGCGTCGCGGTCAGAACCGGTGATACCCCGCAACGGGAACGCCAGGCGATGCTGCGTGAGCCGCCGGACATCCTGATCACGACTCCCGAGTCGCTCTACCTGATGCTGACCGGGCGGGCGCAGGAGCTGTTCGCCGGCGCCCAGTGGTGCATCGTGGACGAAATCCATGCCGTCGCGGCGAGCAAGCGCGGAGCGCACCTGGCGCTGACGCTCGAGCGGCTGGCGGCAGCCGCGGGCAGCGATGTGCAGCGAATCGGCTTGTCGGCCACCCAGCGACCGCTGGAGGAGATTGCGCGTTACATGGTCGGACCCTCCAGATCGTGCCGGATTGTTGACACCGGAATCCGTAAGGAACTGGACCTGAAGATTCACGTGCCGGTCGAGTCGATGGTCGAGCTCGATGCCGCGAGCGCTCCGGACCTGGATCCGCTCGTTGGAGGGGCGGAAGCGACTCGACGTTCGATCTGGCCGGCGATCTACCCGGAACTGCTAGAGCTGATCCAGTCACATCGCTCGACGATCGTCTTCGTCAATGCGCGTCGCGGGGCCGAGCGACTGGCGGTCCGACTGAACGAGCTTGCCGGCTCGGAAATTGCCCGCGCCCATCATGGCTCCTTGGCGCGCGAGGAGCGGACCGTGGTCGAGGAGATGCTGAAAGCCGGAGAACTTCCTTGCCTGGTCGCGACGTCGTCGTTGGAGCTGGGGATCGACATGGGCGCGGTCGATCTCGTGATCCAAGTCGAATCCCCCAAATCGGTGGCCCGTGGACTACAGCGGATCGGACGGGCCGGCCACTCGGTCGGCGACGTCAGTCGCGGGCGGATCTTTCCGAAGTTCCGAGGCGATCTGTTGGAGTGCGCGGTCGTCGCCCGCCGCATGCGCGATGGGGAGATCGAAACGACAGTCGTACCGCGCAACGCGCTCGACGTGCTCGCTCAGCAGATCGTGGCGATCGCGGCCGCGGCCGGCGAGGGCTCAGTCAACATCGATGAGCTGTACGCGCTGATCACGCGGACATACTCGTTCGCCGAGCTCAGCCGAGGTCAGCTCGAGAACGTGCTCGACATGCTGGACGGTCGCTACCCATCCTCGGAGTTCAGCGAGCTGCGGCCCCGGATCGTGTGGGACCGGGTGGCTGGCACGTTGCGCGCCCGACCCGGCGCTCGCCAGCTGGCCGTGACCAATGCCGGGACGATCCCCGATCGCGGCCTGTACGCGGTCACGTTGCCCGACGGCCGCCGGGTCGGCGAGCTCGATGAGGAAATGGTCTACGAAGCCAGGCCAGGCCAGACCTTTCTCCTGGGTGCGTCAACTTGGCGGATCGAGGAGATCGGCCGTGATCGGGTGATCGTCACGCATGCTCCGGGTCTCCCCGGGGCGGTCCCGTTCTGGAAGGGCGATGGCGTCGGGCGCCCTCGAGAGCTCGGCGAGGCGATCGGGGCGTTCTCGCGCTGGGCGGTGGAGCGCTCGCCCGAAGAACTACAGGCCGGCTATGACCTCGATCGGCGCGCGGCCAACAACCTGGTTGAGTTTCTGCGCGAGCAACAAGCGTCAACCCGGGTCGTGCCCTCGGACCGGGCAATCGTGGTCGAGCGGTTCCGCGACGAAATCGGCGACTGGCGTCTGTGCGTGCTCAGTCCGTACGGTGGGCGGGTGCATGCGGCATGGGGTCTGGCCCTGAGCGCCCGGATCCGCGATGAGCTCGGGCTGGAGTCGGATGCGATCTGGTCAGACGACGGGATCATCGTCCATCTGCCGGATGCCGAGGAGCCGCCCGGGGCCGACCTCGTGCTGATCGAGCCGGACGAGATCGAGGACCGAGTGGTGGCAGAGCTCTCATCCTCGGCGCTGTTTGGAGCGCGGTTCCGGGAAAACGCAGCCAGAGCGCTGCTGATCCCGCGCGCGCGACCGGGCAAGCGGACCCCGCTATGGCAGCAGCGGCTGAAGTCGCAGTCCCTGCTCGAGGTCGCAAAGAAGTACGGCGAGTTTCCGATCGTGCTCGAGACCTACAGGGAGTGCCTGCGCGACGTGCTCGACGTTCCGGGGCTGGTGGAGCTCTCCTCAAAGCTCTACCGCCGAGAGATTTCTCTGGTCGAGGTTGAGACCGCGACCGCCTCACCGTTTGCCTCCTCCCTGCTATTCGACTACGTCGCGACTTACATGTACGAGGGCGATACGCCCAACGCGGAGCGGCGGGCGGCGGCGTTGTCGCTTGATCGCGACTTGCTGCGAGAGCTGCTCGGCCAGGAAGAGCTGCGCGATCTGATCGATCCCGGCGCGCTTGCGCAGGTGGAGGACGACCTGCAGTTCCTCTCGATCGAGCGGCGTGCGGCGAGTCGGGACGGACTGCACGACGTGCTGCGTACCCTGGGCGACCTGACGGCGGTCGAGAATCGCGCGCGTGTATTAGACGGGGACGGCCTCGATGCGGAGCGGATGCTGGCGGAGCTGGCTGCGGAGCGGCGGGCGATCGCAATCCGGTTGTGCGGCGAGGAGCGGTGGATCGATGCGGCCGACGCCGGTATGTATCGGGACGGGCTTGGAGTTGCCCCGCCCGGTGGCCTGCCTGCCGCGTTCCTTGGAGATGTGCCCGATGCCCTGGTGAGACTGGTACGCCGGTTTGCGCAGACTCACGGTCCGTTTACGACGGCGGAGCTGAGGGTGCGCTACGGAATCGATTGCTCAGCCGCGCTGTCCTCGCTCGAGCGCGAGGGAGGGCTCGTGCGAGGAGAGCTTCGTCCCGGCGGAAGCGAGCGCGAGTGGTGCCATCCCGAGGTCCTTCGCCGTTTGCGCCGCGCGTCGCTGGCAGCGCTCCGCAAGGAGATCGAGCCCGCAGATCAGCGAGCGCTGGCGCGATTCCTGCCCGCCTGGCAGGGCGTCGACCGTCATCCGGCGAGCGGCGCGGGCGTGGATCGCTTACGTGACGTCCTGGTTCCGCTTCAAGGCTTAGCCCTGCCCGCGGAGCTATGGGAACGCGACGTGCTGCCCCGGCGGGTGGGTGCCTACAGTCCGGTATGGATGGACCAGCTGTGCGCCAGCGGCGAGCTGGTGTGGATTGGCGCAGGCGCGCTCGGGCGCCATTCGGGCCGGGTGTCGCTGTATTTCCGCGAGGACGCTTCTACGCTCGGTCCCCCGCCGCCACCGAAAGGATCGGTCGTCGATTCGCGCCCCCATACCCTGGTGCGCGAGCGGCTTGCGGCCGGTGCCTGCTTTTTCACCGATCTGCTCGTCGACGTGGAACTCTCGCCCGGGGAGCTCCAGGAGGCGTTGTGGGACTTGGCGTGGGCGGGGGAGGCAACCAACGACGCGTTCTCGCCGCTCCGCGCACCTCGGTTGACCCTCGCTCGGGCCCAGCGGGAGCGCGTCAGATCGGCTGCGCGAGCCGGTCGCTTCGCGGGGCGCCGACGAGGCGGAGCGGCGGAGCAGGTCCAGGGCCGCTGGTCGCTGACCGAACCCTTGTTCCGGGATGAGGTCGATCCGTCGGCTCGCCGGCGGGCGCTGGCCGAACTGCTGCTCGAGCGCTACGGCGTCGTGACCCGCGAGCAGGTGCTGGCCGAGGGCCTGCCCGGCGGCTTCTCAGCGATCTACTCCGAGCTTTCACAGTTGGAGACGCTCGGTGTCGCCCGCCGGGGTTACTTCGTCGAGGGCTTGGGCGGAGCGCAGTTCGCGCTGCCGGGCGCCGTCGAGAGGCTTCGCGCTCAGTCCGCCGAGGGGAATCTGCCGCTCGTGTTGGCGGCCGTCGATCCCGCTCAGCCTTACGGTGCCGTGCTGCCGTGGCCCGCTCGGGACGGCGATGGTGGACGACGGCCGGCGCGCGTCGCCGGTGCTCACGTGGTGCTGGCCTCCGGCGAGCCGATCCTGTATCTAGAGCGGGGAGGGCGGGGACTGCAGACGCTGGTCGCGGCGAATCATCCGCAACTCGAGCCGGCGCTCGCCGCGCTGGCCGAAGAGGTCAAACGTGGACGAATCAGGCGGCTCGGGCTCGAGAAGGTCGACGGCGAGCTGGCGATCGGCTCGCGGCTCGGTCCGATGCTGGTCGAGCTCGGGTTCCAGGAGGGTCCGCGCCGGCTGACACTGAGCGCCTGAGGCTCTCCGGATGCCCGAGGGCGACACGATTGCCTACGCGGCCAACAGGATCCGGCCTGTGCTCGCCGGGCGCGTGCCCGACGAGATCCTGACACCGCAGAGAAGGCATGCGGGTGACGGCTGGCCCACGCGGCTTGCGGGACGTGCGGTCGCGAGCGTGGACACGCACGGAAAGCACCTGTTTCTGCGCTTCGAAGGGGACCTGGTGCTCCACTCCCATCTCGGGATGTGGGCGTGAACGGTTTCTGGCGCGATTGCGCTCCGACGATCCGACGCGTTCGATCGGCGACGCTCTGCTCGACCAGCGCAACGTCGCCGGAATCGGAAACATCTGGAAGGCCGAAGGCTGCTGGATCCGTGGCGGTCAAGGCGATGGCAACCGCACGACATACTGGTGTCCGGGATGCCAGAGCTAGGCATAAGGTTGCGACGGGTCGGACACAAAGGTGCCGATCTGATTGCGCCCGGCAACACGTATGCCAGCTTCGATGCCGCGCTGGCGGCGGGTGTCGACATGATCGAGTTTGACGTCCTGCCCGAGTCGGGCGGGGAACGGCTGCTGCTCGCCCACGACTCCGAAGACGCGGCGCGGCGGGCGCCGCACACGCTCGAGGAAGGGCTGGCTCACCTGGCCTCGGAAGAGTTCGGCGGGATCGAACTGGATGTCGACCTCAAGCTACCCGGGTACGAGCTCCAGGTGCTGGACGCGTTGCGTTCCTTTGGCATGCTCGATCGGGCTCTGATCTCGAGCCAGTATTGCCAGAGCCTGACGGTGATCCGCGGTAGCGAACCTGGCGTCCGGCTGGGCTGGTCGGTGCCGAAGCTGAGCCGCGACCCGTTTCGCTCGCGAGCGCTGGCGATACCGGCGGTTGCCGCGGTGCACGCGGCCCGTGTGATCCTGCCCGCCCGCGCGGCGCGCGCGGTGCGCAGCGGAATCTGCGATGCGCTGATGGTTCATTGGCGGTTGGTGACACCCCGACTTGCTCGCTCGGTACGCGCTGCGGGTGGGGAGGTCTACGTCTGGACGGTTGACGAGCTGCCTCGCCTCCGGGCGCTCGAGGCATTGGGCGTGACCGGGGTGATCACGAATGATCCTCGGCTGTTCGCGGCTCTGGCCGCGTGAGCATTGCCGCTAGGAGCCGATCCGGCAGGTCGAGGTGTTGTGCCCCGGCGGGTCGCCGAAGTCGACGTGCTTCGGGCCGTTTGCGGTCCGGCGAGAGGCGTGGCCGATCACCTTGCCGGCGAGCTTCCAGGTGAAGGTGATCCGTCCGCTGAGGACCGCGGGGGGGTCGAAGCGAAACGAGACTCCGTCCTGGTGAAGACCACTCGTCGCGCGGCCGAGCAAGACCTGCTTCTTGGCTGCGGGATCAGGCTCGAAGGTGCGGTGCTCGGTGTTCCAGTAGTCGACTTGGATGTCCATCATCAGCGTGGCCTTGAAGCCGAGCGCCGGCATCTGGCCGCGGATTCCGATCACGTGCGGATGGCGCTTGGTGTTGCAGATATTGACCGTCGCCCACAGGTTGCGTGAGCGCTCCGCCCGATGCACTGCGGTCCGGATCTGCGTAGCGCTGGGTCGATCGCTGGACCTAGAGGTCGCGGACGCGGGCGTCACCGCGAGCCCCGGGGCCGCAGCTGCCACCAGCGCGGTAACGGCGGGAAGAGCGTTCACTTTCAAGACCATATATCGGCACTGTGATGGATCGGCTAGAGCCTCGTAGTGAGGGTGTGATCGAGACACCGCAGCCGCTGGTGGGTGAGCGAGCGGCGACGGGCTGGGAGCGATTTGAGGCTCTGTACCGCTCAAGCCGCGATGACGTCTCACGGCCGAGCGTGAGGACACCGAAGCCGCGGGCACGGACGACGGCGCGGAGGTGGCGTTGCGGCGGACGACCGTTCTAGCCGCCCGTGACGCCGGTCGAGTGCTGACAGTGGGTGCCGGGGTCACGCTGATCGCGCTAGCCGTGCTCGCGCCGCTTGGGTTGCTTGCCGGACTCGCGTGGTGGGTAGTGGCCACGCTACGCCGCCGCCAGCGCGGTCACTCCCTCGACGTCGTCCAGCACACGGCGCCAATCTGATATCCCTCGTGCAGTGACGAGCACGAGCGGCGATACCATCGCGCTGCTTCACCGCGTACCGGCGTTCGCGACGCTGGCGGAGGACGACCTGAGGCGGGTGGCCGAGGTGGCGGTCCCTCGGCGGTTCGAGTCGGGCGAGGCCGTTTTCCGGGAGGGAGACGAGAGCGACACCTGTTACATCGTGCGCTCCGGGCACGCTCGGGCCGTGCGCGAGCATTCCGCAGGCCGCTCGATCACGCTCGCCACATTCGGGCCAGGTGACATCTTCGGCGAATTAGCGATGTTCGACGACGAGCGTCGGTCGGCGACGGTTGAGGCGATCGAGGAAACCGAGGCGATCGCGATCCTTGGCCCCGACATGCGGCGGCTACTGCGCGAGCATCCGGACATCGCGGTGAAGCTGATTTCGGCTCTCGGCCGGCGGTTGCGGGAGACCAACGAGCGTCTGGCCCGGCAGTCGTTCCAGACCGTTCAGAGTCGTGTGGCCTCAACGCTGGCGCAGCTGGTGGAGGTCGCGCGCGCCGAAGGAGCCGATGCGGGCGATGTACTGATCACCTCAACCCAGGCGGACCTCGCGCAGTTAGCCGGCTCCTCGCGGGAGTCCGCGAGCCGCTTTCTGGCCGTCCTCGAGCGCGCCGGGATCATCAGTCAGGGACGAGGCAAGCTGATCGTCCACGATCCCGTGGCCCTGGAGCGGTACGTCTATTAGCCCCCAGGTGAAGAGAGAGTTCTCGGCCGGCGGGGTGGTCGTGCGCGACGGTCAGGCCGTCGTGATCGTGCCCGTTAAGCGGTCGCTCGACGGGGCCCGCGTGCTCGGGCTCCCCAAGGGCCACCTCGACGGCGATGAGACTCCGGAGCAGGCGGCGACACGGGAGGTGCGCGAGGAGACGGGAGTGGAAGCCGAGTTGATTGAGAGGCTGGGCGAGATCCGTTACCGGTTCGAGCGCAGGCGAGTGACGGTCGAGAAGACGGTCGTGTTCTACCTGTTCGAGTACCGCTCAGGAGACGTCGCCGATCACGACCACGAGATCGAGGAAGCCCTGTGGATGTCGCTGGAGGAGGCCGCGGAGGCGCTGACGCATCCAAGCGAGCGCGAAATTGTTACTCGAGCGTTGTCGCGAGTCGCGTCGGACCGGTAGGCTGGCGGCGGTGCGGGTTCTCAACTTCTACTCGTCCGTGTTCGCCGATCAGCTCCGTCGCGGTCGCAAGACGGCGACGATCCGTCTCGGCGACAAGTCTCACAAGTACAAGAAGAACGAGTGCGTGCTGGTCACGATCGGCTACCAGCACTCGCCGCGGGAGAAGATCTTCTACGCGGTGATCGATCAGGTCGAGGTCAAGCGCGTGCGAGACCTCTCCCCGCGGGACATCGAGCACGACAATCCCGAATTTCGCCGCGTCGACGAGATGGTCCACTTCCTCGAGCAGATCTACGGTCGTAAGGTCACCCTCGAGGACACCGTCACGGTCGTGCGCTTCTCCCAGATCATCGAGAACCCGCCCGAAATCCGCGACCGGATCCACGGGCTCGGCGGAGCTCGGAACTAGGTCGGGGGGTCGCGTACCGGGGTCGCCGCGGGTGCCGCCGCCGGCGCGGGCCAATGTTACGCTCGAACGCCGGGCGCCCCCAACAGTTTGGCACTCTTCACACGAGAGTGCCAAGAATCTCTTGAATCCCGCTCGCCGCCAGCTATAGTTGCATCAGCTGGCACTCTCCGACCGAGAGTGCCAAGACTACACCAGCATCACTACCCCCATCCGGAGGTTCATCTATGAAGCTCAAGCCCCTCGGCGATCGCTTGATCGTGCGGGCAATTGAGGAGGAGGAGACCACGGCCAGTGGCATCGTCCTGCCTGATACTGCCAAGGAAAAGCCCCAGAAGGGCAAGGTCCTCGCGGTAGGCGACGGCAAGGTCAATGAGGACACCGGCAAGCGCACTCCTCTAGACGTCTCCGAAGGAGACGAGGTCCTCTACAGCAAGTACGGCGGCACGGAAATAAAGGTGGACGGCGAGGAGCTCCTCGTCCTCCGCGAGTCGGACGTGCTGGCAAAGGTCCAGTCGTAGACGGTCCCTTAGGAGAATAGAAAGAGATATGGCACATAAAGAACTGAAGTACGAGGCGGAGGCCCGCAAGGCGCTCGAGCAGGGCGTCGATGCGGTAGCAAACGCCGTCAAGGTAACGCTCGGCCCCAAGGGCCGTTACGTCGTCCTTGACAAGAAGTTCGGCGCCCCGACGATCACCAACGATGGTGTGACCATCGCGCGGGAGATCGAGGTCGAGGACGTCTTCCAGAATCAGGGCGCACAGCTCGTGCGCGAGGTAGCCACGGCCACCAACGACGTGGCCGGCGACGGCACGACGACGGCAACCGTGCTTGCCCAGGCGATCGTTCGCCAGGGTCTGAAGAACGTCGCCGCGGGCGCGAACCCGTTGGCGCTCAAGCGCGGCATCGAGAAGGCTGTCGAAGACGTCGTCAAAAACATCGAAAAGCAGTCGGTTGAGATCTCCGGCAAGGATCAGATCGCCCGCGTGGCGACGATCTCCGCTGGCGATGATGAGATCGGCGACGTGATCGCCGACGCGATCGACAAGGTCGGCAAGGACGGCGTGGTCAACGTCGAGGAGGGTCAGACCTTCGGCATGGACCTCGAGTTCACGGAGGGCATGCAGTTCGACAAGGGCTACATCTCGCCGTACATGGTCACCGATCAGGACCGGATGGAGGCGACCCTCGAGGATCCCTACATTCTGATTGCCAATCAGAAGATCGGATCCGTCCGGGACATCCTGCCCGTGCTCGAGCAGACGATCCAATCCGGCAAGCCGCTGCTGATCATCGCCGAGGACGTCGAGGGCGAGTCGCTCGCGACCCTGGTGGTCAACAAGCTCCGCGGCACCTTCACCGGCGTCGCGGTCAAGGCACCTGGCTTCGGCGATCGCCGTAAGCGGATGCTCGAGGACATCGCGATCCTCACTGGCGGTGAGGTGATCACCGAAGAGATGGGCCTCAAGCTCGAGAACACCCAGCTCTCACAGCTCGGCCGTGCTCGTCGCGTGGTCATCGCCAAGGACACCACCACGATCGTGGACGGTGCCGGCGAAAGCGATGCGATCAAGGGCCGGATCAACCAGATCAAGACCGAGATCGACAACACCGACTCGGACTTCGATCGCGAGAAGCTCCAGGAGCGCCTCGCGAAGCTTTCGGGCGGCGTCGCAGTTGTGAAGGTTGGCGCGGCGACCGAGACCGAGATGAAGGAGAAGAAGCACCGCGTCGAGGACGCGCTGCAGGCCACTCGTGCGGCCCTCGAGGAGGGCATCGTGCCGGGCGGCGGTGTCGCACTGCTGGTCGCGCAAAAGGCACTGAACCTCGAAGCGTTCGACGACCCAGATGAGCGCACCGGTGGAAAGATCGTCCATCGCGCGCTCGAGGAGCCGCTCCGCCAGATCGCGGACAACGCGGGCCTCGAAGGCTCGGTCGTCGTCAACGACGTCCGTCATGCCAAGAAGGGTCATGGCCTGAACGCCGCTGACGGCCAGATCGTCGATCTGGTCGCTGCGGGGATCATCGACCCGGCAATGGTGACGCGCTCCGCGCTCCAGAACGCCGCGTCGATCGCCAAGAACATCCTCACGACCGAGGCGATCGTCGCTGAGGTTCCGGAGAAGGATGGCGGAGGCGCGGGCGGCGGCGGTATGCCCGACATGAGCGGAATGATGTAATCGCCCTAACAGGCGAGTGCTTGCGGGGCCCGGCGAAAGCTGGGCCCCGCGCCGTTAACACCCCGGCGAAAGCCCGGGCCTGGCGCCGCTAACGCCCCGTGCTCGCCGGCGAGGGCACGCACGCGTGCGTGAGATCCCGGTAGACCGCCCGGGTACGCCTTGCCACTTCTGCCCAGTCGAACAGCAGCACGTGCTCGCGGGCTTCCGCCACGACCTGTGCACGCATCACGTCGTCGGTGAGGACCCGCTCGAGGATCTCGCCGAGGGCCTCGGAGTCTCGCGACGGGAAGCGCAAGCCAACGGTGCCGTCACCGGGGACGACTTCTCGCAGACCGCCCGTGTCGGCGACCACGCACAGGCAGCCCGAGGCCATCGCCTCAAGTGCCACCAGGCCGAATGGCTCGTAGATCGAGGGCACGATGCAAAGGTCGGAGACTCGGTATAGGGAGTGGAGCATGTCATCGCCGACCCAGCCGAGAAAGGTTCCGTATCTGGTGAGTCGCAGACGGCGCGACTGGCGCTTGAGCTCCGCCTCCGCGGTTCCCGTGCCGGCGACCACGAAGCGCACGTTCCCCAGGCGCCGTAGGACCGGTGCGAGCGCGTCGAGGGCCAGGTGAAACCCCTTCTCATAGACGAGTCTCCCCACCAGCAGGACGAGCAGATCGTCCGGTTTCGCGAATCGCTTGCGCAGTCCCGCGAGGTCTCCGGCCACCGGCTCCAGGTCGCCCGGATCGATTCCGTTGGGAATCGCGGTGATACGAATAGGCCGAACTCCGAATACGGAAGCCACGTGGCTTCGCATGTAGTGCGAGCAGGTGATCACGTGATCGGCGCGCCGGGCCATCGTGCGCTCGGCGGCGTGGATGTGGGACTGAGGGTGGTTCTGAACCCAGCCCTGATGGCGACCGTATTCTGTAGCGTGCACCGTCGTCAGCCAGGGTCGGCGAAGCTGACGGGCGATGCGGCCCGCGGCGCCCGCGACGAGCCAGTCGTGCGAGTGAACGAGATCGAACTCAAGCCGTTCGCACAGCTCGGAGCCGAGGCTGCGCATGTCATCGTTCATCGCGTCGACCCAGCGAACGAACGCGGTTGGATCCTTGGGGAACTCCGGCTCGCGGACTCGGTGCACGGAGACGCCGTGGCGCTCCTCCTCGCCAGGCAGGTGCCCGCCGCCGCGCGTCAGAATGTGGATCTCGACGCCGTCGCGAACGAGGTGCTCTGAGAGTTTACGGACGTGGCGACCCAGGCCGCCCTCGATCACGGGTGGGTACTCCCAGGAAACAAGCAGGACGCGCATTACCCCGCCAGCACCCTACCGGAGCCGCCCTGGGCGCGCGGGGGGCCGAATGGGTCGCGACGAACAGCCGGCTGGGCTCGGTCATGAGCTCCTCATTCGCTCGAAGACGGCCAGGCCCCGATCATCGAGCAGCTCGGCAAGCGGTTGCCGAGGCGCGAGCGAGTGCTCATCGCCGACCAGCACGTCCCGCCAGCGGCCGGCCGGTACTTCGAGTACGCCGTCGCTCGCGCCGGCGCGAATCGCGACGACCACGAGAATGTCCTCACCGCGCAGAAAGGCGCAGGCGCGCTCGCCGGCCTCGAGTGGTTCGTAGGAGCCGAGGAACGGCTCCGGGCGCCGGGCCCGCAGTCCGAGGAGCCTCATCGTCAGGAAGAGCTTGTAGGTCCGGCTGTCCGGCGGGGATCCGCCTAACAGTCGGTCGAGCATCGCCCGGTGCCACTCCCAGTCGACGGGCCGGCGGTTGTCGGGGTCGACGAGCGCTCTCAGGGGGAGCTCGTCGCCCTGGTAGATGTCCGGAATACCGGGCGCGGTCAACTTCAATGCGACCTGGCCGAGCGCGAACCGGTCACCAACGGCGGCGACTCTGGCCGCGAGCGGCTCGAACTCGTCAAGGAACGGACGGTACGAGCACAACTCATGGCAGTAGCGCTTGACGGCCGCCTCCCAGTCGGTGTTGTGCTCGACCCAGTTGGTGTTTCGCTTTGCCTCCCGCAACGCTTTCTCGATGTATGCCTCGAGCCGCTCAGCCGAGATCGGCCAGGAACCGACGAGCGTCTGAAAGATGAAGTAGCGCTCAACATCGTCGGGAGCCTCGCCGTCGCGCAGTGGCTCGGTGATCTCGAGCCACCTGCTCGCATTGGCTGTCCATTCTCCAGGGATCGACGCGAGTGCGGCGATCCGCGCGCGCACGTCGCCCGAGCGCTTGGCGTCGTGCGTCTGCGTAGTCAGCAGGTTGAGCGGGAGGCGCTCGCCTCGCTCGAGGTTGCCGGCATGGAAGCGCGTCACGTCAATGCCAAAGCGCGAAGGATCGCCGCCCACATCGTTGAGCGCGAGCAGCCGCGCGTAGCGGTAGAAGGCCGTGTCTTCGACGCCCTTGGCGATCACCGCTGGCGTCGTCTGCTGAAAGCGGGTGATGAACTCGGGGACGACCGGGGTCTCGAGCAGCAGGATGCTCCGCAATGGTGGATCGAGATAGGCAATCGCCGCGCGATCTGCCGCGGACACGGAGCCGCTCGCCGGCTCGATGTAGGTCCGGTAGACGCGCATCGCGGCAAGGCCTCGCTCGAGGTCCTCGCGGGCCAAGGGTGGATCGAGGCGCTCGAGCCGGTCGACCTCGGGCGCAAACGTCCCCTGCACCTGCTCGAGCTTGGCCTGCATAGCCACCTCGTCGAAGGACCGCGAGACGCCTGAGATCTCCTCCCACAACGAGGTCAACGCGGCGTCTCCGTGCGGATCGACGAACAGCGCGCAGACGTCGTTCAGGAACTCGTAGCCGACCGTCCCGCAGACCGGCCAGTCGGGTAGCCGCTCGCCGCGGTCGAGGATCTTCTCGACCCACACCCGCTCCGCGCCCGCGTCGCGAAGCCGCCTGAGATATCCCGCCGGATCGGCGAGCCCGTCGGGGTGGTCGATCCGCAGCCCATCCACCGACCCGTCGGCGACCAGGGAAAGCACGAGGGCGTGCGTCTGGTCAAACACGACGGGATCCTCCTGGCGAACCCCCGCCATGTCGTCGATGTCAAAGAACCGCCGGTGCCTGCCCGTGACCGGGTCGAGATCGAAGAACCGCTCGCGCAGCGCTGGATCGACCCAGTAGCGGTTGGCGTCATCGACCGCCATGTGGTTGGGTACGACGTCGAGCACGATCCCCATCCCGGCGCCGCGCACCTCGTCGGCCAGCGCCGCGAACTGTTCCTCGCCTCCGAGCGCATCCGACAGGCGCTGAGGATCGACAACGTCGTAGCCGTGTGTGGAGCCGGCGCGCGCCTGCAGCGAGGGCGACAGATACAGATGCGAGATGCCGAGATCGCGCAAGTACGGGACCAGGCCGGCCGCCGCAGCGAAGCCGAAGTCGGATGTCAGTTGGAGGCGGTAAGCCGCTCGTAGTTCGGCTCCCGCCACGTTCAAGTGACTCGTTTCAAGATCACGATCGAGTGGGAGATGACGGTGAGTTCGGTTCGCGCCCCGTATCGAGTGCTGTCCGGCGCCGCGACAGGGTCTGCGGTCGAGAGCTCGCTTGACCACTGCGCCCCGAAGCGCCGGCGCGGCAACATGAATTGTCGATCCTCGCCGTGCGCGTTGAATAACACCAGGAACGAGTCGTCCTCGATGTCCTCACCTTGAGGCCGGTAGCTAGCGATCTCCCGCCCATTGAGGAACATTCCGAGGACCAGCTCGCCGGCCTGCCAGTCGCGACGGGTCATCTTCAGCCCGTCGGCCCTGAACCACCACACGTCGGGCAGACCGGAGCCCTTCAGCTCCTGGCCGCGGAGAAAGCTCTCACGACGGAACAGCGGATGTTCTCGGCGCAGACGGATCAAACGTCGCGTGAAGTCGCGCAAGTCCTCGCTGTCCTGATCCTCGCTCCAGTCGTACCACGAGAGCTCGTTGTCTTGACACCAGGCGTTGTTGTTGCCGCGCTGGGTGCGGCCGATCTCGTCGCCGCCGAGCAGCATCGGCGTCCCCTGCGAGAGGAGCACCGTCGTCAGGAAGTTCCGGCGCTGTCGAGCGCGTAGCGCGAGGATCTCGACATCGTCGGTCTCGCCCTCCGCGCCGCAATTCCAGGAGCGGCTATCGTCGGTGCCGTCGCGGTTGTCCTCCCGGTTCGCCTCGTTGTGCTTGTGCTCGTAGGAAACGAGATCGGCAAGCGTGAAGCCGTCATGGGCGGTGACGAAGTTGATCGACGCGAACGGGTCGCGACCGTCGGACTCGTAGAGGTCTGCAGACCCCGATAGCCGCGAGGCAAACTCACCGCGGTTGGCGTGCCCGCGCCAGAAATCGCGCACCGTGTCCCGATAGATGCCGTTCCACTCAGACCATAGGACAGGGAAGTTACCCACCTGATAGCCGCCCGGTCCGACGTCCCAGGGCTCCGCGATCAGCTTCATCTGGGAGAGCACCGGATCCTGATGGATCACGTCGAAGAATGCCGACAGGCGGTCGACGTCGAAGAACTCGCGAGCCAGGGCCGAGGCGAGATCGAAGCGGAAGCCGTCCACATGGCACTCAACCGCCCAGTAGCGCAGTGAATCCATGATCAGCCGAAGGACGCTGGGATGAACCGGGTTCAGCGAGTTGCCAGTGCCGGTGAAGTCCATGTAGTGCCGTGGATCGTCGGGCACGAGCCGGTAGTAGGAGCTGTTGTCAGCGCCTTTGAACGAGAGCATCGGTCCGAGGTGGTTGCCCTCCGCCGTGTGGTTGTAGACCACGTCGAGGATCACCTCGATGCCGGCCCGGTGAAATGCCTTGACCATCCCCTTGAATTCCCTCACCTGCTCGCCGAGCCTGCCCGTGGCGGCGTACTCGGAATGGGGGGCGAAATAACCGATCGTGCTGTAGCCCCAGTAGTTCCGAAGGCCCCTCTCACTCAGGAACGATTCGTCTGAGATGTGGTGGACCGGCAGCAGCTCGACAGCGGTGACGCCGAGGTCGACAAGATAGGCAATCGCCTCCTCCGAGGCAAGGCCGGCATAGGTGCCCCGGAGATCCTCTCTGACGCCAGGATGGCGCATCGTGAAGCCCTTCACGTGGGCCTCGTAGATAACCGTGTCGGAGAACGGGATCCGCGGTGGACGGTCCCCCTCCCACAGGAACGCGTCGTCGATCACGACTGACTTGGGCATCGCTGCGGCATCGTCCTCGTCGTCTGGCTCGAGGTCGGCCTCGTCGTCTCCGGTCGGAACGTAGGGCAGCACGTTTGCGTCGTGAGTCCAGTCGACGATGCCGTCGATCGCCTTGGCATAGGGGTCGATCAGGAGCTTGGCCGGATTGAAGCGGCGGCCTTCAAGGGGCGCGTAGGCGCCGTGGACGCGGAAGCCGTAGCGCTGTCCGGGCCCCACACTCGGCAGGTAGCAGTGCCAATTGAGCGCCCGCCGCTGGGTCATCTCGATCCGTGTCTCCTTGTCGTCCTCATCGAACAGGCACAGCTCCACGGCCTCGGCGTGCTCGGAGAAGATCGAGAAGTTGGTTCCGCCACCGTCCCAGTTCACGCCCAGCGGGAACGGCTGACCAGGCCACACCTCAGTCAACGGATCAGGGCCCCAGACAGCGGGTCGAGCTCTACATAGCCATCGCGCACGCGCGGCCCTTGATGGGTAGCCAGGCGGATCTGCTCTCCCCGGGATCGCAAACGCACAGGCTCCTGGCTGAAGTTACAGGCAAGCTCAAATCCTCCCCGACCGACGAGCAGCCAGCGTGACTGCTCATCGAACTCGATCCGCTCTGGATCGCCCGGGGGCAGCTCTCGCCGGGCCTGCAACAGCTCGACGTAGAGCCGCGCGATCGCCGGGTCGCCGCGGCGAGTCAGCTTCGAGCGCTCGAACGTCTCCACCGCCTGGGGGTCCGGGATCTCTTCATCGAACTGCGCAAAGGCGGCGAACTCCTGGCGGCGGCCGTCGCGGGTCGCCGCAGCGATCCGCCGATCGATGTGATCGGAGAAGAACTGAAACGGCGCCGGCTCGCCGTATTCCTCGCCCATGAACAGCATCGGGACGAACGGCGAGAGCAACGTGCAGAATGCCGCCAGCGGGCGAGCCTCGGGCGGCATCCGATCCCCATACGCGCGATTGCCGACCTGGTCGTGGTCCTGGGAGAAGACAACGAACCGCTGCGGTGGCAGGTCCTCCGCCGGCGCGCCGAAGCGGCGGCGACGAAAGGACGAATACGCGCCGTCGTGCACGTGGGGTCGGTGAAACGCCTTGGCCAGCTGCGCAACGGTACCGAAGTCTACGTAGTAGCCGTCGCGATCGCCCGTCAACAGCGTCCGCAGCGAGTGGTGGAAATCATCTGCCCAGCCGCTGTCGCACGCATAACCCCCGCGATCGCGGGGGCGCATCACTCGCGGATCGTTGAGGCCGCTCTCGGCGATCACGAGCGCGTCGTCGCGCACCTGATGCACGCGCTCGGCGATCGCCTCGACGATGTGCTCGGCGCTCGAATCGAAGATCGCATGGATCGCGTCGAGCCGCAGGCCGTCGATCGCGAAGTCGCGAACCCATCCGGTGGCGCTTTGCAGCACCCACTCCCTGACCGGATCGCAGTCCGCATCGTCGTAGTTGATCGCTCGTCCCCACGGCGTCTCGTACTTCTCGGTGAAGTATGGCCCGAATGCCTCCAGAGCCTTGACGCCGGAGGCACCGACATGGTTGTAGACCACATCCAGGATCACGGCCAAGCCGTTCGCGTGCGCCGCCTGCACGAGCTTCTGAAGCCCTTCCGGGCCACCGTAGGAGGACTGCGCGGCGGACAGGTAGACCCCGTCATAGCCCCAGCCGCGACGCCCCGGAAACTCGGCCACGGGCATGATCTCGATCGCGGTGATCCCGAGCTGCGCAAGCTCAGCCAGATGCTTGCAGATCGCGTCAAACGTGCCCCCGGACGTGAACGTGCCGACATGCAGCTCGTAGATCACCAGCTCATCGAGCGATGGTGCCCGGAACGAGGAGCTCGGCGCCGAGACCTCGACGACCCGTGAGGGACCACGCAGTCCCTTGGGCTGCGAACGCGAGCAGGGATCCGGCAGCCGGCGGCCATCGACGCTAAACACATAGTCGTCCCCGGCGCCAGCCGGGGCGACTACCTCATAAACCCCATAGCCGGCGGACTCGAGCCCGAGCTCTTGATTGCGAAGCTTGAGCGAGATCGACTCGGCGCGGGGTGCCCAGACTCTGAACTCGGTCGAGCCGTCGTCGAGCGGGCGGGCTCCCAGTGGCCGCTCCCATGGATACTCGGCGCTCACTCGCCGTCCGGCCCAAAC
The DNA here is from genome assembly GCA_963836065.1 of uncultured Solirubrobacterales bacterium. Classification (GTDB taxonomy): domain Bacteria; phylum Actinomycetota; class Thermoleophilia; order Solirubrobacterales; family Solirubrobacteraceae; genus Palsa-465. The sequence goes on from CAWIII010000030.1 coordinate 337,890, forward strand.
CAGACGGCCGCCAGCGGCGGCAGCGTGATCCTCGCCGACACCGGTTGCCCGTGCCAGGGAACCGGCTCGGGCTCGATGGCGCCGAAGTTGCCCCAGTCACCTCCGCCGTAGAAGCTCGAGTCGGTGTTCAGTCGTTCCCGCCAGTGACTGGCGCGCGGCAAGCCCAGCCGGTAGTCCCGTTGAGGCATCGGGGAGAGGTTGGCGACGAACACCAGCACTCGCGTGCCGGACTTGGAGGCGCGTGCGAACGCGATCACGTTGCGGTCGGCGTCATTGGGCTCAAGCCACCAGAAGCCGGACGGGTCGGAGTCGATCTCCCACAGCGCGGGTTCCTCGCGATAGAGCCGGTTCAGATCGCGCACGAGCGCCTGGATGCCAGCATGCTCGGGTCGCTCCAGCAGGTGCCAGTCGAGCGAGCGTTCATAGCTCCACTCCTGCTCCTGTGCCAGCTCGCTTCCCATGAACAGCAACTTCTTGCCGGGATGGGCCCACATGTACGCGTACAGGGTCCGCAGGTTCGCGAGCTTCTGCCAGGGGTCGCCGGCCATCTTCGAATACAGCGAGCCCTTGCCATGCACGACCTCGTCGTGGGACAGCGGCAGGATGAAGTTCTCGCTGAAGGCGTACATCAGGCTGAAGGTCAGCTCGTGGTGGTGGTAGCGGCGGTAGATCGGGTCCTGCCGAAAATAGGCCAGCGTGTCGTGCATCCAGCCCATGTTCCACTTGAAGCCGAAGCCGAGGCCGCCGAGATAGGTGGGCCGAGAGACGCCGGGCCACGCCGTTGACTCCTCGGCCGCCGAGATGATCCCTGGCTCGCGGCCATAAAGCACCTCGTTGAGCTCTTTGAGGAAGGCGACAGCGTCCAGATCCTCACGGCCCCCGAACTGGTTTGGCACCCATTCGCCCTCGCGGCGGGAATAGTCGAGGTACAGCATCGACGCGACCGCGTCCACCCGGATGCCGTCGACGTGGTACTCCCGCAGCCAGAAGAGGGCATTGGAGATCAGGAAGTTGCGGACCTCGTGGCGGCCGTAGTTGAACACCAGCGTGCCCCAGTCGGGGTGAAAGCCGCGCCGCGGGTCGGCGTGCTCGTAGAGAGCGGTGCCATCGAACTGGGCAAGCGCGAAATCATCGCGGGGGAAGTGGGCGGGAACCCAGTCGAGGATTACGCCGATGCCGTGGGCGTGCATGCGATCCACGAACTGACGGAAGTCGTCCGGCGATCCGTAGCGGGGTGTGGGGGCGAAGTAGCCGGTCACCTGGTAGCCCCACGATCCGGTGAACGGATGAGCCATCACCGGCAGCAGCTCGATATGGGTGAAGCCCATATCGTTTACGTACAACGCCAGCTCGTCGGCGAGCTCGAGGTAGGAAAGCGGACGGTTGTCCCGGAGCGTGTTCAGCCGCCAAGATCCGAGATGGACTTCGTAGATCGAGACCGGCTGCTCGAGCGGCTTCTGCTTGCCTCGGGCGCGGATCCACTCCCGGTCGGGCGCGCTCCAGGCGTGCTCGGGGTGGAACACCACCGACGCCGTCTGGGGCGGGATCTCGGTGGCCAGCGCGTACGGGTCCGCCTTCAGGGTCAGCTGACCGTTCGCGGTGAGGATCTCGTACTTGTAGTGAGCTCCGGGCTCGACGCCCGGCAGGAACAGCTCCCAGATCCCACTCGATCCGAGCGATCGCATCGCGTGCAGGCGACCATCCCAGGAGTTGAAGTCCCCAACGACGCTGACGGCGTGCGCAGCCGGCGCCCAGACCGCAAACGCCGTTCCGGAGACGCCCTCGTGGTCGCGCACGTGGGCACCGAGCTTCTCGTAGACGTGCTCGTGCCGTCCCTCGCCGATGAGATGGATGTCCAGCTCGCCGAGGGTTGGGGAGAACGCATAGGGATCGTCGATCGTGAACCTGCCGGCGGCGCCGTAGTCGACCATAAGGCGGTAGCGGATCGGGGGCTTGGCCCCAGTAACCACACCTTCGAATATCCCGCCGGGGTGGATGCGCTCGAGCTCGACCACCGAGCCGTCCTTAAGCTGTGCCTTGACCTCAGATGCGGCCGGCCGCAGCGCGCGGATCACCAGCCCTTCATCGGTGACGTGAGCACCGAGAATCGAATGGGGGTTGAAGTGCTCGCGTCGAACGAGTGCGTCAAGCTCTTGCGTCGCGACAGTGCTCATGAGGACTCCAGCAATCTCCTGATGCCGGCCACGGGGATCGATACCCAGTCGGGGCGGTTGTCAAGCTCGTACCGCAGCTCGTAGATCGCTTTCTCGAGCTCGTAGATCGAGAGCAGGTTCTCCACGGCCGCTTCGCCCGCCGGCAGCAACGTCGCTTCGACGTGCGTCAGGTACTCGCCGAGGAACACCTGCCGTGCGCGCTGCTCGAAGTCCTCAGGTGCGCGCCGGCCGCGCAGGATCTGCACCGCCGAGGTGACATACGCGAACGAGCGCAGCATGCTGGCCACGTCGCGCAGCGGGGATCGCTTCTGCCGGCGCTCGTATAACGGACGCGCCGGCTCACCTTCGAAGTCAATGATCACCCAACCGCGCGGGGTGTACAGCGTCTGCCCGAGGTGATAGTCGCCATGGGTTCGGATCACCCGACCGCTGACGCCGATCTGCGAACGCATCGCAAGCCGCTCACGGACATCCTGGCCACGACCCGCGATCGGTGCGAGGCGCTCGTCGTCGGGCATGCGCAGGAAGATTCGCTCGATGTCCTCGTCCACCGTGGCCGTCAACAGCGCAAGAGCCTCTTGGCTGGGCTGGTCGGGCACGAACGCCGGGTCGCTCATATCGGATGCCAGCGCGGTGTGCATCGAGGCTGTCACCGCGCCCAGGGAGCCGAGGTTCTCCAGGAACGCGTCCGGGTCGGATTCAATCTGCTCCAGGGCAAGCTCCCATCCGCCGCGCGCATCGGGGAAGAATTGCTGCACCACGCCAAGGGTCGAGGCGAGCGGCTGGCCGTCGTACTCGTACCAGCCATGCAAGGGGGCGATGTTGGCAAAGCCCGCCTGGGTGAGGAAGCGCAGAATCTCGAGCTCCGGGTTGATGCCGGGCTCGAGCTTCCGGAACAGCTTCATCACGAGCCGGTCGCCGAACACGATCGACGAGTTCGACTGCTCGACGCCGATCAAACGGACCGCGGCATCCGCGGGTACCTTCGCCACCCCGTCGGCGCGGTAGAAGCCGAACCGCCCCTCTTCGGTCTCGATCTCCTCGTTCACCTCGATCCGTCGCAGCACCTCCATCACCTGTCCGGGATCGTCGAGCGCATCGTATGCGGTCCACCCGTCGGTTCGCGCAATCGCCGCCCCCGGGCCCGGCTCGGTCGCCGTCCGCAAGATGAGCGGGAGTTGGTAGATCTCGTGCGTCCCGGTGGCAAAGCGGGTCTGGACGAGCGACAAAAACAGCCGAGGTTGCTCGCGCACGATCAGCCCTTCCACGATCTCGACGCCGCTGAGTGCGCGCGACTTGGACGCGTACCAGCGCTGACGCGCAAGCCAACCGCGCAAGCTCTCGTAGTCCAAACGGCGACGGATGTCGCCGGCTTCGATGAACACGCCCTCACTCATCGGCGGTCCGCTTCGGTGCCTTCGACCAGCTCGAACCAGTAGAAGCCGCGGGGGGCGAGCGTGAGCAGGTAGGGCCACTCGCCGATTGGTGGAAAGCGTGAGCGGCCAAACAGCTCGACCGGATAGCGGCCCTCGAAGGCGCTAAGGTCGAGCTCCACCGCCTGCGCAGATCGGGCCACGTTGTGAACGCACAACACCAGATCATCCTCCCAACGACGCATATGGGCGAAGATGCGCGGGTTGGAGGGTTCGATCGGCTCGTACGTGCCGGAGCCGAACACCGGGTGCTCCTTACGCAACCCGATGAAACGATGGATCCAGCGCAGCAGCGAGGTCGCCGTCCGAAGCTGGGCCTCGACGTTGACCGCCTGGTAGCCGTACACCGGGTCCATTAGGGGCGGTGCGTACAGCTGCGCGAAGTCGGCCCGCGAGAAGCCGCCGTTTCGATCGCTGGTCCACTGCATCGGAGTGCGAACGCCATCGCGGTCGCCGAGGAAGACGTTGTCGCCCATCGCGATCTCATCGCCGTAGTAGAGGACCGGCGACCCCGGAAGCGAGAACAGGATCGCGTGCATGAGCTCGATCTCGTCGCGTCCGTTATCGAGCAGCGGCGCCAGTCGCCGGCGGATGCCGAGGTTGATCTTCATCCGCGGGTCCTTGGCGTACTCGGAGTACATGTAGTCCCGTTCCTCGTCGGTGACCATCTCGAGCGTCAGCTCGTCGTGGTTACGCAGGAACAGGCCCCACTGAGAGTTATTGGGTATGTGAGGGGTCTGCTCGAGGATCTCGTAGATCGGCACGGCCTCCTCGCGCCGCAGCGCCATGAACATTCGCGGCATGACCGGGAAATGGAACGCCATGTGGCACTCGTCCCCGTCCCCGAAGTACTCGACCACATCCGCCGGCCACTGGTTCGCCTCCGCCAGCAGCACGCGGTCGGGGTAGTTCTCATCGATCTCCCGCCGGACCCGCTTCAGGTAGGCGTGGGTCTCCTGGAGGTTCTCGCAGTTTGTTCCCTCGCGCTCGAACAGGTACGGCACGGCGTCGAGCCGGAAGCCGTCGAGACCGAGGTCCAGCCAGAAGCGGAGCACCTCGAGCATCGCCTCGCGGACATCGGGGTTCGCGTAGTTGAGATCCGGCTGGTGGGAGAAGAAGCGATGCCAGTAATAGGCGCCGGCGACCTGGTCCCAGGTCCAGTTCGAGGACTCGGTGTCGACGAAGATGATCCTCGCGTCCGGATAGCGGTCGTCGGTGTCCGACCACACGTACCAGTTGCGCTTCGGCGAGTCGGGGCTCGACCGGGACTCCTGGAACCAGGGGTGCTCTGAGGAAGTGTGATTCATGACCAGGTCGGCGATTACCCTGATCTGGCGTGCATGAGCCGCATCGATTAGCTCATGCACATCATCGACTGTGCCGTAGTCCCGATGCACGTTGGTGAAGTCGGCGATGTCGTAGCCGCCGTCGCGCAACGGAGACTCGTAGAACGGCAGCAGCCAGATGCAGTCGATTCCGAGCCATTGCAGGTAGTCGAGCTTCTCGGTCAGCCCCCGGAAGTCGCCAGTTCCGTCGCCGTTGGCGTCATAGAAACCGCGCACGGTCACCTCGTAGAAGACCGCTGACTTGAACCACAGGGGTTCGGCTTCGAACCACTGACGCGTCTGGGCCGGCGAGGGCGACGAATGAGACTCGGTACGAGGCAACGACACGCCGGCGGGCGGTCGGATCACGTGGGTCAGCGTGGGCGGTCCGGTCACGTCTGCACTCGCATCAGGTGTGCCTGGCGGACCCCCGGCTCCAAGCGAACATAATTGGGTCCGATCCGCCATTGAAAGCCCTCGTCGGAAAGCGCGTCGTAGACCGTGAAGGTCGGCGGCAGACCGAGGCTCGCGGGGACTACCGCGACGCCCTCCTGCGTTTCGTGGGGGTCGATATTCACGACAGTGATCACGGTACTCCCAGGTGACTGCTTGGCGTAAGCAATCAGAGCCTCGTTGGCGGTGTCGAGGAAGGTCACGTTGGAGAAGGTCTGGAGGGCAGGATTCTCGCGCCGGATGCGGTTCACGCGCTCGATCAGCGGCACCAGCGGGCCGTCCGGCGAGCGTTGTTTGAGTTCGTATTTCTCAGAGTGCAGATATTCCTCAGAGCCCTCGTGCACGGGGACATTCTCGGCGTTCTCGAACCCTGAGTAGATGCCATAGGTCGGACTCAGGGTCGCCGCCAGAATCAACCGCGCCTGGAAGGCTGGGCGCCCGCCATGCTGGAGGTAAGCGTGGAGGATGTCAGGTGTGTTGGCGAAGAAATTCGGCCGGAAGTACTCCTGTTCTCCCGAGTAGGCCAGCTCGGAGACGTATTCGGTTAGCTCCCAGCGAGAGTTCTTCCACGTGAAGTAGGTGTAGGACTGACTGAAGCCGAGCTTTGCCAGGTGGCGCATCACCGCGCGCTTGGTGAACGCCTCGGCGAGGAAGATGACGTCGCGGTCCCGGGCGTGCACCTCTTCGATCAGCCATTCCCAGAACGGGAACGGCTTCGTGTGGGGGTTGTCGACTCTGAACACCTTCACGCCACAGTCGACCCAGCGGAGCACGACACTCAGCAGCGCGTCCCAAAGGCCGCGCCAATCCGGCGACTCCCAGTTGACGTTGTAGATGTCCTGGTAGCGCTTGGGCGGATTCTCCGCGTACTTGAGCGTGCCGTCCGGGCGGTGGTGAAACCATTCCGGGTGCTCGCGTAGCCACGGATGGTCAGCGGAGCACTGGATCGCGAAGTCGAGGCAGATGTCGATCCCGTGCGTGCGCGCGGTATCGGTGAGCGATCTGAGGTCGTCCTCGGTGCCAAGCTCGGGATGGATCGCGTCATGGCCCCCGCTCTCATCGCCGATCGCCCACGGAGAGCCGGGATCGTTGGGTCCCGCCGTCAGGGCGTTGTCCCGGCCCTTGCGGTTGGTGTGGCCGATCGGGTGAATCGGGGCCAGATAGACGATGTCGAATCCAAGCTTCGCGAGCCGGGGAAGCTTACGCTCCACGCCCTTCAGTCCTCCCCATGAGCGCGGGAAGAGCTCGTACCAGGTCCCGAATCGGGCGCGCAGACGATCCACCTCAATCGCGAGCTCCGGCGTGAGTGCGATCGCACTGTGGCGCTCCTGAGCACGCTCGATCGCGGCCGCCAACTCGTCGCCCAGCGCCAGGCCGCGCTTGGCCGACTCCGGCACCTGATCGTCCTCGAGCGTGTAGATCGCGTGCTCGATCAGCTCGTGGTCGCCGGCCTGCTGGCGCTTGGGGTTCTTGATCGCCGCCCGCAACAGCACGATCCCCTCGGAGAGTTCGCCGCCGAGATCGTGCTGGCCGGCCGCGAGCTTGCGCTCGAACTCGTCGCGCCAGGTGCCGAACGTGTCGGTCCAGGCGTCGATCGTGTACTCCCACCGACCATCACGGTCAACGTCGAACTCGCCCGCCCACCGGACGCCGCCGAGATGAGCGTCGATCCGCCGCATCTCAGACTCGCCCCATTCCCTGTTCTCCCCCGGACCCCGGTAGCGCACCACGGCGCGCAGGAGTTCGTGACCGTCCCGGAACACGTCCGCGGACACGGCGACCGTGTCGCCGACGCAACGCTTGGCCGGGAACCGCCCTTCGTCGACGGCCGGTCGCGGATACTGGATGACGATCCGTTTAGGTGGGGTATCCGACACGCTGGCTCAAAGTATCCGGCTGCCCGGCTCAGGTAAACACTTCCTTGTGAATCCACTTCCCCGCTCGAGCGGAGTCCAGCTGCACATCACCTCGCTACCCGAGGGGCGCCTTGGCCACTCGGCGTACGAGTTCGTCGACTGGCTGGCCGCTGCCGGCCAGACCTGGTGGCAGGTACTGCCGGTCGGTCCCCCGGATCGCTATCACTCACCGTACAAGTCGCGCTCGGCGTTTGCGGCGTGGCCCAGGCTGCTGGCCTCTCCTCGGGCATCGGTCAGCGCATCCGCGGTCGCGGCATTCACCGAGCGCGAGCGATTCTGGATCGGCGACTGGGATCGGTTCACGGGCCGTGGCGCCGTCCTCGACCAGGTGCGCTTCGAGCGCGAGTGGGGAGAGCTGCGGGCGTACGCCGCCTCGCGGGGGGTGCGTCTGCTCGGCGATGTCGCGATTTATGTCGCCCCCGGCAGCGTCGATCACCGGGCGCATCCGGAGCTGTTTCAGAGCGGAGCCGTCGCGGGCGCGCCACCCGACGCCTACTCGGACACCGGTCAGCTGTGGGGCAACCCGCTGTACGACTGGCCGGCGCTGCGCCGCCGCCACTACCGGTGGTGGGTGGAGCGCCTACGCCGGACACTGTCGCTGTTTGACGTCGCGCGGATCGATCACTTCCGCGGCTTCGTGGCCTACTGGGCGGTGCCCGAGCACGCCCGCAGCGCGGCTGGTGGTCGCTTCCGCCGGGGTCCGGGACGGGCTGTGTTCGATGCGGCCGCTCGAGAACTTGGCTCAGCTTTGCCGCTGGTCGCCGAGGATCTGGGTGTGATCACTCCGGCGGTCGAACGTTTACGAGATGAGCTCGGCCTGCCGGGAATGCTCGTGCTCCAGTTCGGGTTCGACCCGAAGGAGCCGAGCAGCCCGCACCGGCCCTCCAACCACGTCGAGCACCGGATCGTCTACACCGGAACTCACGACCACGACACGGCGCGCGGATGGTACGAGTCCCTCAGCCCGCCGGTGCGGGGAGTTGTAGACGCTTACCTGGCCAGGTTTGGCGAGCACGAGCCCTGGTGGGGTCTGATCCGGCTGGCCTTCTCCTCGCCGGCGCGAGTGGCGATGATCCAGGCACAAGACGTGCTCGGGCTCGGCAGCCACGCGCGGATGAACGACCCGGGACGGGCTGACGGTAACTGGCGCTGGCAGATGACCGGTCGTGGACTGACGGCGGATGCCGCGCGCCGGTTGCGAGAGGTGACCGAGAAGGCGGGCAGGTTGGCCCGCTGAGGCCGTTTACACCCGAGGTGCAGGTGTCGTAGGCTAGGCAGATGAGAAATTGGGCTACCCGGACGGCCGCGCTGCTGATACTGGCAGGCACGTTATTCATCCTCGCCGCGTCCTCATCGGCATCGTCCCGGCCGCCGCGGCGGGTGACGGTCATGACCCGCAATCTGTATCTCGGCGCGAATCTGCTGCCGATCGCGACCGCAGCGCCCGGTGCTCCATTCCAGCGCGCCGTCGCGGGCGCGCTGGCGTCGGTTCGGCGGACAGGTCCGACTGCCCGAATGAAGCTCGTTGCCCAAGAGATCGCCAAGGCGCGCCCCGATTTGGTGGGACTGCAAGAAGTATCGACCTGGAGCACCAGCCGTGTGGGTGGCTCGAAGGTGCACCTGATCGTCGACTACCTGAGGGTGATCAAGGCCGAGCTGAGACGGCTGCATGCGCCCTACCGGGTCGTCGCAGAGCGTCTGAGTCTTCACCTGCGGGCGCCCAGCTCAACGGATACCGAGGTGATATTCACTGACGGTAACGCAATACTGGCGCGTAGTGACGTCACCGTGCGCGACGCCCACTCGGGGAATTTTCAGCATCAGCTAACGATCCCTACGCAGGGGATCGGGAAGATCGTCGTAACGCGGAGCTGGAACGCGCTCGAGGCGACGGTACACGGGGCTCACTTTCACTTCGTCAACACGCATCTCGAGGCGTATTCGTCAGCAACGCGCTTGCAGCAGGCACAGGAACTGGTCAAGGGTCCGCTGAAGTCGGCCCGGCAGACGATTCTGGTCGGAGACCTGAACTCGAGTGCGAACCTGCCGCTTGCTGCCGACCGGCCGCCGTTTCTGGCGATCCGCACCGCCGGCTTCGTCGATGAGCGCACCTCGCAGCCCAACTGCTGCCTAAACGACGACCTGCGCACCGGGAAATGGGATCACATCGTCGACCACGTGATGGCCAGGCCGCGCGCCAAACTCGTGCGCTCCTATCTGACTGGTCGGGAGACCACGGGTGCCGGTCGCCGTCCATCAGATCACGGCGGTGTCGTCAGCGTCTTGGCGCTCGCGCATTGAGATCGACGCTGCTCGCGGCGCGACCGCGGCTTTGAGCGCGATCAGCGCCTCTCGGCCACTCACCTTCGCGTGCCGGTAAGCGTAGATCGTATCCCCGCGCAGACGGTGCAACCATGTCGTGTCGTAGCGGATCAGAGACCGCGGTCGCACCCGAATCGCCATGCCATCGCGCTCGAGTAGCTCGAGCGCGCGCTCGGCGATCGCGATCTGTCCGAACGCGGTCGGATGTACGTGGTCTGCCATCACCAGGTTGCGCGCCGCCAAGTCCCGCAAGTCGACGACGAGCGCTCCGAGGTCGGAGGCGGCGCGCTCGATCGTGCCGTTTAGCTCGAGCACCCGGTCTCCAGCGCGCGGACGTCCCAGATCGAGCGGCGCAGTCATCGTCAGGACACGATCGCAGCGTGCCCGCAGAAAGCTCAGCGCGAGGCGGAACTCCCGCTCGAAGTCCACCCAGTCCCACTCGGGGGTACGGACATCATTGACGCCGATGTACAAGCAGCCCAAGTCGTACCCGGCTCGCGGGTGGGCGGCCAGTCGCTCGAAAGCTGGGATCTGGTCGTCTACGACGCCTCGCGCGCGAGCACCGTCGACCGCATAGTTCGTGAACGGCAGACCTGTCGACCGCGCCACCCAAAGCGCCCACGACTGCAGCGCGACGCCCCACTGAAGCTCCCCACCCCCGTTTGTGATCGAGTCACCGAACGCAAGCACACCCAGCCGGGTTTCGTTCTTTGGGATCGCGGGCAAGTCGGCGAGCGTAGCGGCCCGACGATAATGGGGACGATGGGACCTTTGACCAGCACCACCAAGGACGGGAGCGAAGACATTCGACTGGCAGCCGCCGAGCTGGCCGAAAGACTTCCGGGGGAGCTGGCACCGCTGGCGCGGCTCGCCTACAACTATCGCTGGTCGTGGCTACCGGGCGGCCCCGAGCTCTTCCGCCAAGTGGACGCTGAGCGCTTCGAGCTGTGCCTTCAGAATCCCGTGCGGCTGTTGCAGGAGGCTTCAACCAGGGTCTTGCGCCGCGCCGCCGGCGATGAGGAGCTACTGGAGCAGGCATCCGCGGCCGAGGCGCAGATCGCCGCCGACCGGTCATGTCGGTAGAAGTGGTGTAACGAGCGTCTCGGGGGTCGACCGCTGAAGAGGGGTCGGCCATCGTGGCGCCGAACTCGTCGGCTGTTATCGCAATCAGACGAATGGAGACACCACGATGGCCGAAGGTCAGAGCATGACGGTTGCCGATGTCGTCGCCAAGACGATGGATGGTCGGCTTGAGGATTTCGTGCGCGAGGCGGTCGCGCTGGTCGCCCGCGAGGTGATGGAGGCCGAGGTCAGCGCTGAGGTGGGCGCTGGACGGGGCGAGGTCGCGCCGGGGACGCGCGTCACGCATCGCAACGGGTATCGGCAGCGGGCGTGGGAGACGAGGGTTGGGGAGCTCGAGTTGTTGATCCCGAAGAAGCGGTCGGGTCCGGCGTACTTTCCGAGCTTTCTGGAGCCCCGCCGGCGCAGTGAGCAGGCGATCGTTGCGGTTGTGTTGGAGGCGTATGTGAACGGTGTCTCGACGCGGAAGGTCGATCGGCTGGTGGAGCAGCTGGGGATCGAAGGGATGACCAAGGACCGCGTGAGCGCGATCTGCCGGGCGCTGGATCAGCAGGTCGAGCTGTTTCGCGGGCGGCCGTTGGAGGGTGCCTACCCGTATCTCTGGCTCGACGCGAAGCAGGTCAAAGTTCGTGACCACGGCCGGGTGGTGTCCAAGGCACTGGTGGTCGCCTACGCGGTGCACGAGACCGGGGTGCGGGAGGTGATCGGCCTTGATGTCGGCGAGGTCGAGTCCGGCGCGTTCTGGGTCGAGTTCATCCGCGGGCTCAAGCAGCGCGGGCTGGATGGGGTGCGGCTGGCGATCTCCGATCAGCACGAGGGACTCAAAGCAGCGATCGCCCGGGTGCTGGGCTGCCCGTGGCAGCGCTGCACGGTCCACTTCCTCCGCGACATGGTGATGCACTGCCGCCGCGACCAGCGCGGGCTTGTCGCCGCCGCGCTGCGCGAGGTGTTCAACGCCGAGGGCCTCGAGCAGGCCCGCGCGCGCGTCGGGCACGTGCTCGAACGGCTGCAGGGGATCGCGCCGAAGGTATGCGAGCTGCTCGAGACGGCCGAGGAAGACCTGATCGCGTTCTACAACTTCCCGTCCGAGCACTGGACCAAGCTGCGGTCCACCAACCCGCTGGAGCGTGTCAACAAGGAGATCGGCCGGCGCACCGACGTCGTCGGGATCTTCCCCAACGACCAGGCGGTGATCCGCCTCGCCGGCGCGCTGCTCTCCGAACAGAACGACGAATGGCTCGTCCAGCGGCGCTACCTGTCGGTCGAGTCGATCACGCTGAGCTGCGCCGACCCCGAGCCCCCCCAGGTCGAGCAGGAGGTGCCCAGTCTCACCGCCGCCTGAGCCACCCGCCGACCCAATCCAGCTAAGCCGTAACCCTCGGGTTGCACACGGACGCGTCCTGGGCCCGTCTAACGCCCTCCGGCCGATGACCGCGACCCACAGGAACCCACCCGCCGGCATCTGTTTCAACGCGAACGCTCGGCTCGGCGCACACCGGCTAACGACCGCTGCATCGAAGGGGGCGAAGCGACGGTTGGTCCGACCCCCTGGCAAGGCGGGCTTCTCAGCTGCGCCAACGTCTGGCCCGCTCGGCGAGCGGCTCACGGCGGCCCTACGGGCCCCGAGTCCCCCGCATCGATCATCCGGATTCCACGGTACGGCATCCATGACCGCTTGATCCCCCCGCGCATGAACGACCGATCAAACCGTTGCCCATTACCCCCGAAGTCACCAAACTACGAGGAAGTCCCCGTATGGCTCCCCCCAAGCAGACAACGAGGAGGTGAACACTTCTCAGCTCAGGCCTGAGGCGCCAACCTCACCGACGAGCTCTACGCGTTACACCACTACATCCGACTTGACTCGCCGACCTGGTCCGACCGTCCGCGACTGAGGCGATCGATCAGGCTCACCCGGTGGCGTTCCTATGCGCGGAGTACGGCGTCCACGTGTCGCTCCCGATCTACGCGGGCGGACTCGGTGCCTCGGCCGGTGATCTGCTCAAGGAGGCCTCCGACCAGGCGCTGCCGTTCGCCGCGGTTGGGCTCATTTACCGCAAGGGCTACTTCCGCCAGCGGGTCGACGCCACCGGCTGGCAGCACGAGTACTGGATCGACACCGACCCTCAGCGGCTGCCGGCTGCCCTGGTTACCGGCGAGGATGAGCAGCCCGTAACGGTGACGGTGCCGATCTACGACGCGGAGGTGACTGCTCAGATCTGGCGCGTCGACGTCGGGCGCGTGCCACTGTTCCTGCTCGACACCGACTGCTCGGCAAACGGTCAGCTCGAGCGCTGGACAACGGCACGCCTGTACGACGCCGACGCCGACGTTCGGCTCGCGCAGTACGTATTGCTCGGGGTAGGCGGGGTGCGGGCGCTGCGGGTGGTGGGGATCGAGCCCGGGGTGCTGCATCTAAACGAAGGTCACGCGGCGCTGGCGCCGCTCGAGCTGGCTCGCGCGGGCGTGACCGACGGAGCTGGACCGCAGGCCGCGCTGGAAGTGGCCCGCTCCCGCACGGTGTTCACGACGCACACTCCGGTCCCTGCCGGCAACGATTCCTATCCGCCGGAGCAGATCGAGCGCGCGATCGGACGCCTGGCGCTCGAGCTTGGGGTGTCGGCGAGCGATTTGATCGACCTCGGGCGGACCCGGCCCGGAGAGGCGTCGGAGCCGTTCGGAGTCACGCAGGCAGCGCTGCGGATGAGCCGTGGAGCGAACGCAGTCAGCCGGCGCCACGGCGGCGTTGCCCGTGAAATGTGGGCGGGGCTGTGGCCGGACCGGCCCGTCGACCGGGTGCCGATCGGGTACGTCACCAACGGTGTTCACGTCCCGACGTGGATCGGCGGCCCGATGCGAGAGTGCTTTGACCGGTGGCTGGGCGATGGATGGATGAAGCGCGCCGGTGACCCGGACACCTGGGCGCCTGTCGACGCGATCCCCGCTGCCGAGCTGTGGAACGCCCGTCAGCGCCAGCGCGCTGAGCTGCTCGCTTTCGTGCGCGGCCGGAGCGTCGCCGACCGGCTAATGCGTGGAGATTTGCGGGACTACGTCGCCGCCGCCGCGGGATCCTTCGACGAGCACCTTCTGACGGTCGGGTTCGCTCGCCGCGTGGCAACCTACAAGCGTCTGGACCTGCTGACCCGCGACCCCGAGTGGACGCTCAAGCTACTAGGAGGGGACCGTCCGGTTCAGGTCCTGCTGGCCGGCAAGGCGCACCCGCGCGACGAGGAGGCCAAACGGGCCCTGCAGCGGTTGTTCGGGCTGAAGTATGCGCGGATCGTGGCCGAGCGCGTGGCGTTCCTCGACGACTATGACCTTGCTACCGCGGCGCGTCTCGTGCGCGGCTGCGACGTGTGGTTGAACGTCCCCCGGCCGCCGCTCGAGGCGAGCGGTACGAGCGGCATGAAGTCGGCCATCAACGGCGGCCTCCAGATGAGTGTGCTGGACGGTTGGTGGGCGGAGGGCTATGACGGAGTGAACGGTTGGGCGGTGCCCGGGGACGTGATCGACGACCACGGCGTTCAAGACGCGCGCGACGCGGAGGCACTTCATCGTGTGCTCGACGATGAGGTCGTGCCCGCCTTCTACGAACGCGATGCGGCCGGCGTGCCGTCGGTCTGGCTGAAGCGCATGCGATCCTCGTTGCGCTCCCTCGGTCCGCGATTCTCAGCCAGCCGGATGCTCGCGGAGTACGTGCGCGGGCCGTACCGCGGGTAATCGGGAAGGATTGACGGCCATCAAGCGTCGTTAAACTTGAAGCGGAAATGTCCTCCTCGGCAGACACCCCCGAACCCGGCCCGCGTGAGTTGGCGGATCTGTCCGCGCTCGCGGACGGAACGCTTGATCCTGCCCGGCGAGCGGAGGTGCAGGCGCGGATCACCGCCTCGCCCGAGCTCAGCGCCCTGTACGGACGAGAGCGGATGGTCGTCGAGCGGTTGCGCGAGGCGCGAGCCCGAGAGCGGGCGCCCGTGGCGCTCCGCGCCCGCATCGAGCAGCAGCGCCCTCGGGCCCGAACACAGGCACGCCGTCGCGTCGCCTACGGCGGGGCATTGGCGGGCGCGTTGGCTGCGGTGCTGCTAGCGGCCGTTTTGATCCTGCCGGGCGGAACTCCGGGCGCGCCGTCGCTGAGCGAGGCTGCTGCCCTGGCGATCCGCGGTCCGGTCGGTCCCGCGCCGCCGCTTAATCCGAGCGCCCCGAGCACCAAGCTTGCGAAGGAGATCCAGGATCTCTACTTCCCCAACTGGGCACCTCGCTTCGGCTGGCGCGCCGTCGGCCAGCGCACGGATCGGATCGGCGGACGCAAGGCCGTAACTGTCTACTACGAGTGGCACGGTCAGCGGGTTGCCTACACGGTCGTCGCGACCCCCCCGTTGAGCGCCCCGTCCGTCCACGGCACGTGGGCCAACGGCACCGAGCTGCGGACGCTGACGCTGGGCGGCCGCCTTGTCGTCACCTGGCGTCGCGCCGGTCATACGTGTGTGCTGTCGGCTACCGGGGTCACGGCCGGTGAGTTGCAGAGGTTGGCGGCGTGGAAGGTCCCTGGGGAGGATCGTTGACCAACGCCTGCGCCACCCGCTGCCGAGCTCGGTGAAGCCTGGTTGTGATCGTCGCCTCGCGAACTCGCAGAGCACGCCCAGCCTCGCGGTATGACAGCCCCATGACGTCGATCGCGACGAGCGCATCCCGCAAGTCGTCGGGCAGTGCCGCGATCGCCGAATAGAGCTCCGCCGACTCGAGCCGAGACTCTGGCCGAACCGCGGAGCGGTCCTCGACGAGGTCGAGGTCATCGGGCAGCGCCGTCGTCTGCGGGCGTCGCGCCGCCGTCCGACGACTCGAGAAAAATGTGTTGCGCAGCACCCGGAGCAGGTAGCCGAGGTCGTCTTCGGAACGCAGCATCCGAGGCTTGCGCAACACGCGAGCGAACGTCTCCTGGACCAAGTCCTCGGCCTCCTCGCGCGAGCCGCACAGGCTCCAGGCCGCGCGGTACAGGCGATCGATGTGGTCGCCGAGCGCCTCAGGATCGAGGTGACGAGTCATGCGATGGCGCTAATCAGAAGAGGACCGCCCCGCGATCGGTGCGCGATCTGTGCGGCTGGGCTAGTCCCGGAGCTCTGACAGCGGACGCGGTCCCGGGCCTACGTACTTCGCCGTCGGGCGGATCAGCCGTCCCTCCCGCTTCTGCTCCATGATGTGCGCCGACCAACCGGCCGTGCGCGCGCACGTGAACATCGGCGTGAACAGCTCCGGCGGCACGCTGGCGTAATCGAGCACCACCGCCGACCAGAACTCGACGTTCGTGGCCAGCACGCGGTCTGGCTTGCGCGCTTGCAGCTCGGCGAGCGCCGCGTTCTCGAGCGCCTCCGCGACCTCGACCCGAGGCGACCCGAGGTTGTGGGCCGTGCGCCGCAGGACGCGGGCCCGGGGATCTTCGGCTCGGTAGATGCGGTGACCGAATCCCATCAGCCGTTCGCCCCGGTCGAGCAACTCCTTGACGTACAGCTCGGGGTCGCCGCTGGCCCCGACCTCGTCGAGCATCTTCAGCACCCGACTCGGCGCTCCGCCATGAAGCGGGCCCGACAGGGCCCCGACGGCTGCTGAGAGCGCGGCGGCGACGTCCGCCCCGGTGGAGGCGACGACGCGGGCCGTGAACGTCGACGCGTTCATGCCGTGCTCGGCGGCCGAGATCCAGTAGGCGTCGATCGCCTCGACGTGCCGGGGGTCGGCCTCGCCCCGCCAGCGGATCAGGAACCGTTCGGAGATCGAGTTCGCTCTGTCGACCTCGCGTTGGGGTACCGGCGGCTTACCGATCCCGCGTGCTGACTGGGCAACGAAAGAGAGCCCCATGACCGAGGCGCGCGCGAGGTCATTCCGCGCCTGTTCGTCGGAGATGTCGATCAGCTGTTGGAAGCCCCACTGTGGCCCCAGCATGGCAAGAGCCGCCTGCACGTCGACCCGGGGGTCGCCGGAGCGCACGTACAGCGGATGCGGTTCGGCCGGCGGCATTCCCGGCAGTAGCTTGCCGTCGACCAGCAATCCCCACACCTGCTCGAAAGGGATCTGGCCGACGAGGTCCTCGATATCGACGCCGCGGTAGCGGAGCGCTCCGCCCGCCCGGTCGGGCTCGGCGATCTCAGTGGCGAAGGCGACCACGCCCTCGAGGCCTGACTGTACTTCGGTGATTACGCTCATCTCGTTGTCATGCTCCTGGCAGCGGTTGGCAGCACAACACGTTAGCCGCCGCTAGCCCTGAGCGGCGCCGGGTACGCTTCCCCACGTGTCCGAGCTGCTCTTCCGCCCGGTGCTCGAGCTGGCTGGGCTGGTTCGCTCAAGCGAGTTCACCGCGCGGGAGCTGGTAGAGGCGTCACTGCGTCGGATCGACGAGCTCGAGCCGACGCTCAACGCCTTTACCCATGTTGCCCACGAGGCGGCGCTGGCAGCCGCCGGTGCGATCGCGGCGGGAGATTCGCGCCCGTTCGCGGGAGTACCGATCGCGATCAAGGACAACCGGCCCGTGGCCGGTATGCCCCTCACCGTGTGCAGTGATCTGTTCGGGAATTACGTTCCCGAATACGACGCCTACGTCGTGCGGCGCCTGCGTGACGCCGGGTTCGTGATCGTCGGCAAAACCACGCTTCCTGAAATGGGAATCCTGCCAACGACCGAATCGCGGCGCTTCGGGGCCACACACAATCCGTGGGCGCTCGACCGGACTCCCGGAGGATCGAGCGGCGGATCGGGGGCCGCGGTGGCGGCAGGCATGGTGCCGATCGCCCACGGTAACGATGGCGGCGGTTCAGTCAGGATTCCCGCCGCCTGTTGCGGGCTTGTCGGTCTGAAGGGCGCCCGGGGACGAGTGTCGCTTGGACCCGATGGCGGCGGCGGCTTGCTGGTCACCGACAGCGTCCTGACGCACACGGTAAGTGACACTGCGCACGTATTCGATGTGATCGCCGGTTATGAGCTCGGCGACGCGAGCTGGGCGCCGCCGCCCAGAGCCGCCTACGCCGCGCTGGCCGAGCGGGAACCGGGCCGGATGCGAATCGGTCTGGCGCTCAACATGCCGCTCGAAGGCGCTCGCCTAGATCCGGTCTGTGAGCAGGCCGCGCGCGCGGGCGCCGCGCTGCTCGAGTCGCTCGGCCACGAGCTGGAAGAGATCACTCCGCCGTGGTCAACTCCTGAGTTGCTGCCCGAGTTCGCGCGTCTGTTCGGGCCGGCCGTGTCGACCACCACCGCGACCGGCGGCCACCTGGTCGGCCGGGAGCCGACAGCGGACGACGTGGAGCCGCTCACCTGGGCGCTGTATGGGCGCGCGCGGACTCAGGACACGCTCAGCTACCTCGCCGCCGAGGCCAGAATCGAGGCCTTCGCACGCTCGATCGTCACGTTTCTGGCACCGTTCGACGCCGTCATCACGCCCGCCCTCGCTCAGAGGCCGCTGGCGATTGGTGAGGTTCATGGCCGCGGGCCAGAGCCCTGGGATCATTTTCGCCGCTCCGGCTACTTCACGCCCTACACGGCGATCTGCAACGCCACCGGGCTGCCCGCAATCTCGCTCCCCCTGTATCAGGGTGATGACGGGCTTCCGACGGGCGTCCAACTGATCGGCCCGCCGGCGCGCGAGGAAGTTCTCTTGCAGCTGGCGGCGCAACTCGAGCGCGCACTGCCCTGGGCGCAGCGGCGCCCCGGGGGGCGCTAGCGGGGTATCGGGCCCGCCTTCCCGCTGACGGGCCGACAGCGCGGCTCAGGATGAGCGTCCGTAGAATGCGCGCTTCGTCCCGAGGACTACTGAAGGAAGACAGAAGAGCTATGGCATACGTGATCGCCGAGCCCTGCATTGGCACTAAGGACAACTCGTGCGTGGAGGTCTGCCCGGTCGACTGCATCCATCCGACGCCGGACGAGCCCAATTACGACGACGTCGAGATGCTCTATATCGATCCTGAGGAGTGCATCGACTGCGATGCGTGCGTCGAGGCGTGTCCGGTGGACGCCTGCTTCGCCGAAGACCAGCTCCCGGACGAGTGGCAGAAGTACACCCAGCTCAACGCGGACTACTACGCGGGCAATCGATAGCGATCCGCCCGGGCGCTTAGCAGTGGTCCTCAGGCCATCGGCAGCGACATACCCGCCGGCTTGGGCGCCGCCGCTGGCGCCGGGGGCTGCATGACCGGCAGCTCGATCGGCGATAGCGCGATCAAACCACGCGCTGCCTGGTAGAGCGCTTGGGCGGCCGCATCATCGGGGTCCGAGAAGACGACCGGCACGCCGGCATCGGACTGCTCGCGCAGCGCCATTGTCAGGGGCACCTTGGCCAGCATCGGAACCTCGAGCTCCTCGGCCAGTCGCTGGCCGCCGCCTTCGCCGAAGATCTGGAAGCGCTCGCCGCTCGGGGTCACGAAGGCAGACATGTTCTCGATCACGCCCACGATTTCGAGCTTCAGCTTGCTCGCCATCTCCGCCGAACGGCGCGCGACCCTCTGCGCCACGGGCTGCGGTGTAGTGACGATCAGGAACTTGGCCTGCGGGAGCTGCTGCGCGAGCGTCATTGAGACATCGCCGGTGCCGGGGGGCAGATCGATCAGCAAGTAGTCAAGCGCGCCCCATTCGACGTCCTCGAGGAACTGCTGAAGCGCCTTGTGGAGCATTGGCCCGCGCCACACGACGGCGGCATCCTGCTCGACGAAAAAGCCAATCGACATCACGCCGATGCCGTCGTAGGCCCTCAACGGGACGATCTTGCGCTCCGCGTTCACCTCTGGCCGCTCGGCACCCAGCCCGAGCATCCGCGGCTGCGAGTAGCCCCAGACATCCGCGTCGAGCACGCCGACCTGCTTGCCGTCTGAGGCGAGCGCTGCCGCCAGATTGGCGGTCACGCTCGACTTCCCGACGCCGCCCTTACCCGAGCCGATGCAAATCACGTTCTTGACCTGGGCCAGAGCGCCCTCCGGAAGCGAGCCGCGCCCGAGCTTGTGGCCAAGAGCCGCCTTCTCGTTGTCGGAGAGCAGGTCGAAGCTGACATTGACGCCGGCGACGCCTTCGAGCCCGCTCACGGCCTGCGCGACGCCGGTCTCGAAATGGCTACGGATCGGGCAGCCGGGTGTCGTCAAGGAGACGGTCACGTCAACGACGCCGTTCTCGTGAAGGTCGATCGACCGGACCATCTCGAGCTCCACGATGTCGCGGCGAAGTTCGGGATCGATCACGGAACGAAGAGCGTTGATTACCTGGTCTCTGGTCGGCATGAGTTCATTGTGGCAGACGGACTGCCGCGCCCAGCGCCGGCTATTCGATACCGATCATCACATCCGAAGCCTTGATCACGGCGACGACTTCGCGACCTGCTTGCAGGCCGAGATCGTCGACCGCCTCTACGGTGATCGACGCCACCAGCCGCTGGCCGGCCACCTCCAGTTCGACGTTCGCGATCGCCTCTCCCTTGTGGACCGACACGACCTTGCCGGTGAGCTGGTTTCTGGCGCTGACCTTCATGCGTGCCTCCTAGTTTGACTTGACAGTGGGACCACGTCACGCCCGGGTGTTGGCGTTGTGCGCCCTAAGAACCGCGCCCTTAAGGACCGACGGGGCGCCACTTTCGTGACGCCCCGGCGGTTGAGGGAGGAGAGGGTGCTGCATTCGCCGGCGAAGATATGAGGCCGGCGAACCCATCCCGCTTGCGACGCTCTCCCGGGCGCCCGGCGGGGTAAGCCTTGGCTACGGAGTTGGGTTCAACAGATCTTGTGCATTGGCGACCAGTCGTTCTACGCGTGCGCCCATGTACTCGGACTGCTTCTCGAGATCCCTGCGCACTGAGCGTACCTCACGCTCAAAGCGACGGCGATTCTGCTTGACCGTCCGCTCGACGCGGCTACGGCGCTGACGGAGCTCGCGCTCGAACCGAGTGCGGTTGCGCTTGACCTGGCGCTCAAAGCGATTCCGGGCAACGGCGCCACGTCGCTCGTAGCGCTTGAGCTCACGCTCAAGCGCTGAACGCGTCGTGTATCTGGTCGCCAAGCCCCTAACGGTGGAGACCAAATTGTCGCGCGCGACCAGGCTCGCGCCGACCGGCACCAGGATCGCGCGCTCGGCGAGGTCTTGCGCCTGCTCGGCCGGAGTCTTCGGCTGGGTCGAACTTGCCTTCGAAGCACCGGAGGATTTGCTCGCGGCGGTCATTTTACCTGTCGTGGTCGTCTTCCGTGACGTCGCGGGCTTTCGTGCGCTGGATTTGCTGCTGCTCGTTGCCATGAGTTGCTTCTTCCACTCCCAGTCGTACAAAACGATATTAGATGGTTCGCTGAGTGGCCCAATCATCGAACATATGTTTGTAACCCGGCGACCGCCGATCGTTACATCGGGTCGCGGCCGGACGGGCCAATTTAGCGGGCCGTCGCGCGCGCCAGCCATCCCGATGGATCGCGCAGCTCCTCCAGCGACGGCAGGGCCTGCGGGCCACTGAACACATGTGCCAACGCGTCGGGCCCGCGTTCCCGGACGATCGCGTCGCAGAAGAACTTGCCCTGCTCATACTGGCGAATCTTAAGCTCGAGCCCGAGCAGCCGTGCTACCAGCCGGGACAGACCTGATTGCGAGCGCCGGCGGCGATCGAGTGCCGCCCGCAGGCGCGGTAGCGAGGGCAGCAGATCCGGGGCAACCGCGTCCATCACGTGTTCGGCGTGGCCCTCGATCACCGCCATCACTGCCTGGACGCGGTCGAGGGTTTGGCGCTCGGCTTGGCTCGTGACGAGCGAGAACATGTCTCCGCTGCGCAGCGCCTGGCCCACCCGGCGGACGTCGTCCGCGTTCGGTATCCGCAGCTTGCGGGGCGTATCGAGCCGCACCTCGGCTGTCTGGAGCAGCTCCTTGACCAGTCCGGCGACGTGTCCATGAAGCCACGGCACGCCGGCGAACTGGACGGCATGAGTCACCTCGTGCAATGTGACCCAGGTCATGAACTCCTTCTCGTCGGCGTCGAAGGACTGCACCGCCTGCCCGAGGTTCGGCAGCACGAACAGCAGCCGCGGCGGGCGGTCATCGACCGCTTCGTCGAGCAGCACCAGCTCGTACTGCCCCAGGACTCGCTGCGCCAGGTAGCCGAGCACCACGCCCACCTCGGTGCTGAGGACGAAGCCGACGCCGATCTGCATCGCCGGTTGTAGTGGCCCTAGGCCTTTATTGGCCCGCGCCAGCACCGGATCGAGCAGCGCGCGCATCGAGGTGATGTTGCTCGCGACCCACTCCCGGCGGCTGATTCCTTCGGGTTCGGGCAGCGGTCTCGAGGGCCGCAGACCGGTGTAGGCGGTGACCCGCGCTTCGGACTCGGCCGCGAGCGCGGCGAGATCGGCGGTCGGCAAGCGTCCGTTCCCGGTCCCCGCCACATACGTGGCGATCCGCTCGGCGATGATCCAGTCGATCATTTGGGGATCCCCCCGAGTTCCTGGAGCGTTTCGGGCGTGCGGGCGGCGATCAGCGGCGAGCTGGGCGCGGCATCGAGGGGGGCACCGAGCGGATCCTCGCACGCGAGAAAACTCACATACCCGCCGGCTTCGCGCACGATCAGCTGCCCGGCGGCCGCGTCCACGCCGCGACAGTGCCGCAAGGTCACCATCGCGTCAAACCGTGCGGCTGCGACCTGGCAGAGCGACGCGGCGATTGTCCCGAGCGCGCGCAGGCGATAGGCCGAGCTGGTGAGCGACTCGATCGAGGCGGCCACCCAGCGGGGGTCGGCCGCTTCGATCCCGAGCACCTCTAGACGGCCGTCGTGCGCTCGTCGTTCGCCGAGCGTCGGATCGAGGCGCTCACCGGCAAGCCATGCCCCTTCGCCCCGGCGAGCCCACCACTCCTCGGAGGGACCAAAGTCATGCACGAACGCAAACACGACGTCGCTCATCGTCTCGCCGTCGGCCACCGCGATTGACAACGCGTGGTGAGAGATCCCGCGCTTGGCGTTCAACGAACCGTCGATCGGATCGATGATCACTCTCACGCTGGGATCTCCGTAGTCGATCTCACCGCGCTCCTCCGAGAGGGCGGTGAAGCTGAAGCCCTCGGCGCGAATCCGGTCGAGTTCCGCGAACACGACGCTCTCGGCCGATTGGTCGATCATCAGCGTGCGGTCGCCACCCTCGCCACGCGTGCCGGTCTCGATCGCGCGCTCGGCCGTGCTGGGAGTGGCCGCCAGCATCTGCTCGAGTCCCACCGTGGCCCGGCGGCATGCGCCGAGCCAATCTGCGTCTAGAGCCGAGCGAGTCGAAGTCATCTTCGAACCTATGCTGTCAGACGTGTCGCTTCCGCTAGAGAGTTTGCTTCCTGCCCAGCGTGACGCCGTCACGCATCGGGGCGGCCCGCTGCTGGTACTCGGGCCCGCGGGGACTGGGAAGACCCGCGTGATCGAGGCCCGCTTTCGATGGTTGGTGCAGAGCGACTGCGAACCGGACCAAATCTTGATCTTGATGCCCTCGGCAGCCCGGGCAAACGCGCTCCGGAGCCGACTCGAGAGCGCGCTAGATCGCGGCTATGAGCAGCTGTTCGTGCTGACGGCCGTCGACCTGGCGGGGCTGATCGTGAATGGCACCAGCACCGATATCTTGCCGGCAACGTTGGGTGCGGGCGATCGGCTGGCGATGCTGGTCGAGCGGATCGACGAGCTGTCGCTCCGCAGCCACGATTTCGGCGGCAACGTGAATGCGTTGCTGGGTGGGTTCGTGCGGAGAATCGATCGGCTGAAAGCGGAGTTGATCGGCGCCGAGGACTACGCGGCGTGGGCCGCAGGCTTGCCGGACTCCGGAAATGCCGCCCTAGAGCGGGAGTTCGCAGAGGTCTACCGGACCCACGAGCGGATGCTCGCCGACGCCCGTGCCAGCGACGCCGGCGATCTCGTGCGCGACGCGCTCCGGATCGCGCGCGAGCGCGAGGAGGGACTGCCTCGAGTCGCCCACTTGCTGATCGACGATGCCCAGGAGCTCGACCTCGGACCGGCCAGGCTGGCGCGGGCGGTAGGCGGTCCCGAGATGACCGTTGCGGGCGACCCGGCACAGGCGCTGCGGCGATTCCGCGGCGCCGGCGTGGCGCGGATCGAGAGCTTTAAGGGCCCGGGGGTGCGGATCGTGACTCTAAAGCGATCGCTGCGCTGTCCGGAGCACGTCGCGCGCGCGGCCAGCGCGCTGCGCGGCGAGGAATTCTCGGGCTCGCCCGCGGGCGGGGAGGTGCGGTTCTGGCGCTGCGCGAACGACCGAGCCCAGGCCCAGTCGGTGGCCGCTGATGTCGAACGTCTGATTGCCCGGGATCGCGCCGAGCCTGGGCACGTCGCGGTGCTCGTACCGGCGATCGCGCGTGAGGGCCAGGCCGTTGCGGTCGCGCTCGAGGAGCGGGCCGTTCCTCACCGGCTGGTCGGTGAGGCCGCTTTCTTCCAGCGGGCTGAGATCCGCGACGTGCTGGCATGGCTGCGGCTGCTCGCCGACCCGTCTGATGCCGCGGCAGTGGTGAGGGCGCTCGCGCGTCCGCCGATCGAGCTCCGCTCCGTGGACATTGCGCGCTGCACGCAGATCGCTCGCCGGCGCAAGCTCGACATGGTCGTGGCGCTGGCGGCGGCCACCGAATCGCCGCAAGTTCCGCCGGAGGCACGCGAGCGGATTCGGGTATTCCTGAAGCTCTATCGTTCCGGCGCGGCTGCGATCGACACCACCCGCCCGGACCTATATGTCCACCGGCTAATCGAACGTTTGGGTCTGCGCCGTCAACAGCTGTTCGCCGCTCAATCGGATGTGGTCGAGAAACTGCGGGCCCTCGCCCGTTTCGGCGAGCTGGCGTCGGCATACGTGCAGCGAGCGCCCCAAGCAACTCCCCGCGAATTCGCCCGCTCGATCGCCGCCGTCGCCGACTTCGGCCTTCGTGAGCAGGAGGAGGCCGATCTCGTAGGCACGGGTGCCGTGCAGGTGCTGACGCTCGACGCCGCCGGTGGGCTGGAGGTCGATCACGTGTACGTCATCGGTCTTCATGCCGGGCTCACAGCCCCCTCCCCCGAGCCGATCCCGGACGCTCTGCTGCGAGAGGAGCCGCTCATCGACGCCGAGGACTCGCGGCCCAGGCTGCTTATGCAGGAGCTCTACGTAGCCGTCAGCCGAGCGCGAAAACGGGTTGTGCTGACCTATCCGCGCGCCGGCGACCGCGGTGGGGGGCTGGTGCCCTCACCTTTGGTCGAACGGCTGCGCGCTCAGCTCGAGGCTCAGTGGGAGGACAGGGAAGAGGAGCTGTTCGGGCCCGCTGAGACGCTTCACTCGACCTACCGCCTACTCCGCGACGAACTGCTTGAAGGGACGATGCGAGCCGGCGGGCGCCTGGCTGAGCTGCGTTTCGATACTGATCTCGACGTCTCGCACGCCGTCGTCCGGTACCTGGAGCTGCTCAAGGTGGCGGCGCTGATCGCCCGACCCGAGGGGCAGAGCGTCGCCGAGGCGTTACGCGACGTCAACTCGCGGATCCTGCAGGCGGTGACGGCCGAACAGCGGGAGATCTTCACATCCTCGGCCCTCGACGACTATCTGCTCGATGCCGAGCGCGACGCTCGGCGGCGCGCGCATGTGATGGCGGCGCGCGATGAGCCCTCGCTCGAACCGTTTCTGCCAACGCGAGGCGACGGAGTCGTTCTGTCGGCCTCGGATATTGACACGTACCGAACCTGCCCGCTGAAGTACAAGTTCGCGCGCGTGTTCCGGATTCCCCAGGAGCCCACGATCCACCAGCGGTTCGGAATCCTCGTGCACCAGGTGCTCGAGCGCTTCCATGCTCGCGCCGGCGCGCCGGCGACCCTCTCTGAGCTGCTCGGACTGCTCGCCGCCGGGTGGCGGCGCGGGGGCTTTGGTGACTCCGAAGAGGAGCGCCAGTTGCGGGGCAAGGCCGCCGCCGCGCTGAGCCGCTACCACGAGCGGTTTCAATCCGAGGAGTCACAGCCAATGTGGTTCGAGCGCCAATTTACTTTCAAGCTCGGGCCGCACCTGTTGCGCGGTCGGGTCGATCGCGTTGACCGCCTACCCGGGGGCGAGTACGAGCTGATCGACTACAAGACGGGCCGGCCGAAGAGCTCGGCCCAGCTGATGGAGGATGTGCAGCTTTCGCTCTACGCAGTTGGCGCTCGCGAGGCGTGGCGGCTCGATGCCTCGCGTCAGGCGTACTACTACGTGCTCGACGACCAGAAGGTCGCGGTTCCGTCGGAGGAGGGCGATCGCTCGGATTGGGTCCGGGACGTCGCGACCGAGGTCGCCGAGGGGATCCTGTCCCAGGGGTTTGAGCCGACCCCCTCGATTGCCGCGTGCTCGATTTGCGATTACCGGCTGGTGTGTCCCGCGGCCGAGCGTTGAAGATCGGTCCTAGGGGCCAGGACCGGAGCCGGGGCCGCCGGCAATGTCACCCGGGCCGGCCGGGCCTTCTCCGCCACGCTGGCGCAGAAACCGTTGTAGGTCGCGAGCGATCGTCTCTCCGGAGGGGAGTGGGCCCGCTTCGGTTCCTTCCTCCCCGGCCGCCTGCTCGAGCCGTTCGACGAATGCCTGGACATCAGGATCGCTCTGCACCGCGAGGTTGACCTGGCGGTCATAGTCCGCAGCCGCGCTCTCCAGCTCCGACGCCTCGACGGCGACTCCTACGAGACCCTCGAGCTTTCGCACCAGCGCCAGGGCCGCCTTCGGGTTCGGCGTAGCTGCGATGTAGTGGGGGACGGCTGCCCACAGGCTCGCGGACGGCAAGCCGGCGTTTTGGAATGCGGCATGCAGCACGCCGATGATGCCGGTGGGCCCTTCGTAGGAGGATGACGCCAGCCCCAGGCGGGCAATCAGGACTGGGTCGGAGGCCAGTCCGGTGACCGCCACCGGCCGGGTGTGCGGCACGTCGGCGAGCAACGCCCCGAGCGTGACGATCAGCTGGGCCCCGAGCGCCTCGGTGAGCTCGACCACCACCTTGCTAAAGGTGCGCCAGCGAAAAGAAGGCTCGCTTCCCGACAGCAGGATCAGGTCCCGCGGGGCGCGGGGCACACGAGCCTCGTAGACCTCGACTGCGGGCCACTCGATCTCGCGGGTTTGCCCGTCGGCGAGCTTGACGCGCGGACGGGTGGCTTGGAAGTCGTAAAACTCCTCCGGGTCGATCGTCGCGAACCGGCGCGCACCAAGCGACCCGCCTACGAAGGTGAGCGCGCTGGATGCGGCGTCGGCGGCATCGTTCCAGCCGCTGAACGCGCAGATGAGGGCGGGCGCCCTCAGCCCGTCGGGGCGGTATTCCCATTGCAGTGGCTGCATCCGGCTCACCGTACATCATGGGCGTATGCCGCTTTCCGACCCGACCTTGGTCCCGGTCACCGCGCTCCGCGCCGGGCAAGGGGTCCACGGCGTATTCGCGTGCACCCGCAAGGACCGATTGATCACCCGCTCGGGCTCGCCATACCTCGCGCTCGAGCTGCGCGACCGCACCGGTACGGTGCCGGCACGCGCTTTCCAGAACGCCGATGCACTCGCCGGGCGCTTCGAGCGCGGCGATCTGGTGCGGGTCGCCGGCCGGGTCGAGCGCTTCCGGGACGAGCTCGTGATCGAGGTCGCGGAGGTCGGGCGGGTGATGGTCGACGAGATCGATCCTGTGCAGTTTCTTCCCTCCGCCTATCGCGACCTCGACGAGCTCGACGGATTCCTCGAGCATCTCGCTAACGAGGTGTACGACCGGCGCTACCGCGCGCTACTCGACGCGCTGCTGGCTGACCCGGCACTGCGCGCCCAGTGGCGCCGAGCGCCCTGCTCACGCGCGGGCCACCACGCCTACCTCGGTGGCCTGCTTGAGCACACCGTCGCGGTGGCAACGCTGGCGCACGAGCTGTGTCAACTGCATCCTCGGTTGAACTCCGATCTGCTTCTGAGCGCTGCGGTCGTGCACGACATCGGCCGCACACAGGAGTTCACCTACGGGGCCGAGATCGGGCTCACCGAGGAGGGGCGGTTGCTGGGCCACTTGGCGATCGGCCAGCGAATGCTGTTGGAGCGCGGTGGCTCCTTGGACGCCGAGCGGCAGCTCGCCCTGCTGCACTGCGTGCTCTGCCACCACGGCGCCGCCTCGGCTCCCGGAGGGCGCTTCGGCTTCGCCGAGGCGGTCGCGCTCTACCGGCTGAATGCGCTCGACGCGAGCGTCAAGGGTGTGCTCGAGCACGGGCCCGGCGGCCCCGCTCCCGCCTAACACGGCGCCCGCTCTCACCCGCGTAGCATCAACCGCGGCGCGGCACGGGCCTGGTGGTCCATCTGGTCTTCAAAACCGGCAGGGCGGGGCAGCCCCCCGCTTGGAAGGTTCGATTCCTTCGCCGCGTCGTAGCAGGGGCGCCAGCTCGTGCGGTGGACAGCGCCAGCTTGACCTACTGGCCGGTCAGTGCGCTTGCGAGCCGGCCCAGGCCGCGGCGGATCTCTTCGGGCCGGTGTGTGCGGTGAAGGAGAGGCGCAACGTCGCGGGATCAGCCGAGCCCGAGAAGAATGGCGCCCCGGGGACGTAGGCGACGCCGCACTCAAGAGCGCGCGGAAGCAGCGTGCTTGCGTCCCAGCCGTCGGGCAGTCGCGCCCAAACGAACATGCCACCATCCGGGCGGTTGTGGGTCGACCCGGGGGGCAGGGCCGCCGCGAGCCCGTCGACGAGCGTGTCGCGGCGCGCACCGTAGGCGGCGCGCAGCCGGTCGATGTGCCCGTCGAGGTCCTCGTGGCCAGCCATCGTGCTGCGGCCGCCGGCGACGAGCGTGAGCGCCTGCTGCGAGCCACTGGTGATGAGTAGGTCCTCCGCCTCGGTATCGAGCCCGCTCGTCGTCAAGCGCCAGGCGATCGCTGAGCCCAGCGCCGGATCGCCCTCGGTCGTCGAGTACTGCAGAGCGCGACCCGCGGAGTCGTCGGCCAACACTGCGGCGAACGCGTCGCGGAGACCAGCCAGGTCAAACAGCTCGGGTGCAGGCAGACCGCCGGCGAACGACACGACTCCCGGGCGCTCCGTCAGCGCGAGGATGTCGCGGACCGGCGAGCTGGACGCGCCACGGAGGCGACCAGGGATCGAAATCGCTGTACACTCAGACCGGGCGGGGGTGAGCCTCGAGGATTTCGCGGTGAAGGTCGAGCAGCGCCGGTACGTCATCGGGCGCAACTCGGCCCATCCCGCATTCGGTGCACGTTCCGGATCTCGGCTCAGATCGAGACGGGTCGCGCCCAACCTGCAATCGCTCGCCGAGTAGCGCGAAGCCTCGAACCTCACCATCTGGACCTGCCCGTCTCACAAACCATGAGCGACCGACGCCATCATCTGCACCCTCATCAGTGGCTCGACCACACTGATGGGAGCAGTTCTCGGCCCTACACGAATTCCCGGTTGGTCGTGGAGACGATCTCCCGCCCGAGCGGAGTCAGCGAGACGGGAATCAGCTTGAAGTTCGCCAGCCCGAGCGGAATCCCGATAATCGTCACGCACAGCGCGATGCCGGTAATGAGATGCACAAGCGCTAGCTCCCACCCGAACAGGATGATCCATACGATATTGCCGATCGTCGAGCCTGCGCCCGCATCCGACCGGCGTACGATTCTGCGGCCGAACGGCCACAGCGTGAAAGCCGCGATCCGGAAGGCTGCGAACCCGAATGGGATCGTGATGATCAGGATGAAGGCCACGACCCCGGCCAGCGCGTAACCGAGCGCCAGCCAGAAGCCCGCCAGAACGAGCCAGATCAAGTTCAGGATGAAACGCAAACCCTAACCCCTCTGATTGCGTAGATCTTGCGGGAGAGACTATGCCACTTGGGACGCCAGGATCGATCCGAGTAAGACCGGGCAACGTCGAGGGCGACGAGCCCAGCCTTGCTAGCGCCGGTAGGCAGGTTGCATTGCTCACCGCGGCTGATCAGGCTTGACCGTGAACGCGCCGACTGAGAACACGCGACCGTCACGGGTCGAGACGAGCCCCGCGACGCCGTTAGTCGACGACCCCCTCGACCGGCTCGAGGCTTTCCGGGGTGAGCTGCGCTGAGTCACCTTCCGTGACCCTGCTCGTCGAGTCCAAGCGCCTGCCGGAGGCGCTTGAAGCCGTTGGGCGATGCCGAGGGGGGCGGTCCCTGTTCCTGGCGGATCGCGAAGTGGTGGGGTGGATCCCACGCGGTCGCGCCGGCGCCGCTGGGATCGATCTCGTTGGGAAAGAGCCAGGCGGCGTTGCCCTCGGTGGTGGCCACCGCCTCCCAGAGCCGCTCCGGGGTGGCCGGCACTACGATCTGGCGGCTGCAATCGAACTCCGGCAGGTCATGTCTCCTTGGGTGTTGGGTGACCCCCTGAATCGAAAATAGCGTTGCGCCCCGGACACACTAGGAGGAAAATGCCTGCTCAGGTGCCATCGCTGAGGGCTTCCCGTGCGGTACGGCCTGCCGCACGTCGTGGCCGTAGGGCCTGCGGGAGCCTGCCCTTTTCATCCCTTCCGGGTGGGACCCGCCAGGGGCGCATGAGTCGCTGATATGGGTGTCGGGTTGTCGTTCTCGGCCGGTGGCCGAGTGATGCTTGGGTGAAGCACGACGAGCAGGCGGTGCTTGCGTCCGCCAGCGGCGAACTCGTCGTGGTACTTGGACACGAGCGCCTCGACGGCATCTGAGAGATCCGCTGCGAACGCGGCACGATCAGACGCCGAGGCAAAGCGGTTCTCGGTATCGATCCCGAACGTGGCGAGCCGACGACGGGCGCCCTTAGCGCCCCCGATTAGCTCACCGAGCTCCTTGACCAGCCGAGCGGCGAGCGCGAGCAGCCACAACGCCGAGAGCTGGTCGGGAGCGCGGTCCGGGTCGGGCGCAACCGCAGCCAGAGCGGCCGGCGAGATCACGTACGACGCCGCGGTCGCACCCATCACGCGCTCGGTCACGTTGCCCTTGCGGCGCTCCTCCACGAGCTCCACGAGCCCGTGGCGCTCGAGCGCGCGGAGGTGGTAGTTGACCTTCTGCCTCGCCAGCCCAACCTTGGCAGCCAGCGTGCTGGCCGACCCGGGCTGCGCGAGCTCGGCGAGAAGTCGGGTGCGGACGGGGTCGAGCGAGACCTCGGCCGCGGCCGGATCGTCGATGACTGTTACGTCGATCATGGGCAAATCCTCTCACCGAGCATTCATTCCAGTGAAACGGTTTTCGGCGAGTACATGGCCCGATGGATCCAGAGTTACCGCGACCTTCCGCTGTGCCTGACCGCGATTGTTCCTCCGCACGGGTGAGTTTCTGTGGCAGGAGGGGCACACGGCACATGCAACACAGGCCGATGCGGCGGCCTACGCGCGACGGATCCATGCCGAGGTGTATCGTTCGACGCTCGGGGACGTACTCGCGATTCCAGTCTTCACCGGCCTGAAAACCGACGCCGAGCGGTTCGCCGGTGCGACGACCACCCTGAGCCCAACTTGCCAACAGGAAGCTCCCCTTGTAGGCCAGGGCGGTCGGGACGATGTGCCCTTGGCTGGCGGAGACGTCGATCTGTGTACGCGGAGGATCGAGTTCTCCGCGCCACGAAGGCCGTGCGAGCAACCGGCGCCGGCTTTGAGCGCGTACAAGCGGCCGCGCACGAACGCGATGTCGGCGACACCGCTGACCAGCGAGCCGGACGCCGCCCCGGGTGCTTGGAGATGTGTCGGCTCGAGCGGACTCTGATCCTGAGTGGCCGACTTTCGGATCCACGCCGAGGTTTGCGACGAGCTGCCTGGAGGTTTTGACCCGGCGGATGTCGCCGATCGCGGCCAGGAACGTCGCCGCGCAGATCACGTTCACGCCCGGCACCGTCAACAAGTGCCGGGCATCGCCGGACAACAGCGTCTGCTTCCATGAGCCGCCCCCATGACCACCGGGTTGCGCGAACCGTGACCCCCGGAGGCGGCCGTGTCAAGCCCGCCATCTCGGAGGCGTCGCCGCCACTGACAGACTGCGTCGTTCACCGACGACACCGTGCCGAGAGCCCCGCCTGTTTCCTTCGCGCCGCGCGCGATCTTCCGATTGCGCTGGTAGAGCGCGCATCCGTCGCTGCTTGTCAGGTCACTGGCTGACTTTTAACGAGCGAGCCTCATACCGCCGAGCGGAGGTCCGTGACGTGATCGCGGGTCCGGCGTGAGCCCCGCTCGACGGGTGCTCCCTGCGGGAGCACAGCCGCGGTCCGCACCCGGCGTCTCTGGCTACGGGCAAACGAAACCAACTCGCTCCGTTGAAAGCGATCACGCCACCGCGATGGGTGCGAGCGCCAGCGCACTGACCCTGGGCACCGCATCGGGTCGTTCTCCCGGGCGGAATCGGCTTCGTTGTGCCCGCGCGCATCATCCTCCCCAGTCCCAGCGTCGTCAAGATCAAGCCGCGAGAACTTGACAGAGACGTGAGGGTTCAAGCGACCAAGCGGAGCTAGAGTTCCGCAGGATGGGTGACGATTGGCTCGAGGTGACGCAGGGTCCCGCCGCCGGGGATCGGTTGGAGGTCGGCCGGGAGCTGTCGGTGGGCCGCGCGGAGCTGGGCGCGGCTAGCTTCGGGCGGGACCCAAAGCTCTCGCGCACACATGCTCGTTTCCGGCGCGCGGCCGATGGAGGGTTGATCGTGGAGGATCTGGGCTCAGCGAACGGCACATTCGTAAACGGCGAGCGGATCGATCGGCCGGCCGTGCTGGCCGTTGGCGACACGGTGCAGCTCGGAGGCACAACGCTCGTGGTGCGGGGCGAGCAGCCGACTCACCCACGTCGGCTGCCATCCGGGCAGCCGACGCGGATTCGTAGCGGCCCGCAGCCCGGCCTCGAACCGCCCGACGGGCCACCAGCGCATTCCCAGCCCCCCAACTCGCGACGGCTGCGCGTGCTCTCGCTACTCGGGCTACTGCTCATCTTCGCAGTCGCCGGCCTGAGCGTAGCGCTCGCAACGCGCGGCGGAGGCACGAGCAAGGAAGTGCTCGACAACTCGACGGTCGTAGACCCGCTCTTCCCCGTCACCGGCCTCAACTTCAGCCGACAGGTCGCAACTTTCAAGTCGAACTCCACCCGCGCGGGCGTCAACGCGACGATCAACTGGGGAGACGGCACCGCGCCCACGCCAGGCACGATCGGAAGCCCGATAGCCAGCCGCAACAGTACCTACACGCGAGCCGTGTCCGGCAGTCACACGTACACCAGGGTCGCGACATATGCTGTAACCGTTACGGTCAGGGCCGCCAACGCCAACATGGACAGCGCGAGCAACCTGGCGGTCGTGACCAACTGCTTCTGCGTCACGAAGCTACCGACGTTCGCTCGCTCGGTCGACCTCGGCCCTGTGAGCGGTCATGTCTTCGTCAGGCCGCCGGGCGGCGGGAGCTTCGCGCCGCTGACCGCGCCCCGCGAGATACCGGTCGGCTCACAGCTCGACGCGACGCACGGCTCGGTTGTTGTGATGGCCGCCACCGCGGTGACAGGAAAGCCCGCCGCCGGCGAGTTCGACGGTGGTTTATTCCAGATTCTGCAAGCGCAGGCCCTGGGCGGGCTCGTCGATCTGAATCTGCAGGGTACGAGTACGGCTAGTTGTGCTGCAGCGAACGCGTCACCGGCCGCTCAGCGCAAATCGAGCGGTCGGGTCCTTGGGCTGCTCCATGCGAGCGTCAGCGGCAGCTTCCGGACGCGCGGGAGATACTCCGCTGGCACGGTACGCGGTACCGAGTGGACCACGGCAGAGCAATGTGACGGCACGCTCACGCGCGTCCAACGAGGCGTGGTCGACGTGAGAGATTTTCGGACAGGTCGAACGACCGTCGTTCCGGCAGGGCAGACCTACCTCGCGAAATCCAGCAGATAGCGCTGGCGGCTCCTGCCGGGCAACATCGGGCTCGCACCTGACGGGATGAGTCCGTACGGATCGGTGCGGGAGATGATCCCCGGCAGGAGCCGCCAGCGCCAGCGTTGCTCATGCTATAGACGGGATGCCGAGAGCACGACTACGGC
Organism: uncultured Solirubrobacterales bacterium; assembly: GCA_963836065.1. Classification (GTDB taxonomy): domain Bacteria; phylum Actinomycetota; class Thermoleophilia; order Solirubrobacterales; family Solirubrobacteraceae; genus Palsa-465. The sequence continues at coordinate 371,540 of CAWIII010000030.1, forward strand.
AGGGCTACTGCTTCGCTGCGCGATGCAGCACGATCGACCCCGAGCACCGCCGGTGGAGGACCCGGCGTCCCGTCGATTCGAGCCTCCACACGCTCGCTTTCGACGGCGATCCTGGAGCTTCGAGCCAGACCATCCGCGGCGTTGCGGCGTTGCGGCGTTGCGGCGCTCTCGCGCGACGCGAGTCACGTGCCACCAGGTTTTGACCTAACGGTGTAGACCTCCTTGAACTGCGTAAACGCCGCCTCGGATGTGCCATCGGCGAGCTAGAGAGCGCCTATAGCCGCGACTTGTTAGGCCAGCTCGGTGGTCGTGCTACCCAGCAGCGCAGCTTCAAGGGGCCATCGCAAGGTCGCATCTCGAATGAGGTCGACAATCGCTTCAAGCTCGTGTTGGTCCAAAGTCGTCGGCGTGGGCCTCCATTCCTTGACATCGACCGGGGCGACCCGTGGCCGACATGCTCCCGCGGCCGCCCGCGCGGATCTACGCCGAGCCTTGGGGGCCGTGATCTGTGAGCGATGCTGGACCCGGCGCGTCGCCGGACGTAGGATCCTCGGGTCACTTCCCGCGTCTCCGGAGAGGGCGATGCCGCAAGCCGATATCGATGGTTTGACGATCAACTACGAGGTGCAGGGTGACGGCGAGCCGCTCGTGCTGGTTCCTTACCTCGCCGCCGATCATGCGTGCTACGGGTTCCTGTTCCCGGCGTACAGCGATCATTTCAGCTGCATCTCGGTGGACCTCCCCGGATCCGGAGACAGCGACAAGCCGCAGGGTCCCTACTCCACCCAGACCTATGCCGATCAGCTCTCCGGCTTCCTCGGCGCGATCGGCATCGAACGCGCGCACGTGGCTGGCGTCTCGCTAGGCGATCGCTAGGCGCGGCGGTGGCGATGCACTTGGCGGCGCGGCATCCCGAGCGCGTGCGCTCGCTGTCGCTGCACAGCGCGTGGGATCGAACCGACGCCTACCTGCGCACCATCGTGGAGCTGTGGCGTTCGCTCGGAGGCGCGTTGCCCACGGTCGCCGACGCGGTCATCCAGGGCATCTTCCCGCTGTGCTTTACACCTGCGATGTAGGTCGAGCGGCCGGAATATGCGCAGGCGCTCGCGGACTTTGTGCGCGGTCGTCCTGCTCAGCCACTGGAGGCTTTCTTGTCGCAGACCGAGGCGGTGCTGGCGCATGACGCCGGCCGGTACTCGGTGAGATCCAGGTGGCGACGCTGGTGACGTTCGGCGCTCACGACCTGGTGACCTCGACGCGCTTCGCCGACCCGCTGACCAGCGGGATCGTCAACAGCGAACTGATCATCTTCGACCACCTCTCCCATGGTGCCCTCCACGAGGACCCCGAGGCGTTCAACCGCGCCACGCTGGAATTTCTGTTGCGCCAGTCTTGCCTATCGCGCTCCCCCCAAAACAGCGGCAGTCCGATCAGTACTCCAAGTCGCGCGCACGCTAGGGGGTTGTGATGGTGGTGGGGTGGAGGTAGAGGGATGGGTTGGGGGGGGGAGGGGGGGAGGGTGTGGGTGTTGAGAGGTGTGTGCTGGTGAGGGGTGAGGAGCTGAGCGTGCTTGGCGAACGGGGAATAGCGACAGGCGTGTGGTGCGGGTTGGGTGAGCGTGCGGTTGGGCGGGAGGTGTACAAGCGCTCGATGCGCAAGTCGGCGGCAGCGGGGCATCAGGGCAGAGGGAGCTGGTGCGCGAGCGGCTGGACAGCGGGTGCGCATGTGACTGTTGCGGTTGCGGGTATGTGTTTGAGGCAGAGGAGTGGGTGGCGATCCGGTGTGCTATCAGCAGTTCGAGTTGCGGTGATCGCGCTGGTGTTGAGCACCGGCTGCGGTTGCGCTGCCCGGCGTGTCGAAGGCGACGCTCGCGCAGCTGTCGGCGGGTGCCTGTGGGTCGGGCCGCGTATCGATGCGCATATCGCGATGCTCGCCGGCGTGTTTAGGCTCTCGCGTGACCAGGTCCGTCAGACGGTCGTTGAGGTGTTCCGGATCCCGGCATCGACGGGGTCGATCGACAACGCGATCATGCGGATGAGCGCGTCTCGCCGATCTGGGCTGAGCTGCGGGACGCGATCCGCAAGGCCGAGGCGTGCATATGGACGAGACGACGTGGCGCCTTCAGGGAGCTCAGCAGTGGCTGTGGGTCGCGGCGTCGGCGCTGGTGGCGTGTTTTCGAATCGACGACCCGGTCCCAAAAGGCGGCAAAGGCGCTGCTGGGCGATGAGTTCGGCGGGTTCGTGATCAGCGACCGGTACACCGGCTATCACTTCCTCGACGTCCTCCAACAACAACTTTGCTGGTGCCACGTCATTCGCCAGCTGGTCGAGGTCTCCCAGCGCACCGGGGCGGCCGGCCGCCGCGGCACACAACTCGTCAGCTCGCGCGCGAAGTGATCGCTATCCACCGAGAGTTCCTGACCGACGGCCACACCGGACTGGCTCAGTGACCAGCTGGCGCCGCCGCGAGCGCAGATCCGTGTACTGCTCGAGCAATGCGCCACCGGCCACCACACCAAGACAGCGAACTTCGCCGCCGGACTGTTGGAGGAGTACGACGCGCTGTGGACCTTCTGCGACGTTCCCGACCTCCAGATCGACCCGACGAACAACGCCCCGAGCGCGCCGTCAGACACGCCGTCCTGATGCGCCGCCTTCAAGGCGGCACCCAGTGCAGCAGGGCAGCCGCTGGATCGAACGCATCCAATCCATCCGCGAGACCTGCCGCCTGCAACACCGCTCGCCGCTAGCCTACCTGACAGACGCAGCGACAGCAGCACACCGGCGGTCAGAGGTGAAAAAGAGAAGGGAACATCCAGCGGGCTCGAAGGCTCAAGAGAGCGCCAGCAACGAATAATCCACCATGACCATAACCGCTGTCGCCCGTATCGCCGTCTGTGCCGCCTTAGAACGCGCTCACGTCGCCTGCAGGCGCTAGGAGCAGCGAGCAACGCCGGTTTGACCGCTGCAGTACGCCGTGGCGGGCTCGGGCACGAAGCCTACCGGTTGCATGCTGCTCTGCCGGTCGGTCTTCGTGGGATCTGGCTGGTTGAGTCGCCGGCGCAGGAGCGTGTAGCCGATGAGACCGCCGAGGCTTGGGATCCAAAACGCGATCGCGTGGTACGCGACAACCGCTGCCGTCGCCTGCGTAGCCGGGGCACCGTATGCAATCAGGGGTGCCGGCGAGGCCACCTTCGAGCACGCCGAAGCCGCCAGGGGTCGGAATCAGGTTGGCGAGGTAGCCGATCAAGTACCCGAGGACGAGCGTGGTCGCAGGCAGTGGGTGGCCAGTGGCGGCGAATATTGCGCCCAGCGCGGCGATGTCGAAGCCGAGGTAGCCGAGCGCGCCGAGCAGCCGCCAGCTTGGCCGCAGGAGCGACCGGCGGGCGCGGCTGATTCCGGCTGAGAGGTCAACGAGCCAGCTCGGCCAACTGCGTTGCGGTGAGCGGCGAACCAGGATCGGGATCGCTAGCACCGGCGCGGTCGCGCTAAGGCCGCCGAAGATCGGGATTCCTGCGCGTAGCAGGTCATACGGTCCGGCGGCGGGTCGCTCGGCCAGCAGCGCGCCAGCGACGACCAGAGCGGCGAGGTTGGTTGTGCTAGTGAGGAAGAACAGTGCGCTGGAGCGGTCGATGATGCTACGTCTCGACATCCCGAGCCTGTTCAACAGCCAGCCGCCGATAGCGCTGTTTGGCTACCCCTCGGTGCTGGCCCGACTCGCGAGCGAGCGCCGCGCCGGCAGGCTACGCATCGCGCCGATCGGGATCACCTCGGCACCCCCGGACAGCATGCTGATGTTCAACGACGACCTGTGCATCATCGAGCTCGTCGACGCCGACAACCGTCCCGTCCCGCCCGGCGTCGCCTCGACCAAGGTGCTCCTGACCAACCTCTACAACCTCGTCCAGCCGCTGATCCGCTATGAGCTCGCCGACGTCTTCGTCCGCCAGTCCGACGCTCCCGACCACGGCCACCTCCAAGCCCACGTTCAGGGACGCGCCGACGAGGTGCTCCGCTACGAGGACGTCGACGTCCACCCGCACGTCGCGCGCTCCGTCCTCCTGCGGACACCCGACATCACCGACTGCCAGGTCCGGCAGACCGCTCGTGGCATCGACGTCAACGTGATCGCCGCCGCCGACGCCCCCTCGAGGACCTCTCGCGCTGTCTCACCGAAGAGCTTGCACACACCGGACTTGCGCAGCCCGACGTGCGCGTCCAGGCCGTCGAGAATCTCCCACGCCACCCCCAGACCGGCAAGCTGCGCCGCTACGTGCCGCTACCCGCCTCGTGAGCCGAGCGACGGTTACTACTCCCGCGCAAAGGAAGTACGACTGGCTGCGCGCCGCCGCGCCTGGGTGCAAATGGACAGCATCGGTCTGCACCGGCGCTGGTTCTCTATGCCGCCGTCGGACTGCTCGACGGCAAGACCACGACCACCCACTGGGGGTTTCGGGACAACCTCCGCCCGATGGGCATCGAGGTGGTTCCGATCGCGTGGTCTGGCAGGGCCACCAGATCAGCGGCGCTGGTGTATCAGCCGGGATCGACATGGCGTTATCGCTCACCGAGCGCGTCCACGGACGCGAGCTCGCCGAGTCGATTCAGCTCGTGATCGAATACGACCGCCACATGAGAGGTCCAATAACTTTGAGCGACAGGCCCTGCGCGACGCGAGCGGGTCACCCTCGGGACCCGACCGGCGTTTACGAGCGCGTTTGGGTCCCGTTTGGAGAGGTCCCGATTGGCGCGCGTCCGCTGGGCGTCTCCGCGCTCTCGGCTGGCGTGTCGGAAGCGGCGGCGCTTGCAGGAAGCGGCGGCAGCAGCTCGGCCACGCCGTCCTTCAGCCAGTCGATGAGGAGGTGCACGTCGGGCATCTGGTTGCGGTCCGCGACGATGCCGACGTCAAGGCTATCTAGGCCTAAACAAGCGTAAGACTGTGGTAGATGGGCATCGAAGGCCCGGAAGACCCGGTATTCCTGGGGTTTGAGTGCCGAGGCGGGATGGCCCGTGTCGGTTTGAAGTGAAGGGGCGTCGGCTGTCGGCTGTGGGCTTGCGGCCCTGACGCTTATCTGGGTGTGCTGCGTCGGAGGCGGTCCAGTTCGATGGCGGCGTCGATCCATTGGTCGTTGAGTTCGCGCAGTTTGCGGTAGTTGGCGATCTGGGAGTTGACCGCGTCGATGTGTTCGGGGCGGATGTTCTCGGTGCGGCTTCGTCCGCGGTGGCTGTAGCTGAGCTGGTGGTATGGGCCGTGGCGCTGGGGCGGGTCGGCTTTGCAGCGACAACCGGGGGTGCGGCAGGTGTTGTACTGCTCGGAGAGCGCTCCTGGCCGCAGGTCGCCTAGCGCAAGCAGAGCGGCTTTGATGCGTTGGATCGTGTCGGTCAGTTGGGCCTCGGTCGCCATAGTCGTCCTCCCTTGGGTGTTGGATTGATCCTGATGGTGACATCCATGTAACCATAGCTGATCTCTGCTATGGTTGCATAACATTGTTGATCAGAGGGAGCGTGGAGATGAGCAACCCGAGGCGACAGTTGCAACGCAGGCTCGAGCGCGAACAGCTGGCGATCGAGCGGCGCCTGCAAGCCGCAGTGGCCCCCAACCTGTCCGGCCCGCTCCTGGGGGGAGCCCCGATCCGCTACGAGTGGGCCGAGCGGGACCGGGGGGTAGCCCATGGTGGCATGGGGATGATCGCCCGCCTGGTCGAGGCGGTCGGCCTGGCCTGCGAGATCGACGCCTCGGTCAAACTGCTCAAGGTCCACCGCCCCTACCACGAGTCCGACCACGTGTTGAACATCGCCTACAACGCGCTGTGCGGCGGCACCCGCTTGGAGGACATCGAGACTCGCCGAACCGACGCGGTGTTCTTGGACGGCCTGGGGACGCCGTCGCTGCCCGACCCCACCACCGCGGGCGACTTCTGCCGCCGCTTCGACGAGGCCTCGATCATGGCCCTCCAGGAGGCGATCAACCGGGCTCGGCTGAAGCTGTGGTCCCAGCAGCCGGCCTCATTCTTCTCCCAGACCGCCCGGATCGACGCGGACGCCTCGATCGTGGGCACCGACGGGCAGTGCAAGCAGGGCATGGACATCTCCTACAACGGCAGCTGGGGTTACTCGGCGTTGCTGGTCTCGCTCGCCAACACCGCCGAGCCGCTGTATCAGGCCCTCCACGGCGCCAACCGTCCCTCCCATGAGGGGGTCGTTCCCCCTATGACCGATCGATCGAGCTGTGCCGGCGGGCCGGGTTCACCGACATCCTGCTGAGAGGTGACACCGACTTCTCGCTCACAACTGAGTTCGACCGCTGGGACGCCGACGGGGTGCGCTTCGTCTTCGGCTACGACGCCAAGGCCAACCTCGTCCAAGCCGCCGAAGGCCAACCGGAAGATCTCTACCACGAGCTGGTGGCCAAGACCGAACGCCAGATCGCGACGCGGCCCCGGACCCGCCCCACAAACGTCAAAGACGACATCGTTCGCCAGCGCGGCTACAAGACGATACGACCGAAGAAGGAACAGGTAGTCGAGTTCTCCTACCGGCCTCGCGCTAGCAAGAAGGACTACCGCGTGGTCGCCTTGCGCAAGAACCTGTCGATCGAGCGGGGTGACAACGTCCTGTTCGATGAATATAGGTACTTCTTCTACATCACCAACGACCGCAAGCTCACCGCCGACCAGGTGATCGGCGAAGCCCACCAGCGCTGCAACCAAGAGAACCTCATCGCCAACCTAAAAAGCGGGGTGCGAGCCCTGCACGCCCCCGTCAACACCCTCTACGCCAACTGGGCCTACATGACCATGGCGTCACTGGCCTGGACCCTCAAGGCCTGGTGCGCGCTCATGCTGCCCGTCTCACCCCGCTGGGAAGCGCAGCACGAACAGCAGCGGTGCCGACTGCTCACCATGGAGTTCCGCACCTTCCGAGCCGCTCTGATCGACATCCCCTGTCAGATCGTCAAGACAGCCCGCTACATACGCTGGCGCATCCAAGCCTGGAACCCCTGGCTGGGCATCTTCTTCCGCCTCCTCGACGCCCTCTAACACCATCCAAGACACGCGCTCACCCCGAGCCGGCCCACCGGCTCTGCGTCAGCCACCCAAAAACCAGCCCCCCTCGACATGAGTGAACTCCACGCACCTCATCCCCTCGCCAAAACGCTCTCGTACCAACGACAGACGAGCCGGCCCGCTACCAATCAGACCGCAAGCCACGATTTTCGCCCACAGCTCAGCACCATTCGCTTGTTTTAGATTAGGTAGCTCATGACAGTGACGTTCAGCCCCATGCCGTCCGTGATCACGGAGACGGGATAATTAGCGACGAGGCGAGTGCCCGCGCAGTAGAGCGGGATCCGCGGCCCGGGAACGTTGGAGATGACGAGGTTCCAGTTTGGGTGCGCGGCACCACTTGTGGAGAGCCGGAACGTAAGCTGCGCAGCTCGGGCAAAGACGGCGGGTGGAATGAAGTGGTTGGCGTCCTGAAGCAGTGTCGCGGGCAGCGCCCTGTGCCGTTCCTTCATATCGCTGAGCGCCTCGTGGGCGCGATGCAAGCGTTCCACTGGGTCGGCCACGTTCGTGAACAGGCACCTCAGCCAACCGCCAGCGCAGCGGCGGAAGCATCGGCAAGCGCTCGACGAGCAACGCCCGGATATCGGCAGCGCTCAGAGCACCACGAGGTGTGGTAGATGGATCGAGTACCGCGACCCCGCCAACGTGACCGCTCTGCCGCGCGTTCTCCAACGCCAGAAACTGATTGTCGAGACTCGTGAGCTGACGCATCGCTATCCCCGCGATCCTCGCACAAGACCAGGCCAAGGGCCAGACGCAATCCAACGGCTGTAGCGCTGTTCGCGCAACGAAAGCGGCGACACGACTCCTCGCACGCGCGAAAAGGGGAGTGGGTGGACCACTCGTTGGTCGCACCGGGAACGCTCAAGCTGCCGAAGCCGTTCGGCTGGCGGAACGGTACGGCGCGTACAACGACCGGGCCTGAACCGTTTTCGTGTCTGGGGGGTCTATCTAGACACGAACACAGGACGGAAAGGACGAGAATTGTTGAACTTCACAGGCATACGCTCCCGGAGCCGCAAAGCGGCGCCGCGAGTCGACAGGAGAGAGCTCGAGGGTGCGCAGCGTGCGACGTTCGCCGCTGGGTGTTTCTGGGGTGTCGAGGCGTCGTTCCGTGAGCTCGAGGGGGTCGTGCGGACGACCGTCGGCTATACCGGCGGTAGCGCCACTGATCCGACCTACGAGCAAGTCTGCTCCGACACCACCGGCCACGCCGAGGCGGTCGAGGTGTGGTTTGACCCGACGATAATCAGCTATCGCGACCTGCTGAGGACGTTCTGGTCGATTCATGACCCCACCACTCCTGACCGGCAGGGTTGGGATTTCGGCAGTCAGTACCGCTCGGCGATCTTCTTTCACGATGCCGAGCAGGAGAGACTGGCGATCGCGTCCCGGGAGGAGCAGCAGGAAGTCTTGACCAAGCCGATCGTGACCGAGGTCACCGCCGCGTCGGTCTTCTACGACGCCGAGGCTTACCACCAGCGCTATTTCGAGAAGCACGGTGGCGCGCTCTGCGCGACCACGCTCAGGTAGCGCCGAAACCGAAAAGGTCAACTGATGACGAACGTGATCACCCTTACTGAAGCCAACTTCGACGAGCAGGTGCTCGCCTCGGACGTTCCTGTGATCGGTGCTCTACCGCGACGGACAACCGGCCGCCGAGGCGATTGGTGCGCGACCGAAGCACGCGCTCGAGCAGGTGCTTGGGCTCAGCGGCCCGGCCCTGACGGCGGCGGGCGCCAGCTAGCCGCAGGGTTGTCAGTCCTCCTCGAGCTCGAGGTATGGCTCGAGGAGGGCGCGCAGTGCATCGGCTCTTGGCCGAGGTCTCGTCCTAAGCCGGTGGTGATGACTGATCCTGAGTCGTCCGCTCCATTTCGCGCTTCTGATGCCGAGCGCGAGCGTGCCGCAGGTCTTCTGCGGGAGGCAATGACGAGCGGACGTCTACACGTCGATGAGCTTGATGACCGCATGCGACTCGTGGTCGGCGCCAAGACCCGCGCCGAGTTGGAGCGCCTCGTAAACGATGTGCTGGTACCCACCGACGATCGCTACCCCAATTGCCAGAGAACCTGCGACGGTGGCACCAGGCGTGGCGCGGCTACCGGTCCGTGAAGGCGGGGACGGCCCTCGGCGAATCCTGTCGATTCTAAGTGGTAGTGAGCGCAAGGGCCGGTGGCGGCTGGCCGCTTCGTGTTCGGTGGTCAACGTCTTGGGCTGCAGCGAACTTGACCTCACGGCAGCGGAGCTCGCCGCCGAGCGCGTCGACTTGAAGATCTTTACGGTGGTCGGCGGCGCGGAGATCACCCTCCCCGACAGCCTCAATGTGGAGATCTCCGAATTGGAGATTCTCGGCGGCAACGAAATCGACATCGGCCATGCTCGATCCCGATCTCGGATGCGGCGCGACTATCCGCACGGCACGAGCGCCCGTGCAGCGTCGCCAGCGGGCGCAAGGACCTAGTTTGCGCTCAGCCGAAACACCGGATGGTCTGGGGCGATCCGGCGCAGCTCGTCTTCGGAGGAGTCCGGCCCGACACCGCCGAAGAAGACCCCGACCTCGAATTTCCACTTCTTCAAATAGGCCCGCAGCAGCGGCGGCTTCTCGTCGTCGGCGAGCTCGACCGCTGTGAACGCACGCGTTCGCGTGCCGACGCGCAGCCTCCCCTGACCGCTGGCACGCAGGTTCTTGACCGATTGGGTGTGGCCGCGCGGCGCGACCAGGTAGTCGGAGCCGTCATAGTGGAGCAGGTTCACCGGGGTCTTTCGCCGTTCGCCAGATTTGCGGCCCTTGACTTCGAGCAACCGGGAGCCGACCCGCTCCTCAAAGCGATCCGGCGTCGAGTCCATTCAGATATGGCCCTGAGTTGCGTCGAGAGCTTGGCCTGCAGGGCGTAGTGCCCCACACGCTTGACACGCATCGTTTTCTATGCAATCGCTATCGAAATGATAGAGATGTGCGATCACGACCGCCGGCGGTGGCTGTCGAGCTCGACGGAGCCGGTTGCCGGCACTCCGCTTTGAATCGCGACCCGCCAAAACGGCGTTATGCAGGATTACATGCAGAGGCAGGTGACCGCAGCTCGATCACGACGACCCGTGTTAGGGTGCTCGGCGCCTCGCCCGCTCGCACCCAACAGCCCGATGAGCGACCGCCTTGCGGTCGTCGCGGTTACTCGTCTACGCCCAGAATACATGCGATTCATCGTGCGGATACCGACAGGACTGCGAGCGCTTGTGAGCACATCCGCGATTGTTGGCGTACTGCTCGCGACCAACCTGACCAGCGCAGGAGTCGGCGATCTGCAGAGCCAGATCTCGACGGGCCGCTCGGCCGTCGCGTCACTGCAATCGGCGATCGCCGCCGACACCGCCCGCATCCGGACTACTACCAATGGCCTCAACCAGGCCAGCGGCCAACTCGACACTCTGCAGGCCGAGCTAGCGGCCAGAGAGGCAAGACTGCGAGGCGTACAGGGTCAGCTGCGAGCCGCACGCGCGCACCTGCGTCAGCTCGAGAATCGCCTGCGGCTCGCCACCAAGGCGCTGGCCGCCAACCTGGTTGCAAGGTATGAGAACGGTCCGCCCGACCTGATGACGGTGCTGCTCGAGTCGCACGGGTTCAGCGATCTGCTCGAGCAAGTTAACTTCCTGAAGCGCATCGGCCAGCAGGACGCCGTCGTAACGGCGGCGGTCCGCCGTGCCCGTGCGGAGGTGGCCCGCCAGGCTGACGCCCTCGCTTCGTTGGAGCGGCGGGACCGCAGCCTGGCCGACGAGGTGCTCGGGCGACGCAACCAGGTCGCGGCGTTGAGGGTGGCGCTTCTGCGGAGGCAGATTGCCGAGCTTGGTGCCCGCTCGGCCAAGACTTCCAAGCTCCACGTCCTGAACGCTCACCTGACGTCGCTGGAGGCGCGCGCGGCAGCGCAGGCACGGCGCGCGGCCGCTGCCGAAAACGCCGCGGTTGGCGCAGCCGCGAGCGCTACCGCAGGCGTCAGTTTTCCGTCCGCCCAGGCCCTTGCGGGCGGGCCGGTTGAGAAGGCGCATATCAATCCGGACGGGACCGCCACCGCTCCGGCAGACGCGCCGCCGGCCGTCAAGGCGGTGATCGCGGCGGCCAACCAGATCATCGACAAGCCATACATCTACGCCGGCGGGCACGCCAGTTGGATTGCTCCGGGCTACGACTGCTCGGGTGCGGTCAGTTATGCGCTTCACGGCGGGGGGCTGCTGTCCGCGCCGCTGGCGGTGCAGTTCGAGGGCTACGGAAGCCCCGGACCCGGACGCTGGATCACGGTTTTCGCCAACTCCGCGCACGTGTTTGCGGCGATCGCCGGGCTCGCGTTCGATACGGCCGACTTCGGGGGTCCCAACATCCCGGCCGGCTCCGGACCACGCTGGCGCTATGACCCGACCGGGAATCTCGCCGACGGCGGGAGCTATGTGGTGCGCCACCCACCCGAGCTGTAGCCGGATCACCGACGCCTGCGCGCACCTACGCCGCGGCTGTGGCGGCGAGCGGGAACCGGACGCCGGTCAGTTCTTCCGAGACATCCCACAGGTTGCGCGCCACGGCGGTGTCCTGGGCGGCCGCGGAGCGTCCGACGAGCTTGGGCGCGCCGCGCTGCTCCATAAAGCCGCCGGGTCCGGCGAAACTGTTGCCAGGGATGTCGGCGACTGCGGCGTACAGCGTCGGTAGCGCACCGCCGTTCTCGTCCTGGGCGAGCAGGCGGTTACCGGCGATGCTGAGGAGATCCAAGATTCGGCGCTGGCTGTGGAACTGGAGGTTGGTCGCCGCGTAGCCAGGGTGGGCGGCAGTGGCCAGAACGGCGGACCCGGCGGCCGTCAGTCGTCGGTGCAGTTCGGCAGTGAACAGCAAGTTGGCGAGCTTGGACTGCCCGTAGGCGCGCCAGGCCTTGTAGGGCTTGCGCTCCCAGTTGAGGTCGTCGAAGTCGATACTGCCGACCCGGTGCCCGGTCGACGAAACGGTCACCACGCGGCCGGTGACGTGCTCCAGCAGTAGGTTGGTCAGCGCGAAGTGGCCGAGGTGGTTAGTGCCGAACTGGAGCTCGAAGCCGTCGGCGGTCCGAGTCAGGGGCGGCACCATCACACCGGCGTTGTTGATCAGCAGGTCGATGTCGCCCTCCCACTCGGCGGCGAACTCGCGTACGGAGGCAAGGTTCGCGAGGTCGAGTCGGCGGACGTCGGTCTCGCCGGGCATCGTCGCGGCAGCGGCTTGGCCCTTGTCAGCGTCACGGACAGCGAGGACGACCCGGGCGCGGGCGCCCGTAAGCGCACGAGCGGCGGCACGCCCGATGCCGCTGTTGGCACCGGTGATGATCACGGTGCGGCCGGTCATGTCAGGGATGGATGTGGTACTTGAAGTAGTCATGAGCAACAATGTAGGCTACGACAACAATGATGTCAACGACAACTTTAATCCGATAGGCTGCCACGCGATGACCGAGCGCCCTTATCACCATGGCAACCTGCGCGCGGCGCTGCTCGAGCAGGCGGAGCGGACTGTCCGCGAGCACGGCGTCCAGGAGCTATCGCTTCGCGAGCTCGCCCGCGAGGTCGGCGTCAGCCATGGCGCGCCACGCCGTCACTTCCCCGACCGCCAAGCGCTGCTCGACGCCCTCGCCGAGGCGGGGTTCGTGCGCCTCGGGGCCGAGCTACGCCGCGCGGTCGATGACGCGGGCGAGGGCTTCCAGGCCCGTTTGCAGGCAACGGCCGCGGCCTATGTGCATTTCGCGACGCGGGACGCCGCGCTGCTGGAGCTGATGTTCGCGGGCAAGCATCGGGAAGAGGCCGGGGCATTGCACGAGGCCGCTGACCGCGCTTTCTCGGTGATGCTCGAGCTGATTGGACAAGGCCAGGTCGACGGCGTCATCGAACAAGGCGAGCCCGAGCGCGTCGGACTCGTCCTGTTCGCGACAATCCAGGGCATCGCGGCGCTGGTCACCGGCGGCATGGTCGATGCCGACCAGCTCGACGAACTCCTCGCCGACGCGATCGCGCATTTCCTGCGCGGCTCACGCGCACTCGCGTAGGCCCGGCCAGATCGAGGCGGCCTGGCGCTCGTCCGACCTAAGGACGAGGTGTTGCCGGTTTCACCCCTTGGATACATAAGGACGACGTCGCGCTGGACTACTTGGCCGGGTTCGCGGCTGAGGAAGGGGTGCTGTTTGTCGGCAAGGCGCAGGAGAAGACGACGACGTTCCGGACCGAGAAGCGCCGCAACGCCGTGACGGGCGCGAGCTATCCCTGGATCGTGCGGGCGACCGCGATGGTCAACCAGTACTACATGTACTGCGTTGATCGCGACTTCGGGCCGTTCTTCATCAAGTTCAGCTCCTACTTTCCCTACAACGCCAAGCTGTGCATCAACGGCAACGAGTGGGCTAAACGCCAGGCCGCCCACGCGGGGATCGCGTTCGAAGCGCTGGATAACGGCTTCGCTGCGTGCGAGGACCCGCGGGGTCTGCAAATGATCTGTGATCGGCTGAGCGCCCGCAAGATCGACGCGCTGGCCCGCAAGTGGTTCGGGATTCTGCCGCACCCGTTCACTGGTCGCGACCGCCGAGCAGGGTATCGCTATGACATCTCGATCCTGCAGGCCGAGTTCTCCCTCACCCAGGTGCTCGACCGGCCGCTGACCGGACGCGTGTTCTTTGAAGACGTCATTCGTGAGAACCTGGACCTCGGCCGCCCTGACAAGGTCTCGTTGATCTTCAACCGGCGGATCAACCGGCGTACCCAAAGCCGGTTCCGCACCCGGGTGATCACCGAAGGAGTGACGCCATCGCTGCACGTCGACTACAAACATTCCCGGATCAAGCAGTACCACAAGCAGAACCAGGCTCTACGAACCGAGACCACGATTAACGACACTCGCGACTTCGGTATCGGCAAACGCCTCCATAACCTCCCCGCGCTGCGACACATCGGCTTTCAAGCCAACCGACGTCTCCTTGACGTCCAACGAGTCAGCGCGGACTGCCACATCGGCCAACAAGCGTTCGACCAAGTCTGCCAGCCCATCGTCGTCGATCACCAGCGTGCAGCCGCGCTGCGCTTCGGCGACCCTCGGGTCCAGGCGCTGCTCAGCGTCCTGGTCGTCTTTCGCCTCCTGCCCACCGGGTTCTCCAACCGAGACCTGCGAACCCACCTCGCACCATTACTGGGCCTCGACCCCAGCACCATGACCGCGGGCAGAATGACCTACGACCTCCGACGACTACGCCTGCACCAGATCATCCAACGCATCCCGCACACTAACCGCTACCAGGTCACGCCCTTCGGACTGCAGGTCGCGACGTTCTTCAGCCGCACCTATAGCCGACTGCTACGGACCGGGCTGTCAGAGATCTGCGACCCGATAGCAATCAACACCCCGCTACGCCGCCACTTCGACCGACTCGATCAAGCGATCACCGCCCACATCGACCAACTCAACCTCGCCGCCTGAAACTTGACTCATCTCTCCCGGCTTCGCCGGGTCAAGCCTCCTAGACTAGGCAAACCGGCCGAGCTCGGCGAAAGTTGGATCCCAACAAACCGTCCGACGCGATGGAGAAACAAAATGTCCAACCTACGCATACTCGCCGCAGCCACCGCAGCCACCGCAGCCGGCGCCTCGCTGTTCGCTGCGCCCGCCGCGTTCGCCAAGACGAGCCCGGTCGGGCACTCGAGCGGGACGCCGACGACACACATCTGTGTGGCGTCGTTCAACTTTCAACTGCACCTACATCAACTACAAGCACGGTAATCCAACCGATGTCGTCAATCACTCGGGTTCGCTGGCGGACTGGTCAGTGAACGCGGGCAGTGTGGGCGGTCAGGTTCAGCTCCGCGTCCTGCGCCCGGTCGGGCACAGAAAATTCGAGTTCGTTCGATCGAGCAAGCGCCAGACCGTGGCGAGCCCCGGGAAGAACACGTTCGCGGCGCACCTCAAGGTCAACGCCGGGGACGTACTTGCGCTCACCAACGATTCGAGCGGCATCTACATGTCAAGCGCCCCTGCTGGAACCAGCGTGCGGTACTTCGACAGCTCGGTCCACGACGGCTCGACCGGCAAGCCGAACCGCGAGACCCCCAAGCTGCACCTGCTGCTGAGCGCCGACGTAAAGCACTGAGAGCAACGACCGCCTCACCCCCCCGGAGCCCGCAAACCAGCGGGCTCCGGAGGCGTCGACGGGTCAGGCCTAAGTGGAGCGGCCGATAGTGTGTGATCGATGCCGCACGGCCCGGTGAAGCTCGATCACTGTGTGATCCACGTCTCCGATTGGCAGCGGTCAAACCGCTTCTATCGCGATGTGCTCGGCGCCGAGTTGATCGATCGCGGGAACGGCACGCGCGCCTACCGGTTCGGTGCCGAGCAGCTGAACGTGCATGGCCCCGGTGTGGAGGCGCAGCCCGTCGCGCGGGTGCCGGTCGCGCCGGGGAATAGCGACCTGTGTCTTGTGGCCAGAGTGTCTATCTTCGCGACCCTGACGGGAGCCTGCTCGAGTTGATCTCCTACTCGAGTCCGACGGATTAGGAACTCAGCGGTTCGGTCGCGGCGATCGTGGCCGCAGCCTGGATCTGCCGGATGGCAAGGAGCTGGTCCTCACCTTGCGCGGCGATCATTTCCTCCGCGCCGACGAGCAGGGTGTCGATCCGCTCGAGCGTAGGGCCAACGGGGCCGGGGTCGGGGTCGCGACAGACGGCGCGCGCCAGCGCGATCCAGGGAAGCGCGCGGCCCGGCACCGGAGGCGGCGAGGAGATCACTGCGCCGAAGCCCATCAGCAGATAGGCGCCGGCGCGGGTCAGCGAGCCGCTTGCCGGGCGGACGCGGGGCATCCGCGGCGGCCTGGCCGGCGGGGGAGGGTCGCCCCTCAGCACGGCCGCCATCGTGCCACCCGCGACTAGCGAGCGGTCGTCTGCGTCGAGCCCGGCATAACCGGCTGCCCGCATCGCCAGGAACAGCGCGCCGGTGGGTCGGCCATAGGGGACGTCTGAGGCGAACACGATTCGCTCGGCAGGCACGCGCGCGAACAGCTCGACCACGTCTTGGGGTCCAAAGCAGCTCGTGTCGTACAGCACGCACGGGTGATCCGCGAATCCGGCCGCGAACACACCCTGGTCAGCGATCCCGGCATGGGCAAGGACGAGCGGCACTTCGGGGAATCGCAGCGCGAGGTCAACGAGCGTCGCCATCGAGCGCATGCCCCGGCCAGCATGGATCAGGATCGGGACGCGAGCGTCACGCGCGACCTCGAAGATCGCGGGGGCAGCCGGATGCCCGAACTCGAATTCCTGGGCGCGGGGGTGGAGCTTAATGCCGCGGGCGCCTATGGCTAGGCAGCGCTCGGCTTCCGCGACCGGATCTTCCTCAGGGTTCAGCCGACAGTAGGGAATCAGCCGACCATCGCTGTCCTGACTCCATTCGAGCACGCGATCGTTGGGTCCGCGGTAGGCGGGATGGCGCTCGGGATCGTGAAACGGAAACACCACCGCGCGCGTGTCCGGACCGACCTCGTCGAGCGCCGTGAGCAGCGTGCCAGGGTCGAGTGAGCGGCCATCTTCGTCAGCCCCGAGGTGCGTGTGGGCGTCAAGGACGCCGTTCTGCGGCGCGAGCTGCGCGAGCTCGTTGAGGATCGAGGCGTATGCGGAGGTCGTCATGGTGGGGGCATCCCTTGAGTCGGAAACATAAGGGATGCCCTCGAAGAGACTGTTCGCTGAACGCCCCGGAGGGAGCGATAACCTCGGCCGATGACGCGCACGCGCGGGTATCGCTCGACGTGCTCGATCGTCTCACCGATGTAGCCGGCGGTCATGAACCGCTTGCGCTCGCCGCCGCCGGGCATTGGGAGACACCCGACGAAGTCGGTCAGCCATCCGAACGGCGCCGTCTTGCACTCGGGATTCTCGTGCCGGAAATTCCCGACCCGAAGATCTGGCGCGACCAGCTGACGAACATGCTGCACGATTTCCACGGCGTCCTAGTCGCGCATCGCGACGCGGCGCTCGCCGGCCTCGGACGGGTACCGACACACCTCGGACGCTCGCCGCCGCTGAGACCATGGTCGGCGTGATGCGGGCCGGCGGGCTGTCTGACCGCGTCATCGCGCTCGGCCTCGACCAGCTAATCCTCTACGTCGCGGCGAGCGCGTTCGAGCAGAGTCTGTACGAGCACGGCGAAATGACCCGCGACGAGGTCGAGCAGTATTTCGAGGAAGTGCACACCTTCTATTCATCGCTGCCGGCCGATCGCTCCCCGGTCCTGGCCTCGATCGCCGACGACATAATCGCGTTCGATGGCGAGGATCGTTTGCAGTTTGGGCTAGACGCGCTGATCGCCGGACTGGAAGCGATCAGCCACCGCGGCTAGCGACGGCGGGGCAGCCGCTCACCGGCTGCGGAGGCAGCACGGGGGCGGACGCTGATCGATCCTGTGAACCCTCGCTGTGTGTCCAAGGGGTTTATGACATGCGGACGCGGTTGCGACGGCGTTAGGGAGCGGTTGTGTTCAGTCGCTCAGTCCTTCCGCCCCAGGCACCGGCGGCTACATTGGCCAGGTCCGTCTTGGTTAGCGCAGGTGGTGCTTGTGTCTCGGTTGTTGACCGTTCGGCAGTCGACAGCATTGGGAGTCGCGGCGGCGGGGACAGAAGCCGTGCTTACGGCTGCCGGTCCAGATGATCCGGCCCGGGAGCGGCTGATCGGTCACATCGCACCGTCGGGGCTGCCCTCGCTGGCGCATCTGCTCTCGCTGGTGTTGGGGGTGGCGCTGTTGGCGCTGGCGCCGAGGCTGTGGCGCGGAACTCGCGCCGCCGCTTCGCTGGCGATCGTCGCTCTGGTCTGCTTGGCGGTGCTCAACCTCGTCAGGGGGCTGGATTGGGAGGAGGCTGCGCTCGAGGTCGGTCTCGTCGTGCTGCTGGTTGCCGGGCGGCGTGCGTTTCCGCTGGGCTCGCGCAACCGTCCGCACCCATTGCTGGTGTGGGCCGGAGTCGGAGCGTGGGCGCTCGCCTATTGTGCGGTGCTGGTGGGGCCGCTGCCGTCGGAGCGCCGACACACGATCCGGCGGACGCTGCACCACGCACTCCGCCAGGTGCTGGGAGTGACGCTCGGACAGCCGAGGCTCAGCGGGGTATGGGTCTTGCTGATTGAGGCGCTGGTTGGCTTTGCGGTGGCCATCTCGGTGCTGGCGATCCGTTCGCTGCTCCGTCCGGCGCCGGCTGCGGACGGCCATTCCGAAGGGGAGTACCGGGCCGCCCGGGCGATTGCTGAACGGCACGGCGAGGATTCGCTCTCGCCCTTCATCCTCCGGCCCGATAAGTCGTTTCACTTCGCCGGGGAGGGCGTCCTCGCCTACCGGGTGATCGGGGACACCGCGATCATTTCGGGCGATCCGGTCGCACCGCGCGGAGGGGCGCCGCTCGCGTTGGCCAGCTTCATGGAGCTCGCCCGGCGGCGGGGTTGGCGGGTGGCCGTTTGGGGAGCGTCCGCGCGTCATCTTGATGCCTACCGCGCCCTCGGCTTGCGGACGCTTCGCACCGGTGAGGAGGCCTTTGTGGACCCGAAGCGGTTCACGTTGGAGGGTCGTCGCGTTCGCAAGCTGCGCCAGTCGGTTCATCGCGCGGAGCGTCGTGGCTGGCAGGTCAGCGTATGTGACGGGTGCGAACTCGACAGCTCGCTCGAGCGTGAGATCGATCGGCTCGAGATGGCGTGGAGGGCCGGAAGGCGACGGGTGCTCGGGTTTGCGATGGGGATGGCGGAGTTCAAGGCAGACGTGCGGCCGAGTGACCTGTATCTGCTCGCGCGCTCGCCCGAGGGCGAGTTGCGCGCGGTGATGCGATTCGTGTCCCACTGCGGAAGGCTGTCGTTGGACACGATGCGACGGGTCGGGGCGACACCTAACGGGATCAACGAGGCGCTCGTCTCCTGCGCGCTTGCAGCGGCGTGCGAGCGAGGCGTGCTTGAGGTGAGCCTCAACTACGCCGGCCTGGGCCACTTGGTCCGCGGCGAGACGGGCCGCAGCCGCGCCGCCCGGCTCATGCACCATGCGGCGCTGCGACTACTAGAGCGTCGCTTCCAGCTGGAGCGTCTGGTGCGCTTCAACGAGAAGTTCCACCCCGAGTGGCGTCCGCGCTTCCTCGTCTATGAGTCCCGCGCCGGGCTGGCCCAGGCGACGCTGCGCGTCCTCCAGGCGGAGGGCTACGTCCCGCAACACAAGCCGAGGCGGCCGCCAGACTGGTGGGGGTCGCTGCCGCGAAGGTTGCTGGGCTCGGCGAAAACGAATGCGGCCAGCTAGCTCGACGCTCGCGTTGGTCGGCTCGCGCGTCGCGCAGTGGAGCCCCCGGCGGGCAACCGTGCGCCGCCTGCTTGTGCGACTGATCCTGCTCGGATGGATCCTCGCCGGCCTGATCGGCGCGTACAGCTACCTGGAGAATTACTACCTCCACCGCGGCTTTGCGACGCCAGCGCGGCTGGCGCGAGCCGGCGCAGGCCGACTGTTCACTGTCCATTTCTACTCCTCGGCGCTCGACCGCCGAACGGATTATCTGGTGTATCTGCCTGCAGACTATGGGCCCCCGCGCCGCTATCCGGTGTTCTACCTCCTGCATGGCCTGCCTGGCCGGCCGCTCGCGTTCACGGTAATCGGCAACATCGAGGTTCGCCTGGAGAACCTCATCAGCCAGCGCCGGATGGCGCCGATGATCCTGGTGTTCCCCGACGGTCGGATCAACGGGAGTCAGTTCTCTGACTCCGAGTGGGCCAATACCCCCTCCGGCCGGTTCGAAAGCTACGTGCTGGGCGTCGTGCAGGATGTTGATCGCCGGTTCGCGACGCTACCCCGGCGTCAGGACCGTGTCATAGCGGGGCTCTCGGCGGGAGCGTACGGCGCGATCAACATCACTCTCCACCACCTGGGCGTGTTCGCGTCGGCGCAGGTGTGGTCGGGCTACTTCACCCAGACCCGCAGCGGTGTGTTCGCCCACGCCACGAAGGCTGAGCTTGCCTACAACAGTCCGATCGACTACGTCCGGACGCTAAGAGCCAGACTGGCCGCCGACCCGCTGCGTGCGTTCCTGTTCGTCGGGCGGGGAGACTCCGCCAGCCGCCAGATCGTGCCGATGGCCAGAGCGCTCAAAGCCCAGGGAGCGAACATCAGCTACGCGATCTACCCCGGCGGTCACGATTGGCAGCTATGGAACGCCCGGCTTGACCAGATGCTCGTCCTCGCCAGCCGTGATGTGGGCCAGCCACTGCACCATCCGGGACGGCGCAGACAGCTTCCGGGCGCGCGCGCCGAGCGGCGGGCGCACCGCGCGTCACTGCGCCACCATCAGCGCGTGCACCGGTGGCAGCGCGCCCATCGGCGGCGGCGCGCGCAATCGATCGTGCCGGGCGGGCGCGGCAGCCAGCGCACGGGCACGGGTCCGCTCGGCACCGGGCAGCTGCTCGTCGGTCTGGTTCTGGCGCTGGCCTCGGCTGCCGCCATCAACCTCGGCTTTCTGCTTCAGCATCGTGGGCTTCGCAACAACCGTTCGCCGGTCAGCGGACACGCGGCGCTGCTGCGTACTGCGCTGCGGAGCCGCTCCTGGGTCGGAGGACAGGCGCTCGGCTGGGCCGGTTTCGTCGCCCAGATCCTCGCCGTGTCGATCGCGCCGCTGACGCTCGTGCAGTCGTTTGCCGCCGGTGGACTGGCACTGTCCGTGCCGCTGGCCGCCGGACTCTTCGGTCATCGCATCTCTCGGGCTCAACTATCCGCCGTGCTGCTCGCCGCGGCCGGACTGGCCGCGCTCCCGATCGCTCTTCCGAGCACCACCGAGCGGCTGCACACGGAGCTGCTGATCGCCTCGGTAGCCGTCGCGCTTACACTGGCAATCCCGTTTGGCCTCGCTCGCGCAGCCGTCTCGCGAGCGATCGCCGCGGGACTCCTCTATGGCATCGCGGACGCGGCGATCAAGGCCGTCTCGGTCGGCTGGACAGACCACGGCAGCAGCGCCTTGATCTCGGGCTGGACGATGCTCGCCCTGCTCGGCACATTTGGAGGGTTCCTGGCCTTTCAAGCCGCGCTACGCGCCGGCAATGCCGTCACCACGATCTCGCTCATGAACGCCCTAGCGGCGGTCGTGGCGCTTGGCTGCGGCCTGCTCGGATTCGGCGAATCACTGGGCCGAGGGCCCGGCGTGACCGTCGCCCACCTGCTCGCCCTGACGCTCGTACTGGCGTGCGTTCCGGTGCTCGCCACGGCGGAAAAGGACATCACCGACACGACCGAGGCCGACAACCGGAAATCCTCGCACCCCGGCCCGCCAGTTGGCACCGCGTTCGCCGCCGCCTATCGGACCGGGCAGCACTCCCCCGGCGGCGAACAGCAACGCCTCCAACCACGGGCCGATACCCGGTGAGCGGCTCCACATCACATCACTCAGCTTTACGTTGCGCGCGAGCGCAAACGAAGCCTGTGAGGCGAACAGCAGGAGGACCAGGCCCAAGGCACCCAGCAGCCCGGCTCGCCACAAACGGGGTAGACGGACGAGCGCGACCCCGGCGATCACGCCGGCAGCTAGCCACGCCACCGCGACCCGCGCCAGCGGCTGGGTATCGAACCCAGCCAGTTGCAACAGAGGCAGTGAGTCATGCACCCTCGGACCGAACGTGAACCAACCAAGGCCGCGCAGCACATACAGCCAGCCGACACCCGCGAGCAGGGCAGCTACGAGCATTAGCGTTGCCGCGATGCCACGCCCGCCGGCACCGAGTCCACGCCCTATCGGCCCACCGACCCACGCGCCGCCGTCGTGGGTCATGGGTTCCGTCTCTGTACGCATCTAGTGGGCTTTCGCTCTCGCCTGGGGTTGGGAGGAATGGGTCCGGTGAGCACCCGCCACGCTTCAGAATACGGAAGCTTGATGAAGGCGATCACGGCATGAGAGCGGTGGGCATGGCCGCGGTCGCGCCAGCTGCGCTGGCGCTTGCCGGCGGCATCGTGGCCGTAGTCGTGGGCGAGCGCTCGCCGTCGGCTGCCGCCCCGTTCGCGCGAACTCTCAACATCAAATGCCGCTCGCCCGCGCTCGGCGGAACGCTGCCGGCTGCGGTCTACCTCCCTGCCGGCTATCAAAGCGGATCGACACGATACCCGGTGATCTACTTTCTGCACGGCCTGCCGGCCGGACCCAGCTCGTACAAGACCAACGCGTTCGTTGCCGACGCGGTCGCGACGAGCGGACACCGGGCAATTGTCGTCGCGCCCCAGGGCGCACGAAATCCCAACAGCGATCCTGAGTACCTCGACGGGGGACCTACCGAGGACTGGCCGATTGCGATCGCGCGCGATCTCCCCCGTTGCATCGACTCCCGCCTCCGCACGATACCCACCCGCGACGGCAGGGCTCTCGTTGGCCTCTCCGCCGGTGGGTTCGGCGCCTTCAACGTGGGCCTTCGGCACCTCGCCACATTCGCCGCGGTGGAGTCCTGGAGCGGATACTTTGCCGCCACCGACCCCACCGGGCTTCGCACGCTCAGTCTCGGTTCGGAGCGCGCGAACAGAAAGGCACGAGTCCCGCGCGGCCCTCACCTAGACGCGAAGCTGACGCGGCGGCCCACGTTCATCGCCTTCTTCGCCGGACGCCAAGACACCCGCTTCCTAACCGCCAACATGATGCTCGACGAGGCCTTCAGCGAGCACCACATAGAGCACATCTTCAAGACCTATCAGGGTGGGCACTCGGAGTCCCTGTGGCGACAGAAAGCGCCACTCTGGCTCGGACTGGCACTCAACCACCTCGCCGGTGGGCGGGCGTTGGGCGGGCGTCGTTGAGGGGGTTGGGGGGGTCGTTGACGGGGCGGGGCTCGGCGGGGCGAACGTTACGCGGGAGTCCACCGCGGGCTCGAGTGTCACGTTGGCCGGCATGGCGCGGGCAAACGTTAAGTGGAGCCGCCGCGCCGCCCCGAGTGTCACGTTGGCCCGCCAGTCGCGTGACTAAGCCGACCGGCCGCTTGCCCGCGGCGACACGACGCCAAGCGGATCCACCTTAGCCCGTGGACGAGGTCGCTCCGGACTCTCCCGACTGCGATTAGTCCGGCACGGGTGTCGGATGGACTTGGCGTTCGATGTCACCGGCAATGTTGTCCAAGGCCGGTCCGTGTTCGCTTGCGTGCAGACTCGCGGGAGACCCCTCGAGCGTCCGCCCGAAGCGATCGCGTAGCCGCGGGGGTGGATACCCACCGCTGGCGCTGATCGTGTGGGCCGCGAGCGCGCGGAGGTTGGCGAGAGCTGCTTGGAGACATGGCCGGCGCCTTCGGCCAATCGCCACGCGAGCAGCGCCGGTGAGGACGTGTCGCTCGGAGGGCTTCCGCCGAGCGAGATCAGCATCGGTGTTGCGGCGATCCGCGCCTCCTTGGGCCGCTGAGCGCAGTCATCGAAGGCAACGTCACCTCAGGCTCGGACTCGCGAGCTGCCAAGCCGGCTGGGCTCTCCGCCAGGCACGTCGTCTGCACCGCCGCCAGCGATGCCAGGTCTGCCCAGGCCGCCGCCACCGCATTGAGGATCGGTGCCACGCATCGTCCAACGCGGGGTCGAGATGCGCCTGGGGCGCCTCGGCAGCATCGAAGGCCAGCACGAGGAACTCGTCGGCGATGCCGAGCCGACCGCGACCGGCGAGCGAGATGTCCGCCAACGCCGCTGCCGCCGAAGGAGCGTGCCGGCGAGAGCAAGCTGGCCGCACCGCGATGATGAGCAGTCGTAATGCCGTAGAGATAACTATCCCCAGCCGCTCTCACGAACTTCTAAAAGCGCCGCGGGAGGCGGCCATTTCGCGCCACCGCGAGCTCGGTACGGTCGACGCGCTCCCCCTCGAGCGCCACGCGCCGACAAGTCCCCAGATCGAGATCCCGGGGTCAGCCGGCACCACCGACACCCCCGCACCCTAACCCCAGAGGAGCCACTAGCGTCGCTTCCGACGTCCTTGCCTCGGGATAATGAGGCCAGGTACCGAAAACTCGCGGCCCGGTCTCGGGATAGTCACTTGCGATCGATATCAAACGGGGCCAGGGGAAACGCTGGCCACACCCCACCGCTTGCCAGCACTTCGTCATCAACAGTCGCTGACAGAAGGAGATCTTGATGAGCGTTCAGAGTGAGGAATTGGCCAGTTGGAATGCGGGCGCGGCAAGAGCGGCCGTCGTTGAGTTTGTCGAGCGAACGGTGTCGGAGGGAGTGCCGATTGCCGAGCGGGTGGCGGTGTTCGACAACGACGGCACACTGTGGTGCGAGAAGCCGATGCCGATTCAGGCGGACTTCATTCTCCGCCGGCTATCCGAGATGGCGCAGGCTGATCCGGAGCTGCGCGGCCGCCAGCCGTGGAAGGCGGCGTATGAGCACGACTTTGGCTGGCTGGGCGCGGTGCTCGCCAAGCACTACGCCGGCGACGACACGGATGTGCCGACGCTGTTGGCAGGTGTCCTTGCAGCGTTCGGTGGGATTAGCGTCGAAGATTTCGAGGCAAAGTCCGATGCTTTTTTGCGCACCGCGCAGCATCCGACCCTTGGTCGCGGGTATCTCGAGTGCGCCTACGCGCCGATGATCGAGCTGCTGAGTTTTCTGGAAGCCAATGGGTTCTCGAACTACATCGCCTCGGGTGGCGGTCGCGACTTCATGCGGCCGATCAGCCAGGACGTTTACCGGATTCCGCGTGATCGGGTGATCGGAAGTGCCACCACATTCGAGTACGCGCGTAACGACCGTGGCGGCACGATCACCCACAAGGCCGAGGCTGACTATCTCGACGATGGCCCGCAGAAGCCGATCCGGATCTGGAGCCGCACCGGGCGCCGACCGGTGCTCGCCGCCGGCAATTCGAACGGTGACATCCCGATGCTCGAGTTCACGCACCACCAGGACAAGCCGTGTCTAAGGCTGCTTGTCCTGCACGACGACGGCGAGCGCGAATTTGACTACACGGGCGGGGCCGAACAGGCGCTGGAGAGCGCGGACAAGAGCTATTGGACGGTCGTCAGCATGAAGAACGACTGGGCCACCATCTTCTGATCCACCGCCATCGCGACACTGGCTCGACGCTGCGGTGATGCACCATCAGTATGTGGAAAGCCCTAGCCAGCGCGAACATAACGCCGACACAGGCAGGATATAGCGCAAATATGTGCGGAGTGTCTCGATCATTGCCGCTTAGACCCTTCTCGCCGCCGTGACGGTCGCGCTCGGCTTTGGGCTCGCGCGTCAGCCGGCAAGCGCCGAGCCCGAAAACCTCTCGACGCATACCCGGTGGGCGCGCTTCCTTGCTCCCGAGGGCAAGTGCCGCGGGGACCGCTCGCCGAACGCCTCGAGCGGGGTCAAAGAGCGCGCCACGATGTGCCTCATCAACTGGGCTCGCGGGCGTGCTCACGAGCACGGGCTCACCTTCAGCGCACAGCTCGAGTTAGCTGCGATGACGAAGGTCCTCGACATGGTCCGCTGCAACGAGTTCTCACACACGGCTTGCGGCCATGACGTCACTTGGTGGTTTGAGCGCTCTGGCTACTTGCCGGCTGCCAGCTACACGGTGGGGGAGAACATCGCCGCCACCAGCGGCTCGATCGGTGGCGTTCGTGACACGATGCTCGCGTGGTTGAACTCGCCCGGGCACCGGGCGAACATCCTCAACCGGGATTTTCGACAGCAGGGCCTCGCCGTCTATGAGCCGAGTTCGTTCCTCGGCCATCCAGGGATCCTCGTCTGGAGCTTGGACTTCGGCGTGCGCTCGCGATAGGGGCGCGAGGCGGCAGCGGTCGGGAGCGAGTCGCTCGGGCGTCAGCCGAGCGCGCTGATTCGCTCGACCAGAAGCTCGAGGAAGCGCTCGGAGTCGATGCTTACCGCCACGTGGCAGTTCGGCTTCCATGCCGCACGGCCCCAGAGATCGACGTAGGTGCGACCGCGCGAGAGCTCAGGACCCGTATCTACGGTCACGCCGCAGTGCTGGGTGTCGAGCAATGTGCCGTCGATTATGTGTGCCATCGCGACGGCGTCGTGCACCGGCGCCCCGTCCCAGCCGTACTGCCGTCGGTGAAACTGCACGTAGAAGCCAAACAGGTCGGCGACCAGCTTGCCGGCGTTGCCGGCGCCCGCGAGCCGCTCCACGTGGGCTGGCCTCAGCAGGGCTTGGTGGGTAACGTCGAGCCCGACCATCGTCAGCTCGATCCCGCTCGTGAACACGCGGTGAGCCGCCTCGGGATCGGCCCAAATGTTGAATTCGGCGGCTGGGGTCACGTTCCCCTCCGCGATCGCGCCGCCCATCAGCACGATCCGCTCGAGCTTGGTCTGGAGTTCCGGATAGCGCGCCAAGAACAGCGCGATGTTTGTCAGCGGTCCCGTCGCCACGAGCGTCACGGGACGCGGGTTAGCCATTAGCGCCATCGCGATCCAGTCGATCGCGTGCGCGGGCTCGGGCGGGCGAGACGGCGGTGCCAGCTCTGGTCCGTCGAGCCCGGTCTCGCCATGTACGTCGGCGGCTGCGTAGCGCTCCCGGACAAGCGGGCGCGGTGCGCCCGCGGCGACCGGAATCTCGTCGCGGCCGACGTGGTCTACGACCCGGATTGCGTTTGCCGTCGTCTTCTCGAGCGTCTGGTTGCCGGAGACCGTGGTCACGCCGAGCAGTTGCAACTCGGGGCTGGCGAGCGCCAACAGAAGCGTAATCGCGTCGTCGTGACCGGGGTCGCAGTCAAGGATGATCTCAGTCATGAAGCTAGGGCCGCGTCGACCTCGGCCGCAGTCGGCAGCGAGGGTTGCGCCCCCGGGCGAGAGGCCGCAAGCGCCCCCGCAGCGCAGGCCCTCCCGAGCGCGTCCGTCTTCTCTCTGCCCTCGAGCAGCGCCACCACCAGACCGGCGCAGAACGCGTCGCCGGCCGCCGTGCCGTCGACGGCTTCGATCCGCGGTGGCCGTGCCCGGGCGACTTCCTTCCCGCCCTCGAGCAACACCGCTCCCTCCGGGCCCAAAGTGAGCGCGACGAGCCCGGCGTAAGCACCGACCCTTTCATACTCGTAGCGGTTCACGACCAGAACGTCGGGCTGGAGCTCGAGCGGACCCCGTGCCGGCGCTGCATTTAGGCAGAAGAAGCGCGCCCGGGCAGCCGCAGCTGCGACCACCTCGCTGGGGATCTCCAGCTGGCACATAACGGCATCAGCCTCGCCCACGTCTACCTCGTCCGGGGCGAGCCGGCGGTTCGCCCCGGGTGCGACCACGATCACGTTCTCCCCGCTCGCTTCGACCAGGATCAACGCTACGCCGCTTTCTCCGTCGTCGCGGACGACGCCACTGGTGTCGACGCGCTCGCGCTCGAGCGATCGCAACGTGAGGTCATCCCGGCCGATCCGCCCGACGAACCGCACTTGCGCGCCGAGGCGGGCGGCGGCAATCGCTTGATTTGCTCCCTTGCCTCCGGGGACGCGCTCGTAGACCGCATCGGTCACCGTCTCGCCCGGCCGCGGCAGCCGCTCGCAACGGGCAACCAGATCGATGTTCGCCGATCCCACAACCGTGATCCGGGGCGCGGTCGCCACGAACGTGGATCCTAGGCGTCGCATGAGACCGACCGCAACTCCAGCTTAGAAGCACCGCAGCCCGGGGAGTATCAATAGATGCGGCGGCAGGCTCCGCCGACCAGC
The DNA here is from genome assembly GCA_963836065.1 of uncultured Solirubrobacterales bacterium. Taxonomy (GTDB): domain Bacteria; phylum Actinomycetota; class Thermoleophilia; order Solirubrobacterales; family Solirubrobacteraceae; genus Palsa-465. Next base: position 399,249 of record CAWIII010000030.1, read on the forward strand.
AAGAGCCGTCAACCCTGAGGCAAGGAGAGATCCATGCGACATGGCGACATCAGCTCAAGCCCCGACGATGTTGGCGTCGGCGTCGTCAACTACAAGATGCCCCGCTTGCACACCCGCAAGGAGGTGGTCGAGAACTGCCAGGAAATTGCGCGCCGAATTCACGGCCTGAAGTGCCAGGTTTGGACCTCGTGAGCTTACCGAGTACTCGTCTCACGGCATGGAGGGACTGCGCGATGCGCGGCGCTGAGTTCATCGTCCGCTGCCAGGGCTACATCTATCCCGCCAAGGAGCAGCAGCGCATGGTCGCTCAAACCTCGGCATGGCAGAACACCGCCTATGTCGCCGTCGCCAACGCGACCGGCTGGGACGGCGTCTACTCATACTTCGGACACTCGGCGATCATCGGCTACGACGGCCGCGTAATCGCCGAATGCGGCACTGAGGAGAACGGCTGCCAGTACGCCGAGTTGTCGGTGCCCTCGATCCGCGACGCGTGCGAGAACTGGCAGTCTGAGAATCACCTGTTCAAGCTGTTGCACCGCGGCTACACCGGCATGTACGCCTCCGAGGAGAGTGATGCGGGAGCGCAGGAATGCCCGTTCGAGTTCTACCGGACGTGGGTCAATGACCCCGAGCAGGCGCGCGAGCAGGTCGAGGCAATCACCCGCACGACCACAGGCGCGGAGGCCTGCGCAGTTCAGGGAGTCCCCAGGCCGGAGGAATCCAAGCGCCAGCTGGCCCATTCGCACTAGCGCGACCGGCAAGTCGGGTTCTCCCGCCGAGCGGCGAGAACCCGACACGCCGCGCGGACTACAAATCCCGGGAGGTGATCACGCCGCTCTTGAGCGCGAGTTCCGCCAGCCGAACGCGCTTCTGGTTCTGCGGCAGATTCTCGATCCCGAACGTCACGAACAGAGCACGCAGATGGGTCTTTACCGAGTCCACGCTCAGAAACAGTTCGCCCGCGATCTGCTGGTTACTCGCCGGGGTCACAAATCCGCTCGAGTCCTTGAACGGCCGGCACAGTGCGACTAACACGCGACGCTGTGCATTCGAGAGCCTGGCAAGGTCGGGCGTGTCGGATGACACACGGGTTTCGCGCCGGCCGGCCGACAATGGCATATGGAAGCTGGCGACGGTGCGACCGAACCGTATAACGTCACCGTTGTACAGACGGCGGCGTCCGATGACGCGCTGACCGTTCACGTGCGTCCCGTTGCGCGACAGCCCGTCGTCCGAGACCGTCCAATCGTCACCGATCGGGATCAGCTCCGCGTGCACCCAGGAGACCTCAGTGTCCCAGTCCAACTGCACGTCGGTCGCCGACCCGCGACCCACGGTGATCCGCGAGGCGCCGTTGCCGAGCGTGAAGATCTGCTGATCGCCGCCGCCGTCCCGGTACACGAGAAACGGGACACCCCGGCGCTCGGCCTCGATCTGGGCTTTGAGTTCGCGGGGACTCTGCGCAAACGCGGCTGGCCGTTGCTCCCCCATGCGTCCCGATCCTACCCCCCCGCGCAATGCACACGCCATCGTGCCGGACTCCTGCATGCGTGCGGGTGACAACAGCCCTATTGACAAGTGACCTGGTAAAAATCGCCTCACCGCTGGGTCGCCAGTCGATCAAGCTCGTGCGATTTAGCAACCAGGCTGAAAGTGCCGCCTCGGCGCAGCAATTGGCAGCCGCCGCCCAGCAGGCCCAGACCACGCCCCAGGGCCGCGCCCGCCTGGCTTTACCGCGGCCCGAGCCCGACCGCGGCCCGTCCTCCATCACATTACTATACAAAACCTGGACAAACACTTGACACGAGACCCAGATGTGAGCTACTCGCGTCCAAGGTTCGTGCAGATTCGGTATAAGGAGGTCTCCGTGGATAAGGTTCAGACGCTGATGAGGACTCGTCCGGAGGCCGGGGCACGCGCGCTGATTCTGTTCGCCGCGTTCGCGTCGTTTGTCCTCTCGGTGGTGCTTTGGTTCGGCGGCCACAAGGTGGAGGGCATCTTCGTCGGGTTGTGGGTGCCGTCGATACTGTCGCTCGGCGGCCTCGTCCTCAGAGGCGGCGAACGATGAGCGCCAGCGGACTGTTCGTGATCGGCGCGATCATCACGCTGATCGTTGCCGCCGCGCTCGCGCTGTTGATCTACGCCGAGATCCTCGACGGTCGCTATGCCACGCAGAAGAAGATCGCCGATCCCGAGCTCGCGCCAGATGGCCCCCGCCGCTCAAAGGCCGCAAACGCGTCGAGGACTAGCGGGGCGGCGACCCGAAAGGACATCGTCGAGACGGCCAGAGAGGCGGGAAAGTTCACGACCCTGCTCACCGCCATCGACCGCGCCGGCCTGCGTGCGACCCTGGCCGGCGAGGGACCGTTCACGATCTTCGCTCCGAGCGATGAAGCGTTTGCGCAGTTGCCCGAAGGAGCGGTCCAGACGCTTCTCGGTGAGCCCTCCAAGCTGGCCGAGGTGCTGACCTACCACGTCGTGCGTGGCCGGGTCACTGCCGCCGACGTGGCCGGGCTGAGGACTGCGCCGACGGTGCATGGCGAGGACTTACCGCTGTCGGTTGACGGGTGCATCCGGGTCGACTGGGCACGGGTCCTGAGCGCCGACATCGAGGCCTCGAACGGGCTGATTCACGTCATTGACCGTGTGCTACTGCCCGCCGCGATGTGACAAAGTCGGGGAACCGTGATGGCCCACGATCGAGCGGCTCTCAGCGTCAGGATTAGATGACCCGACGGGTGCTTGTGACCGGCGCAACCGGGTTCATCGGGGGTAGTCTGGCGGCGAGGCTGGCAAGCTCGGGACGGGAGGTTCGGTGCCTGGTGCGCAACCGCAGTGGAGCAAGGGCGCGTGAGCTCGAGCGGCAAGGTTTCGATTTGCACGAAGGCGACGTGCTGCGTCCGGAAACGCTGCGCGGTGTTGGCAGAGGGGTTGAGGTGGCCTACTACCTGATCCACTCGATGGGTCGAGGCGGACCGAAGGACTTCACCGCGAGCGAGCGGGCCGCCGCCGCCGGATTCGCCCGCACCGCTCGCGCCGAGGGGATCGAGCGCGTGATCTACCTTGGGGGTCTCGGCGATCGCCCGCAATCCGAGCACCTGCGCAGCCGCCACGAGACTGCGCTTGCGCTCCGGGATCACGGCCCGCCGCTGACCTACTTCCGCGCCGGAATGGTGGTCGGGCCACAAAGCGAGTCCTATCGCACGCTCCGCTACCTGGTCCAGCGGCTGCCCGCGATGATTGCACCCGCGTGGCTGAAGAACGCGACTCAGCCGATCGCGATCGATGACACGCTCAGCTACCTGATCCAGGCGCTGAGCGTCGAGCAGTCGGCCAGTCGCGAGATTCAGATAGGCGGCCCGGACGTGCTCGCCTACGGCGAGATGCTCGATCGGATGGCCGAAGTGCTCGACATTCGCCGACGGCCGCGAGTCCCCGTGCCATTGATCACCCCGTGGCTCTCGTCACTCTGGATAGGCCTGGTCACACCCGTCGATGCTGGTGTCGCCAGACCGTTGATCGAAGGACTGGCCGTACCGACTGTCGTTACCGATCCCTCGGGGATGCAGCTGTTCGACATCGAGCCGGTCAATTTCGAGCAAGCTCTCCGCCGCGCCGTGGCCGAGGACCCCGAACTCAGTCGAATTCCCCTGCCTCTGACCGCGGTGCGCTCGTGACAGCGCGCCGACGCTAGCGCGGACCGTCGGTACCGGTCGGTTTGTGGATCTCGTACGCGCGCGCCGGTAGCGTCGCGGAATGCGGCGCCGGCGCGATCCGAGATCGAGGACCGCTCCCCCGGATCGCGTGGGCGCGACGTGCGGATTGCGCATCGGCCGCGGCCCACCTCACCCTGACTACCGGCAGGCGCAGCAGCGCCCGCCATGTCAAGGGCCCGGTCTGTCCGGTGGGCGGAATTCGGTGGCGCGCCTGGAACGAGCGAAGATCGGCGAGCGTCTGCGATCCGAATAAGCCGGTCGTCCGCTGGGAAGGGATCGCGCTTGCCAGCAGCTCTTGCATCCAGAGGACCATGTCGCCCTTGGACCCGTAGCCCAGCAGCGGATAGCCCATCGGCGCGACCCCGGGGACGCTCGTGTATGGGCCGCTCAGCGCGGCCCAGAGGTCGTTCGCGGCTGCCCAGGCGAAGTCCCACCACGACAGACCGCGAGCGTGATAGCGCACCGACATTCCGCGGAACAGCTCGATCTCGCTGGGGCTTGCGCCGTTTTCGGCTTGTCCGAGCGGACGGATCGGTCGGCGGTAGATCCGGTTATAGGTGTAGGTGTGCTGATAGACGGCCTCGACGCTCGTGCCGATGTCGCGCCAGTACATCTGGGGAAGGTTGAACTTCGCACCCCCATGGCCGAGGAACACGGAGTAGGGAAAGCCCGGGTGATAGTCGACGTATGGGAAAGAAGCCAGTCCGAGGGGATAGTCGCGACCGACCGCCGCGCGCAGCGCGTCGATGTATGTCTGCGCGGATGCGTAGCGTCCCTCGTACTCGGCCTCGGCGTCGATCACCAGGCAGTCGGCGCCATTGCGGGCCGCGGCTGCGCCGACCGCCGCCTCGGCGCTGGGATATGTGCCGTAGACGTACTGCCAGGCGCAGACACGGACTCCACCGGCGTGGAGTGAGCGCACGAGCGAGTGGCTGAACTGGGATGCATAGGTGCCAGCATCGCCGCTCTTGATGAACAGCGTCTTGATCCCAGCCGCTCTCGCCTGCGCCGCGATTGCCGCGGGGTCGCCGCCGTCGCTGCGGCTGACGATCCAGATCCACATGCCGCGACCATCAAACGGGCTGGCCGCCGCTGGTCCCGGCAAGATGCAGGAAGCGCCGAGAACTACGCTAGAGACAAAGATGGCCGCCGCGAGTCGCACAAGACAAGGTTTCGCAGGGTAAGCGACTCAGCGACCGCGAACGAGTCGCGAACGAACTCTTGCAGCGCTGGATGGCGCTAGGAGTTGGTCCAGCTCGGCGGGCGCTTCTCCAGGAACGCGCAGATTCCCTCCTGCGCATCCGCCGCGATCGAGTTCATCGCCATCACCGATCTCGTGAGGTCGTACGCGCGGTGCTCGTCGAGCTCTATCTGGCTGTAGAACGCCTCCTTGCCGATCCCAACGGTCAGCGGGCTGGACCGAGATATCGCACCCACCAACTCATCGACGGTCGCATCGAGCTCAGGCACCGGCACCACGCGGTTCACCAGACCCCACTCGAGTGCGGTTGCAGCGGCAATCGGCTCCCCGGTCAGCAGCATCTCGAGCGCGCGCTTGCGCCCGACCGCCCGTGACAACGGAACCATCGGCGTCGAGCAGAACAGCCCAATCTTCACTCCGGGAGTGGCGAACCGCGCATCATCGGCCGCCACCGCGAGGTCACACGCCGCGACAAGCTGACAGCCCGCCGCGGTCGCGATCCCGTGGACCTTCGCAATGACCGGCTGTGGCACCCGGTGGATTGTCTCCATCAACTCTGTGCACATGTCGAACAGGCGCTGGTAGAACGGCAGGTCGCGCCCCACCATCTCGCCCAGATCGTGGCCTGCGGAGAAGGCGACGCCGGCACCGCCGATGACAATCGCTCGAACTTCAGACCGCTGGCCGAGCGCCTGAAGGACCTCGACCAGCTCCTGCATCAACTCGAGCGACAGGGTATTGCGCTTCTCCGGCCGGTTGAGCGTAACCCGGGTCGCTGCGCCGACATCCTCGACAACCACCGCTCTCAGCTCGGGCCCACTGGCAACGCTCGCCATCAGATCTCAAGCCTATCGCAGTGATCCTCGAGGACGCGTCCCAGCAGTGCGAACAGCACGGTGAAGTGCCGCTCGCAAGCGGCTTGATCGTAGGCCGCGGTATCGGCCATCGTGTATCCGTGCGCCGCACCCTCATAGAGTTCGGAGCGATAGCGCGCGCCGGCATCTTTCAGCGCTTGCTCTAGGACAGCGATTTGCTCGGGGGTCATGCTGGGATCCTGATCGGCGTGCCCGAAGTACAGCTCGGCCTTGAGGTCGCCGGCGGAACGATGCGGGCTGTCCTCGGCATCGGTGACAAGCCCCCCGCCGTGGAAGCTCGCCATTACGGCAACCCGGTCGGGATGCGCGGCGGCGATGCGCCAACCAAGGCGGCCGCCCATGCAATAGCCGGTGATCGCCACCGAACCTGGAGCGAGGTCCGCCAGGAAGTCGAGGTACGCGGCGCCGTCCCGCTCAGCGCGCTCTGCTGTCAGCTGCTCGATTAGTGGTCGAACGGCCTTCATGAAGCTGGCACGGTTGTCGGGGTCACCTAAGTCGGGCAACGGCAGCACCGGCGCCCGGCCGGCGCGGTAGAAGACGTTGGGCGCGAGCACGACATAACCATCTGCGGCGATCCGATCCGCCATCGCTTCAATCCGCGGACGCACGCCAATCGCGTCCATGATGAACAGCACCGGCGGATGAGAGCGATCGTCATCGGGGCGGGCGAGGTACGCATCGGCCACCCCATCTGAGGTGCGCACGTCCACAATCGAACTCTGCACCGGATCAGGATCGCAGGTTCAGCGCGATGAGCACCAGATCGGGGGACCGAGTCCCGGCGGGAGTGGTTCGCGTCGAGCTCGGAATCCCAGCTGGCAAGCTACGGGGCGTGATCATCGACGTTTGGATGCAGCATCCGACGCTGCGCTTCCTCGGCCAGGAGGCTTTCGAGTCATTGCGTCGTTGGACGGCTCAGGAACTGCCGAGCGAGGGCCGAGCGAGGAGTTGCCAATCGACTTGACGATCGCGACGATGGAGGAGGCCGGCGCCGAGTTTGGGTTGCTCAGCGCCTGGCACTCGCCCGCCGGGGTGCTGATCAGCAACGACGAGGTGCACGACTGGGTCACAGAGCGCCCGGATCGCTTTGCGGGTCTGGCGGCGGTCGATCTCTTCAGGCCGATGCCGGCGGTGCGGGAGCTGCGGCGGTGCGTCGGCGAGTTGGGCTTCAAGGGGTTACGGGTGGTCCCCTGGCTTTGGGACGCGCCTCCGACCGACCGCCGCTACTACCCGCTCTACGCAACCTGCGTAGAGCTTGGTGTTCCGTTCTTTACGCAAGTCGGGCATACCGGGCCGCTGCGGGCTTCCGAGACCGGACGGCCGATCCCGTACATCGACCAGATGGCACTCGACTTCCCGGAGCTGGTCATTATCGGCGGCCACATCGGCTACCCCTGGACCGAAGAAATGGTCGCCGTTGCTCGCAAGCACGAGAATGTCTACATCGACACCTCGGCCTATACGGCCAAGCGTTATCCGCCGGAGCTGGTCCGCTACATGCAGACTCAGAGCGGGCGGCGGAAAGTCCTGTTCGGCAGCAACTACCCGATGATCGTGCATAGTAGGACTTTGGTAGCTGCGTGCAGGAGTTCTGTGGGGGTGCGGCGAATGCTGTGTTATGGGCAGCACCGTGATGGAGCGCGAGGACGAGGCGGCGGGCGTGGTCGTGGTTGCTCCGGAGGTCAAGGAGCGTTTGGCGGCGTTTATGGCAGATGTTGCTCGGGGCTTGGGCCGCTCCGAGCAGCGTTGTTGCGCGGAGCGGTACGCGCGGGGGCTGTTGGAGGCCGGGCAGCGCAAGTCGCTTGAGCCGCTCGTCTCCAGGCTTGGAGAGGACGGCGACTATGAGGCGCTGCAGCACTTCTTGGCCGACAGCCCGTGGGATCCGGTGGTGATCCAGCAGGCGGTCGCCGAGCGGGTCGTTCCCGAGATCGGGGTCGAGGCGTGGGTGATCGATGACACCGGGATTCCGAAGGACGGCAAGCATTCGCCGGGGGTCAAGCGCCAGTACTCCGGGACGCTAGGGAAGATCGGTAACTGTCAGATCGCGGTGTCGGTGCACGCGGTCGGCGAGCAGGGGACGGTGCCGCTTGACTGGGCGCTGTATCTGCCGGAGGAGTGGTGCTCGGATCTTGAGCGTCGTCGCAAGGCGAAGATCCCCGACGACGTTGAGTTTCAGACCAAGCCCGAGCTGGCTGGGGGGTTGATCGTGCGGGCCGCGGGCTGGGAGATTCCGAGGGCGCCGGTGCTTGGCGATGAGGCGTACGGCAAGAACACCGAGCTGCGCGCGCGTCTTCACGAGTGCGGGTTCGAGTACCTGCTCAGCATCAACTCAGACGCCCGTGTGTATGAGCCGAACACGGTCTTCAGCGTGCCCGCGCGCAAGCCAGGCTCGCGCGGGCCGGCGCCCAGCGCGCTGGTCGCCGACCGCGAACCGCGCCAGCTCACCGAGCTCGCCGCATCACTCAGACCGCAGGATTTCCAGACGCTCGTCTACACGACTCGCGACGGCGAGGAGGTTCACTCTCGGTTCGCGATGCTGCGGGTGATCGCTGCGCACCCCGTCGAGCGGGACCGCGGTCAGCCGCGCGAGGAATGGCTGATCATCGAATGGCCCGAAGGCGACGAGCAGCCCAGCGACTACTGGATCTCCAACCTGCCCGCGGACACGACGCCCGAGCGGCTCGCGCGGTTGGCGCGATTACGCTGGATGATCGAGCTGGACTACCGCCAGCTCAAGGGCGAGCTCGGGCTGGATCACTACGAGGGCCGCAGTTACCTCGGGTTCCATCACCACTGCGCGATCGTCACCGCCGCTCACGGCTTCCTGACCCTGGAGCGGCAGAACCCAAATCGCCAGCGGCCGGCCTGACCCTCCCACAGGCAGTCCACCTGTTCCAGCCCCTCCTGCGCTGCTGGACCGGCCGCTGCTCCACCTGCCAACAGACGATCGACCTCGCCAACTTACCCCTCCGCCGCCCACCACAACGCGAGTGACCACCTACCAAAGTACTAATAGGCACGCGCTTGAGAATCTGGATGCTCTCGGTCTCGACGGGGAGACTAGGGAGTTATTTCTCGGCGGTAACGCGCAGCGGCTGCTCAACCTCACCGAGCGCGCTACGGGCTAGACGCGCGAGGGTGCCGCCGGGTGCGCCGGACGTGCCCGGCCGCGGGCCTCGGAGTGAGCGTCGGCCGCGGTCACCCGCTACGCCGCCGCGCTCACGGGCAGCCCGCGCCCCGGCGAACGTGCGTCAGTGAGAGACTGCCGTATGGCCGCGAATCAGAAGCCCGAAGTTGAGGTCCCGTCGGGCCAGGCGCCGTCGTACCAACTCGAGCTTGAGGACATCGTCGTCGGCAGCGGTGACGAGGCGGTGTCCGGCCACGTGGTGGAGGTGCATTACGTCGGTGTTTCGTGGAAGACGGGCAAGCAGTTCGATGCATCCTGGGATCGGGGCAGCACTTTCAAGTTCGCGCTCGGCAAGGGCCAGGTGATTGCGGGCTGGGATCAGGGTTTGACCGGCATGAAGGTCGGCGGGCGGCGCCGGATCACGATTCCGCCGATGCTCGCTTATGGCAAGCGGGGGGCTGGTGGCGTCATCGGGCCCGACGAGACGCTCATCTTCGTGGTCGATCTAATCGCTCTGCGCTGAGCGCTACCGGACCCGGACGATCACTTTGCCCGTGTTGCCGCCGGTGAACAGCAGATTCAGTGCGGATGGCGCCTGCTCGAGCCCGTCCATGACGTGGACCGCGAACTTGACTTTGCCTTCGGCGACCCAACCGGCCATCTCGGCCTGGCCTTCCGGAAAGCGGTTCAGATAGTCGAGGATGATGAAGCCTTCCATCCGGCCTCGTCTCAGGATCAGGTTGCGATAGTTGCTGGGGCCGACGACCTTGTCGCGATCGTTGTACGACCGAGATCGCTAAGGCAACAGGCGAAACCCTGAATATCTATTCATGCGATAATTCACGCATGAGTCATGGATCCGAGCCGGAACTTGCTTTTCTCTCGGCCGATACCTCGCGAGCTGTTGCCGAGACGATGCAGGCCCTCGCGGCGCCGAGCCGCGTCCGCATCCTCAGCCGCCTGGCCGCTGGAGTGTGCTCGGTCGGCGAGCTCGCGCGCGATGTCGGGATGGAGCAGTCTGCGGTGTCGCAGCAGCTGCGCGTTCTCCGTCACCTCGGCCTGGTCGTCGGCGAACGCGACGGGCGCCAAATCATCTACGCTCTGCACGACGACCACGTCTACGCGCTCCTGGGCGAAGCTGTCTCGCACACCGAGCACCTGCGACTTGGACTCTCAGCAAGCCCGATAGCGGAGGCTCAGCCGGCATGAGCGCGGCGACGCTTGCCCTGCTCGCGGCCGCCGCCGGCGTCGCTCTCGGGCACGCGATCCTGCCCGACCACTGGGTGCCACTCGCAGTGCTCGGAAGCAGCCGTCGCTATCCGCTTTCGAAGATCGCCCGGCTCTCAGGACTCGCCGGGGTCGCTCATGTCCTTCTCTCGATCGTTCTCGGCGCCGTGATCATCGCGATCGGACTCCAGTTCCGCTCAACCATCGAGCATGCGCAGGACACGATCATCGGCTGCTTGCTGATCGCCACCGGAATCGGATTCACGCTCTTCGAGCTGACGGGCCACGGACACACCCACGACCACAACGACCTCGAACCCGGGCACGTCCACGACGACGACTACCATCACCACACCGCCGGACGGCAGCCCCAGGGCGGAGTGCGTGGCCTCGCCGCGGTGATGGTCCCGTTCGGCGCCGCTGCCTCCCCGGACCTCACGATCCTGCCGGTGTTCCTGGCCGCCACGACGGTCGGTTTGGGCGCTGCGATCGGGTCCGTGCTGGTGTTCGCCGCGGTCACGATCGGAACGATCATCGGACTTACGCTCGTCGCCGCCGGCAGCGGCTACCAGATCCGCGGGCAATGGCTCGATCGCTGGGGCAACGCCCTCACGGCGATCGTGCTGATTCTGATCGGAGCACTCGTTCTTATTGGCCTCATCTAGCCACTGCGCTCATCAGCCCCGAAAGTGGGGGACCGAGCTCGGTGGTGGTCTGACGCCACCGGCCGAGTTTCCGTTGACCGACCTGATAGCTTGCCCGGCAACATAACCAGCCGAGTCGCCGGACCATCCGTGGCCGGTGAGCGGGGGACCCAGAGCGATCGACTTGATCGTCGGGGCGAATCGCCGTAGCAATTCGGCGTAGCGCACAGCGCGAGCCCGTCAGCTAACTCCGCAGGCATTCGAATCGTCTTTACGAGGAGGGTTTGTGGACACCGCGCGTGACCTGGGCCGGGTTGAGCCGTGGCGGGAATCGCTTGAGCGCTCGCTCGAGCGCAGGGGCAGGTTGCCTCGCCCCTCGGTCGAGCTGAACCAGCCGCGGGCGGGGCGTGCCCCTGCTTCCGACAATCTCGCGCGCGAGTCCGTGACCTCCCGGGATCTGCGCCGGCGGCCGATCGCCAAGCGCTCGATGATGTTGGTCGCGAGCGCCGGGGGCATCTTGACGCTCGGGCTGCTGGCGGCCACCTTGCCGAGCTTAGTCGATGGCGGGGGCGCCTCCGGCCCCAAGGTTCAGGTCGCATTTAGGCCCGACGCGCGTCCAGTTTCCCTCACGCACGTCCGCGGTGCGAGCGCCCAAGCTTCGGCGACCGCCGCGCGCGCGCCCGGTTCCGGAGGATCCACCCTGGCGGCGGGAGCGAAGCGCACGGCAACCTGCAAGCCGGTCGCCCGGTCGCGCGGTTACGTGAACCCGCTAGCTGGTGCGCGTGTGACCCCTGAGCGGATCGACCAGGGCGTCGATTACGCCGGGTCGGGGAAGCTCACCGCGATCGGCGCCGCCAGGGTGAGGTACATCGCCACGTCCGGCACCGGGTGGCCAGGAGCGTTCATCGAGTACCAGCTCGTCGCTGGCCCCGATGACGGCTGTTACGTCTATTACGCCGAGGGCGTAACCCCGGCCAGGGGCCTGCGCGTCGGGGAGACGGTTCGCCCCGGCCAGCCGATTGCGACCATCATCCCGGGTTACCCGAGCGGGATCGAGCTCGGATGGGCCGCGCGCGTCGGCACGAAGACTTACGCGGCGAAGATGGGCGACTGGAGCGTCAGGGATGACTACGACAACATCCCAAGCGCCGCGGGCAAGCGCTTCTCGAAGCTGATCGCCTCCCTCGGCGGGCCGCCCGGGAAGCTAGAGGGGTAGCCGGCTGTCTGGGTGAAGCTCGTAATGCATCGTCTGGTAGCGCATGAGCCGGTGGGCGAGAGGGACGAGGATTCCTTGCAGCAGGCGATGCCGGCGGGCCAGGGCGCGGCCGGGAATCTGGGCTTGCTCCCCGGCCAGCAATGTTGCGCGAGCATCCACGGATCGCCCAGTGGGCGTGCCCCGTAGGGTGGCGGGCGCGGCTTTCACGTTCGGGTTGTTGCGCAGCCGCTTGGTCTTCCAGGCCTTGTCGTACGAGCGGAAGAACGCGCGATCCCCGTCGAAGGCGATGCTTACCGGCGTGCCGACGGGGTTGCCATCCCGCTTGTAGGTCGTCAACAGGATCGTCTTGGCGGACTTGAGCGAGTCGAGGTCGTTGCTCATCGCGTCTCCTTTCGTGTCTAAGCTGGAAGGTGTGAAAACCGACCAGCGCCAAGCCGGCCAAGAACGAGCGGCGCCGGCCGTACAGGTCGGCGAGCGGTCCCGAACCGGCAACGAGCGCCGCGAGTGACAGCAAGTAGGCACCGATCGTCCACTGCACCTCGATTGTCGAGCTGTGGAAATCGCGCTGGATCGAGTGAAGCGCCACCACGACCGATTTCTGGTCGAGGAAGATCGAAGCGTTAGCCACACCGAGCCGCCGTGAGGACCCCGCGCTGACGCGCTGAAAGACGAGGCATGGAAGTTGCTCCGCCGGTCCGAAAGACCGCGATCTCGGCTACGCGGTACCGCAGAACCCAGCTAGATCGTCGGTCACGCTGACAACGCCGAGCAGGTGGCCGTCGCCGTCTACGACGGGCACGCGCCGCACATCGGTTAACAACGCGACTTCTCGTCCGGCGCTGGCTGACGCGTCGGGGCCGATTGTCGGGCCGCGCTGCGCGAGCTCGGAGGCAGGGCGCCCGGCGTCAACGTCGCCGGCTAGATGAGCCGGAGTGAGCGAGCCAACGTAGCGTCCGTTGTCGGCGAGGAACGCCGTCCGGCGGTGCGAGCTCGCCGCGAACCACGCGCGCACGTCGCCGACCGTCGCGCCCGCCGGCAGCGAGGCGAACCGCTTGTGGAGGACGTCCGCAGCGGTTAGGCCCGCAGCGTCGTCGATGCTCGTCCTTGCCATGAACCGGACCGTACCACGACGCGGTCAGGCTTCAACGGAAGCGGGAGGATCGCCGAACGCGCGACGCAGCTTGTGGACAAGCCCCTCGAACATCGGATACACGCCGCACCATGCACAGTGTCAATCGCGGGCTTCCACATTTCCCACCTGGCAATCAGCGTACGCCCGAGGATGATTTTGATCAGCTCGAGGTCGAAAGCACCCAGCCTCTCGAGCGCGGCCAGTTGCTCAAAATAGTCAAGCTCCCGGTAGAGGACATAAGCCTCCGGGGCGGAGGTAGCGACGTACCGTTGAAATGCCTCACAGAGCTCTTTAATGGACTTGAACCGGCCGACCAAGCGCCGCGCCTCTACGAGTTCTGCACCATTCCACCGGCGGAAGAACTCGGCCGCCATCTACGCCTGGCGGCTGCTGCGGGCTTCGCGGACGTGCTGCGCGGCAAACACGGCCGCCCTGAGCCCACCCAGTAGACCGATGGCCCCGATAGCCGTCGCGATTGCCGTAACCTCGACCCAGTCCACACCGATTGCGAGCAAGCCCGACGCTCCGATTCTTTCGTGTGTCGCTCAGCTCCGCGGCTACCGCTAGGATCGGGGCGTGGTCGACTTACGGCGGCTGCGCTATTTCTGGGACTCCTGCTCGTCTGGGGGTGACTCCGGGGTCCTTGGTCGTAATCTGATGAGTGCCGGGCTCTGCTCGGCGATCATTGCCAGATAGCGGAGCCGAAGCCCGGGTCAAGCGGCCGGATCTCCTGCATACGTTGGTGTTGGGCGGGCGGCTGGTGATCCGGGGCTGCCGCTTGACGCGCGGCGCGCGGCTGCGCTACCTCGCGCTGAGCGTGGCCCGGCGTGAAGGTCTCGCAGGTTGCGCGCGTGTGGAGCGGCCCGCCGCCGCCCTGATCCGGCAGGCTGCTGGATGTTCGAAGTTCAGCGGTCTACGAAGGAGGGCGACGTGCGGGTCACGACGGCATTGAACCGGATGCTTGGGCTTCCGGGTGCATGGGTTAGGGATGTGGCGTTCGGGCAGGAGGCGGTGATCGTGACCGTCGTGCTGCGCGCGAAGAAGCCTGTCTGCTCGGGCTGTGGCGCGCGCGGGCTGAAGATCAAGGAGCATCGTGAGAAGCGCTGGCGGGCGCTGGATCTCGGCGGCTTGCGGTGCGTGATCGAGTGCCGGCTCAGACGCTTGTACTGCCCGGGCTGCGGGGACGTGTACGAGGGGGTGCCGTGGGCCAGGGCGGGCTCGCGCTACACGCGCGACTTCGAAGATCTCACCGCGTGGCTGGCGCAGCAGATGAGCCAGACGCAGGTCGAGCGGCTGCTGCGGATCGCGTGGCGCACGGTCGGCACGATCCTCGCGCGGGTCGTCGCCGACAAGCTCGACCGCCACCGCCTGGACGGGCTTCGGTTCATCGGCGTGGACGAGGTCTCATACGGCGCCGAGCACAAGTTCCTGACCTGCGTTGTCGATCATCAGGCCGGGTCGATCGTGTGGGCGACCGAGGGCCGCAACGCCGACAGCTTGCAGGCGTTCTTCGCCGGGCTCACGGGCGAGCAGAAAGCGTCGATCAAGGCGGTCTCGATCGACATGTCCGCCGGCTATGAGAAGGCGATCCGCGCCGAGGACGGCGTCCCGCACGCGCAGGTCGTGTTCGACCCGTTCCACGTGGTACAGCTCGCTGGCAAGGCCGCCGACCAGGTCCGCCGCGACGAGTACAACCGCCACGGACGATCCTCGACTGGCGAAGGCAAGTGGATCAAGGGCACCCGCTACTCGCTGCTGAAGGACACCGCCAAGCAGACCGCCAAGCAGCTGCTCAAGCTCGCCGAGGTCGTGCTCACCAACAAGCGCATGTACCGCGCGTTCCTGCTCTACGGCGAGCTGCGCTACCTCTACAAGCTCCCCAAGGAGCAAGCGCCCGAGCGCCTCGAGGCGTGGCTGGCGTGGGCATCTCGCTCGCGGCTGAAGCCGTTCGTCAAGCTCGCGCGAACGATCCGCAAACACAAGGCTGGCGCTGCTCGCGGCGATCGAGCTGAACTTGAGCAACGGACGCCTCGAAGCCTTAAACAGCAAGGTGAGGTTGATCTCACACCGCGCATACGGATTCCACTCCGCCGACGCGCTGATCGCGATGATCTACCTCTGCTGCGCCGGCATCCAAATCCCGCTCCCTCACCGATGATTCACCCCCAGATCAGCAGGAGAGCCCTATTTCTTGGCGGTTGCGAGCGAGTGTAACTTTACGCGCGCCGCTGAGCGGCCGCATATCGCGCAGCCCGCGCTCAGTCGTCAGGTGAGAATGCTTGAGCAGGAGCTCGGCGTTGAGCTTATGCGTCGCACCCGTTCGGTAGCTGACATCGTCAGCGCGATCTCCGATGGTTCAATCGATGTCGGCGGGCGGTGCTAATCCATCCCCGCGAAGCCAACCCCGGTCACTACGACGCGGTACGCGATCTTCTCCGTGAGGCTGGCGTCGAGCCGCGCTTGGAGCTTCGCGATCTGAGCTTCGATGTCGCCCAGACGCCTGTCGCCGAAGGTAAAGCGGTGGCCATCGTCGGTGAGTCGACGCGAGCCGCCTGCACGTGCCTGACCGCAGCTCAAGCTGCCTCCCGGACGGATGGCTCGTAGTAACCCGGTTAAGTCCGCGTCGTGATCATCAGCCGGTTCCAGGCATTGATCGCGGTGATCGCGAACACGAGCTGGGCGAGCTCTGGCTCTTCGAAGACCGTCCGCGCACGCGCCCACACTTCGTCCGGAACGTGCCCGTCCACGATTAGCGTGACCGCCTCGCAAAGCGCCAGCGCTGCTCGCTCGCGCTCGGTGTACAGCCGGCTCTCGCGCCAGGCGTCAAGCATGTAGAGGCGCTCCTCGCGCTCTCCGGCGGGGCGAGCGTCCTTCCAGTGCATATCGACGCAGAAGGCGCAGCCGTTGATCTGGGAAGCGCGAATCTGGACGAGCTCGCGCACCGCGCGATCGAGTTCGATCGAAGCCTCGAGCCGGTACATCGCCGCGAACGGCTTTGCGGCCCGCTGTTGCAGTTGCATCCGTCCGGCGGGAATCATCTCGCTCATCCGATCTCTCCTTGGGTTGGGGCGTCGTCTCCAGGACGACATACGTCCGCTCGATGTGACAATGCGACCGACACAAGGCTGCGGCGTCGCGGGAGGGCGTACCTGGATCCGGCGTTAGGCTGCGTGGAGCTGGTCACGGCGGTCTGGGCGGGCCAGCCGTTAGTCATCAGGCAGCTTCGTGCGCGGGCCCGCGGCCGCCGGGTAGACGCCGCGCCGTCTACCCCGAGGGGACTGGGGAGCCAACCGCCTGGTAAAGCGCTGCTCGATCGATACCGGCGAGCGAAGTGTGCCCGGTGAGACCGAGTGCCACGTCGATATCGGCCTTGATGACCTCGAGAATGTGACGTACACCCGCTTCGCCGCGTGCCGCGATCGCCCACGCCCATGCGCGCCCGATCAGGACCGCGCGGGCGCCCAGCGCAACCATCTTGACTACGTCAAGCCCGCTCCGTATGCCGCCATCGACCAGCACCTCGAGCTGGTTCCCGACTGCGTCGGCGATGTCCGGTAGCGCACGCGCAGTTGAGGGCACGGAGTCGAGCTGGCGCCCGCCGTGGTTGGACACGACCACGCCGTCGACGCCGACGTCGACGGCGCGGCGAGCATCCTCTGGATCGAGCACGCCTTTCACCACGAGCCGGCCGCTCCAGTTCTTGCGCACCCAGGCGACGTCGTCCCAGGTCACGCTCGGATCGAACTGACCATCGACCCAGTCCCGAAACGCAGCTGGGGAGCTGGCTCCCGGGACCGCGTTCTCCAAGTTGCCGAAGGTCAGCGGTCTACCTCCGAGCGCAACATCTCGAAACCAGCGCGGATGCGCCACCAGGTCGAGCCCGCGAACGACTTTGGCCAAGACGGAAGGGTCACCCACGACGGCGTTGCGGACGTCGCGATGGCGGGCTCCAACCACGGCAAGGTCAATCGTCAAGACCAAGACGGACGACCCGACCGCTTGCGCCCGCGACATCAGCTCCTCCGCATAGCTGCGGTCGCGCATCA
This sequence comes from uncultured Solirubrobacterales bacterium, assembly GCA_963836065.1. Taxonomy (GTDB): domain Bacteria; phylum Actinomycetota; class Thermoleophilia; order Solirubrobacterales; family Solirubrobacteraceae; genus Palsa-465. Next base: position 416,436 of record CAWIII010000030.1, read on the forward strand.
CGTAGAGCTGAAACCACGGCGGACTGGATGTCGCCCGGGCCACCTCCTCGATGCTGCAGATCGAGACAGTCGACTCCACGAACGGCACACCCGCCACCTGCGCAGCCCGCGCAGCTTGTACCTCCGCGCGTGGCGCGAACATGCCGCCCAGGCCAACCGGTGCCAGGATGACCGGCAACGCAAGCTGCTGACCGAGCACCTCCACCGCCGGGTCGCGGATCGAGACGTCGCGCATCACGATCTGTCGAAGCAGCAAGCGCTCGAGGTCGCTTACGTTGGCCCGCAGCGTGTTCTCCTCGTAAGCGCCTCCGTCCATGTAGTCGAATAGCTGGCGTGGGAGCCTTCGCCGGGCCAGCTCGCGGTAATCGAGCACCGTCGCCGGCGCGAGAGCCAGCGGCCGATCAGCACTGAACCGCACGACCCGAGCCTAACGAACCAACGCACGGCGCGAGGCTAGAGGGGGTATGGTCGCCTTTGAGGAACCGATGGGCGACCGCCGGGAGAACGACTCGCGTGAATCGCACGAGGCGAAGCTCAGCGAGTTTGCGGGCTTGTACGCCGCCGCGGTGCTCTCCGGCGATGAGACCGGAGCCGAGATCACGATCCGCGAGGCGATGGATGCCAAGCTGACCACAGCGGAGATCGATGAAGAGATCATCGCCCCGGCGCTTTGGCTCGTTGGCGAGCTTTGGGAGCGCGGCGAGATCTCGGTCGCCGATGAGCACATCGCCACCGAGATCTCGATGCGGGTGCTCGCTCTCCAGCGCGAGGCGCAGCGTGTAGCGCAGGGACGGCGCGGCCAGCGGGTGATGCTCGCGGCACCCGCCGGCGAATTACATGTGGTCGCCTTGAGGATGGTCGCCAATCTGTTGCGAGAGGCCGGCTACGACATCGTGATGCTCGGCGCCGACGTGCCCAGGGCGGCGCTGGGCGCTTCGGCGAGGCACTACGAGCCGCACGTGATCTGCTTGAGCTCGACGATGGCGGGACGGGCCGATCAGGTGTTGAGCGTGATTGATGAGGTGAAGCAGGAATGGCCTGCGACGGGGTTCGTGATTGGCGGCCGTGGCCTGATGTGCCAACTGCGATCGCAGTCGGGGATTGAGGTCTGCGCTCGCGTCTCGGAGGTAGTGGAAGCTGTCGACGCCGTCGTTAGGCGTGCAGGCTTGAACTAGCGGTCGGTGGTCCGGCCACTCGTGCAGCAACCTGTACGTTCATGCGGCGCAGGCGAGCGCGAGAAGTGACTTCTTAACACTGAATACCCAAAGGAGTGGCGGCTTCTCTCTCGAGTTCTTGCAGCGTGATCGAGGGCTGTTCCTTGCGGCAACTTGGTAGCGCCTGCTGGGCTTCCTGCACTTCCCGTGGGGTCGGCTGCGACTGACTGCCGGCGGATGGGGAGCTGCTCTGGGTGGTTGTCGTACTCGTGGTTGAGGGGACTGTTCGAGCCCTCGACGGGGAGCTCGTCTGAGTTGTGGTCGTGCGGGTGGTTGAGGGGACGACAACCCTGGTCGAGGACGACGTGCGTTGAGTTGTGGTCGTACTGCTGGTTGAGAGGCCAGTACTCCCTCCCTCGGATTGACTCCGTGAGGTCGTCGTCGATGTCGCAGGCCGCGCCGTCTTCGTCATGCTTGTCGTCACGCGCTTACTTCCGCCGCAGCCGCCGACGACAAGCGCCACAGCCAACATTGCCGCAGGCCAGGTTCCGAGCACTCGGATCATTGCGCCAGCGATTCCTATGGGTGCTCTATTCGCAATTATGAAGCCACTCCGATCGCGGTCGAGTCGTCGGTGAGGCTACCGCGGGTTCCCGAGGTCCACGCCGATGTGCTCGGCGCGGGAGGCGATCTCGAGCTTGGCGAAGACTTTGCGAAGGTGGTGGTCGACCGCGCGCGGCCTGAGGAAGAGCTGCGTGGCGACGTCGGGGTTGGTCATGCCGTTAGCCGTTAAGCGTGCGATCTGCAGCTCCCGCGGGGCGAGCCGATCACGCATCGAGGGATCACGCTTACGCGCCGTCTCCCCGTTTCCCCGGGGCGGACGAGTGCGTATCGGTGCAAACATCGACCACCGCGGCTTCAGAAAATGGCCGCGCCTTCGACGATCCGGCGGTCTGGGGCCGGGACTGCTCGCTAACGCGCCCGTCGGCGGGAGCCTTATCGGTTTGGATCGCGCGTCCGACGGCGGCTAGCGTTAACGAGCGAGCCTCATACCGCCGAGCTCGAGGGGCGGACGGTTATCTAAGTTCGGGTATGAGCCTCGCGCGACGGGCGCTCCCTTCGGGAGCGCTGGCGTGGGCGGGCGGCTGCGGTGATCCCGGAGTTTGCATCGTTTCGATGCGCCTGTCGGCGTGGCAGGCGCGGTGGCCAGGCATAGCCTCCATCCAGAGTGACGACGCTGGGTCGTCTGTAGAGCGCGAGTCGCGCTGCGAGCCCGCTTTTCGCGGGGCGCTTAGCTTAGACAATATGGATTGACCGTCCGTCCGGCCCGCGGAGTAGAAAGGGCCGGCTCCCCCACGTCGTCAGTGGGGTGAGTTCGAGCCGCGCGGCTAGACCCCGCGCGGCGACCCACAACCGAATAGGAGGAACCAGCCATGGCCAAGGCTAGATCCCTGGTCGGCCTGGATGTGCACGCGACGAAGGTCGTCGCGGTGCTCGACGTCGATACCGGGCAGCTGCAAACGTTCGCGATGACCGGCGATACCGCTGGGGCTGCGGGCTTCTGCGCCGGGCTGCCGCGGCCGGTGCGGGTCGCGTATGAGGCCGGCCCGACCGGGTACGGCTTGGCGCGCGAGCTCGCCCGGCGCGGCGTGGAGTGCGTGGTCGCGGCGCCGAGCAAGATTCCCAGGGCGAGCGGGGATCGGGTGAAGACCGATCGTCGAGACGCGGAGCACCTGGTGCGGTTGTTGCTGGCCGGGAAGCTTCACGCGGTCCGGGTTCCGGGCGCTGAAGAAGAGGCGCTGCGCGACCTGGTCCGTGCTCGTGACGCGGTCCGGATGGATCTGATGCGCTGCCGGCATCGGCTCTCGAAGCTGCTGCTGCGCCACGGGATCCGGTTCGACGACGGGAACGGTGGACCCAGCGTCACCGCGACTGGCTGGCCACGGTCACGCTGGACTGGCCGGCGGCGCAGGCGACACTGCTGGACGCCCGCGGCGCGATCGACGCGCTCGTGCACCGCCGCGAGCAGCTGGAGCGCGAGATCGTCGCGATGCTCCCGGCGTGCCCGTGGGCGGTGCAGGTCGGGCGGCTGCGGTGCCCCGCGTGGGGTTGACACGCTGACCGCGGTCGGCCGGTGCTCAGAGATCGGCGACTTCGAGCGCTTCGCCCGCGCCGGGCAGCTGAGCAGCTACGTCGGACTCGTCCCTTCAGAGTCAACGACCGGCCAGCAGCGCCGGCTCGGGTCGATCACCAAGACAGGTTCGGGGCACGCTCGCCGGCTGCTGGTCGAGGCCGCCTGGCACTACCGCTCCCGGCCGAGCATCGGCCGCGCGCTCAGCGACCGCCAAGCAGACCAGCCGCCCGAGGCGATCGCGATCGCCTGGTCAGCGCAACGACGGCTGCACCGCACCTGGACACGGCTGGAGGCTCGCGCCAAGCGCCGCACGATCATCGCCGTCGCCGCCGCCCGCGAGCTCGCCGGGTTCGCCTGGGCGATCACCCAAATCGAATGAACCGAGATCTGCCCTGACATCGCCTATCCCGTCGGCTGGGTCGGTGGCGGCCCGGCAACGCGCGGGGAACCCGCGAGCTAACTACGAGCACCCCGCCCCGCCACAGGGGGCTGGCCACGCCCGATCTTAGACAGCGGCTCCCCCACGACGAACCATGGTCCTGCGGTGAGGTGCCAACCCGCGTATATCAGTCTGACCGCGCGTCGCGCACAGCCTGCCGGACCGCCACCAACCCAGCCGACCACACAACACATCGAAGGAGCGCAAATGCGGCAACTCACCGACCCCGACTTGACAAACGCCTCTCCATATCAGCGACTCATGCGCCCCTGGCGGGTCGTACCCGGAAGGGATGAAAAGGGCAGGCTCCCGCAGGCCCTACGGCCACGACGTGCGGCAGGCCGTACCGCACGGGAAGCCCTCAGCGATGGCACCTGAGCAGGCATTTTCCTCCTAGTGTGTCCGGGGCGCAACGCTATTTTCGATTCAGCGACTCATGCGCCCCTGGCGGGTCCCACCCGGAAGGGATGAAAAGGGCAGGCTCCCGCAGGCCCTACGGCCACGACGTGCGGCAGGCCGTACCGCACGGGAAGCCCTCAGCGATGGCACCTGAGCAGGCATTTTCCTCCTAGTGTGTCCGGGGCGCAACGCTATTTTCGATTCAGTTAGGAGGCAGCTGCCATGGCCACCATCGCAAGCCTACTGCGGGAGCGGGTGACGCTCCGGGTCAACTCGGGGTACAGGAGGCACCCACCCCGGTCGCAGCTCGTGCGTGCGGAACGCGGTAACCCCGTCGAGGTCCGGGCTGATGCCCGGTAGGCCGACCGTGAGGAACGCCCAATCCCTCGGCGGGAATCTGATGACCGAGAGAGCGAAATGCGCCGCCGGCAGCCGAAAGGCAACGGGAAACCGGGACGGATGACTGCGCCCTCCAGGCGGTCGTGTCGGATAACCGGCCGGATAGCGGGCCTGGTGCCCGGACGCGAAAGCGTGCTGACGCGGTCAGGTGAGCCTGTGAGGAGAAAGATGACCGAAGCCTCGGAACTGACGGACAAGTTGGACGCCGCGACGACCTCGAAGCCCTGACGCTGGCCGGCCAGACCATCGCCGCCGAAGATCATGTGCGTGCCTATTCTGCGGCGGCACGTGACTCGAACTCGCGCGAGATCCATCGATCTAGGCGCCCACCGCCGGGCTGCCGGGGACCGCCGCGCCGCCCGCGCGCTGCTCCGCGACGCTCACGACGTTGCCTACGCATGCCGTTCTCTCGCGCTCTGCAATCGGGCCCGCGCCGAGCTGCTCCTCGCCCATGGAAGGCCACGTCCCACCGCCAGCGCCGGGCGAAGTGCGCTCACCCCGGCCGAGCAACGCGTGGCCGAAATGGCCGCTCAAGGCGCAACCAACCGCGAAATCGCAGCCCGCCTGTACCTGTCAACGAAGACGATCGAGATGCAACCGGGCTGCGCGTACCGCAAGCTCGACATCACTCTCCGTCAGCAGCTCGCCGCCGTCCTCGGTCCTTTGTCAGGTGTGCAGAGGATAGAGGATCTCGCCGTGATCATTCATCCATTGCACGAGATTGAGCGCATCGTCGCCCAGCGCGTGGTGAGGTAGGAGGATCCGGTGTGCGTCTTTGAACGGGTCGTCTCAGCGAGGGGTGCGGGGCATGAGTTTCCGAATTTCAGCCGGGGCACGGGTCTTTTCGATTTGTCGTGCCGGACAGCTGCTGGGTGCGAAGCTGGTTCCGCGGGTCGCAGGTGTCGCGGCGGTATGCGCGATCGGCGGGGCGGCGCTAGCCCCTGCCGCTCGCGGGAGGACTCCGTTCCCAGGATGTTCGTGGCCGATTGAGTCCACGCCGACGAGCGCCAACATCCTTTATCCCGATTCCAACTCTACGTATTGGACGACGCCCTACCGGGTGAAGCCGGGGATGCGGATCTTCCTTCGGGGCGCTTATCCGACGGCGCGCTACTTCTCCATCCAGGCCTATGACAGCAACGCCCAGCCCTACACCGTGCGCGGGTTGATGTCGTCGCTGACCGACTATCAGATCGCCCCCAGCATCGGACGTAACCCCTGGGCCGCGGCGGTCGCCGGCGCGGCGGTCATTGGGCGGTACACGGTGACGCTCAGGTCGGTGAGCTCGCGTGCCCAGGCTGCCGGTCGGGGCGCGCTACGCAATACGCTGCCGATCGCTCCGGCCCGTCCGATATCGGGCGATCTGCCCAACAACATCGGGTTCTTGATGATGCGCGTCTACCTGCCGCCGAATCTGAACTTCAACAGGGTGGCGCTGCCGTCGATCACCATCAAGCAGCCCGGCAGCAAGGCGGTCACTCTCCGTCGTTGTGGCTCACGCCAGGGAACGAGGAAGCTCAGCTCTTCACCGTTAGGCCGGAAGATCCTGAAGCTCGTGACGGGCAAGTCCGCGCCCGCGCTCGCGCCATGTCCGCCGGGCGGCAGCGGCTGCCCGCCGAATCTGCAGTTCTTCGTCCCCCCGTCGGGCAACGACATCCCATTCCCAAACACAACCAGCGGCTACGCGGCCGCCTTCTTCACGCCGCAGCCTGGGAAGGTCGTCGTGATCCAGGCCAAGGTGCCGACCTCGCCGTTCGCCTACCACGGCGGGGAGCGCCCGGTGCCGTGGCCGCAAAGCGACGTCGCGCGCTGGCAGATCCGCTACTGGTCGCTGTGCAACTACGTCTACGCTGCGCCGTTCCCGGTCGTCGTCGCGCCCGGCCCGGACGGCAGCACCGTCTATGGGTGCGCCGCCGACCTCCAGGTTCCGACCACCGGTCAGGGCAACGCGACCGTAGTGCTCTCCTTCCCCCAGGACAGGCCCTCGAACGCCACCGCCGCGAACGGTATCGCCTGGCTGCCGATGTCAACCAGCAACCCCACGGCGGTCGAGCAAGTCTCGTTGCGGAACATGCTGGTCAGCAAGACCTTCAACCACAGCCCCAAGAGTGCTACCGGCACCTCTGTCGCCGACGCTCGGAAGGCGCTGGGCGTGTACTACCCGCGAACGGCGATGTGCGACGTCGCGACCTTCGAGGCCGGCGGACCCGCGGCCTGCCTGCACTGACCACCCGTGGGTCAAGCTAACGGGCACGCCGGGCAGCGGCGCTGCCGGATCGTTCATTGGCCTGCTGAAATTTCGATGGCAGACGAGCGGGCCTCGCACGCGAGGTGCCGATTTATCGGTCGGACTGCTTGACTGATCCAGCCCGAATCCCACCCCTAGCCACGGAGAACTCCTTTATGCCCACCCCGGTTGTCTTCGTCCACGGTCTCTGGCTGCACAGCACGTCCTGGACGTCCTGGATCGATTTTTTTCGCGAGAACGGGTACGAGCCGAGCGCTCCCGGCTGGCCTGGCGACGCCGAGACGGTTGCGGCAGCCCGCCAGAACCCGGACGCGGTCGCCGGATACGGCATCAACGAGGTCGTCGACGCCTACGCGAGCGAGATCGCCAAACTCGACGCCAAGCCGATTGTCATCGGCCACTCGTTCGGCGGACTCATCGTTCAACGACTCCTCGGCCAGGGATCCGTGTCAGCTGCGGTCGCGATCGACGCGGCGCCGATCAAGGGTGTTTGGAATCTGCCTGTGAGCGCGTTGCGAGTCGCATCAGTCGCATTGCGAAACCCATTCAGCCGTAAAGGGGCCACAGCGTTGACCCGTGAGCAGTTCCGCTACGGGTTTGGCAACGCGTTGCCTCAACAAGAGTCCGATGAGCTGTTTGACCAGTGGACCATTCCTTCGCCTAATCAGCCGTTGTTCGAGGCGGCGTTCGCGACCGTCACGCCTAAGTCGCCGACGGCCGTCAACACCAAGAACGGCTCCCGCGGGCCGCTCCTGCTTACCGCAGGCGGCAAGGACCACACGGTCCCGGCGGTGATCACCAAACACACCCTCAAGCTGTACCGCTCAGGTGCCGTCACCGACTTCCAAGAGTTTCCAGACCGCGGACACTCACTATGTGTCGATTCAGGCTGGCGCGAGGTGGCTCAGCATAGCCTCGACTGGCTAAAGAAGCAGGGCCTCTGAGACCCCGGTTCCAGCGTGCGCGCTCAGTCCGCGAGACTTATCGTGCCTAAGAATGGGCGAGAGAAGGGTGAGCCTGGGTCCGGCCACTAGTACGCTCGGTGACGGTATGAGAAGACGAGCGCTGAGCGCGATCACAGCGGTAACCCTGGTGGGGCTCTTAGGAGCACCGGATGCGTTGGCGCGCGCCGGCGGTGGTAGCTCCGGATTTAGCGGCGGATTCGGTGGCGGCAGAGGCTCAGGCGGTGGCTTTGGTCGCGGGCATTTCTTCTTCATCCCGGTCGGCGGCGGAGGCGGCATATTTCTACTCATCCTCATCCTGGCGGTCGTGTTTTTCGTGCTCCCACGGCTTGTGATGTGGTGGCGGGGGCAGCAAAGCGCAGGCATGGCCTCGCGCCAGCGGGTTGCCCAGCGCGAGCGGCGCGTGGAGCTGGCCGCCGCCGAGGCGGCCGAGGACGACGAAGCATTCGCACCCGAGCAGGTTCGCTCACAGGCGGCCAGGTTATTCGTTGACATCCAATCCGCCTGGGACGCAGGCGATCGCGTCCGCCTCCGCGGACTTGTCGCGCCGGAACTGCTGGCGGAGTGGGAGCGGCGCCTTGACGACTTCGATCGCAAGGGCTGGCGCAACCGCGTGCAGCCGATCGGGGAACCGTCGATCGAATACGTGGGTCTCAGCAACCGTGGCGACGATCGCGGGGACCGCGTGGTAGTGCGGATCGAGGCGCGGCTGCGCGATTACGTTGAGGACGCATACGGCCAGCGCGTCGGTCGAGTTGACGCCGTCGGCGACACGAGCCGGGTACGCGAGTTCTGGACACTGGCCAAGCGCGACGGCCACTGGATCCTGCAGTCGATCGAACAGGGCGCCGAGGGTGCCCACTCGCTGAGCGAAGATCTCCTCGCCACGCCTTGGGCCGACGAGCAGGCGATGCGCGACGAGGCTTTAGTCCACGGCGCGGTGCAAGACGCCGTGCCCGAGGGGACGAAGATCGCCGAGATTGCCGATCTCGACTTCGACGGCGATGGACGCGCCGCCGCGCTTGACCTGTCGGTTGCCGACGGCAGGTTCGCGCCCGACGTCCTCGAGGTCGCCGCGCGGCGCGCCGTCGCCGGCTGGGCCGACGCCGTCGACGGAGACGACAGTTCGCTGCTGGCGCTGTCGCGACCCGATGCCGCGCGCGAACTGTTACATCCGGGCGACCCAACGGGGCGCACGCGCCTGGTCGTGCGCGGCCTGGTGGTGCGTCACATCTCGATCGTGTCGCTCGATGCCGCGGCGGAACCCCCGACAATGACGATCGACGTCGAGCTCGCCGGACGTCGCTATCTGGAGGACCGTGACACTGCCGCGGTGGTGTCCGGCAGCCAATCGCGGGCTGTCACGTTCACCGAGCGCTGGACGCTCGCCCTCGAGGGGCCCGAAGATCAACCCTGGCGGATCGCGGCCGTCGGCACACCCGCGGGACGACCCTAGACGCCGTCGACAAGGGTCCGCGATGAGTTTCCGCCGGTCCAGCGGTCTCAGCGAGTGTGATCCAACCCCAGGAGGATGTCGTGACCAGCTCCAACACTCATATCAACAGGGTCGGCACGGTAGTCGTCCCCGTGTCCGATCAGGACCGCGCGATCGAGTTCTACGTCGAGACGCTCGGCTTCGAGAAGCGCACCGATGTGCCGTTCGGCAACGGGTACCGGTGGGTCGAGGTGGCGCCGGCCGACGCGGCGACCTCGATTGCCATCGTTCCGCCGCCCCCGGGCAAGCCGACCGGTAGCGTCGAGACCGGCATTGGCCTGTACACAGACGACATCGATGCCGACCACGGCGACCTCAAGGCCCGCGGTGTCGACGTCGATGCCGAGGTCAGCCGCATGGGCGACCCGGTTCCGCCGCTGTTCTGGTTCCGCGATCCGGATGGCAACAGCCTGATGGTCGTCGAGAGCCGCTGAGACGCCGAGCGCGGGTCGTGGGCGCCATCGCCCGGAATTCCGGACAGCGTGCGACAATGGTCTTCCATGCGGACCGCTTCGCGCTCCACTGACGAGCAGCTTCTGGCGCGGCTGTTGGCGCCTCCGGATCTCGGCGATGGAGTTCAGTCGCTCGGGTACTGGCGTGAGCGGGCACGGCACCTGCCGTGGTATCGGATGCACGCGCGGCGCGAGGCAGCCCGGATGACCCTCCGCTGGGAGCGGCGCGTAGGCGCGGCGCTGGTCGCGCAACGTGGCGCGCCGGTCGCGATCCGGGTGTCTGCCGGTCTGCTCGTAGCCCGGACCCGGCTGCGGCGTTGGAGCCGGGGTGCCGCGTTCGCTTTGCTGGCGACCGTCACGGCTGCGCTCGTGGCCGCTCCGGCAGTCGCCGCTGTGGTCTTTCTGCTGCGCGCCGTCTAATCCGCCGGCTCGGGCGCTCGATGGCCAGTGAGGTTTAACGAGCGAGCCTCATACCGCCGAGCGGTTGTGCGGACGGCTCGGGTGATCTGGGAGGGCGGTCGGGGTTCGGTATGAGCTTCGCTCGGGGGCGTCCCTTCGGGACGCTGGCGTGGCGGCGGGCGGTGGCCCGGCGTACCTTCCCAATCTAGATCGCGGGCGGCTGGCGCCCGCTGTTGAACCCCGTGGGGTTTGCGACCTCTCGGGCGCTGGGAGGTACCGCCGTGGCCACCATCTCAAGCCTACTCTCAGAGCACGTGACGCTCCAGGTGCGTTCCGTCGATCGGATCTTCCTCGCCGGGTATGTCCCGCGGCTGCAGTGCGACGGTCAGCTGGTCAGGTTCCTCAACGACCGTGCTGGCGGGACGATCGTCGCCGGCGATGCTGGGGAAGATCGGGCGTGGCTGTGTCGAGGAGATCAACCGGTTCGCGAAGGCGCGAGAGATTCCGGTCGTGCGGTTCACCAAGGACATGGTCAAGGAGGACGTCGCCCGCTCGCACATGCAGCAGGCAGACCGGGAGGGACGGTGCGGGGTGGTGATGCTCGGAGTCGCGCAGGAGAAGGCGTGGGCGTGGCGCGGCTGGCGTGATGGCGGCCATGACGCCCACCCGCATTTCGAGTTCGCCCGCCAGGCCGTGTTCGTCAACCACTACTACTTCTATATCTTCGATCCCGAGTGGGGGCCGTCGTTCATCAAGACCAACGCGTACGCGCCCTACCCGGTGTGGATCTACCTCAACGGGCCACGAATGGGCGAAACGCCAAGCCGCGCGCCAGGGGATCGAGTTCGCGCCGCTGGACAACGGGTTCCGTGCCTGCGAGCAGCCCGAACGGCTGGCCAGGATCTGCAACGCGCTGTCCGAGCAGGACATCTTTGCGTTCTGCGACCGGTGGATGCGCACGCTGCCCTCGCCATTCACCCAGGCTGAGCGCGGCCGCTACGGCTACCGCTACTCGGTCCGGCAGATCGAGATGTCCGACACCCGCGTGTTCGACAAGCCGGCGGCGGGCCGCGCGTGGTTTGAGCAAACGATCCGCGATCAACTCGACCTCGGACGCCCCGACAAGGTCCAAATCGTCTTCGACCGCAAGATCAGCGCCCGGACCCCCGGCCGGTTCCAGACGAAGGTCATCACCCGCGGCGTGGAGCCTGTGATCCAGGCGCACTACAAGCACTCGAAGGTCAAGCAGTACTTCAAAGAGGGCCGCGCGCTCAGGACCGAAACGACCGTCAACGACCCCTACGACTTCGCCATCAACCGCACGCTCACCGCCGACACCTGGCAGCAGCTCCGGACGATCGGCGACGAGGTCAACGAGCGGCTGCTTGACGCCCAGCTTCAGGCGTGCTCCTGCGCGCCAGACCCCACGACGCTCCAACGTCTGGTGTCGCCATCAATAGAGGATGGCCAACCCGCGCCCGCTCTGCGCTTCGGCGACCCCAGAGTCATGGCGCTACTCGCGTGCCTGTGCTCGTTCCAGCACCTGTTCGCGGGCCTGATGAACCGCACCCTACGCCCCCAGATCGCCGAGATCATCGACGGCTACACCCAAGGGCAGATGGCCTACGACCTGCGCCGCCTCCGACGCAAAGGCCTGATCCGCCGGATCCCACGCTCCCAGCGCTATCAGCTGACCGCGTTCGGCCGACGGACCGCCGTCTTCTTCACCAAGACCTACGTGCGAATCGTCAACCCCTCCCTCGCCGAGCTCGACCCGCAACTCCCTCCGGAGATCGCGAACAACCACCCTCTCGCCCAAGCATGGCGCGCCTACGAGCCTGGTTTGCGTCTGATCTTGCGATAGAGCTGCCCCTGTTTTTCATGCCAATCCTGGGAGGCTGTCCGGGCCCCGACTCAGGAGGACGTGATGATGGAGAACGGCAAGCCGCGCAAGCGCCGGCAGCTGTCGCCGGAGGAGAAGTGGGAGGTGTTCCTCGAGGTCTGCTCGCAGCAGCTCTCGCAGGCGGACGCAGCTCGGAAGTGGGGCGTCGACGTGTCGACGGTGATTCGGATCAGGCAGTTGGCGAAGGACGCGGCGCTGGCCGCGTTTGCGGCCGCCAAGCCGGGCAGGTTGCCCTCTCCGGAGCAGGTCGAGTTGGAGGCCGCGTTGGCGGAGAACGATCGGCTCTCGGAGGCGCTCAAGGAGCTGGCGGTCGAGTTGAGCTTGCACCGGGGAAGGCAACGCTCGGGCTTTTCGGCCCGGTCCCGCGGCGCGTGAGCGCGCAGACCAAGCTCGAGCTGATGGGGCTGATCGATGGCGCGGTGTCGGCGGGGTGGGCGCACGCGCGTGCGTGCCGGGTGCTTGAGATCGAGGATGTGCGCATGCATCGCTGGCGCGCCCGGCTCGCCGAGACGGGCTCGTTGGAGGACCGTCCGCCGGTCGGCAACCGGGTGCACCGGATCCTTGACTGGGAGGAGCAGGCGATCCTCGATCTGATCGAGGAGTGGGGCGTGGTGGATCGTTCGCATCGCAAGCTCGCGCATCGCGGCTCGTATGTCGGCACTGTGTTCGTGTCGCCCTCGACGCTGCTGCGCGTGGCGCTGAAGAACAAGGTCACGCTGCCGGGGGAGCCGATCCGCCCACGACCGCCAAAGCCCGCATTTCCCGAGATCTGCTGGGAAAAGAACCGGATCTGGATCTGGGACGCGACCCACTTCACGCGGTGCAAGCGGGTCGCGTACGCGATCGTCGACGTCGTCACCAGATACTGGATCGGCTACCTGCTCACGACCGAGCAGACGCACACGCAGGTGCAGCTGCTGTTCGCCCGGGCGCTCGAGGACCAGGGGCTGCTCGGACCGGACGGGCTGCCGCCCGACCACGCCCCTGAGGATCCGCCGATCCTGGTGGCGTGGTCGGACAACGGGTCGGAGATGAAAGCGATCGACACTCGCCAGTTCATGGCGCTGATGGCGATCGCCCAGCACCACGGCCGGCCCGGCACCCCGACCGACCAGGCGCACGTCGAGTCGTTCTTCAGCCACCTGAAGGGCGACTGGCCGACCCTGACCAGCATCACCGACCCGGCCGCGCTCGACACAGAGCTCGCCCGGATCCGCGGCCAGTACAACACGGTCCGCTTGCACGCCTCGATCGGCTACGTCACCCCCGACGACGAGCACCACGGCCGCGGCCCCGCGATCCGCCGCGCCCGCATCGCCGGGCTCAAGCGAGCGCACGCCCAGCGCATCAACGAGAATCGGAGGCGATCGAAATGACCGCGACCGAGACCATCCTCGCCAGCCGCCCGCTCCTGCTTCTGCGGGACGGAGGCTCGCTGCGCGAGGGGGTCGCCCGCCGGCACGGACGTCGGTGGAACTGGGCACGGACGACGCCCCGAACCACACCCACCAACACGGCCCACAAACACCCTCAGGCTTGGTGCGAAAAAGTCGGCCGCTCTATCAAAGGTTCAGATACACCGCAGAGCACGCGCTCGACGACAAGATCAAACAGGCCGCTATCGCGGCCTGAAAAGATGACAGCCCCGTGAAGGCTTCAACGACCTAGCGGAGCTAGGGCTGGCCGGAGTGGCGGGCGCGTAGTCGTTCCTCGATCGACTTCGCCGGGCCGGTTAGGGCTAGCCACATGACGATGCTGACCCAGGCCGCAGCGATCAGCCATCCCGCGACGACGTCGGTCGCCCAGTGCACCCCGAGGTAGACCCGCGACCAGCCAACGCCGGCCGAAAGGACGAGCGCCAGTGCGCTCCCCGGCCCGCGTGCCCTCGGTAGCAGCCAGACCGCGCCGACGAGCGCGAGCGCGATCATTGTGGACAGCGACTGGACGGCATGTCCTGACGGGAATGATGCTCCCGCCGCTCCTGTCAGCCAGATGTCGACCGGGGGACGGTGGCGCCCGACGACGTCCTTGGCGAGGTTGTACAGGCCAATTGATCCGCCCCAAGCGACGATCAGGGCGCCGCCCAACACAAACTGCCGCCGCCAGAAGAGCAAGAGCGCGACGATCACCACGACCGGGAGCAGGACCTTCTGGCTACCGAGCGCGGACAACCATCGCGCCAGTATCGTCGCACCGTGCGCTCGGTGCGCGACCACCCACGACGTAATCGAACTATCGAACGAGGTCGACCCGTTGCCGCGCTCCGCCAACCGCAGCAGTTCCCCGCTGGCGATCGTCCACCCCAGAACGAAGACAAACCACACCCCAACCACTGCGAGCAGCGTCGCCGGCGTGGTGATTCGTCTGGCCAGCCAGCTCACACGCAGAACCGATCTAGTGTCGCGAGTCAAAAATTGGATGGCATTCGAGCGGCCCCTGGCGGCGCTGCGCGGCGTCCTCGTCGCCTCGCGTAGCGCTGCTGCGCGTCGGCTCCTCCGTCCTTACGCAGCATCCACCAGTGACCACTCTCGGTGCCACCGAATTTCCGACTCGCGACACTAGCGAGTCTCCGGTGACAGGTCACTCACGCCGACGTTTGCGTCGAGCCAGGCGTTGAGTGAGGCGCAGCTGGCCCAAGTGTCACGAGTATGTTCGAGCGCCGCCTCGCGGTCGATGCCTTCGGGTCCCGGAGGCAACGAACGGCCCGCGATAAGAGAACGATGGCGCAGGAAGCGCGCACGTGGATGATCCCGCGAGTAGCCGCGTGGCGCGCTCTTGAGGGCCTCGCCAAACGTCTGTCCGCCGGCTGACTCGATGGTCGCCACCGCCCGCTCGAGCTCGACGCCGCTGGCGTCGTCGGCCACGGCTTCCCGGAAGCGGGCGAGCTGGTCGCGGGCCAGCAGGTAGTAGCCCGTGCCGGCCAACAACCCCGAAGCTGAAAACTGCGCATACAGGGGAGCGAGGCTATCCGGGCGCTCGAGGATGACGCCGTAGGTTCGGCTCTTGTATGGCGATTCATCCGCCGAGAAGCGGACATCGCGTTGCTGCCGGAACAACTTCACGCGTCCGCCAAGCTCGTCGGCGAGTTCCTCCAGCATCCTGCCGAGAGCACTGCGGACCGCGCGTTCATAGACCCCGCGATGCGCCTTGAAGTACTGCCTAGAGTTATCCGACTCCAATCCCGCGAACCAGCTAAACGCCTCATGCGGGAAGCCTTCGAAGGACGACCTCTCGCTGGTATCGGTCATCCCGTTAGCTTCCCCGGATCAGCCCGCACCGGCGAGGTGCCGCGACCTCCGTTGCGGTGCCGGTGCCATTCGCGGTGGAGGATTGCGTAGATCCGCAAGGTCGTCCATTCGCCCTTGAACCAGTCGGCATCGACCAAGCGCGCCTCGCAGCGGAAGCCCAACCGCTCCAGTATTCGGTGGACAGGAGTATTTCGATCGTCCGCCTCGGCGAAGACCCGATGCATGCGATGCTGCTCGAAGAGCACCGACAAGAGGGCGGCGACCGCCTCGGTCGCCAAGCCTCTGCCCTGTTTGCCAGTCGCCAGCGTTACTCCCAGCTCGGCACTCGCCCGCTGGCCGGGGACAACTCGCAGCGCACAATCTCCCCACACGGCCCCCGTCTCTCGGTCGGTCATCGCCAGTTGCAACCACTCACCCGGCTCACCCAAGGCCAAGCCATGCTGCGAAGCGAGAAAGCGCTCGGCGTCGGCCATCGAATATGTGGCCTCCCATGACTGATAGCGCGCCACCTCCGGGTCGGTGCGGTAGGCGACGAAGGCGGGAAGGTCATTACGGCGGAACGGTCGCAGCGTCAGGCGCTCGGTAATGATCTCGGTCATCCTCCGATCCTGTCACCGCAGCGCAGTTCCTCCCCACTAACTGCTCTCCCGCGGGGGGCTGGGGTCGTTTGGCCCACCTCGATCAAGTGGCCATCCGGGTCGCGGACATAGCAGCGGATCTCAGTCTCATGCTGTTTCGGTGGCGTCAGGAACTCGGCCCCCCGCGCGCACCACTCGGCGTACACGGATTCGATGTCCGCGACCCGGATGTTGAGGAAGCTGCTGACCCGATCGGCGTCCCGCGGCGTTTCGAGTGTAACCGTCGGCTTGTCGTCGGTGGGCCCGCCACGACGTTGACGATGATCCAGCTGTTGGCGAGCGCGACATACGACGGCTCGCCCGCGCGGACGGTGTCGCCGCCAAGCACGTCGGAGTAGAAGCGGCGTGAACGCTCGACGTCTTCAGAGACAATGAAGTGGGTTAGCGCGATCCCCTCCACCGGCGCGGGGAACTCGGCCATCTGGCTCCTCCTTGGTTGGGTTCCCTATCGTCGCACTCCCGCCCGCGGTGCCAAAGCGCGGCTGGCGTGGACGCTAACCGCTTACGATGTTGAGCACGTGGTCGACGTCGCTCTCGTCGTTGTAGACGTGCCAGGAGGTGCGCAGCCGCCCGCCCCGCACCGCGGCGACAATCCCTTCGCGGTGTAGGCGCTCGTCCGCTCCTGGTAGGTCCGCGCAGACGATCGCGCTGTTACTCGGCTTCAGTCCGATCCCCGCCCGGAAGCGGTTGGCCAACGCGACGTCGTGGGCGTGGATCGCCTCTACCCCGAGCTGCTCGATCAGGTCCAGCGCCGGCTCGGTACCGACCCAGGAAAACCACGCCGGGGAGACGTCCAGCCGACGCGCGCTGGAGGCCAGTCGAAGTGGCGGTCCGAAGTAGCTCGCATGAACATCCTCACCGGCGTACCAACCAGCGCTATGGGGCACGACCTTCTCAAGCAGGCGATCCGAGACGGCGAGGAAGGCGCTGCCGCGCGGCGACATGAGCCACTTATAAGCGGTACACACGAATGCATCGAAGCGGCCCGCCTGCATCGGTAGCCAACCAACCGCCTGGGTCGCATCGCACAACGTGATCGCGCCGACACTGGCCGCCGCTTCGAGGATCGCGTCGTGATCCGCGACTTCGCCGCTGCTCATCTGCACGGCACTGAACGCGATCGCGTCGACCCCGTCCGCAATCGCATCCACCAGCCTCGCCGGGGGAACCGGGCGCACATCAAGCCGGCGCTGGACCAGCAGCGGAAACAGCGTCGATGTGAACTCGATGTCGGGGACCAGCACCCGCGCGCCATCCGGGAGGGCGGTGACAACACAACCGACCAACTCCGAGACCGTGGAGGCGACGGCGACTTGCTGGGCGTTGACGCCGACGATCCGGGAAAAAGCCGCCCGGGCCCGTTCGGTGCTCTGGCCCCATGCTTCCCAGCTCGTGCGGCCGGAGTGCCAGTCGGCGAGCGCCGCCTGCAGCGCCTCCCACGCCGGCTGTGGCGGCAGCCCGTAGCTCGCGGTGTTGCAGTACACGCCCGCCGGCGCCCAGAGCCTTTTTGCCTCGGAGATCGTCATCCGCTTCAGTGCATTATGCGGACCCGCCCGCCGACGCAGTTCAGGCGCCCGGACGTGCCGACTCAGGGCAGAACGCGGATGGGTGCTTGCTCGAGGAACGAGGCGATGTCCTCGACCACCTCTCCGTACATCGTGCGAAACGCCGCCTCGCTCACATAGCCGAGCTGGGGGAGCAGCACCGTGTTCTCCAGCGAGAGGGTCCCCCGCGCGGAGACCCAACGGCGAGCGGCTCTCGGATCGGAACGAGCGAGTACAGAACCAGGGCGACGGCAGCAGGGTACCGGTGGCACGCCGCCACGTTCCCGAGTTGCGCCGGTGGCTCCGTAGGTGAGTTCGGGCGATCCGGCACTTCACGAGCCGCTCACCTACCGGTGAGCTAAGCGAGCACCACTCGCGGGGCGGTGTGGCCCGGTGCCAGCTCTGCCGGGTGGCGGCCGCTGATCGAAGCCGTCAGAAACACTGCGTCGGCTCTCTGCAACCGGGCCAGCTCGATGGGCTCTTCCCGTGCGGACTGTTCGGTGGCAAGCAGCGCCGCTCGGGTGAGTCCCGGCAGGATGCGTCCGTCGGCCGGCGGAGTGATGAGCGTGTCGTGTTCGATGATCCAGATGTTCGCGTGGGCGGCTTCGAGCACGAGGCCGTCTGTGTCGAGGAGCAACGGCACCCGGCGGGGCGTGTGGAGCGCAAGCGCGTCGAGCAGCCGCCGATCGCGCCATTTGTGTGCGCCCAGTCCTCCCGGCAGCGCGAACGGGACGAGGTGCAGCGGTGCGTCGCGCGGCACATCGGCGGGCGAAAGTGTCACCGCGACCGAACCGTCGCGGTCGGCGAGGATCCGCAGACGCGCACGGTTGACGCTTGCCGCGGCCGCTACCTGAGCACGTGGCGCGGTGCCAGGATCCAATCGCGCGTCGTACAGGACGCGCAGCGAGGCGGCGAGCCGGTCGAGATGCGCGGCGAGACCGACCGGCCGACCGTCCTCAACCAGCAACGTTTCGAACACACCACATGCGGGATCGGGGCGCGGCCCATGACGCAAAGCGCTCGGCCTAACCAGATGAGTGGGTGCGCGGCGGCGTGCGGGTTCGGCAAGCCGGCCGTTGATCGCGGCGATTGGGCCAGACGCCTTCGCCAGCGCCTCCGACAGCTCGAGCTCAGGGTCGGAGTCCGCGACGATGCCACCCCCAGCGCCGAACCAGATCCTTCCCTCGCTGATCTCAAACGTGCGGATCGCGACGCTCAGGTCAAGGCCGGCGATAGGGCTAGCGATCCCAACCGCGCCGGTATACAGCTCACGCCTGCTCGCTTCGAGCGCCGCGACCACCTTCATCGCCTGAACCTTCGGTGCGCCGGTCACCGACCCCGGAGGGAACGTCGCCTGCAGCACCGCTCCATCTCCCACGGATTCACGCAGCCGACCTGAGACCGTTGAGACCAGGTGCCAGACTCCCGCGTGTGCTTCCACCCGCGGCGGCTCGACCGCGATCGTGCCATAGCGGCATACGCGGCCGAGGTCGTTGCGCATCAAATCGACGATCATCACGTGCTCGGCCGCGTCTTTGCGTGATGCCACAAGCTCGTCGAGCGCCTCGCGGCGATCTTGCTCCGCACCGGTACGCGGACGCGTGCCCTTGATCGGCTCGCTTTGTACGGATCGCCCCTTCCGGCGAAGGAAACGTTCCGGAGAAAGGCTCACGACCCCGTCCACCAGCGCGCCGAAACGCGGCCGCGCGGATGGCAGCGCCCGCGCGAACAGATCCACCGGATCACCGTCAAACCGCGCCTCCAGGCGGACCCCCAGATTTGCCTGATACAGCTCCCCAGCGGTAATCCGCCGCCGACACTCGGCAACCGCCGACACGTGACCCCAGGCGCCGTTTCCAGCCAGCACAAAGGGAGTCGGGGCCCCGTCTGGCGGTGGTGGTGGCTCCCGTTGCAGACGCGCCTCCCATACCGCAAGGCGCTGGCGCAAGACATCGGCACGCTCCTCGGTGCGCAGCCCCTCAAACCACCACCGCTCGCCGTCGAACAACACCACATGGTCATAAAACGCCAGTGAGAACAGCGGCTGCGGCACCACCGCCGGCGGGCTCGGCGGCAACCGCTCGATCCGAGCCCCCAGCCCGTAGCCCAGCCAGCCGATCCAGCCCCCACCCACCATCGCGCCGCCGCCATCAGCCTCAGGCTGCGCCTCGAGCACCCCGAACGGATCAGTATCGGGGTCTGCCAAGGTCATTGGCTCGGACCCGAGCAGGGCAACACCCCCCAACCAATCACCGACGAGAGCGACCGGCCGCTGATCGCCGCGCAACCACAACGTCGCCTGCTCTGGCGCCAGCCCCGACTCCAACGGAACCCGGTAAGCCTCAAGGAACGGCGCCGAGGGCACTGACAATCGCGAGCTCACACCAGGCAAAGATAGGGCGAAACGTAGGCGAGCCTATCCTTCGGCACAAGACGAGCCGACTCCGCCCGCCGGAGAACGAGGCCGGAGAGGCGGAGTGCCACCGGGAGGGCCTCGCCAGCGGCGGTGCGGCCGGCGAGGGCTTGTCCGGGAGGACCGCGCGTCGATGACGTCGCTCGCCGGATCGGGCGCGGAGGTTGGTAGATCTGTGGCCATATTGGCGGCGGATATCCCAGCCTGCCCGTGATCGCGGCCCCGGGACGCCGCCAGCGGGACAGGAAGAGCGGGACTACTTGGCGTCGACCCGCTCACGGATGCAGGTAGTGATCTCGTTCGTGATGGTGGTCATTGGGATTAGACGTCTCACGACGAGATTTCGTGAGATCACCGCTCAACATTCGCGGCGACAACGTGCAAGGCGCAACCCGACCGGCGTGCTGCGCGGGAACTAAGGTGCAGTGATGCACCCGACGGCGGTGAGACTGAAACAGCGGCTGCTCGCGCGGGGTCTTGACGTCGACGTGCGGACACTGAACGATTCCGCTCGAACGGCCAACGAGGCGGCCGCCGCGCTCGGCTGCGAGGTGGGGCAGATCGTCAAATCACTCGTGTTCGTCAGGGATGAGGTGCCGGTGATGGTGCTCTGTGCCGGCGACCGCCGGGTCGATGCCAAGCGGCTCGGCCTCGGTCCGGCGAGCGCCGAACAGGCCCGCGCGGCGACCGGGTTTGCGATCGGCGGGATACCGCCGCTCGGCCACGACAGCGAGCTGGAGACACTGATCGACGGCTCGCTGAGGAGGTTCGAGACAGTGTGGTGTGCCGCGGGAACGCCCCACGCGGTCTTCCAGGTCGACATCGAGGCGCTGATCGGCGCGATCGAGGAGCCGACGGTCCGCGAGGTCGGATGAGCCCGCACTCCGGTTGCGCCCGGGAAGCGTGCGGCGCTCAGGGACCGCGGAACGTAACCACGTCCGGCAGCATCGTCAGCACTAGCCCTCGGTGGAGCGCAGTGGGCGACAGGGAGATCTGGGTGACGCGGCTGCCCGTCTCGACCGGGAAAGTGATGTAGCGCGTCATGCGCGCTCCCGGAGCGATCGGCGAACCTTGTCGGGAAGTCCAGTCAGGCTGACGGCCGTGGGGCCCTGGCCAGGTCTGGTCGCTGCGGAGCACCGCGGCCGCCTCGCGTCCTTGCTGGTCACTCGCGCCGCCTGTGATCATGACCCGCACGGGCACGCGGCCCGTGTTGGCGACCCTCACCGGCAAGTCGACGAACCGCACATGGATGGTTCGATCGCCGCCCGCTTGGTCGGCGGTCGAGGGCCACACCTCGCCCGCGGAGAAGGAACCCTCGCTCGCACCGTCTTCGGCAACGCCCGGATCGATCGGCCGGCCAACGCTGAGGACAAGGGCTTCACGCGGCCCCTATTGCGGGACGCTGCGAATCCGGACCGGTGTCCCGAGAGCGATCCCCGAGGACGCGGAAGTGACGTGCAGATCAAGCAATCCCACAGCGACATGGCCGGAGTTGTCCTCGACGTGCTCGGTGATCGTCGCCGTGCTGCCGTTGGCTGCCACAAGCCGGCACTGGAAGGTCGCTCCGCGTCTGGCGACGAGTCTCCCGGGGCACCGAATCGACCGGAGCGGCTTTCCGTGCCGCGCAAATCACCCGTCTCGCTCGCACCTCCTCGGGACCCCCTACGGTAACTCCGCTCTCCGTTCCACGATTGCGGAGCGTACGGGCCTATCAGACGCGGAGAGTGTGACAATCGTCAACGATCCGCCGATCGTTGCCATGTAGGCGGTCGCGCGAGTGCCAGGAGTGTCGCCGCACACAGTCCAGCGGCGGTCGCCATCGGGAGCGCATCGCCCGCGGTCTTGGCGAGGGCACCGCCACCGCCCGAACCGACGATCTGCCCACTCGCCCACGCGAGGTTCATGAGCGCAGCCGCGAAACCATGCTCGAGACCATGTGTCTCAGCGGCGTCCGAGAGCATCGCCATCGCCGGCGCCCAGAACACGCCGATCGCGCCGGAGATAAGGACTATTACACCGCCCAGAACAAGAGCCGTGTCGGGAACTGCGAAACACAACAGCGCTACGGTTGCGCCAGCCAGCCCGTAGCGCAGCGGCGCGAGTCTGCCGCGCCGATCGGAAAGGCTGCCGATCGCCGGCGCGATCGCCGCCTCGACCGCGGCTGCGGCGAGGAACGTCGCACCGATTGCGGCGGCTGCAGCGCCAAGCCGGTGAAGACGCAGCGGACCGAGCACGTTGATCATTCCCGAGGCGATCGCCGGCAGCGCCACCAGCCACATCCCGGCGGCAACGCCCGGTCTGCCCAATACACCAAACAAAGTCCCCAGACCCTGATCCGAGGAGACATGGTGGGAGGGAAGCCCGCGCGTCTGCGCGATCAGGACCCCCGCCACGACCGCCAGCGCGCCAAACAGCGCCGGCCTTCCGGTAGCGGTCGCGACCGTCCCCATCACCGGTCCAAACAGGGCTCCTCCGATTGCTGCAGCGAGCGCCCGTCCAATCATCGCCCCGCGGCGGTCCGCCGGGGTCTCGGCGACGATCCAGGCAAGTCCACCCGCCCACGAGCACGCGCCTCCAACGCCTTCAACGAACCGCGCGAGGTCGAGCGCCGCCGCGTCCCGCAGGAAGCCGAACGCGATCGTTGAGCAGGCGAGCAGCGCTAGGCCGGCACAGACCGTGAACCGGGGGCCGGCACGGACAGCGAGCACCCCCCCAGGAAGTGATCCGAGCAGCGTCCCGAGCGCATAGCTCGCAGTCATCACACCGGCGGACAGCTTCGACAGCCGCAACTCGTGAGCGAGACCCGGCAGCAGCGGCGCAATCACCGCGTAAAACATGGTGTCGACGAACACAACCGCGCCGATCACGAACACCAGGCGACGCTCGGCCGCCCGGCGCCACCGTTCCTTCCCAAGGGTTTCTGACATCGCTAAACAGAGCCTAGGAGCACCGCGGCGTGCGCACCCTCAACCCGCCCTTCCGGGCGGTCCCCGCCCGGAACTCCCCAGCCCACCAGCGCCAGCGACTCGGGCGCAGTCAAGCAGCGCAAAACCCCTGCTAACAGCAGAAACGACTCGCGTCCCACGACCAACCATCAAGGCGCTGCTTGACGGCAACCGGGCGATGGCGCTACCCCCGCCCGAACCCTCTCACCCCACCCACGGAAACAGCAGTAGCGCCAAGATCTTGCCGGGCACCCCGCCGAGCGGAACCGTGTGGAGGCGCTCGGCCCGAGTCCGTCGGGTGAGCAGGGCTCCGGTCGCGAGCGCCCTGGCCCAGACCTTGACGTCTCCGAGGGTGGAGATCATCGCCCCTGCGCCCGCGCCGATGTTGGGATTACTCAGCGTCACGTCCCGTAGTGGACTGGTTGGAGTCTCTGCGAAGTAGCCACGGGAGAAGGGCGCAGGGATCGCCGGCGTGGTCGGATAGCTGGTATGCCGCAGGTGCAAGCGATTGATGATGCGATCTTGGATGACGCGCGCGAGCGTCCGGTGGGTGACTTTCTGGACGATCAGCCCGAGCAGAAAATAGTTGCTGTCCGAGTACTCCACCGCGGTACCGGGAGTGAACGATGGGGCATGCCGGTGGATGATTGCCAACACGTTCTTTGCACTAAAGGACAAGAGTGGATTGGCTTGATATCGCGCCAAGAAGCGCGCGTCATTGGTGAAGTAGGAGACGCCCGCGGTCATGTTCAGGAGTTCCTTGACCGTGATCTGGCGTCCGTGTGGGACGCCTTTCACGAACGAGGACAGGTGAGCTGAGAGCCTTAGCCGTCCGCGGTCGACGAGCTCCAACACCGCGGTAGCCGTGAAGGTCTTCGTAATGCTGGCAATCCGAACGTGATCATTGACAGCGAAGGGAGAGCCGGTCTTGACGTTATCGGTGCCGAACCGGCGGATATAGGTCCCCTTGCCGGGCACCCAGATACCAACCGCCATCCCGGGCGTGCCCGAAGTAGTCATTCCTTTCCGAACGATCGAGTTCAGCGCCGTCACTGTCGCGGGCTAAAACGCGGTGATGGCGCTCGCGCGAGGACGGCGCCCGGCGGCGCGATGGCCATCGCGCCGATTGTCATCAGCATCGTCGCTGCAACGCCGATCCGAGACCGGGCCATCGGTATGCCCAACATAATCGCCTCCCGTTCAGATAAATCCGCTTGGCCAGCCGAGGCGCTCCCTCGTTCTCGTGACGCGGGAGGCGGCGTTGCCGTTGTCGTGCCCCTAGCTCGCTACGTATACCAGCAGCGTCCCGAGTAGTCAATCGGGCCTCAGCGTCCTGCTGCGTCAGCAAGCCCGCGATACTGCGTCCGATGGGTTCGCTGTTACCGCCGTTTGTCGAAGCGCTGCCGGACGGCGTGAGCCGGGTGGGTCTGCCGACACCGTTTAACGTCGGGCGCGTGAATTGCTACGTCCTGGTCGATCCTCCAGTCACTGTCATCGACCCTGGCACCCTTCAGCCAGGCTCAATCGACAAGCTGGCGGCTCTCCTGGCCTCCAAGGGCCTCGGATTCGGCGACGTGGAACAGATCGTCGTTACCCACGCGCATGCCGATCATTCGGGCGCGGCGGCCGCTATCGCGGCTCGCTCGGGTGCACACATCGTGTGCGGTCTACCCCAAGTGGCGAGGCTGCTCGGGCCGACGGACTCCCAGCTCAGGCGCGAACTGCTGGTTCGGCTTGGCGTGCCAGATGCAACGGCACGGTCCCTGATCACGGGTGGAGACGCCACGCTCGAGCGCGTAGTGGGATGGGCAACTCCGAGCATCGTCCGAGGCGTTCGGGACGGGGACACCCTGGCTGCCGGGGGTCGCCAGCTCGCCTGTGTGCTCACCTCCGGGCACGCGGAGGGTCATCTCTCTCTGTGGGACCCGACGTCTCGCATCTTATTCAGTGGTGACCATCTGCTGGCGCGCATCATCCCCGTCCCCAGCCTTGAAAGCGGCGACGGAGCAGTCCGGCGGCACAGCTTGGTCGAATACCTGGCCGAACTACCACGGCTCGTCGCCTTGGATCCGACCGTGATGCTCCCCGGTCACGGCCGCGCCTTCACCGACGTAGGCGTCCTGGCCAGCCGGTTGCGCTCCCACAGCCGCCGACGTTCCGACCACATCGCACGGATCCTGCTCGATGGGCCGGCAACACCCTTCGAGGTGGCCCGCCGTTTGCAATGGCAGCCGGAGGGAGCGAGGCTCGTCATGGGCCTCGCGAGCGTACAAGGGCATCTGGATCTTCTGGAAGAGGCTGGCCGCGTCACCGCTGACACGGCCAGCGCTGTCGAGCGTTACGCGCTGTGCCGGTAAGAGCTAGCGGTGCAGCAACGCCCGGTCTGGCAAATCATTCGGGGTGACCGAGGTCGACCGGTGGCAGATCCCGCACCTCGTCTTTTGTCAGGTTGAGCTGGACGCCGTCGCTGACGCCGGCCACGGCGCTGATCGGAATGGCGACGCGCTTTTCGCCCCATAGACGGAAGTTTTTTGGGTGAGGACGTGAAATCGCCCGGAGCGGCGGGGTTTTGGCCGTTCCGGGCAGGTGGATTGCTGTCTACTTGCCGGGGGTGACGCCTGCTAGCTCGAAGGCGGTGGCCTGGAGCTGGGTGGGGGTCGTGAGCTTGGTGAAGGTGTAGTCGCTGTTGCCGATCCGGATCGTGTTGCGGCAGAGCGTGCCGAGATCGGCGATCAGGTCTTCGAGGCTGTGGGCGGGATGTCCGTCGGCGCTGCGGGCGCTGCCGGCCTTGGCGATCGCGTTGTGTGAGCGTTGCGCGGGCGCGACCGGGTCGGTCGTTGAGAGTGGTGTGTCGTCTGTGAACAGCATCGGCGCGAGTCGGCGGGTGAGCTCGAACTGCACGTAGCGGGCGAGCATGCAGAGGAACACGTGCGCGCGGACGCGATCATCGAGGCGGTGGTGCACAGGTCGGATCTCGAGCGTGCTGTTCATCTCTTTGAAGCAGCGCTCGTTGACTTTGAGTTGCTTGTAGGCGCGCACGAGGGCGGCAGAGCCGATCCTGGTGGCGGGTTCTTGGGTGCGGATCACGTAGATCCCGTCCAGCAGCGCTTCCTCGTCGATCTGGGGCTGGTTGCGCCGGTAGCTAAACGCGCCGTCTGAGATCTGGAGGGCGAAGAGCTTGGCCATCTTGCGCTTGTTCACCACGCGCCCGGCGCGCTCGCCGATCTTCCCCGCGCTCGCGTGCTTGAGCCGGCCGCGGTCACCCTCGACCATCAGTTTGACCTTCCGCAGATCGGCCTCGGTGAGCGCGAGGAGCTCCTCGCGCTTGCGCGCGCGCTCGCCGGCGAGCTGAGGGTTGCGGCAGACGACCAGCCGCTCATCGGGGAACTCCGGCGATGAAACCTCGCACAGGCCTTGCTCGTCGAACAAAGAGAGCTGAAAGCTGGGGGCGAGCGTCAGCTTCTGGATCTGCGGGGCGCGCAGCGCGGTGATGAACCCCACATCCTGCTGCTTGAGCGCCTTCACGCGAGCCTCGGTGATCATCCCGCGATCGCCGACGAACACGAGGCGCTCGATCCCGAAGCGCCCCTTGACACGTTCCACGGCGGGGCCGAGGGTGGTCGGGTCCCCGGTGTTGCCCTTGTGCACCTCGATCGAGACGGGCTGCCCCTCCGGCGCGCACACGAGCCCGTAGCTGATCTGCGGCTTGCCCGGCTTACCGTCACGCGAGTAGCCAACCGCACCGAGTTCGCAATGGCGGCCCTCCAGATAGCTCGAGGACAGGTCATACAGCACGAACCCCTCGCCAGCGAGGTGGCGGCGCGCGAGTGCCTTCTCGATCCGCTCCTGACGCTCAAGCAGCCAGTCCATCGCTCCGAGCAGCTCAGCCTCGCTGAGCTGCTCGAGTGAGAGCTCCTGCGCGAGCGTCGTCTGCGCCACCAGCCTCGTCGTCGAGAGCTTCGAGCACGGCGCCAGCAGCCGCTGGCAGATCATCGCGACCACTAGATCCCGCTCGCGGCAACGATCACGCGAGATCAGCCGCTCCAGATCCAGCGCCCGCAGCACCCCCAGCAGCAGGGCGACGTGCCGATGCGGCAACGAGCGGAGGATCGCGAACTCCTCGTCGAGGTCGAGCAGCCGCCGGCCGGCGAGCATCGCCCGCAACCCGTCGACCATCCACTCCTCCAGATGCGAGAGGTTCCCGACCGTCTCGTTCTTCACCCGGCCGTCCTCGCGGTAGGAACGGCGCAGCAGCGTGGTCTTGTACTCAGTCCCCTTGTAGTGGCGACGCGTGACCGCCACATGAACCTTGCCGCCGCGCTTAGCCACGCGAGAATCATCTCACACGGAGCCCGCTCTGTCAAGCATTTTAGTGTCTACAAATCCCAGTCTGAAAAGACCCGATCGCCCGTAGAGGCTGGCGATCGGGCCTCAGACGCTCAAAAACTTCCGCATAGATGGCTTTCGTCGAGCAGAACATGCGTCACGTGACGATCGCTGGGATCGACGACCAAGCCTCGGACCCGTCCGATTGCCCCGTCCGTGGCATGCACGGGCTCTCCGCGGCGTACCTCCACCTCGCCCACCGGTACACGGTCATAGGTGACCGAATGGGGCTTGGAGCCTCTTCCCATGCCGAGCCCGTATTAGGGCAGGGAGAGCATCTGGTCTTGCTCAC
>CAWIII010000031.1:0-186358 GCA_963836065.1 uncultured Solirubrobacterales bacterium
ACAGGGCAGCCGCTGGATCGAACGCATCCAATCCATCCGCGAGACCTGCCGCCTGCAACACCGCTCGCCGCTGGCCTACCTGACCGACGCCGCGACCGCCGCCCACCGGCGGCTCCCAGCACCCTCGCTCGTCCCGACATAACTCACGCAGGAACCTCCTCGTTCACGACGATACCCCGTGAGCGCCAACCCGTCGCTGAACATCAACACGGATCGCGACGCGGCCGATCCAGCGCTGATAGGCGGCGCGACCAACGCCGGCGCTAGCGTTAGCGAGCGAGCCTCATACCGCCGAGTGGTTGTTCAAGCGTTGCGGTGATCTTGAGGGCGGTCAGGGTTCGGTATGAGCCCCGCTCGCGGGGCGTCCCTGCGGGCCGCGGGGTGTGGCCGCGGGGTACCTTCCGATCTAGAGCGCGGGCGAGCGGCGCCCGCTTGGAAGCCCCTGCGGGGCTTTGCACCTTACGGTTGCGGAGGTACCACCGTGGCCACGATCTCAAGCCTACTCGCCGATCACGTAACGCTCCAGGTGCGTTCGGTCGACCGCCTGTTCTTGCAGGGGTACGTGCCGCGGCTGATGACGGAGGGGCAGGTGATCCGGTTTCTGCTGGATCGTGGGTTCCCGATCCCGTCACCAGCGGTGCTGGGGAGGATCGGCCGTCGCTACGTCGATCAGATCAACGATTTCGTGATCAGCAACGGGATCCCGGCGGTGAAAATTTGTCAAGGGCGATGTGAAGGAGGAGATCGCCCGCAAGCACTTCGAGGCCGCTGAACGCGAGGGCCGATTCGGGGTGGTGATGGTCGGGATCGCGCAGGAGAGAACAAGCGCGTGGCGCGGGTGGCGGGACGGCGGCCCGGACGGGCATCCGCATTTCGTCTATCGCCGTCAGTCGATCTTCCCGAACAACTATTACTTCTACATCCGCGATCCGGACTGGGGACCCAGTTTTCTGAAGACTGTCGGGTATGCGCCGTTCCCGGTATGGGTCTACCTGAACGGGAACGAGTGGGCCAAGCAGCAGGCCGCCCAGCACGGGATCGGCTTCCGCCCGTTGGATAACGGGTTCGCATCGTGCGAGAACGCTGAGGCGCTCGCCGAGATCTGCGGGAGTCTGTCCGCCGCCGATGTTCGCGCGTTCTTTGATCGCTGGCAGGCCGCGCTCCCGTCCCCATTCACCGACGAGGACCGCCGCCGTCGCTACAGCTATGACCTCGCGTTCCGGCAACTGGAGATCTCCGACACCCGCGTGTTTGACCGGCCGGCCGCGGGCCGCGCCTGGTTCGAGGCAACGATCCCCGATCAGCTCACATTGGGACGCCCGGATCAGGCCGCGGTCATCTTCGGCCGCCGCGTGACCCGGCAGACCCCGGGACGGTTTCACACCAAGGTCTTCAACCGCGGTGTCGAGGCCGCGATCCAGATCCACTTCCGCGCGTCGAAGGTCAAGCAGTACTTCAAAGAAGGCCGCGCGCTCAGAACCGAGACGACCGTCAACGACACCCGCGACTTCGGGGTCGGACGACTCCTCACCGACGCCAACTGGCAGGCGCTGATCCAAATCGGACACGACATCAATCAACGCCTGTTGAACCATCAGCTTGACGCGTGCGCTTGCGCACCAGACGCCACGCTCCTTGAGCGTGTGGTGCTGCCATCCACCACCGATGATGGCCTACCCGCCCCCGGACTCCGGTTCGGGGACCCCAGAACGATGGCGCTGCTCGCCTGCCTGTGCAGCTTCCAGCACCTGTTCACCGGGGTGACGAACCGCTCGCTACGCGCGCTGATCGCCGGGTTGATCCCCGGCTACGGCCCGCGGCAAATGACCTACGACCTGAGGCGGCTACGCCGCAACGGGTTCATCCAGCGGATCCCTCGCACCCAGCGCTACGAGCTGACCCGCGAGGGACGCCGACTGGCCGTCTTCTTCAGCAAGACCTACACGCGGATCGTCAACCCCTCCCTCGCCGAACTTGACCCACAGCTACCACCGGAGATCGCCAACCACCACCCCCTCGCGCGCGCATGGCGCGCATTCGAGCGAGCACTCGAGGACAAGATCAAACAGGCCGCTATCGCGGCCTGAAAAGATGACCAATCCGTGAACTTTTCAACCACCTAGCGGAGCTAGCCCTGCTCCATGGCTCACCTGGCAGGAGTTCGATGGTCAGCAGACCCTGTGCAATACGGCGGCGTGCGCGCCTCAGATCTTCGTCTCGCACGCCGTCCCGGCGACGGCTGGGGCGTGCCCGGCCGCCACCAAGCCCAACCACGGCTCGAGCGTCGGCAACTTCTGCTTCCAGCAGGTCGGGATCGACCGCGTCCAGGGTCCCGGCGCCGGTCAGCTTGACCCGTCGCTGAACATTGATCCAAGCCGCGCCGGGATCGAGGGTGATATCGCGTTCACGGGCGCCAACGACACGATTCCGTGGGCTGTGTGGTATGAGAACAGCGACTCCAACGGCGGCCATCCGAGCGGTCATGGTCTGTTCGACGCCGACATGGTGTTCGCCGCGCGGGCGATTGCGGACGGCACCGGCGACGGTGGCTTTCCCTGGCAGGTCGTCGGGCTCGACACCGCCGGCAAGACCGCGGCCAACGACATCCTCAACACCAGTGGCGCCAACGGGATCGGCGATTGCGGACAGAGCACCGCCAACGAGCAGGCCTGCTCGCTCGATGTAGCGTCGGCGACCGGTCTGAGTGCCGGCACCGGGGCCGAGAACCCGTCGGTGACGGCGAGGACGATGGTCGCGGGGAAGGCCACGACGCCCTGGATCGCATGGGATGAAAGCAGCGCCAACGGGGGGCTGCACTCCGTGTTCGTCGCGCGGGCTGGACGCCGCGGGCGACCATTTCGATCTGCTCAACAACGGGCAGCCGATCT
Organism: uncultured Solirubrobacterales bacterium; assembly: GCA_963836065.1. Lineage (GTDB taxonomy): Bacteria > Actinomycetota > Thermoleophilia > Solirubrobacterales > Solirubrobacteraceae > Palsa-465. The sequence continues at coordinate 2,889 of CAWIII010000031.1, forward strand.
CGCACAGCGGCCTCGATTCGGTGCGACCGGACATCGTCTTCTCGCACAACACCCCATATGTGTCCTGGCACGAGACGCAGGGGGGCGCGACCACGACGTTCGTCGGTCATTTCGAGGGCGATCCCGCGAACCCAGTGTTCAAGATCGACACCGGCTCGATTCCGACCACGGTCCCGGTCACGTCTGATGCCGGCATCAGCGATGTGCGACAGCCGGTCGCGTCGACGTGTCCGGCCGATCCGTTCACCCAGGACGGCGCCGCATGCCCCGCAAACGCGGTCGGCACGCCGTTCTTCGCGTTCACGAACACGACCAATGGTCCACGGGCGCTGTTCGCGCAGGCCTATCAGCCCGAGAATGCGCAGACCGCTCCCGCGAGCGCGGTTGCGGTCGGCCAGGCGACGCTTGGCGGGTCGGTGAACTCCGCCGGCGCCCCCCCCCGCGCAGGTGCGGGTCGAGTTCGGCCCGACGACCAGCTACGGCACGAGCACGGCGGTTCAATCCCTCGCCCCGTCGGAGACCCAGACGGCGTTCAACGCGGCGGTGACCGGCCTGCCCGCGGGGACGCTGCACTATCGCGCGGTCGCGACCAGCGACTTCGGGACCTTCGCCGGCCCCGACGCGACGGTAAACATCCCGGCGACACCTCCGCCACCTCCGCCGCCGTCTGGCAACGGCCACACGTCGATCGGCCACGCCAAGATCAGCGGTAGGACCGCAAGCGTCCGGGTGTCCTGCACGGGACCCGCAGGGGCCACCTGCAAGCTCGCGTTCCGGATGACGGTGACCGAGAAGATCCGGCTCTCTCGGCATGAATGTGGTCAGTGTCACCCGATTCCGAGCGCGTGTAGTTCGTGTGGGAGCTGGAGGCTGATCGGCCCGCAGGTGAGCAGCACGAGCGCGAGCGCGGCTTGGGCGGAGTGAAAGCCGTATGCGCGGCGGGTGATCAGCCGGACCTTGTTGTTGATCGCTTCGGTGCGGCCTTGGTTGATGCCGAGGCGGATCGCGGCGAGGATCCCGTCGCGGTGTTTGCGGATCGTTTTGCCGAGCCGCACGAACGGTTTCAGGCGGCTGCGAGCGAGGCGCGAGAGGAGCCGTTTGATCAGCACCTCGATGACGTCCTTGAGCGAGAGGCCTGGCTCGAAGATCCCCCGGACGGCTTCTTTGAGCGTGTACGCGCGTGATACCTCGCCGCCGGCGGCCTTGATCCGGGCGAGCGTGGCGGCCTGTTCCTCGGTGAGCTTCTCGGGCTTCTTGAGCAGGCACCAACGGGAGTCTTTGAAGCGCTTGGCAGCCTGCTGGTCACCGGCGCGGCGCAGCTCGTTCCAGTAGTCGCGGCGGACCTCATCCAGCGCCTGGTTGGCGAGCTGCACCACGTGATATGGGTCCACGCACACGACCGCCTGCGGGGCGTGCTCGCGGACCGACTTGGCGTAGCCGCCACTCATGTCCATCGAGACCGCGCGCAACAGTCCGGCGCGGGCGAACATCGCCGGCTCGAGCTCAACGCCGCCCTGCAGCCATGCACCCTGGATGCCGTGCCCGGCGGGAACGGTCGGGCAGGGGCCGAACGGCACCATGATCGCCGGCTCCGGCGATGCTGGCGGCTGCCTGACGTCCCCGCGTGCTCGCGGCTGGTTGGGCGGCGGGGAAGGGGAAGCGGGCTCGGGGTCAACCTCCGCGAAGAACCGATCCGCTGCAGCCGCGCCGGCGCCTTCGCAGCCCCACACCACCTTGTCGGCGCAGATGATCGACGACGAGCGTGAGGTACTTATGCTGGCGCTTGCAGGAGACCTCGTCGATCCCGACCTCGAAGAGGCCGTCAAGCCGGCCGGGATCCAACTCCTCATCGCAGACGCGCTTGAGGATCCGCCCGACCGTGTCCCAGTCGATCCGCAGCATCCGCTTGATCGTCGTCTTGTCGACCTTGCTCGCCAGCCACGCGAGCAGACACTCGAAATCCCGGGTGAACTCCGAGCCGGACCGCGCGAACGGGACCGCCTCGGTCTTCGCGCCGTGCACCGGGCACCACAGCCGCCGGCGCCGGCAGTGGATCTCAAGCGCCCACACGCCCAGGTCGAGGTGGCGCCAGACCGAGTCCACAGGCCGCTTGTCCTTACGCGCCCACGTCGAGTACGAGCACATCGGGCACACAAGCTTCTTGCGGCGCAGCGCCACCTCGACGATCACTCGATCGGACTCGAACCGAACCTTCCCGACCCACACCCCCGGCAGCCGCAGGAGCCTGGAAGATCCGGCTCTCTCGGCATGAATGTGGTCAGTGTCACCCGATTCCGAGCGCGTGTAGTTCGTGTGGGAGCTGGAGGCTGATCGGCCCGCAGGTGAGCAGCACGAGCGCGAGCGCGGCTTGGGCGGAGTGAAAGCCGTATGCGCGGCGGGTGATCAGCCGGACCTTGTTGTTGATCGCTTCGGTGCGGCCTTGGTTGATGCCGAGGCGGATCGCGGCGAGGATCCCGTCGCGGTGTTTGCGGATCGTTTTGCCGAGCCGCACGAACGGTTTCAGGCGGCTGCGAGCGAGGCGCGAGAGGAGCCGTTTGATCAGCACCTCGATGACGTCCTTGAGCGAGAGGCCTGGCTCGAAGATCCCCCGGACGGCTTCTTTGAGCGTGTACGCGCGTGATACCTCGCCGCCGGCGGCCTTGATCCGGGCGAGCGTGGCGGCCTGTTCCTCGGTGAGCTTCTCGGGCTTCTTGAGCAGGCACCAACGGGAGTCTTTGAAGCGCTTGGCAGCCTGCTGGTCACCGGCGCGGCGCAGCTCGTTCCAGTAGTCGCGGCGGACCTCATCCAGCGCCTGGTTGGCGAGCTGCACCACGTGATATGGGTCCACGCACACGACCGCCTGCGGGGCGTGCTCGCGGACCGACTTGGCGTAGCCGCCACTCATGTCCATCGAGACCGCGCGCAACAGTCCGGCGCGGGCGAACATCGCCGGCTCGAGCTCAACGCCGCCCTGCAGCCATGCACCCTGGATGCCGTGCCCGGCGGGAACGGTCGGGCAGGGGCCGAACGGCACCATGATCGCCGGCTCCGGCGATGCTGGCGGCTGCCTGACGTCCCCGCGTGCTCGCGGCTGGTTGGGCGGCGGGGAAGGGGAAGCGGGCTCGGGGTCAACCTCCGCGAAGAACCGATCCGCTGCAGCCGCGCCGGCGCCTTCGCAGCCCCACACCACCTTGTCGGCGCAGATGATCGACGACGAGCGTGAGGTACTTATGCTGGCGCTTGCAGGAGACCTCGTCGATCCCGACCTCGAAGAGGCCGTCAAGCCGGCCGGGATCCAACTCCTCATCGCAGACGCGCTTGAGGATCCGCCCGACCGTGTCCCAGTCGATCCGCAGCATCCGCTTGATCGTCGTCTTGTCGACCTTGCTCGCCAGCCACGCGAGCAGACACTCGAAATCCCGGGTGAACTCCGAGCCGGACCGCGCGAACGGGACCGCCTCGGTCTTCGCGCCGTGCACCGGGCACCACAGCCGCCGGCGCCGGCAGTGGATCTCAAGCGCCCACACGCCCAGGTCGAGGTGGCGCCAGACCGAGTCCACAGGCCGCTTGTCCTTACGCGCCCACGTCGAGTACGAGCACATCGGGCACACAAGCTTCTTGCGGCGCAGCGCCACCTCGACGATCACTCGATCGGACTCGAACCGAACCTTCCCGACCCACACCCCCGGCAGCCGCAGGAGCCTGGAAAATGCCGTCGTGACGCGCACGCTGTCCCTCCTTGCAAGCAGTTGACCCTTGGACAGCCAGCAGCCTGCATCGGCGGGCAGCGGCGCGCCACCAACCAGTGCGCAACTACCGAGAACTTCTTCAGCCGACGAAAGCCCCGCTCAAGCGCACAATCCGGCTCTCACCGTGTCCACATCGATGCCGGGAGACCCGAAAATGCCGTCGTGACGCGCACGCTGTCCCTCCTTGCAAGCAGTTGACCCTTGGACAGCCAGCAGCCTGCATCGGCGGGCAGCGGCGCGTCACCAACCAGTGCGCAACTACCGAGAACTTCTTCAGCCGACGAAAGCCCCGCTCAAGCGCACAATCCGGCTCTCACCGTGTCCACATCGATGCCGGGAGACCCGAAAATCCGCGGCCACAAGATCATCGCGATCACCGCTCGCAAGAAGCCGAAGACTCGCAAGGTCCTGGTCACGGTCGGCACGGCCCGCACGATCACGCCAACCCGGTCACGATCATGCCGTAGATCCCGCGCAACCCGACACCCGGCGTGCCCAGGTAGAGCACCGTGTGCCGGGACGCGTCCAGCCCCGCGACCGCCGCCCGGGCAGCGACCGTCTTCCCCGCCCCGCACTCGCCGCTGACCACGCCGATCGCCTGCTCACTGATGCACCACTGGATCCGGGCGACCGCCTCAGTATGCGCGCGATGGGAATGCAACATCCCCGGTGCGAGGTCTTTCCCGAACGGCATGCGGGTGAACCCGTAATGCGATTGCAGCCTCTCGATACTCACCGGTCACGTCCTTCCTGGTCATTGTCACGATCCTCGCCGTCGCCGTCGGTCGGGTAGCCGGGACAGTTACCCGTCCCGGCTCCCACAGAACCGTGCTTGCGCTGTTCGCACACGGCTCCTCGGGACGGTGGGTTATGACCCCCGCCGCCGGCCGGTTTGCGACCTCGATCTATCCCCATCGAGCCAGCGATGGCTGAACGGGGGCAACGACATTCCTTCCATCGTCACAGACGGGGCGGTCTCCGCATTGACGATCGCCTTCGGCATATCTGCTGTTGCGATCGGCAGGTGGAGCTGCACCGTCATTTGATCGACCGGGACCGCCTTCCCTTGCCCGCCCACGCTTGCGCGGCCGGACTCAGCGGGCATTACACCCGCCTTCCAGTACTACGCGGTCCTCCGACTTCTGCTGGGCCATCGACCTTCGTCCTTTCGTTCTCCGGCCTACCGGCAACCTCGCCGGAACCCAGCAGATCTCCCGGGGTGAAACGCTGAGATTTCGCTGAGATCGCGTCGCCACTACGCCCTCCGGTATCGGCAGGTATCGGGCATCGCTGCTGCAGGCCAGCTCACCCAACCGAGGGGCGCCTTACGGCGCTTCACTTTCGTTCGCGACCACAACGCATCTATGGCCTCCTCCAGACACGCCCTCACGGAAGCTCCGCAGCGCATAACCAAGCCGCACTGGAGCCGCCCGGTCAATTCCGGGCCGCGCCCTTGCCTCTTCGATGTTGGATTCCCCCTGTCAGGGCTCCAGGACAGGACTTCCACCTCCGATCTCAGCATCCGTGCCCGGCACACCCGTCGCCGTCGCCGTCGCCGTCGCCGTCGCCGTCGCCGTCGCCGTCGCCGTCGGGTTGGGCGAGGCTGGCGAAGTCGATCGGATGCCCTGGGATCTCGGCGTCGCGCTGGTCGGCGAGCAGCTTGAGGTAGTCGATCCCGGTGGCGATCGGTGGCGGTGGGACCTCGCGCGCGGCTTGCGGGTGGGTGTGGCGGCCGATCACGAGCGGCACCGCGACCCCCATTGGCCGGTGCCGACGGTGCGTACGTTGCAGACTCATTTCGCGCGCGCGGGGCTCAACGTCCGCGCGGACGGTGGCACCCCGCGGTTTCATCACGCCGCCCTGATCCCCCAGACCCAGGAGCTGCTCGCTGCGGAGAGCTCAGAGCGCGGCAAGCGGGTTCTGCTCGTGATCGACGAGAGTCACCTCCTCGACGCTGAGAGCCTGGAGGGTGTCCGTTGCCTGTCGAACATGGGGATGGACCAGGTCGCCCCGTTCGGTCTGTTGTTGCTCGGCCAGCCGACGTTGCGTCGCATGTTGCGCCACGGCGCGTTCGCCGCGCTCGACCAGAGGATCGGTCTGCGGTACGCGCTCAACGGTCTCGACGCCGCCGAGACGATGAGCTATATCGCGCATCACCTCGCGCTCGCGGGCCGCTCGGACACGATCTTCAGCGACGACGCGGTCGGCCTGATTCACGAGGTCTCTCGCGGCCTGCCCAGGCAGGTGAACAACCTCGCCGTCGCGTCGTTGATCGCCGCGTTCGCCGCCAAGAAGGCGATCGTGGACGAGTCCGCCGCCCGCGCCGCGGTCGCGGAGATCTCAGCCGAATGACTCTGTCGCTGCTTAACCCGCCGCCGGATGACGATCATCCCGCCGGCGGCGAGCTGCTGGCGGCGCCGGCGGGGTGGCCGGCCCCACCGGACCGGGCGGTCTATCACGAGCTGCCCGGCGAGATCGTCAACACGATCGCGCCGCATACCGAGGCCGACCCGGTCGCGATCCTCGCCCAGCTGCTGGTTAGCTTCGGCGCCGCGGTCGGCCGCGGCGCATGGTTCCAGGTCGAAGCGACCCGCCATCATCCCAACGAGTACATGTGCCTGGTGGGCGAAAGTGCGCGCGCCCGCATATGTTGCGCGCAACATATGCGGGCCTATGTTGCCCCCCAACCTATGTTGCGCTGAGGCGGACCGGGGCGTGTGAGGCCGCGCGGGGGTTGATGATGGCGGTCGCTGGCTGACCGCGAGCGCAACATATTTCGGCTGAAGTGATCGAGTCGTGCCTTCGTGTCCGTTTCGAGAAGGAGGCATCACTCGTGTCCGATCAGCCAGCACCCGACCGTGTCCGGGTGAGCGGCCCGTTGGTTGGGTTCGCCGACGGGTTTCGCGGCGATCTGCTCGCGCAGGGCTACTCGTTGTGGGGCGCGCAGGAGCAGCTCTACCTGCTCGCGCATGTGAGCCGATGGATGGAGTCCGAGGAGCTCGAGGTTGCGGCGCTGACGCCGGGAAACCTGCCGCAGTATTTCGTCTGGCGCCGGCAGCAGGGGTACCTGTCGAGCCTGTCGCCGTTGAGCCTGCGCCGGCTGTTGGGTTACCTGGACGGGCTCGGCGTGCTGCCGCTTGCCGATGCGGTGATCTCGCCGGTTGATCGGCTGCTCGGCGAGTTCCAGGATTATTTGGTGCGGGAGCGGGGGATGATGGCGAACTCGGCCGCGAAGTACGACCCGACCGCGCGCCTGTTTCTGTGCGAGCGCTCAGATCCGCTTGAGGAGGACCTCGCCCGTGTGTCCGCCGCGGAGGTCAGCACGTTCGTGTTGCGGGAGGCGCGCCGGCGGTCGACGCGCTCGGCCGAGACGGTGGTCTACTCGCTGCGGGCGCTGCTGCGGTTCTTGCACGTGCAGGGGTTGATCACCGAGCCGTTGGTGGATGCGGTGCCATCGGTCGCGCGTCGGCGGGAGGATCTCCCGCGCGCGCTGCCGGCCTGGCAGGTGAGGCTGTTGCTTGAGAGTTGTGATCGTGCGCTGCCGAGCGGACGTCGCGACTGCGCGATCCTGCTGTTGCTCTCGAGGTTGGGGTTGCGCCGCGGTGAGGTCGCCGCGCTGTCGCTCGACGATCTCGACTGGCGGGCGGGCGAGATCGTGGTTCACGGCAAGGGATCGCGGATCGACAGGTTGCCGCTGCCTTGCGACATCGGGGAGGCGATCGTCGACTACCTACGCCACGGTCGCCCGCGTGTGGCGGATCGGGCGCTGTTCATCAACGCGTGCGCGCCGCTGGTCGGCGTCTCGCGCGGGTGCGTGACCGATGTGGTAATCCGCGCCTGCCGGCGGGCGGGGATCCCGCTGGTCGGCGCGCACTGCCTGCGTCACACCGCTGCGACCGAGCTGCTGCGTCACGGTGCCGGCCTTGCCGAGATCGGCCAGGTGCTCCGCCACCAGGACCAGACCACAACATCGCTCTATGCCAAGGTCGACCGTGCGGCGCTCTCGCCGCTGGCGCTGCCGTGGCCGGGGAGCGAGCGATGATCCCCCTGGTCCAAGCGGTCGACAACTACGTGGCGATGCGCCGCGCGCTCGGCTACCAGCTGACCGAGCACGGCCGCGTGCTGCCGCAGTTCGCCCGGTTCCTCGATGAGCGCGGCGAACCGCTGATCACGACCGTCTTGGCGCTGGAGTTCGCGATGCTCCCGGCTGAGGCGAGTGTCGTGTGGTGGCATCAGCGGTTGGCGATCGTGCGCGGGTTCGCGCGCTATCTGCAGGCGTTCGACGCGCGCCACGAGGTCCCGCCGGTCAATCTGCTGCCGGCGACGTTCCGACGCGCGAGACCGTACCTGTTCTCCGAGGTGGAGATCGAAGCCATGCTTCAAGCCGCGCGGTCGATGCGCCCGCCGCTGCGCGCGGCCAGTTGCGAGGCGCTGATCGGGCTGCTGGCGGTCAGCGGGATGCGCGTCTCGGAAGCCTGCGGGCTTGACCGCGCAGACGTCGAGCTGGCCGAGAGCAGGCTCACCGTCCGTCACGCCAAGAACGGCCGGTCGCGTGAGATCCCGCTTCACCCCAGCACCGTCGCCGTGCTCGATCGATACGCCCGCGTGCGTGACGAGCTGTGCCCGCATCCCAAAGACCCGGCCGCGTTCTTCCTCACCGGCGGGGGTGGACGACCAATCCGCCAGACGGTGGGGCACTGGTTCGATCGGCTCCGGCACGCGACCGGCCTGGATCAGGAGACGCTCGGTCGCCGCGCGCGTCTGCATGACGTCCGCCACAGCTATGTGCTGCGCGTGCTCCTGGGCTGGTATCGCGACGGCAAAGACATCGAGGCGCAGTTGCCGCGGCTCTCGACCGTGCTCGGACATGTCCATCCCTCCGACACGTTCTGGTATGTCGAGGCCGCGCCCGAGCTGCTGGCGTTGGCGTGCGAGCGGCTCGAGCGAACCTGGGAGCCATCATCGCAAGCCGGGATCTCGGACGTACACACGCGCCTGCCGCTCTCCAGACCGACCAGGCCACGCCAGGTCCGCCGGAGAGGACGCCGGCGATGAGCGCGCTCGCGCCGCTGCTGCAGGCGTTCTTCTCTGAGCGTCTCGCGCGCCAACGTGACGTCAGCCCGCACACGATCGCGTCATACCGCGACAGCTTCCGGCTGCTGCTCGAGTTCCTGCACGAGCAGACCGGCACACCACCATCGAAGCTGCAACTCGAGGACCTCGACTCGGCGAGGATCGCCGCGTTCCTGTCCCACTTGGAGAGCGAACGCGGGAACAGCGTCCGGACCCGCAACGCCCGATTGACCGCGATCCATTCGTTCTTTCACTTCGCGTCGTTCAAAGCCCCGGAGTGCGCAGAGCAGATCGCGCGGGTGCTCTCGATCCCCGAGAAGCGATACCAGTCCACGCTGATCAACTACCTCACCAAGCCCGAGATCCAAGCGCTCCTGGCCGCCCCGGACCGCTCCACCCAAACCGGCCGACGCGACCACGCACTCCTGCTGCTGGCCGTGCAAACCGGACTCAGGGCCTCCGAGCTCGCCAGCCTCCGCTGCCAAGATCTCAACCTCGCCTCAGGCGCCTGGGTCAGGTGCCAAGGCAAGGGCAGGAAAGAGAGGTGCACCCCGCTCACCAACGTCACCGTCAAGGTGCTACGAGTGTGGCTACGCGAACTCGACGGGGACCCGGGCGGTCCGTTGTTCCCCAGCCGCACCGGCGGCCACCTCACCCGCAACGCGATCTGGCGACTGGTCGCCAAACACACCACAACCGCCCGCGCCCAATGCCCGTCGCTGGCCGCCAAGACGATCACCCCGCACGGGCTGCGCCACACCGCGGCAATGCAGCTCCTGGCAGCCCCGGAGCCGGTCGATACCACCATGATCGCCCTGTGGCTCGGCCATGAGACGCTCGACACGACCAACAAGTATCTGCACGCCGACATGGACCTCAAACGCCGCGCCGTGGACCGCACCACCCCGCCGAACGTCAAGCCCGGACGCTACCGCCCGCCCGACCGACTGCTCGCCTTCCTCGAGAGCCTCTAACCACGCGAAATATGTTGCGGCGACGAACCCGATCTCCTCCATCGACAACGACATGACGCGTCAGCGCAACATAGGTTGGGGGGCAACATAGGCACGCAAGGGCACGGCCTGGGATCACGTGAGCCGGCTGATCCTCGACGCTGACCCGTCGCTCGCGCCACGGATCCTGACCGGCCTCTCGTCAGGAGAGGGGGTGATCTGGGCGGTCCGCGACCCTGCCGGCCAGGACCCCGGCATCACCGATCAGCGGCTGTTGGTGATCGAGCCCGAATACGCGTCCGCCCTGAAGGCCGCCGGCCGCGAGCTCTCGACGCTGTCGCCGACACTACGCTCCGGCTGGGACGGCCGGCCGCTGGCGATCCTGACCCGCACCAGCCCGGCGCGCGCCAGCACCGCGCACATCACGGTGATCGGGCACATCACCCAACACGAGCTGCGCCGCCACACCACCAGCATCGAGCTCGCCAATGGGTACCTCAACCGCCTGCTGCTGATCGCCTGCCGCCGGCAGCGGCTGTTGCCCGAAGGCGGCGACCCCGACCCGCTGAAGAACACCGGTCTCGATCGCCTGCTCGCCGCCGCCCTGCACCACGCACGCACCGTCGGGCAGGTCCGGCTCGATCCCGACGCGCGCGAGCTGTGGCATCACGCCTACCGCACGCTCGCGACCGAACCGCACGACCCGATCGTCGCGCAGATCACCGCCCGCGCCGAAGCGCACGTCGTCCGGCTCGCACTGCTCTACACCCTCACCGACGGCAAACGCCAGATCGGCACCGCGCACCTCCAGGCCGCGCTCGCGCTCCAACAGTACGCCGCCCGATCCGCCGCCTGGGCACTCGCCGGCGCGACCGGCGATCCGCTCGCCGAGCAGATCCACGCTGCCCTCCACGACCATCCGGGCGGGCTGACCCGCAGCCAGATCAGCCAGACGCTGAACCACAACCAGCCCGCCGGCCAGATCGAGACCGCTCTGCACGCCCTGCACGCCGCCGGCCGTGTCACCGCCACCCAGATCCCCACCGGCGGACGCCCAGCGCAACTCTGGACCGCCACCAGCAGCTAGAACCCAGCCGCCCCCAGCCGCAGCGAGCAACTGCCGGCACGGCCTGCCCGCGGAACCATGCCACTACCACTACGCGCGAGTGGGTCGCATCGCTCGCCCAGCACCGCTCGCACGACCGCACGTCTCGCGAGCCTCAACCAACCCCTTCGTGGCGAGCGATCAACGCGAGAGCGAAGCGGTCTCAACGCGCGACGCACCCCGCGCGCTCCCCCGACCCGCGTCCCCTTCATCGCAAGCCTTTGACGTTCCGGCCCACGCAACCCTCCCGGGTTACTTCTTCTTTCGTACCCCACCCCCTGATGCCGACTTCCAGCTGCGCCACCATGCCGGATCTGAGCTTCGCTCAACAGGAGCAGATCCTCGGCGAGATCGTCGAGCAGCCCGATCCCGCCGATCGGCACCCGGCCCTACCAGCAGCGCGCCGCAGGCCCAGCGGTCGCGGCTTGGGCGGCCTCGGCCGTCGTCAGCTCAGCGCGCTGCCCGCGTGAGCACGGGCGCCGCCGGGAACGAATCGGCCGGCCGCGGTGTCTTCTCTTGCCGACGACCACGGTGAGGCGATTGCGCTTACCTGCGATGTGCGCGCACAAGGTCAAGGCCATTTGCCCTCTCGCGGGTCCAAGCCCGCACGACGACTCGAGGTACATGATGATGTCTATGCATGCTCAGCCAGCCGGACGACGAGCGCTCGCGGCGGCCGCCGTGGCCGGGGCCTGCCTGACCGCGATGCTCGGCCTCGCGGTCGAGCAGACCAGGGCGGCCTCGACCCCGCGAGTACAAGCGCGCGTACAAGCGGGAACGCTGGAGATCACCGGAACCCCGGGAACCGACACCATCGCGCTGCGTCTCGCCCCGGGTGCGCCCACGACGCTCCAGGTGGACGTGGGTGGGGACGGCACGGCCGACTTCAGCTTTGACACCAGCACGTCCACGGCGATCAACGTGCAGGCCGGTGACGGTGCGGACACTGCCCCCCGGCTCAGTCGCAGCCCATGCTGCGGCTGCGTATCCTCCAGTACGGTGCGATTGTGACCTTTTTTGGGCTGGAGCCCCACCACTCCCATCAGCAGCCTGTTCAGGGCTTCGTCCGCGGCCGCGACGAGGGCCAGCCGATCGACCTGCCGAACTGGTCGATGTTGGTCAAGGTCAATGCTGGTGACACGCTCGGTCGCCTCACCGTCCTGGAAGGCCGGATGGCGCCGCAGCTGACCGGCCCGCCCGCCCACGTGCACAGCGGTCACGACGAGACCTTCGTGGTCATCCAAGGCCGAATGCGCTTTCGAACCGGCGACACCTTCTCTACGGCCGTCCCCGGCGAGACCGTGTTTGCCAGCCGCCAGCTGGCACACGGCTTCAATAATCCGTTCGATGACCCCGCGCGCTACATCGCGATCTTGACCCCCAGCGGCTATGAGAACTATTTCGCCAGCGTGGCAGAACACGTCGCTCGTACCGGCGCTATGCCTGATCACGAGCAGGCCCGCGAGCTGATGGCAGAGTACGACACCGTCCTCGCCCCGCCGCTCGCTGACGTTGCGGTCTGAAGGCTTCTATGTCAACCTCGATCTTGCAGTAGCCCGTGAACCGTGGCGCTTGCAGTAAGGCGCTCGGATCACCCAAATGACCCTTGTTGTTAGCGTTTGAGGCGTGGTCGGAGTGTCTGCGGCCTGTTGTTGGGTGCCTGTCGGCGTGTGACGGGCGCTGGGTCGTGGTGTGGAGGCTGTTTGTGGGCAGGCTGACGCTGGCGGTCGCTGCTTGATGGTCGTCGGGAGGCTCGCCGCGGGGCGGTCAGGCGGGCGGCGGTAGCGCCTGCAAGCGCGCGAACGCTGTCTGGAGTTGGCCCGGCCAGGGCCAGTCTTTGCAGAGGCGCAGGATCGTGCGCCGTGCGTGGCGGGCGAGCCGCCCGGTTTGGTGAAGAAGGCGGTAGCGCAGCCGCTTCAGTTCCCAGGCGCGCGCCTCGTCGGCCAGGCATAGTTGCTTGGCCCACGCGATCAGGTCCTGGGCGAGCCCCACCAGCCAGCTATACCTGGTTGTGGGCGAAGGAGCGGAACGGTAGGTTGCGAAGCCCGCAGTCCTTGCCCTCGCGGATGTGGTCCTCCACGCGCGCGTGCCCGCGGTGGGTCAGATCCAACCGCGCGATGTTCTTGTCGGTCTGGTCGGTGATTGCCGATTGGGAAAATGCTGAATCTCCCGTAGGCGCGCGGTTTTGACGGTCCGCACCCCGCTACATGGCGCTGCCGGCCTCCCGCGTGACCCAACAGCAGCCCTCTCGGCCCGCCCAGGCCCCGTAGACACACGCCGCACAAGGGCACAAAGTCCGCAATCCCCAGTCCAGTGTTTCCGGGCGATTTCGGGGTTTCGCGTGCTTCCGCTTCTGCGGAAGTCCGGCAATACGACGCCCCGACCTGCGGCCCTGGCCCCCTCTCGATGGCCAACGCGAACACCACTAGCTCCGCTAGGTGGTTGAAAAGTTCACGGATTGGTCATCTTTTCAGGCCGCGATAGCGGCCTGTTTGATCTTGTCCTCGAGTGCTCGCTCGAATGCGCGCCATGCGCGCGCGAGGGGGTGGTGGTTGGCGATCTCCGGTGGTAGCTGTGGGTCAAGTTCGGCGAGGGAGGGGTTGACGATCCGCGTGTAGGTCTTGCTGAAGAAGACGGCCAGTCGGCGTCCCTCGCGGGTCAGCTCGTAGCGCTGGGTGCGAGGGATCCGCTGGATGAACCCGTTGCGGCGTAGCCGCCTCAGGTCGTAGGTCATTTGCCGCGGGCCGTAGCCGGGGATCAACCCGGCGATCAGCGCGCGTAGCGAGCGGTTCGTCACCCCGGTGAACAGGTGCTGGAAGCTGCACAGGCAGGCGAGCAGCGCCATCGTTCTGGGGTCCCCGAACCGGAGTCCGGGGGCGGGTAGGCCATCATCGGTGGTGGATGGCAGCACCACACGCTCAAGGAGCGTGGCGTCTGGTGCGCAAGCGCACGCGTCAAGCTGATGGTTCAACAGGCGTTGATTGATGTCGTGTCCGATTTGGATCAGCGCCTGCCAGTTGGCGTCGGTGAGGAGTCGTCCGACCCCGAAGTCGCGGGTGTCGTTGACGGTCGTCTCGGTTCTGAGCGCGCGGCCTTCTTTGAAGTACTGCTTGACCTTCGACGCGCGGAAGTGGATCTGGATCGCGGCCTCGACACCGCGGTTGAAGACCTTGGTGTGAAACCGTCCCGGGGTCTGCCGGGTCACGCGGCGGCCGAAGATGACCGCGGCCTGATCCGGGCGTCCCAATGTGAGCTGATCGGGGATCGTTGCCTCGAACCAGGCGCGGCCCGCGGCCGGCCGGTCAAACACGCGGGTGTCGGAGATCTCCAGGCCTAAAACAAGCGAATGGTGCTGAGCTGTGGGCGAAAATCGTGGCTTGCGGTCTGATTGGTAGCGGGCCGGCTCGTCTGTCGTTGGTACGAGAGCGTTTTGGCGAGGGGATGAGGTGCGTGGAGTTCACTCATGTCGAGGGGGGCTGGTTTTTGGGTGGCTGACGCAGAGCCGGTGGGCCGGCTCGGCGTCAGCGCGTGTCTTGGATGGTGTTAGAGGGCGTCGAGGAGGCGGAAGAAGATGCCCAGCCAGGGGTTCCAGGCTTGGATGCGCCAGCGTATGTAGCGGGCTGTCTTGACGATCTGACAGGGGATGTCGATCAGAGCGGCCCGGAAGGTGCGGAACTCCATGGTGAGCAGTCGGCACCGCTGCTGTTCGTGCTGCGCTTCCCAGCGGGGCGAGACGGGCAGCATGAGCGCGCACCAGGCCTTGAGGGTCCAGGCCAGTGACGCCATGGTCATGTAGGCCCAGTTGGCGTAGAGGGTGTTGACGGGGGCGTGCAGGGCTCGCACCCCGCTTTTTAGGTTGGCGATGAGGTTCTCTTGGTTGCAGCGCTGGTGGGCTTCGCCGATCACCTGGTCGGCGGTGAGCTTGCGGTCGTTGGTGATGTAGAAGAAGTACCTATATTCATCGAACAGGACGTTGTCACCCCGCTCGATCGACAGGTTCTTGCGCAAGGCGACCACGCGGTAGTCCTTCTTGCAAGCGCGCGGCCGGTAGGAGAACTCGACTACCTGTTCCTTCTTCGGTCGTATCGTCTTGTAGCCGCGCTGGCGAACGATGTCGTCTTTGACGTTTGTGGGGCGGGTCCGGGGCCGCGTCGCGATCTGGCGTTCGGTCTTGGCCACCAGCTCGTGGTAGAGATCTTCCGGTTGGCCTTCGGCGGCTTGGATGAGGTTGGCCTTGGCGTCGTAGCCGAAGACGAAGCGCACCCCGTCGGCGTCCCAGCGGTCGAACTCAGTTGTGAGCGAGAAGTCGGTGTCACCTCTCAGCAGGATGTCGGTGAACCCGGCCCGCCGGCACAGCTCGATCGATCGGTCATAGAGGGGAACGACCCCCTCATGGGAGGGACGGTTGGCGCCGTGGAGGGCCTGATACAGCGGCTCGGCGGTGTTGGCGAGCGAGACCAGCAACGCCGAGTAACCCCAGCTGCCGTTGTAGGAGATGTCCATGCCCTGCTTGCACTGCCCGTCGGTGCCCACGATCGAGGCGTCCGCGTCGATCCGGGCGGTCTGGGAGAAGAATGAGGCCGGCTGCTGGGACCACAGCTTCAGCCGAGCCCGGTTGATCGCCTCCTGGAGGGCCATGATCGAGGCCTCGTCGAAGCGGCGGCAGAAGTCGCCCGCGGTGGTGGGGTCGGGCAGCGACGGCGTCCCCAGGCCGTCCAAGAACACCGCGTCGGTTCGGCGAGTCTCGATGTCCTCCAAGCGCGTGCCGCCGCACAGTGCGTTGTAGGCGATGTTCAACACGTGGTCGGACTCGTGGTAGGGGCGGTGGACCTTGAGCAGTTTGACCGAGGCGTCGATCTCGCAGGCCAGGCCGACCGCCTCGACCAGGCGGGCGATCATCCCCATGCCACCATGGGCTACCCCCCGGTCCCGCTCGGCCCACTCGTAGCGGATCGGGGCTCCCCCCAGGAGCGGGCCGGACAGGTTGGGGGCCACTGCGGCTTGCAGGCGCCGCTCGATCGCCAGCTGTTCGCGCTCGAGCCTGCGTTGCAACTGTCGCCTCGGGTTGCTCATCTCCACGCTCCCTCTGATCAACAATGTTATGTAACCATAGCAGAGATCAGCTATGGTTACATGGATGTCACCATCAGGATCAATCCAACACCCAAGGGAGGACGACTATGGCGACCGAGGCCCAACTGACCGACACGATCCAACGCATCAAAGCCGCTCTGCTTGCGCTAGGCGACCTGCGGCCAGGAGCGCTCTCCGAGCAGTACAACACCTGCCGCACCCCCGGTTGTCGCTGCAAAGCCGACCCGCCCCAGCGCCACGGCCCATACCACCAGCTCAGCTACAGCCACCGCGGACGAAGCCGCACCGAGAACATCCGCCCCGAACACATCGACGCGGTCAACTCCCAGATCGCCAACTACCGCAAACTGCGCGAACTCAACGACCAATGGATCGACGCCGCCATCGAACTGGACCGCCTCCGACGCAGCACACCCAGATAAGCGTCAGGGCCGCAAGCCCACAGCCGACAGCCGACGCCCCTTCACTTCAAACCGACACGGGCCATCCCGCCTCGGCACTCAAACCCCAGGAATACCGGGTCTTCCGGGCCTTCGATGCCCATCTACCACAGTCTTACGCTTGGTTTAGGTCCAGTTGCCGGAACGCGAGGTCATAGCTGTAGCCACGGCGGCGGTCCTCGTCGGTGAATGGGGACGGGAGCGCGGCCTGCCAGCGATCAAAGAACGCGCGAACATCGGCGGCGGACAGACTCCCGCAGATCTCGGCGAGCGCCTCAGCGTTCTCGCACGATGCGAACCCGTTATCCAACGGGCGGAAGCCGATCCCGTGCTGGGCGGCCTGCTGCTTGGCCCACTCGTTCCCGTTCAGGTAGACCCATACCGGGAACGGCGCATACCCGACAGTCTTCAGAAAACTGGGTCCCCAGTCCGGATCGCGGATGTAGAAGTAATAGTTGTTCGGGAAGATCGACTGACGGCGATAGACGAAATGCGGATGCCCGTCCGGGCCGCCGTCCCGCCACCCGCGCCACGCGCTTGTTCTCTCCTGCGCGATCCCGACCATCACCACCCCGAACCGGCCCTCGCGTTCAGCGGCCTCGAAGTGCTTGCGGGCGATCTCCTCCTTCACATCGCCCTTGACAAATTTTCACCGCCGGGATCCCGTTGCTGA
Source organism: uncultured Solirubrobacterales bacterium (assembly GCA_963836065.1). Lineage (GTDB taxonomy): Bacteria > Actinomycetota > Thermoleophilia > Solirubrobacterales > Solirubrobacteraceae > Palsa-465. The sequence continues at coordinate 19,976 of CAWIII010000031.1, forward strand.
TCACGAAATCGTTGATCTGATCGACGTAGCGACGGCCGATCCTCCCCAGCACCGCTGGTGACGGGATCGGGAACCCACGATCCAGCAGAAACCGGATCACCTGCCCCTCCGTCATCAGCCGCGGCACGTACCCCTGCAAGAACAGGCGGTCGACCGAACGCACCTGGAGCGTTACGTGATCGGCGAGTAGGCTTGAGATCGTGGCCACGGTGGTACCTCCAGCAACCGGAAGGTGCAAAGCCCCGCAGGGGCTTCCAAGCGGGCGCCGCTCGCCCGCGCTCTAGATCGGAAGGTACCCCGCGGCCACACCCCGCGGCCCGCAGGGACGCCCCGCGAGCGGGGCTCATACCGAACCCTGACCGCCCTCAAGATCACCGCAACGCTTGAACAACCACTCGGCGGTATGAGGCTCGCTCGCTAACACTAGCACTAGCCCGAGTTCCGCAGAAGATGGGCACACGCGAACGATTTTGAGCCCAAAACCCCAGTGGTTCCGGGAGATCTGGTGCGGAAAATCCGAAAACCTGTAGGCACACGCCTCAGACGATCCCGCCCCGGCGGAATGGGAAAATGCTGAATCTCCCGTAGGCCCGCGGTTTTGACGGTCCGCACCCCGCTACATGGCGCTGCCGGCCTCCACACGTGACCCAAGAGCAGCCCTCTCGGCCCGCCCAGGCCCCGTAGACACACGCCACACAAGGGCACAAAGTCCGCAATCCCCAGTGTTTCCGGGCGATTTCGGGGTTTCGTGTGCTCCGCTTCTGCGGAAGTCCGGACTAGCGGGGTTCTCAAGAGCGCTGGATTCGAGGAGATCACGCTGCGGCGGTGCGACCTGCCGATCACCATCGGCCGCGACATCGACGAGGCGGTCGAGTTCGTGATGGACCTCGGCCCGGCCGGCGAGATCCTCCGCCTCGCCGCCGCCCGCGCCGCCCATCTCCACAAGCCCGTAGCTGATGCGCTTCGCGATGGTCTCGCCGACTGGGCCGGGTCCGATGGCGTCATCGCCCCATCATCGACATGGATCGTCACCGCCAACACCCCCGCCGGTCAAGGAGGTTACTAATGCTGGCCCGTTTTCGTTCTCGCCTGACGTTTGCCAACGTGGTATCGCTGATGGCGCGGATCGTCGCTCTTGGCGGCGAAGCGTACGCCATGACGATTGCGAAGGACAGCGTCGGGGCCACGCAGCTCAAGAAGCACGCGGCTACCAGATCGAATGGAGATTCGTGGCGGTGCGGGAAGGATCGCTGTGAGTCGGTGTCTTGGACTGTATGCCTGCTGTCCGGTGTCTGATGTCTGATGCGGCTGATCGTGTGGCGCCGAGCGGGCTGGAAGCTCGAGGCCGCCAAAGCGCAAAGGGATTTCGAGAACGGTGCACCAGGTAACCAACACCAAGCACTCAGAGGAACACAGATGAACTATCAGATACCACCCGCTTCGCGGTAGCCGTTCACGTGGTGTCGGTACGTGAGCGAGGATTCCTTCTGTAACTCGGGACGCCCGGTTCGGGGTTCGGGTGACGGTGCTGCGTCAGCCAGGAACCAGTGTGGGGATCGGCCGGGAGTGGAGGCTGGCGTCGATTGCGTCGTGTAGGTACTCGGATGCGGATCGGCCTTGGCGGCGGCAGGTTTCGAGGGTGGAGAGGATCCGTTCGATCCAGCGGTTGCCGCGCTCGGATTGGGTGCCGCCGGAGATCCGGCGCAGGATGACCGGGCCGCGCATCGCGCGCTCCGCGTCGTTGTTGGTCGGGGTGATGCCGGGCACCTCGCTGAACGTCCAGAGCGCGGGGTATTCCTCCAGCAGTCCGGCGCAGAAGCGGGCGGTCTTGGGGTGGCGGCCGCGTGCGCCTTGATCGAGCAGGCCGCGGAACCGCTCGCGCAACGGCGCGAGTTGCTCACGCAGCGCGACCAGCGCCGGGTGCTCGGGATCGTCGGCGCCGGCGAGCGCGGCGGCATGCTCGCGGTGGATCGCGAACACCTGGCCGGCGATGTCGAGCAGCCGAGCGCCGAGCTTGCCGGGCGCGCCCGGACGTTCGGAGAGCTCGGTCAGCTGGCGCACGGCGTGCGCCCAGCACAGCTGCTGTTGCAGAACGTCGAGCCAGTGGTAGCCGACGTAGCGGTCGGAGGTGACGAACCCGCCGAAGTTCTCGCCCAACAGCTTCTTCGCTGCTTGCTGGGTGCGTCGCGGGTCGATCCGGTAGCAGACCAGCGCGGCGGTGGTAGCCGTCCACAGCCAGCACGGATCGGCCTTGCACAGCCACGTCGTCTCATCGGCATGCACGGCCTCGGCGAGCTTGATCGCTTCGTGCAGCTCGCGCCACGGGTCGTGCAGCACGCGGCTGACGCGCCGCAGCATCCCATCGACCGCACCAGTGCTGAGCTCGATTCCGTAGCACTCGCCGAGCAGCTCGACGATCTTCTCGCGCGAGAGCCGGCAGACCCCGGCCAGCACCGCGACATGCGCGTGCAACCGCGGCCCGAACGCGCTCAACGACACGCCCGCCGGCAGCTCCGCCAGCGCCGGCTTGCCGCAATCGGGGCACTCGAGCCGCAGCCGCCGCCACTCGCGCACCTCCGCCACGACCACCGGCAGCTCCCACTGCTGATGGCCGACTGGATCGCCGACGCGTTCCTCGCCGCCGGTGAACCGGTGCCCGCACCCACACCGCCCCGGCACACAGTCAAACGGCCCGGCGGTCAGCTGCTCCGGCTCGGCCGGCGGCCGGCTGGAACCCTCATGACCCGGCTGCCCGCCCTGACTGCGCGCTTCGCGCCGCTCGCGCTCCAGCTGCCTCTTCGCGCGCTCCCGCGCCAACTGACGGCGCTGCTGTCGCGTCAACCGCGAATCCGACGACGGCGCCACCGAACTGTTGCGCGAGGTGCGGTTCACCTGCCGCTCAAGCTCCTCGAACCGCTTCTGCAACCCAGCCACCTCGTCCAACGCATCAAGCAGCCGGACAACCAGCGCCCGTGCAGGCTCCCCACCAGCCACCGCGATCGCTTCCGCCTCGATCCGATCCACGACCGCAGGATTCCATCCATCCAGAAGGAATCCTGCTCACCACCACGACACCACCTGAACGCCTGCGCTTCGCGGGGCAATCCTGGCAGCCGGTGGCGTGATCGCCACCGCGTCCGCCACCGTGGGGTTCGCGGCCGCCTAGCTGTCCTGGCTGGGCCCGGCCAGCTTCTCGTCGAGCTGCTTGCCGATCGAGTCGCAAACGGCCTCGGTCACCGCGTTGTAGCGCTCGGAGGAAGTGAACAGCGTCCTCAAAGCCCTCGAAGTTGGGTGGGCAGCTGACCGCCCGCCCGCACCCCGCCTGACCACGATCTTCTTGGCTTCGGCCCATTCGGCTGCGGTCTTTGGCTGCGTCTGAGGCCAGGCGGGACAGGAATCGGATCGCGCCCGCGGCTTCTTTAGCAGTGACGACCTTCAACAGATCCCATACGAACCCCATTCTCCCCAAGGAACACCACACGATGACTATTCCAAACTCACTCGCAGCCGCCCGTCCACTGACCAAGCTGAGCGCCTTGGTACTCGTAACGCTCACCGTCCTCGCCGCCGCGCTCGCCGGTCCGTTCATGAGCAACGCCGAGGCCAGCACCACCAGCTGCTCCGACGGCTCCTCCTCCCTGACCATCTGCATGATCACTGAACCCGATGTGACCAACGCCGTGATCTTTTACCCGCAGATTCAGCTCCACGCCGGCCAGCGCGTCTCGGTTCGCGCCGGTGGCTGCTACCAGACCGGTGGGAGCGGCAAGACCTGGAAACGCTTCGTCGACCCGCTGTCCCACAACCCCGATGAGTACAAGGGCCTGCTCTACATTCCCGGCACGGCCGGCCCCATGTTCCTGAGCGACGCCCTGACCGCGACCTTCACGGTCCAGCGCGACACCCCGGTCGCGATCGGAGTCAACGACGACAATGGCTACAGTGACAACGGTTACTGGGGGCGGGCCGGAGACGACGGAACCGAGAACCAGTGCGTCGGTTACCCCAACGCCTGGGTCCAGTTCTTCATTTACAACTGAGCAGCAGCCGGTAGCTGACAGTTCAGTTTGAAGTGACGAGCGCCCCGACCCAGTCGGGGCGCTCGTTCTTGGCCGGTCTCTTCGCGACGTCTCTTAGTTCCGAGCCGCACCGCCACGTCCTCGTGCTTTAGAACACCCAATACATCGACGACGCCATCAACCACCTCCGCGCCAGCGGCCGCGAGATCCTCGACGAGGATCTCGCCCGGCTCTCCCCGCTCCAACACGAGCACGTCCTGGAACTCCGAGAGCAACTGTGCGAGATCCAACGCTTTCTATTTGTCGCCGTCGCCAACGGCCCGTAACCACTGGGAATCGGGACCCTCAGGAGGGCGCACGAGGTGGATCACCCTCGTGTCCGGAAACGATCGGGTGCGGGTCTCCGAGAGGGACTGAAAGTGTGCCTGAGCAGGGATTTTGTGGGCGGCTATAGGCAAGGGTCGCCAGGTGTAAGGAGGAACACAAAAAGAGGGTGTCGAAAGTCGGCGGTGGAAACGTTCAACGTCGATCACCGGAGGTGGCCACGTGTGTGCCGACTTCGACACCCTTGCAAGCCAAGCTTACGCATCAGCGGGCAAACTCCTTCAGGTGGAGCGCCCGGCCGATGGTGAGGCAAAGGATGTTGCCGGCGATGCCGGCGCTCGCTCGGGCGATCTGCCTTTGCCCGAGGGGTTTGCCCGCTCCCTGGAGCGGTTCTGCGGGCTGGCTGGCTGGCTGTCGGGCGAGGAGGCTCAGGGCCTTGAGCATTCTGAGCTTGAGGAGCGGGTTGTGTGCGACGGTCGCGAGCTATTGCAGGCGCTGTTTCAGGACTCGCTCGATCTGCGCGCCTTGCGGGAGCAGCGGGTCGATCAGGTCGTGGGCTCGGACGGGGTGCGCCGGGCGAACGTCGAGCGCGCGCACGAGCGGGCGCTGTCAACGGTGGTCGGGGAGGTTCGGGTCGACCGGCTGGCCTACCGGGCGCGCGGGCAGGAGAACCTATATGTGGCCGACGGGATGTTGAATCTGCCCGAGGAGAAGCACTCGCACGGGATGCGGCGCCTCGCGGCGATCGAGGCCACACGCGACAGCTTCGAGGAGGGGCAGGAGGCGATCTTCCGCCACACCGGCCAGCGGTTGGGCAAGCGCCAGCTGCGCGAGCTGGTGGTCCGGGCCGCGGTGGACTTCGAGTCCTTCTATGAGCAGCGCCAGCGCACCGCTCCCGAGCAGGACGACGTGCTGATCCTCTCGTGCGACGCCAAAGGCGTGGTGATGCGTCCCGAGGCGCTCAGGCCGCAGACCAGAAAGCAGGCCCAGAGCGCTGAGCGAAAGCTCAAGACGCGACTGTCCAAGGGCGAGAAGCAAGGCCGCAAGCGGATGGCGGAGGTCGCCGCGGTCTACGAGATCGCCCCGCAGGCCAGAACGCCAGCCGACATCCTGCCCGCCACCGAAACCGAGCGCGAGGCGGCCTGCTCAGCGCCCGAGGCCAAGAGCAAGTGGCTGTCTGCGAGCATCACCGACGACGCGGCCACCGTGATCACGCAAATGTTCGAGGAGGCACAGCGGCGCGACCCCAAGCACAAGCGCCCGTGGGTCGCGCTGGTCGATGGCAACAACCACCAGATCGACCGGATCAAGGCCGAGGCCCGCAAACGCAAGGTCAAGGTCACGATCCTCGTCGACGTGATTCATGTACTGGAGTATCTCTGGGACGCGGCGTGGTGTTTCTTCGCCGAGGGCGACCCCGCCGCCGAGCGCTGGGTGCACGAGAAAGCGCGCGCAGTGCTCGAGGGCAACGCTGGCACTGTCGCCGCAGCGATCCGTCGCAAGGCCACCCGCCTCGGCCTCGAGAACGCCAAGCGCACCAACGCCGACACCTGCGCCGACTACCTGCTCGCCAAACGCCGCTACCTCGACTACCCAACCGCGCTGAGCAACGGATGGCCGATCGCGACCGGCGTGATCGAGGGCGCCTGTCGCCACTTGGTGAAAGATCGGATGGACATCACCGGCGCGCGCTGGGGCCTCGACAGCGCCGAGGCAGTACTCAAGCTTCGCGCTATCCGAAGCAACGGTCACCTCGACGAGTACTGGCACTACCACCGCAAACAAGAACGCCGCCGAGTCCACGAATCCCGCTACGCCCACGGCGTCATCCCCCAGTCAACATGAAGTCCCTCCAGGAGACCCGCATCCGAAACGATCTTAGGCTCAAGGGGTCACCGCACCACCTCGGACGACTGAAGCTTCTCACACGGAGCGCCCAACCGCTTGCGCTGCATCGGCGACCTTACCCGGCGGGTCTCGGTGGAGTCGAGGCCGTCGCCGACGCGGTACCCGGAGGGGAGGTTGCTGTGCGCCCGTTCGACCCGCGCGGGTGGGGTGACGTGTTGTCACCGTGCGTGGCGGTAACCTCTTATGTATGTGGGTGTCACTGAATGGTGACACATTGTTAGTGCCGAACGTGACACGTTGTCAGTGTCAATCTCACCGGGTGGCTACCAACACACCTCGTCGATGTTAGCGGCAGGCCCGCGCCGGTTTAGCGGCTCTCCTGCTGATCTGGGGGTGACTCATCGGTGAGGGAGCGGGATTTGGATGCCGGCGCAGCAGAGGTAGATCATCGCGATCAGGGCGTCGGCGGAGTGGAATCCGTATGCGCGGTGTGAGATCAACCTCACCTTGCTGTTTAAGGCTTCGAGGCGTCCGTTGCTCAGGTTCAGCTCGATCGCCGCGAGCAGCCCGGATTTGTGTTTTCGGATCGTTCGCGCGAGCTTGACGAACGGCTTCAGCCGCGAGCGAGATGCCCATGCGAGCCACGCCTCGAGGCGCTCGGGCGCTTGCTCCTGGGGGAGCTTGTAGAGGTAGCGCAGCTCGCCGTAGAGCAGGAACGCGCGGTACATGCGCTTGTTGGTGAGCACGACCTCGGCGAGCTTGAGCAGCTGCCTGGCGGTCTGCTTGGCGGTGTCCTTCAGCAGCGAGTAGCGGGTGCCCTTGATCCACTTGCCTTCGCCAGTCGAGGATCGTCCGTGGCGGTTGTACTCGTCGCGGCGGACCTGGTCGGCGGCCTTGCCAGCGAGCTGTACCACGTGGAACGGGTCGAACACGACCTGCGCGTGCGGGACGCCGTCCTCGGCGCGGATCGCCTTCTCATAGCCGGCGGACATGTCGATCGAGACGGCCTTGATCGACGCTTCTGCTCGCCCGTGAGCCCGGCGAAGAACGCCTGCAAGCTGTCGGCGTTGCGGCCCTCGGTCGCCCACACGATCGACCCGGCCTGATGGTCGACAACGCAGGTCAGGAACTTGTGCTCGGCGCCGTATGAGACCTCGTCCACGCCGATGAACCGAAGCCCGTCCAGGCGGTGGCGGTCGAGCTTGTCGGCGACGACCCGCGCGAGGATCGTGCCGACCGTGCGCCACGCGATCCGCAGCAGCCGCTCGACCTGCGTCTGGCTCATCTGCTGCGCCAGCCACGCCGTGAGATCTTCGAACTCGCGCGTGTAGCGCGAGCCCGCCCTGGCCCACGGCACCGCCTCGTACACGTCCCCGCAGCCCGGGCAGTACAAGCGTCTGAGCCGGCACTCGATCACGCACCGCAAGCCGCCGAGATCCAGCGCCCGCCAGCGCTTCTCACGATGCTCCTTGATCTTCAGCCCGCGCGCGCCACAGCCCGAGCAGACAGGCTTCTTCGCGCGCAGCACGACGGTCACGATCACCGCCTCCTGCCCGAACGCCACATCCCTAACCCATGCACCCGGAAGCCCAAGCATCCGGTTCAATGCCGTCGTGACCCGCACGTCGCCCTCCTTCGTAGACCGCTGAACTTCGAACATCCAGCAGCCTGCCGAATCAGGGCGGCGGCGGGCCGCTCCACACGCGCGCAACCTGCGAGACCTTCACGCCGGGCCACGCTCAGCGCGAGGTAGCGCAGCCGCGCGCCGCGCGTCAAGCGGCAGCCCCGGATCACCAGCCGCCCGCCCAACACCAACATATGCAGGAGATCCAGCCGCTTGACCCGGGCTTCGGCTCCGCTATCTGGCAATGATCGCCGAGCAGAGCCCGGCACCCATCACATCAACGACCAACCACAGCGGACCCCAAGTCACCCCCAGACGAGCAGGAGTCCCGGTTTAGCCAGGACCGCTCGCCACCAGTTCGGCGAACCGCTCCGCTGGTGTCATCCACCCGAGCGTCTTGCGCGGCCGGCCGTTGAGCTGGGCAGCGACCGCGTCGAGCTGCTCCTGGGCGATCCCGCCAAGATCGCCGCGCTTGGGGAAGTACTGGCGCAGCAGGCCGTTGGTGTTCTCGTTGCTGCCCCGCTGCCACGGACTGCGCGGATCGCAGAAGTACACCTGCACGCCGCTGTCGACAGTGAACCGGGCGTGCTCAGCCATCTCCTTGCCCTGATCCCAGGTCAGCGAGCGACGCAGCTGCGCCGGCAGCGAGCGGATGCTCTGCGTCAGCGCCAGACGCACAGGCTCTGCCCGATAGCCGTCCGGCAGCGCCACCAGCTGCGCGAAGCGGCTCGTGCGCTCCACCAGCGTCGCGATCCCCGTCGGGCGCTTGCCCAGCAACAGATCGCCCTCCCAGTGACCGGGCACAGCGCGATCCTCGACCTCGGCCGGCCGCTCGCTGATCATCAGCATCTCCCGCACCCGCCCCTGGCCCTGCGGAGCCCGACGACCCCGCGGCTGGCGCGTGCGCCGACCGCTGCGCAACTGCGCGCACAACTCACGGCGCAACGCACCACGTGTCTGCACGAACAGCGACAAGTAGATCGTCTCGTGCGACACCCGCATCTCCGGCTCATCAGCATACGTACGGCCCAGCCAGCCCGAGATCTGCTGCGGCGACCAGCGCTCCCCGAGCTTCTCCTCCACGACCTCACGCAACCGCGCACACGCGGCGAGCTTGGAGCGCTACGGCCGCCGCGCCCCCCCACGCCGCCTCATCGGCGTCGCGCGCCCGATAGCGCTCGCGGCCACCGTTGCGGTTGACCTCTCGCGAGATCGTGGTGTGACTGCGCCCGATCCGCGCCCCGATCACCTGACAGCTCTCACCGCGCGCGAGACCACGCGAGATCTCCTCGCGCTCCTGCTCAGACAGGCATCGCTTCGAGCGCTCTCTCGCTGCCGGTTTCACCCCGCCCGTCGAAGTCACATACCGACGCACGTACTCCGGCCTGGCGCCGAGCTTGCGCGCGACCGCCCGCAACGACGTGCCCTCGCCCCACAGCTCCCACACGCGTTCCTGCTCGCTCTCGGCGAGCCCGAACCGTCTCATCGTGGCGACCACCTTCATCAGCCGGGCAGCCAAGCAGGCCGCCCGGACGTTTCAGGTGGTGCGCCGACCCCCTGATTCCGCCACCGTTTGCGAGACACGAATGCCACGCCCTCGAGACGGCCGGTGCGACAAGATTTCGAGGTGTGACGTTTCCCGTGTACGCGCCAATGTCACGTCGTCCGGGGTCCGCGAGCAGCAACCACTCAGGCAGGAACGCAGGTCGCCGCGCCGTACGCGCGCGCGGGAAACCAATGCGCGGTCCCCGCGCGCAATCATGGCTTCACGCCCACCCGGATCCCACCCCAGCCCTGGTGTTCTGACCAGAGAGCGCTTGCATTTCAAATCGTCGGAGACCAGCCTCCAGGCCGGCTTCGGCGGTTGGGTCTGAGCGACTGAGCGGCTCGGCTGAGCAGGTTTCAGGCGGCGAGTCGCCGACGTGCTTTCTGCACTGATGGCAGTGCGGCCCTGGCCTTGGCGAGCGGTCGCGCGCGAACGTCGACGCTCGCGGGCTTGGCGGCGAGCGTGATCTCCTCCCCGGTAGCCGGGTTTCGGCCTACGCGTTTCTTCTGCGCCGGCTTGACCCGGACGGTCAGCTGGACAAGACCGCCAACGCGGACCTTTTGCGCGTTGCCGAGCTCCTCGAGGACGATCTCCTCCAGCGCCCCGAGGACTCGCTTCGCCTCGGCCCTGGGGATCTCGGCGCGGTCAGCGACGGCGCTCGCGAGTTGTGTCTGGGTCAGCGGCAACGGAACTCCTTCACCGGTCGAGTCGTGCGTCATTCGCGCGCACGGGCGCTATTGAACCTCTCGCGGCGGACAGGCCGGCGCGAGCGCCAGCTGTATCTGTGACGCGTGGACAGCCGCGACGCACGCATCGGTGATGGCGTCGAACTGGAAGATCTCCTGGACCTCGCCCCAGTCCCGGGCGAGACCCCAAGCCTCAGCTAGGACGGCGTTGACTCCGGGTGCCCCTCCGCAACGGTGCGTCGGAGGTCGGCGAGCAGCTGATTCGAGCTTCGGAGGCGCCAGTACGTCCACCCGTTCGTGGCGGTGCCAGCGATGGCTTTCGCGGCGGTGGACAGGCTCGGATACACGTGACCGCCTACGTCGACGCCGCGCTCGACGATGCGCGCGGTGACCTCGCCGCTGCCGGTCTGGGCGCGCCTGGGGTGGTAGAGCTCGTCCCCCACGTGGAGGGCGCCCTCCTCGACGAGGCGGGATAGCTCGTTGGTCATCGTCTGCATTGTGCCGCAGCAACCTCGTTCAGGCGCGCGCCGAGGCACGCCGAACTCAGGCTAACCGGTCCCGAAATTCGACCGAAACCGACCGCAGCGCGTCGTGCCTCGCGGCACCGATAAACCGTGGCGAGCCGTCGACGCCGAGCACGGACCCGCCCACTCCGAACAGCGCCGCGAGCTCGCGCGTGGTGTCACGAAAGCCGCAGCCGACGTCGAGCACGCGGGCGCCGGCCGCGGGCGGGTGTAGGCGCATCGCTTCCTCGCCGTAGCGGCTGAGGCCCGCGACCACGGTGTTGGCGGTATTGGACGAATCGGTCAAACAGCGGGCCGTCCCATGCCTCGATGCGTCCGCGTTGCCCAACGGCATAGATTGCTGCTCGGTGGTGCTCATGCGTCCTCCAGGGGGTTGAGAGCGGCGTCGTAGATGCTCATGCGGTCGGGGGTTGATGTTTTGGTTGACGCGAAACACGTTCTGGGGAAGTCCGCGGATTTCGTCTGCGCCCAGCCTGGTCGTGGCGGGCGCCGGTGCGCTCTCGCTGCAGCGGCGCCCTGTGGGGTGCTAATCGTCGGCGCCTAGGTCGACGATCGTCTTGATGAGGTCGGTTACGTCGGGGGCGACCTTTACGTCGTCTTTGCCGGCGAGCGTGTTGATCCGCAGGGTGTCGTTGGCTGCCTCGCTGCCGGTCACCTGAACCTGGGCGGCGAGGCCGGAGACGAGGACCGAGCCCGCCTTGGAGGAGCCGACGGTGACGTGGTCGTCGCCGGGGGTGGCGTTGGTGATGACGGTGTCGGCCTGGGCGTCGCCGCCGCCGCCGGTGGCGGCCAGGTCGATAGCGGTGGTCTTGAGGTCGGTGCCGGTGAGGTCGTTGACGGTGATCGTGTCAGCGCCCCCCAGCGCGTTGAGCTCGAGCCGCTCGACCCCGTTGAGGTCCATCGTGATCGCGGCCACGTCGCGAAACAGCCGCACACGCGAGCCGTTGGCCGAGACGTCCATCCGCTCGGGGGCGTTGGAGCCGTTGAAGCGCAGGACGTCCTTGCCGGCCTGGCCCTCGACGGTGTCGCTGCCGTCGCCGGGATTCCATGTGAAGCGGTCGTTGCCCGCTCCCAGCAACGCCACGTCGTTGCCGCGGTTACCGGCGATGGTGTCGTTGCCCGGGCCGCCGATGAGCACGTCATTGCCGTCGCCGCCGGACAGCGTGTCGTTGCCGCGGCCACCGTCGATCGTCAGCCGGCCCAGCGCCGCCAGGCCGTTGGAGCCCGTCACCGTGTCCGCACCGTCGAGTCCCCTGACAACGAGGTTTTCCACCGCGGTGGTGTCCACCGGCGTTGTAGCGGGCGCCGACGTGCGCACGGCGCCGCCGTTGGGTGCGATGGCGATCGTGTCGGCCGAGCTGGTGCCCTCATACGTGGCGGTGTCGGTCCCGATGCCGCCGTCGACGCTGATGAATGCGGGGCCGGAGACCCCTACGCCGCTGGTGATCGTGTCGGCTCCTGCCAGCGTGTTGACGTTCAGGCGGTCGTTGGCTGCCTCGCTGCCGGTCACCTGAACCTGGGCGGCGAGGCCGGAGACGAGGACCGAGCCCGCCTTGGAGGAGCCGACGGTGACGTGATCGTCGCCGGGGGTGGCGTTGGTGATGACGGTGTCGGCCTGGGCGTCGCCGCCGCCGCCGGTGGCGGCCAGGTCGATAGCGGTGGTCTTGAGGTCGGTGCCCGTGAGGTCGTTGACGGTGATCGTGTCAGCGCCCCCCAGCGCGTTGAGCTCGAGCCGCTCGACCCCGTTGAGGTCCATCGTGATCGCGGCCACGTCGCGAAACAGCCGCACACGCGAGCCGTTGGCCGAGACGTCCATCCGCTCGGGGGCGTTGGAGCCGTTGAAGCGCAGGACGTCCTTGCCGGCCTGGCCCTCGACGGTGTCGCTGCCGTCGCCGGGATTCCATGTGAAGCGGTCGTTGCCCGCTCCCAGCAACGCCACGTCGTTGCCGCGGTTACCGGCGATGGTGTCGTTGCCCGGGCCGCCGATGAGCACGTCATTGCCGTCGCCGCCGGACAGCGTGTCGTTGCCGCGGCCACCGTCGATCGTCAGCCGGCCCAGCGCCGCCAGGCCGTTGGAGCCCGTCACCGTGTCCGCACCGTCACCGGCCTGCACGTTGATCGCGGTGAACGTGCTGGTGTCGAAGCTGAAGTCGGCCGTGCCGTCCCCACCCACGTCCACCTGGAGCGTCGTGGGCGCACCCGGGGCGAGGCGCAGCGCGATGGTGTCGGCTCCCGGGGTTCCGGTGATCTCCAGCGTTCCCGCGTGCACGCGTGCCTGCACTCGCGGGGTGGAGGCCGCCCTTGTCGGCTCGACCGCGAGGCCGAGCATCGCGGTCAGGCAGGCGCCGGCAGCGGCGACCGCGAGTGCTCGTCGTCCGGCTAGCTGAGCATGCGTAGACATCACGTACCTCGAGTCGTCGTGCGGGCTTGGGCCCGGCGAGAGGGCAATGGCCCGACCACGCAGGCGCACATCGCGCGTCAGCGCAATCGCCTCACAGTGGTCGTTGGCAGAGAAGACACCGCGGCGGCCGATTCATTCCCGGCGTCGCCCGTCAGCGCGCTTGTCCGCGTGGCGCCGTTCGCAACCGTCCCCGAGCACGGTAGGGCGGGGGCGGGACGGCGCGATCGGGATGCTCGACGATCGCACGCGGGGTCTGCTTCATTGAACGGCGGACCGCCCGAGCCTCGGCCCCGAAGGGCGTGGGCCCTTATGGCGATTCCTTCCTCGGTTTCGTTTCCCGACATCGATTTACTGGTTGTGGTGCTTGGCTGCACGCCTAGTGGGGTCGTTGGTAAGAAACGTGTCACCAGCCGCAAACGAGCGGCGTCATGGTGATCCTCTCGGCTTGCCGCGGTCACAGCCGTCAGTTAGGGCTCCGAAAGATTAGTGGCCTTTTGGGTTGGGTGGATGTGTAGTTAGTCTGGATGGAACTGGTCGCGGGCGATGTCAGGCGGCAAGCTCTTGGTCGGTGACCTTGATCCTTTCTCGTAGTGGCCGGGGTCCAGGCGCGCGTAGACCTTCAGGCCGGTGCTGGTCGTGGTCGCGCCGATCAGGTCGATGATCACCTGCAGGCTCTCAAGCGGCCGTCCGCGCCAGTTGAGGCTGACGTAGCTGAACATGCGATGCTCGATTTTGTTGCACTTCGACGTCCCGGGCGGAAAGTGGCAGACGCGGATCGGCAGCGCGAGCTCGTTGGCGAGCTTCTGCAGCTCGGTCTTCCACAGGCGCGTGCGGCTGGAGTTGCTGCCGCCGCCGTCAGCAGTGATCGTCAGGCACGTCGCTTTGGGGTAACGCTTCTGGCCGAGGTACTGCCACCACACGCGGATCGAGTTGACCGCGAACGCGCTTGTGTCATGGGTGACACCAACGCTGACCATCCCCTCGTTGGCTTTGATGTCGAGCACGCCGTACGGGATCGCGTGCCCCAGATCCTTGTCTTTGAAGTCGTGGCAGCGAACCTCGACCGGCCGCCGAGTCGGCTCGTATTCCCGCCCGACAGCCTTGAAATCCCCGACCAGCTCGCGCTTTTTCGCGTCTACGGATATCACCGGCTGATCCGCGGCGAGCGCCGAGCGTGTCGTCTCGTTGATATGCCGAAACTGCGCGTCACGGTCAGGATGATCCTTCCCCTCCCGCGTCTTGGAGTTCGCGTGCAACCGAAACCCAAGACCCCGCAAGAGCTTCCCGGACGTCCGATCGGACACCTGATGTCCTGCCGCCTGAAGCGCACTCGCGATGTTCTGCAAGCTCTTCGAGCACCACCGCAACGGCGAGCACGGATCCCCACGCGTATCCGGATCCACCAACGCCTCCAACGCTCCCACCAGCTCCGGATCAGACTCCGTCAACCGCGGCCGCCCCGCACCCGGCCGACGGACACGACCCGCCTCGAGCCGTGTCCCCTCCCGCAGCTCTGCGATCCCACGCTGCACAGTGTTCTTGCTGATCCCCGTCGCACGCACGACAGCCGCGATCCCGCCCGGCCCACACGACCGAGCCTCCGACGCCGCCCACAACCTGCGCTGACGCTCGTTCAACTCCGGCCCCAACCCCCGATAACGCTCAACAATCTGCGATTCATCGATCATGCCCCGCGATACGCCACAACCAACATTGCCACAGCCACTATGGAGTTAGCGACTGCGACGCCGCGGACGGGGCCACGGCAGGCCACATGGGTGATGACCGGAGCCGGGGTGCTGCTCGAGATGGTGCCGTCGGCGAGCCTTGTCGCACGTCCGCAATGCCCCGAGTTCACGGCCAAAGGGGACGGCGACAAACGTAAAGCGTTGCCGTACGCGCAGTTGCTCTCGGAGGTCCAGCGAGGCGTGGCGGCGCTACACCGCCGCCACGGCGCTGGACGACACGTCCCCACCGCGATCGGCCGCGGCGGCCGGGCGCGACGTGTCGCTGGCGACTGCCGCCGCTTCTTAGACCGGGTTTCGGCACCAATAATCCCCTGACCGCGAACTTCTCGCTCACGCTTGTGCTTCGTCTCTGGATCTGCAATTTCACCTGACGGCTACCGACGCCGGCGGGACTTCTTTCCGCGGGTCCAGGAAAACTTCGGGGCCTGCTGCTGAGGCGCCCCCGCGCGATAGCCGCGCGGGGGCGCCAGGGCCATGGACTACCGGCGGGATTACTGCGGTGTCCCGCAGCCGCCGGGGGGCGGGATGCCCTGCGTCAGATCGACTGTGCCCCCTGGCGGGAGCTGAACGCCGGCAACGGGCGACTGGGAGACCACCCTGTCGATGTCCTCGCAGTTGATCGTCGTGCGGACAACCCCCCGGACCAGGCCAGCCCGGGTGATCTCGCTCGTCGCAGAGGGGATCGTCTCGCTGGTGACGTCGGGCACCGCGACCGTGGTCGGCCCCGGACCGGGGCCAGGGCCGGGCGGCGGGCCGGGCACGGGACCGGGGGTCGACTGAATCGTCACGCTTGCGTTGTGGGTGTCGGCGGAGTTCAGCGTGATCGTCATGTTTCCGAGTGGGTTGGTCCAGGCCTGGCCCACCGGGAGCTCCTGCGACGTCCGCGATCCTGGCGCGCGCGCGACGTCTCCATCCAGCGGCGTCATGTCGAGCAGAAACGGCGCAACGTGCTTCGCGGGCGGAATAGCGAGGGATGGTTCCTCGACCATCACGAGCAGCGCCCCTTGGGTCAAACTGAACGGGTTGGCTCGAAACTCCACCCATAGGGTCCTGACCCCGTCGATGAGGCGTAGTGCCTGCGTGCTGCCCGGGACATTGTCCTCGAGCCGCGTGAGGACCTTGGTCACCGTCGGGTCACCCGCCGAGATCGTCTCCGTGCCGACGTTCCAGCCCAACTGGTTCAACTCGGAGGCGGAGTAGCCCCGCGGGTACTCGCCGCCCCTTTCGTCGTCGCCCATGGCGCTGTATGCGTCGCCGTACTCCGTCTGGGTGCACCTGGCCTCCAGCGGGCCATAGAGCGGCACCGGGTTGTGGAAGTTATCTACGCAGAACTGCGCGCCTGCGTGGCCCAGCCCGAGGTGGTGGCCGAACTCATGCGCCAGGATTCCCAGCGACATGTCGCCGTTCAAGATCACCCGGTTGCCGTTCTCCGGAAAGTCCGCCTTCCCACCCCAGGGCGGCACCCCGCAATCCGGGATCTTCTTGAAGTAGTAGACGACGGCGTCGTAGTTGTCGGGGTCGGTACCCATCCGGCGTTCCGCGGCCTTGGCCTGGTCTGTAACCTCGTTCACCCAAGCGTCAGAGCACAGCTGTGCTTGGGGTTGCACGACGACGTATTGGTGAGTCGTCCCACGCGAATACCCGAGGAAACGGCCGCGGGAGACCCTCGTCAAGAACGGATTCAAACCGTTCTGGATTTGGTCGTTGATCGCGGCCTCGGTCTGGTCGGGGAAGCTCGCCGGGGTGCTGTAGCCGCCCTTGAAGGCCACGGTGACCACGACTGAGGATCTCTTGACCGGGCCCGGGGGCGGTCGCGGCGGATCGTCAGGACCCGGCACAACGATGTTCGGGGTGAAGCCCGGCTCCTTCGGGAGCGGCGGGCTCGCCGACGCCACGGCAGGCGCGCCGAGCGCGATCGCCGCCACCACGGCAAACAGCATGAGCAGCAGAGACTTGATCCGGCCCGTCATTTTCAACCGTCTTTCAATTTGCGAGTCGTGTATTAGATTAGGCCGGGACGGGAGAAGCTCCCCACAGCGTTGGCCGGCGCCGCGAACCCCACGGTGGCGGACGCGGTGGCGATCACGCCACCGGCTGCCAGGATCGCTCTGCGAAGCGGTGGTATCTGATAGTTCATCTGTGTTCCTCTGGGTGTTGGTGTTGGTTACCTGTCCGCGCCACACGATCAGCCACATCAGACATCAGACGTCGGACAGTAGGCATTATCACGGCGCGTGGCAAATAGTACGTCAGGTAACAGTACATTCGAGTGTGTCAGTATGATAGTATTGACTGTGTGATGAGTGACGCTAGGCGGGTGTCAGGCGAGACTCGGGAAGCGCTGCGTGAGCGGGGTGTGAGAATGGTGTTGGCGGGCCGCACTCACGCGGTCGTGGCGCAGGCCATGGGGGTGCATCTGCGGACGGTGTCGCTGTGGATGGCGCGCCACCAGCTCGGGGGGTTTGAGGGACTGAGGGAGCGGCGGCGTGGTCGGCGCTCGCGCGAGCAGATGGCGCTCACCGACGCCCAGCAGGCAGAGCTGATCGGACTGATGAAGGGCACGAACCCCGATCAGCTGCAGATTCCCGGCGTGTTGTGGTCAAGGCAGGCCGTCAAGGCGCTGATCGAGCGGCGGTTCGGGATCGGGCTCAGCCGCCAGACGGTTGGTGTCTACCTGCGTCGCTGGGGGTTCTCGGGCAAGAAGCCGCAGCGGCGGTGGCTCGAGCAGGACCCCGAGCGGGTGCGGGCGTGGCTCCAGGACGAGTTCCCGGCGATCCAGGCGCGCGCGCGGCGCGAAGGGGCGCGGACGCTGTTCGGCGATGAGATGGGCGTGCGCGCCGGGCAGACCGCCGGCAAGAGCTACGCGCCGATCGGCGAGCGCGCGGTCGTGCCGCTGACCGGCAAGCGTTTCTCGGCCAACGTGATCAGCGCGATCGGTGCCGACGGCACGGTCGTGTTCGAGATCTTCGAGGGCACCTGCGATGAGATCCGCTTCCTGGACTTCCTCGACAAGCTGCTCGAGCACTTCGCCGAGCGCAAGATCTTCCTGATTGTCGACAACGCCTCCTTCCACAAGTCTCCCGCGGTCGAGTACTGGCTGCTGGACCATCCGCGGATGGAGCTGTTCTACCTTCCACCGTACGCTCCGGAGCTCAACCCCGACGAGCTCCTCAACCAGGACGTTCACACCCACGTCGCGCGACGCCGCCCATCCAACCTCGCCAAGCTCGTCATTCTCACCGTCGAGTATCTCGCTACCCGCACAAGTGAGATTGTCAGCAAGTACTTCGACGGCGAGTACGTCCCTACGCCAAGTAACCAGCATAATGCCACGGGCGAATAGAGTCCAAGACACCGACGTCGCAGCGATCCTTCCCGCGCCGGCACGAATCTCCACCCCGCGTTTGTTGCGAGTCGCGCATGTTCGGCGGCTCTGTGCAGGTCGGCGATGCGTTGCTGAGCGAGGATGTAGTCGAGCTGAGGGTTCATTGGTGATGCGGCGGAGACCCCCGGCCGCAGCCGGGGGTCACCGAAGCTGAGCGGAGAAGATCAGTTGGCCGAATCAGCCCAATAGAACGACTCCACGTTGTTGAAGTACGTCGAGGTGAGCGTGCCGCCGGTGAAGGGGGGGACCGTTCCGCACGTGCCCGTGTAAGTGGGGCCCGTGCACACGACGAGCGCCACCGCCCCGTCCTGATTGAAGACAGACTCGGCGTCATTCCCGACTTGGGCCAGCTGGCCAAGGCCGGCGGAAATGAACCGGTTGTTGACCAGGTTCGGCTCGTTGTGCGAATTGTCGTAGACCGAGCCCCGGAAGTCGCTGAGGTACCACAGGCAGGCGTCGCCCTCGTTGCAGGCGCCATCGCGGACCGCCTGCGGTACCGCCCGCGCCGCCGCCACCGCGCTTGGGAGGCTGGCAATCGACGCCGCCTGCGGGCGCTGCGGGGCCGCGGAGTTCGGCGCCTTGGGTGCCCCCGATCACGGTTTTCTCCTCGGATCTGATCACCGAAATTCCCCACCCCGGTTGAGCGTGGACTGACGCGCCGGGGTGCGGCAGTGGGTGAAGGCCCGGGAGGGCCGAGCCCGCTGCCGCGCCCTGGCGCGTGCGCGCCGTTCCGTCGGGGGTCCCCCTCACCGTCACGGGTTCTCAAGGCCATGACGGACGAGGAGGACCGCTGGGGATGTTGACCAAGGAGGACGACGTGGAGATACACGCACTCGCTGCGCGCGGCTGGACGAAGGCCGCGATCGCCAGGCACACCGGCCGGGACCGCAAGACGATCCAGAAGTACCTCGCCCGCCCGGTGGGCGCGCCGGGCAGGGAGCGGGGGCCGAGCTGCTTGGAGCCGTTCCGCGGCTATGTGGAAGCCAGGTTCGTCGACGATCCGCACGTCGACGCGACCGTGCTGCACCGCGAGCTCGCGGGCGCCGGGTTTGATCGCTCGTACCCGACGCTGGTCAGGGAGCTGCGGCGGTTGGAGCTGCGGCCGGTGTGCCTGGTCTGCCAGCACCG
The DNA here is from genome assembly GCA_963836065.1 of uncultured Solirubrobacterales bacterium. GTDB lineage: Bacteria > Actinomycetota > Thermoleophilia > Solirubrobacterales > Solirubrobacteraceae > Palsa-465. The sequence continues at coordinate 39,209 of CAWIII010000031.1, forward strand.
CCGTGGCACGGCGCCGACGGTCGAGATCGAGCACCCGGCCGGGGAGGAGATCCAGTGGGACTGGCTGGAGCTGCCCGACACGCCGTGGGCGGAGCCGGCGTACGTGGTCGTCGGCGCGTTGTCGCACTCCAGCCGGTTCCGCGCGGTGTTCTGCGAGCAGATGACCTTCGGGCATCTCGCCGAAGCCGCGCACACGATCCTCGTGGCGCTGGGCGGGACGAGCCGGGTGTGGCGGACCGACCGGATGGCGACGATCGTCGTGCCCGGCACCGACCGCCTCACCGTTGATGCGGCGAACATCGCCAAGCACTACGGCGTGGAGATCGCGGTCTGCCCACCGCGGCGGGCGCAGCGCGAGGGCGTGGTCGAGAAGGCGATCCAGTACCTGACGAACTCGTGGTGGCGCGCCGCCCGCGTCACGACGCCTGCGCAGGCGCAGGCGAGCATGGAGCGGTGGAGTCTCGAGGTCGCCGACCGCCGGGCGCGGCCCGACGGGACGACCGTCGGGGAGATTGGCGCCACAGAGCCGCTGCGCGGGCTGCCGACGCTCGCCTACCCCGCGGTGATCACCGTGACCCGGAAGGCGTCCCGCTCGGCGCTGGTGCCGTTCGACGGCAACAAGTACGGGGTTCCGACCACAAGTCTGCGGAATCCAACGTTAAGCGTTAGTCGCCGTTCGCGTTAGACGCTGACGAGCGTGGTTCCATCTTCGGCGCGGTTCGTCTTGATCTTGTGCGGATTGTCCACTTTTGCAGGTATTTCCGCACGTGTGGCGTCGGCGCGACGTGTCGCGGCCGGCAACGCTAAGCGTTAGTCGCTGTCTTGTTAGTCGCCGCGTGTTTGAGGAGGGTGTCGAGTTTGTGATCTTCAGCGCTGAGTGGCCGGAGATCTTGACCGCTCGGTGGCCGACGCGCTCAGCTTCGGGACTGTTTGCGCCGGCGCCATTGACGGAGCTCCTGGTCGGCGGCGTGGTCGGTCTGCTCGGCGTAGCGCTGGGTGGTCTGGAGGTTCTTGTGGCCGAGGCGTTTGCGGATCGTGGCGAGGCTGACGCCGTCGTTGACCAGTTCGGTCGCGTGCGTATGCCGGAGCTGGTGCAGGGTGGCGGTGACGCCCGCTTTGGCGCAGTAGGTGGCCCAGCGGCGTCGCGCGGATTGGTAGCTGAGCGGTCCGCCGGTGCCGTTCTTCTGGGCGCGGAACAGCGGTCCGTGCCGGTAGCCGGTGGCCTTGAGGTAGCGGCGCAGCATCGCCACGAGCTGGGGGTCATCGAGCAGCACGGTGCGGCGGCGCTCGCCCTTACCGAGCACGGAGAGGTGCTCGTCGTCAGGGGTGAGGTCGAGATCCTCGATGTAGAGCGCGAGCGCTTCGGGAGTGTCGGAGGAACCGTGTAAGCGTGATCGAAAGGACTGGTCATGTCTTCATTTCCTGTGTCTACTAGTCATAACATTGCGTCATCCTGCGGCTCGGCTGACGACCTCGAGCTTGGTTATGTGAATCCGAGCGAGGAGCAAAGCGAGCTCGTTGAGAGCGGCCGGCGTGGAGCGCTGCCGGGGTTGCCTGGCGGCCCGGCGCTCGGCGATCCGGAGCCTGAGATCCCTGATGAGGTGCTCGATGCGTTGCTGGCGGGCGCGAGCACTGCGCAGGAGATCGCTGGGCCCGACGGGGTGCTGGCGCATGTCACCCGCCGGCTCTTGAATCGGGCGCTCGAGGCGGAGCTCACCGCGCATCTGGGGTATGCGGCCGGGCAGGCGCCGCGCGGAGGGTCCGGGAACTCGCGGAACGGCAAGCCGTCCAAGACGCTGATCACCGATCACGGGCCGTTGCGGATCAGCTCGCCGAGGGATCGCAAGGGTACGTTCGCACCGCAGATCGTCAAGAAGCGCCAGACGCGCTGGGTGGGGTTTGACGAGAAGGTGATCAGCCTCTACGCGCGCGGGCTGACGGACCGCGAGATCCAGGGGCACCTGGCCGAGATCTACGGGAGCGAGGTCTCGCCGGATCTGATCTCGCGGATCACCGACGCGGTGCTCGAGGACGCCAAGGCATGGCAGCACCGGCCGCTCGAGCGGTTGTATCCGATCGTCTACCTCGACGCGCTGGTGGTCAAGATCCGCGAGGGCCACACGGTGCGGAACTTCGCCTGCTACGTCGCGATCGGCGTGAACCTCGAGGGTGAGCGCGATGTGCTCGGCCTATGGTTTCAGCGCACCGAGGGCGCGAAGTTCTGGATGCACGTCCTGACCGACATCAAGACCCGCGGCGTCCAGGACATCCTGTTCGTCTGCGTTGACGGCCTCAGCGGGTTCGTCGAGGCGATCGAGGCGACCTTCCCGCACGCCACAGTGCAAACGTGCATCGTGCACCAGGTCCGCAACTCGCTGAAATTCGTCTCCTACAAGGACCGCAAGCACGTTGCCGCCGACCTGCGCACGATCTACACGGCCGCCAACGCCGACCACGCCGCCGATCAGCTGCAGGCGTTCGCCGAGAAGTGGGACGAGCGCTACCCGACGATCAGCCAGAGCTGGCTTGAGCACTGGGAGCAGATCACCCCGTTCCTCGCCTACCCCCAAGAGGTCCGCCGCGTGATCTACACGACCAACTCGATCGAGGCGCTGCACCGCCAGACCCGCAAGATCATCAAGACGAGAGGGCACTTCCCGACCGAGGACGCCGCCCGCAAGCTCATCTACCTCGCGATCACCAAGGCCGAGACCAGATGGCAACAGGTGCTGCACTGGCAGTCCGCACTCGCAGCCTTCAAGATCCAGTTCCCCGACCGCATCCCCGACAGTGACATCTAGCAACTCCCCCTTCCCCGCCGCCCGTGCCCGTCGCCAGACGATACTGCTTGGTTGCTGGAAGAGGCGTGTCGCAACGACCGGCGGAATGGGTGACGGAATGGGGTGGCACCGACGAACAATCGACACCAAACCGCAAGACACCCTCACTCTTGACATTATCTAGGTAACTGTTACACTCAAATAGTCAGCTTACACGGAAGAACTGACACCCTCGAGCGCTTCGCCGGCGCGCAGTACGGTGCCCGCGATCAGGCCGAACAGCAGTCGGTCGCGGGGTTGGGTGCGCGGGATCGCGTGCAGGATCCGGTCGACCTCTCCCGTGCGTAGGCCGCGTGCGGCGGGAGGTGGCACGCGGACACGCTCGATTCGGGCCATTGGGTCGGCCTCGATGTGGCTGTGGCGGTAAGCCCAGGCGAGGAAGCTCGCGAGCGCCGCCTGAGTCCGTGCCCGGCTCGCGGCGCTCAGCGCGATCCGGGTGGCCAGGAACGCCCGCAGCTGCTCGACATCGAGCAGCTCTACCGGACTGGTGTGAAATGCCGCGAGCCGACGCAGCTCGGTGCGGTAGGCGCGCAGCGTGTGAGCTGAGCGGCCGGCGTGCTCGAGGTCTTGCAGGTAGCTCGCGGCAAGCTCGGCGATCCCCGGCCCGGTCGATTCGTGTGATAACGATGAAATCGCCGGTCGCGGGCGGGGTCCGGATCGCCCGGAGCGGCGGGACGCGGATGTCGCTGTTCGTGCGATAACGATTGTTCTCGCAATATCCGCGTTCGGTCGCCCGGCGCTCGCGTGCCGGTGGTATGGATCGCGACATGGCGCAGCGGGACGATCGAGGTGAGCACGTCCGTCCTGCAGGTGCGGCCGCAGCACAGCGAACCGCGCAAGCGCGTGGTCGCGGTGGCGCTCGTCGAGCTCGGCCAGCGAAGCGGACCGGACTCCCGCTGTCCGAAGCGGCCGCGCGAGCGGCTGTTCCGGCGCGGACCGCGCGACGGTGGCGGAAGCGATACGGCAGCGGTGGGCTGATCGGGCTGGCCGATAGTCAGCGGGGTGATCGGGGCGTGCGGCGCACGCGGCGTGAGCTGGTCGCGCTGATCGAGGGGCTGGCGCTGAAGCGCCCGAGGCCGCCGGTTGCGCATGTTCACCGCGAGACGACTGCGGTCGCGCGGCGGAGCGGGTGGCCGGTGCCGAGCTACGCCACGGTCTACGCAATCGTCCGCGCGATGGACCCTGGGTTGCTCGCGCTCGCGCACGACGGGCCTGCCCGCTATCGGGAGCGGTTCGAGCTGGTCTACCGTCGCGAGTCCGAAGCGCCCAACGCCGTTTGGCAGGCCGACCACACCCAGCTCGACCCGCTCGTGCTCGATGCGACCGGCGATCCGGCGCGGCCATGGCTGACGGTGATCGAGGACGATCACAGCCGCGCGGTCGTCGGCTACACCGTCGGTCTGGCGGCACCGTCGGCGCTGAACACGGCGCTGGCGTTGCGCCAGGCGATCTGGCGCAAGACCAGTCCAGCGTGGCCGATGTGCGGAATTCCCGAGGTGCTCTATTCCGATCACGGCAGCGACTTCACCAGCCGCCACCTCGAGCAGGTATGCGCCGAGCTGCACGTCCGACTGATCCACTCCACCGCCGGCGTGCCCCAAGGCCGCGGCAAGCTCGAGCGGCTGTTCGGCACGATCAACACAGAGCTGCTGCCCGGGCTACCCGGGCAGCTCCCACCCGGGCTCAAGCCGGCCCGTCATCCCGCCCGCGCTGTCGCTCGCCCAGCTCGATGAGCGCCTCGGACGGTTCATCGTCGAGGTCTACAACCAGCGGGTGCACTCCGAGGCCAAGCAGCCCCCGATCGCGCGGTGGAGCGCCGGCGGGTGGCTGCCGCGGATGCCCGACTCGCTCGAGCAGCTCGACCTGCTGCTGTTGACCGTGGCGCGCCGCCGGAAGGTGCACCGCGACGGGATCCGCTTTGAGGGATACCGCTACCTCGACCTCACGCTCGCCGCCTACGTTGGCGAGTGCGTCACGATCCGCTATGACCCGCGCGACCTCGGCGAGATCCGCGTCTATCACCACGACCGCTTCCTGTGCCGCGCGATCTGCCCCGAGCTCGCCGAGCACACGCTCAGCCTCAAAGACCTCCAGGTCGCCCGCAACGCCCGCCGGCGCGCCCTGCGCGCCGCGATCCAGCAGCGCCGCGCCCACGCCGACGCGCTGCTCGGCCCAGCGCTCGACCCCACACCGCTTGCCGACCCGCCTCCCGCAGCCGAGCACCACGATCACCCAACCCGGCCGCGGCTGCGGCTGCGGCTCTACCGAGCGCAGTGACCACGATCACCCCAGCCCTGCCCGCCAACAACGAGGCCGCCACGTCGGGCGCGGAGTTCCTCCCGACCAAGGAGCACCGCCGGTTCGTGGAGTTCGCCGACGCCTGCTGCCGACACCGCTACATCGGCATCTGCCACGGCCCACCGGGCGTCGGCAAGACCGCCTCCGCCCGCCACTACGCCGACTGGGACGAGCTCGAACCATGGCTCCCGCACCGCTTCGACCGCGAGCATCACCCGCCGCCCCGGGTGCTCGAGCGAGCCCGCACCGCGCTCTGGACCCCGACCGTGATCGACAGCCCCCGCCAACTCGAAGACCAGATCCGCAACATCACCACCACGATCAGCAACGCCGTCGAAGACCTCCACCGCCCCGAAGACGAATGGATCCGCTACCAGTCCGGAATCCCGCACTGCGAACTGCTGATCGTCGACGAAGCCGACCGGCTGAAAACCACCGGCCTCGAGCAACTCCGCGACTTCTTCGACCGCCACCAGATCGGACTCATCCTGATCGGCATGCCTGGACTCGAGAAACGGCTCGCCCGCTACCCCCAGCTCTATAGCCGCATCGGGTTCGCGCACCGCTACCAGCCGCTCAGCACCAACGAGCTGCGCTTCGTGCTCGCCCACCACTGGCACCGCCTCGGCCTGACCCTCGACCTGGAGGACTTCACCGACGCCGAGGCGATCAGCGCCATCGCCCGGATCACCACCGGCAACTTCCGCCTCGTCCACCGCCTCCTCGCGCAGACCGAACGCATCCTCGAGATCAACCACCTCCACACCATCACCGCCGAGGTCGTCGACGCCGCCCGCGAAACGCTCGTCATCGGCGCCACCTGAGGACTGCCGCCGCCCGCGAAACGGCCCTCTCCTTTGTAGCTGGCCCCAGGGGCAAAGTAGAGGGTTCTGCGCCACGGCTCGCGACACCGAAGACATGGCGCCGGCATTTTGAGCACACGCCGCGAGTGAAGTGGATGATCTCGTCTCGGCCTGAGACGCCACGGCTTTCAGTTAGAACCGGAGCCGCAGCACTTCTTGTATTTCCGGCCGCTCCCGCACGGACACGGACCGTTGCGTGCCACCTTGGTTGCTCGCCTCGGACGTATCGAGGGCCTCGCAGCGTCGAGCGCCTCAACGATCTCCGTCATCCGGTCGAGCGGGAGTCCCTCACCTTCAAACGTGGCAGTTGCCGTATCGCGCACGACGGTGCGGTCGCCGGCGTCGTGCAGGTGGATCGTCCGTCGGACGCTCGCGCCGGATTTCGAACGGCTGATTCGCTTGGCCTCGGCGGCGATCGCCTCGGCCTCCTCGTCACGCTTGGTCTCTCGATACAGCAGCACGAGCCGGTCGGCGATGTCCTCCCGGTCCCTGGCGCCGGGCGTTGAGTAGCCGCGGCGGAGCAGCTCCTCGGCCCGGCCGTAGTCCTTCGGCCGGTTGTTCGTGAAGAAGTGCAGGTCAGCCCAGCCGATCCACCCCCACCCCCAGCGAGGGTCGGCCGCGAGCCACTGGTCGAACAGCGCCTCGGCCTTGTCGGTCTCGCCGAGCTCGAAGTACGACTCAGCCATCGCCCGCCGGCGGTTTTCGACCATCAGCTCGTTCTCGTCCGGGAACCGCCGCAGCGCCTCCTCGCACACCGCGATCCGGGCGCGCAGGAACCCGGGGTCCTCGCGCCCGGCGTTCCACAGCGCGTCCTCCAGGTCCCCGCTCCAGTTGAACAGCGACTGGTACATCGAGAAGCGATCGTCGAACTCGCGGATCGAGTCGATCCCGGTCAGCTCGCACAGCCGCACGACGTCGGACCACGCGTCGAGCCAGATCGCCGCCGCCGCAGTCGCCTCCCGGCGCTCGAGCGCGTCGTAGCCCACCTGGATCTTGTCGCCGAGAAACTCGACGCACACCCGCTCGGGCCACCACCGCCGCCACAGCTCGAGCAGGCACAACCACATCCAGTCCTCGTGCGGCCGCCCTTCCCCGGCCCCGACACCGCAGCGGTCAAGCAGCGGGCGCGCGACCTCCTCGACCGACAGCGCCCCCTCGCACAAGCGCTCGAGCTCGGCGCGGTCCACCTCCACACCGAACCCGCGCAGCTTCTCCAGGAGCTGCCCGTCGCTCAACTTCGCGGCGTCCGCGCGTGTCGGGCAGTCGATCATCGCGTCGCGATCGTACTGGCCCGGCCGACCCGACTCCGGGGTGCCGGGAGGCTCCGACAATCGGCCTTTGCGGACCCGACGTCAGCTGGGTCGAAGCCGCCCGCGAAACCCTCGTCATCGGCGCCGCATGAGCTGCGCCGCGCTCGGCGACGGTCACCAAGCGGTCAAAATCTCCGGCCAACCAGCGCTGAAGATCACACCCGTCAGCACCGTTAGTCGCCGTCCGGATGGCGATCACCAGCGACTAATGGCTATTAGTCGCTGCGACCCGAGTGTGGTGTGCCGACTCGTTCTATCTACAGCTTGATGACGCGAAGGCTCGGGACCGCGTCGAAGTCGGCATCCTGGGTGAGCAGGTCGGCGTCGTAGGCCATCGCGGTGGCCGCGATCCACGCGTCCTGGACACCGAGCCTGCCGTGCCCGGCGGCGCGCATCTCGACCGCGAGTGTCGCGAACGCTGATGCCACGGCGCGATCGACCGGCAGAGCGTTCAGCTGCTCGGCGTCGCGTAGCGTCTGCAACCGTGCGGCGCGGATCCGGGGCTCAGCGGCGGCAAGCACCCCCATTTCGAGTTCGGCGATCGTGACGATCGACACGGCGATCTCGCGATCCTCCTCGTGCGGGCCGAGGGGACGGCCGGTCTCGCGCGCGATGAACAGCGACGTGTCAGCGATCGCTCGACGGCTCACAGATCGTCAAGCGTGTCCGGCTGGAGGTCGGCGAGATCGTCGCGCAGCCCCGGATCGGTGGGATGCGCAAGCACCCTGGAGAAGAACTGTGCGGCCGGCAGCCACGTGGGGCGCTCCACGAGCGGCACGATCTGCGCGACCGGCCGTCGATTGCTGTGCACGATCAATGTCTCGCCTGCTTCGACGCGACGCAGCACGGCACCGGTGTCGTTGCGAAGGTCTCGGACCGAGATGACGCCCACGTAGCACAGTGTAGCGGTAGTGCGACATGTCGTCCAGCACCCACACCTCCCACTTCGATCGCCCGTCACGGCCCTTGAGGAGCATCGGAACGAAAAGTCACGATAAGGGCTGAGCGGCGGCCTCGGGGGCTGATCGGCCGTACCGTGTCTGGCGGTGCCGGTCGAGTTTCTGAGCGACGAGGAGGCGGCTGCGTATGGGCGGTTCATCGGGCCGCCGTCGCGGGAGGAACTGGAGCGCTCGTTCTTCCTTGACGACGCTGACAGGGGCTTGATCGCCCGGCACCGCGGGGATCACAACCGTCTCGGGTTCGCGTTGCAGTTGACGACGGTCCGGTCGCTGGGCGTGTTCTTGGCCGATCCGTTGGAGGTGCCGAGCGTCGTGCTCGACTATGTCGCGGGTCAGCTGGGGATCGCGGATCCGTCGTGTGTGGCTCGCTACATGGAGCGTCGCACGACCCGGTTCGAGCACGCGGAGGAGATCAAGCGTGCCCGCGGGCTGCGGGATTTCACGGAGGTCACGCGGAAGCTCGAGGAATGGGTGGATGCGCGGGCGTGGACGACGAGCGATGGCCCGAAGGCGATCTTCAACGACGCGATCGGCTGGCTGCTTGAACGCGACGTGCTGCTGCCGGGGGTCACGACGCTCGCGCGACTGGTCGCCCGCGTGCGCGACGAGGCGATCGAACGGCTGTGGGACAACGCTGGCCGGGCTGCTTACGGCCAGGCAGCGCCGGGTGCTTGAGCGTCTGCTGAAGGTTCCAGACGGCGGGCGGTTCTCGGATCTCGAGCGGTGGCGCAGGGGGCCTGCGAAGCCGTCGGGCAGGAATTTGGAGAAGGCGATCGCGCGGGTCGCGGAGATCAAGGCGCTTGGGTTGGGAGGCCTTGATCTCGATGCGGTGGTGCCGCATCGGCGTCTGGTTGACCTGGCGCGCTATGGGATGGCCGTGAACGCGCGTGCGTTGCGGCGTCATCCACGGTCGCGGCGGCTGGCGACGCTGCTAGCGACCGTCGTGCATCTGGAGGCGAGGGCGACCGATGATTGCCTGGAGCTGCTTGACCTGTTGATGGCCACGGAGCTGCTCGGTAAGGCTGAGCGCGAGTCGGTGAAGGAGAAGGCGCGCCAGCACCCGCGGCTCGCGCGCGCGTCAGCGAAGCTCGCGACCGCGGTCGAGGTTAAAGACTCGGTGCTGAGGGCCTTGTCGCTGCCGACGACCCCGGATGATCTGCTGGCCCAGCACGCCCGGACCCTCGACGCGGCGTACCGCGCCATCGGCGGGCGCCTGGAGGCGAACACGGCCGTCAGCCTCGATCGTGACGGGCAGCTGCACATCGAGCGCCTCGACGCGATCGACGACCCCGCGAGCCTGACCGAGCTGCGCCGCGACGTGAACGCGCTGTTGCCGAGGGTCGATCTCCCGGAGGTGATCCTCGAGGTGATGTCGTGGGAGCCACGGTTTGTCGCGGCGTTCGTCGCGGCGTCGGGCGGTCAGACCCGCCTGGCTGATCTGCACGTGACGATCGCGGCGTGCTTGACCGCGCACGCCCTGAACATCGGGTACTCGCCGATCGCCAAGAAGGGCGTGCCGGCGCTCGAGCGTGATCGGATCAGCCACGTCAACCAGAACTACCTCGGCACCGAGACGTACGCGCCGGCAAACGTGTGGCTGATCGCCGCGCAGGCCGGGATCGCGCTCGCGCAGGCGTGGGGCGGCGGCCTCGTCGCGGGGATCGACGGGATGCGGTTCATCGTCCCGGTCCCGAGTATCTACGCCCGCCCGAACCGCAAGTACTTCGGATCCAAGCGTGGCGTGACGTGGCTGAACATGGTCAACGACCAGGGCTCCGGGCTGGCCGCCAAAGTCGTCTCGGGCACCCCCGGCGAGTCGCTGCACATGATCGACGTGATCTTCAGCCAGGACGGCGGGCAGCGCCCCGACATCATCATCGCGGACACCGGCACCTACAGCAACCTCGTGTTCGGGCTCTCAAGCCTGCTGGACATCGAGTACCGGCCGGAGCTCGCCGACATGCCCGACCAGCGCTCATGGCGGATCGACCCCGCCGCGGACTACGGGCCGTTGAACACCGCGGCCCGCGGCCGGATCGACCTTGACCGCGTCCGCCGCCACTGGGAGGACATCCTGCGCGTGATCGCGTCGATCTACACCGGCACCGTCCGGGCGTACGACGTTGTACGGATGCTTCAACGCGACGGCAACCCCACGCCGCTGGGCGAAGCGATCGCGTCATACGGACGGATCTTCAAGAGCCTGCACATCCTCGCCTACATCGATGACGAGACCTACCGCCGCGACATCAAGGGCGTGCGAAATCTCCAGGAAGGTCGCACTCCCTCGCCGGTCACGTCTTCCACGGCAAGAAAGGCGAGCTATACGAGCGCTACCACAGGGGAATGGAAGACCAGCTCGGCGCGCTCGGCCTCGTCCTGAACTGCATCGTGCTCTGGAACACCCGCTACATGAACGCCGCCCTGGACCAGCTCCGCGCCGAGGGACGCAACGTCCGAGATGAGGATGTCGTACGGCTCTCCCCGTTCGTCCGCCACCACCTCAACATCCACGGCAAGTACTCGTTCGTGCTCCCCGAGCTGCTCGCCGGGCTGCGAGCCCTGCGACACCCCGAGGACGACGATTGACCGCCCGGCCACGGGGCAAGCGCGTTGCGAATCGCGGATCCTGCTCCTTATCGTGACTTTCCGTTCCGATGCTCCTCAAGGGCCGATATGGCTTGCGGCCACCGCCTCCTGAGCTTTCAGACATACACGCTCCGTCTGTCGATTGCCTCGTACGATCTCCGCGCGTCGAGCAGCGGTGGTACCACACTTGTCCGTCGACCCCCCGACGACACCGCCCGCTTGATCTCCGCACCCGACGCGCTTGGGAATTCGGACCACAGCAGGGCGATCGCGCCGCTGACAAACGGAGCGGCGACGCTCGTCCCGCCCGAGGTCAGCAGCCCGCCGTCCGACCCGAGGCTTGTTACGTCCGAGCCGGGTCCGCCGAGCCCGTGCTGGCCGATGGACCGACTGTAATTCGACCGGACCATCGGGCGGCCGTCCGGGTAGGCGCCGACGACCGGGATCACCCATGGGTGACCAGTAAGCGCCGTGCTTCCGATCGCCCCGTCGTTCCCAGCGGCGACAACGACGACGACACCGCGACTCGCAGCCACGTCCAGCGCGTGGGTCAACAACCGTTCGCGCTGCGCGCCGGACTCGTATAGCGCCGCGCTTATGTTGATTACTGAGGCGCCAACGGCAATGCAATTCATTATCGCCTCGCTGAGATCCTGAGGGCTGGCGCTCGGCGGCTGGCCGTCCGCAGCGCGGTCCGTGAAGATAGTGTGGACGCAGATATCGCAGTCAGGGCAAATCGCCGGCGCGCCCGAGCCCCTCCGTGCAGCCAGGATCCCGGCGATGAACGTCCCGTGGACACAGGCGGGATGCGAGCGTGAAACGCACGTCCCCGAGTGCACACCTCCAATCTCCCGCACGTGCTCGCTCGCGAGAGCGGGATGGTGGATCAGGACGGGGCCATCGATCATCCCGACCGTAACGTGAGAACTACCTGCCGTGCGATGCATCAGGAATTGGAGGTTCACCAGCCGCAGCGGATCGACGCCCGACGCCAAACCGGTGTCAGCGGGATGTCCGCCAGCGCTCATCCAACCGATATCCGAGCGCTGATGCCGCGCGTACATTGCCCAACACGACACCACCTCGCGCGCCCTGCGTCAAGTCCGTCCGGACTTCAAAGGCAGGGCGGCGTGCGGCGAGCACGCGTGCCTCGGAGCGTCGCCGGCAGACGAGGCGCAAACGTAGTCGGGGTCTGGCATCGTTAGTGAAATGCCCCTACAGCCACGCAGGTGCGGGCGTGGGCGACTGCAGCATCGCGGCGGTGCCGGGCCCTATGTGGCGAGACGATGCCCCCAAACGGGCATTACGGCGACGATTGGAACGGCCACGGGCGACGATGACCCACCGAGGGGAGCAGCTCTCCGATGCCTTCGCCGATCACGATTGCGCGTTCTATGGACCTGTGTCCAATAAGACTGATCCGCACCGCGACTAGTTACGCCCGCGCGGTCGGAGGAGACGCCTGCTCCGTCGCCAGGGCGGGTCTGCGGGCGCGGCTTTCGGTTCGGTCAAAGTTTGCGGGGAAGCAGGAGCGGACATGGGTTTCGAACCTGCACGATGGCCCGCCTATCCACCGCCTTGATTCGGCCGACCGGCTGCGGGGGGCGTCCGCGACTGATAAGGCGCCGAGGGTGCGTTATTCGGCTCTGCCGCTTGTGAGCGATGCGAGTAGCGAGACGACACGGGAAGCGCTTGGTAGTTCGGCGATCTGGCGCGCCACCACGGACGCTGCGGTTGCGATCGCGGGGTCGTTGATCACTTCGTCGAGCGCGGTGTGCAGATCGGCCGGGTCGCACCGGCGGCCGACCCCGGCGCGGTGACACGCGTCGGCCATGCGCAGCTGGCTCGGCGTGCCGCGAGGCATGAGCACCACCAGGACGCCGGCAGCGAGCGAGGCGAGCACGGTCCCCGCGCCGGCGTGCGAGATGACGGCCTTGCACGAGCACAGGAGGGCGGGGAGCGACACGAACTCGCGCGCTTGGACGAGGCGCTCGTCGATTCCCGTGAGCTCGCGTCGAAGTTGCTCGCTGGGGGCGGTGACCACTACCCGCAGGCCGCGAGACGTGCACGCCCGAACTGCCGCAGTCAACTGTGAACGGGCATTGGCGAGGCTCGGAACGGTGCCGAACCCGATGTAGACGTCAGCCTCCAACGCCGGTCCCCGTCCTTCTAGGAGGCGTGGACGGATCCGCCAGACAACGGACGCGCCCGGCGGCGGCTGGTCCGGCAGCATCGGCGGGCACGGGTTCACCAGCGCGTGGGCGTAGAGGCCTGCTGCCGCTGGCACGTCACGTCCACACGACTCCCAAAGCGCCGAGGCAAGGTCCTCGATCTCTGCGAGCTCGCTCGCTGACCGCAGCGGGCTTCCCCACGCGTGCGTGACCCACGGGATCCCCGCTTTCGCTGCTGCGACCGGGGCGGCGTACTCGCCTTCTTCGTGTAGCACCACGTCCGGTGGCCACTCCTCCATGTACACCAGAAGGTCCTCCAGAGTGCTCGGTGCCATCACCTGCGCCCACATCCGCGTGACCCACACCGTCACCGGCTGGGCATCTGTCTCGGGCCAGCGACGGCTTCTCTACTCGCCCATCTCCACGTTGCTCATCCCCGCCGACACGGGCCGAAGCCCAGCCCCAGCGATCACCGGGTGGAACTCCTTGTTCGTGGCGACGCGAACCTCATGGCCGGCGAGTTGCAAGGCGCCGGCGAGATCGAGCAGAGGCACGAGGTGGCCAAGACCGAAAACACCGCTCACGAGCACACGCACACCAACGTTTCTAGCTGAACACGCGCCGATCTGCCGGCGCAGGCAACCCTTGATTCGCTGGCACGGCTGCCGTGTTGACCGCGACGACCGGTGCGGGAGAGGTCTGCCGAGGCACGAACCCGCCGCACGGCAACCCGAAGGCGACGAACCGGACTCGCGCAGTCGCATGAATCCAACCGCGCCGCGTGGACCCAGGCCGCAAACCCGTCGCTGCTGCTTTGTCGCCCACGCCGCAGTCTCGCCGTGACTGCCGCTCCTGGCTGATCCAGAAGCGGCTGAGGTGGGGCTCGCCGAAGACACGCGGCAAGACAAGAGCAGGGCGCGTGCCCATCGACGTACGTTCCCTCCTCCTCGCCATAAGCAGGGGCCGCCGTCCCGGAGGGAGCGCCGCGCTGCTGTTGCCGGAACCCCGAGCAGCCGCAAAGCTCGGACTTCCACTAATCGAAACCCCGCACTTCTGCTCCGCTGCTAGACGACCCCCATCAGCTGCGCGAGCTCTCAGAGCGAGCGCACGGCGTCAATCTCGATCTCGGCGCCGGCCTGCTGACAGGATTGGCGACCGTCGACCCGTCCGACATGGACGTGGCTCGCGCGTTCGTCTACGGCCTGTTGGGCGCTGACTACGACAGCTCGCCGTACACGCAGACCGGCGAGCGCGTGGTGCGCCTGGCGGTGTCGCGAATCCGCCTGGTGATCGACGAGTTCCGCGCCGACGTGACCAAGACCCGCTCTGTGTCAACGTCGTTGGTCACGGCCGGTGACGTCCGACCGGGCTGGTAGGTCCTCCGGCCGGCGACGAGCTGACTCTAAGACGCGCTGTCGACCGGGCTGACGGGCCTGGTCTGACTTGCCCTTGTTATGTCGCTCGCCGCCGGCCGAGGATCGCTGGCGTGACTTGATAGGAGCCTGGCAAAGCTGCCCCAACAGAGGTCTGTCCGCCGGAGATCCGCTTCATCAGTGGGTCAACCAACGAAGGGACGGTGTACATGATCGTGATCGGGGTGGACACGCACAAGCACACGCATGCGCTGGCGGCGGTCGACGAGGGAACTGGCCGCGTGCGCGGTAGCCGCGAGATCAAGGCCGATGAGCCGGGGCATCTTGCGGCGGTCCGCTGGGCCCGCGGGCTGGATGAGGAGCGAGTGTGGGCGATCGAGGACTGCCGGCATGTCTCGCGCCGCTTGGAGCAGGCGCTGTTGGCTGCCGGCGAGCGGGTCGTCAGGGTGCCGCCGAAGATGATGGGAGCGTCGCGTCGCGGCGAGCGCGAGCGCGGCAAGTCCGATCAGATCGACGCGCAGGCGGTCGCCCGCGCGGTCGTCAAGGACGGCGTCGATCGCTTCCCGGCCGCCTATCTGGACGAGCGGGCGATGGAGATCCGGCCGCTGTTCGATCACCGCGAGGATCTGGTCCGCGAGCGCACCCGGATGCAGAACCGGTTGCGCTGGCATCTGCTTGAGCTCTGTCCCGCGCTCGAGCGCAAGCTCGCCGCCGGCGCCCTGTCCAATCAGCGCCAGCTTGAGCGCCTTGACCGGCAGCTGCGACGGATCGGCGCCGGCACACGCGCGCGGATCGCCCGCGAGCAGCTCGCGCACATCCGGGCGCTCACCCGTCAGGCCGGACCTCCGAGAGCAACCGTGCGAGATCCAACGCTTTCTATTTGTCGCCGTCGCCAACGGCCCGTAACCACTGGGAATCGGGACCGTCAGCAGGGCGCACGAACCAGCGCGACTCCGAACAGGCGCCGCTCGGCTCGACTGCAGCGCGACCCGCGCCGGAGCCCGCTTGCGACGTCACTCGACTTTCGCAGTTCATAGCCCGGCGGCGGCACATGCGTGTTGGACTTGATGGATTCTGCTGGTGTGGGGGTGCGGGTCTGTCCTGGGTGAAATTGGGGACTCCTGCTCGTCTGGGGGTGACTTGGGGTCCGCTGTGGTTGGTCGTTGATGTGATGGGTGCCGGGCTCTGCCCGGCGATCATTGCCAGATAGCGGAGCCGAAGCCCGGGTCAAGCGGCCGAATTGCCTGGAAGCTCGGGGTTTGCGGGGCCGAACGGGTTGGCTTGGCTGCCGCTTGCCGCGCGGCGCGCGGCTGCGCTACCCCGCGCGGCGGCGTCCGGCATGAACGTCTCGCAAGTTGCGCACACGCCGGGCGGCCCGCCGCCGCCCAGATCCGGCAGGCTGCTGGATGTCAGATGTTCAGCTGCCTACGAAGGAGGGCGACGTGCGGGCTACCACCGCATTCAACAAGATGCTGGCGCTTGCGGGTGCATGGGTTAGGGATGTGGCGTTCGGGCAGGAGGCGGTGATCGTGACCGTCGTGCTGCGCGCGAAGAAGCCTGTCTGCTCGGGCTGTGGCGCGCGCGGGCTGAAGATCAAGGAGCATCGTGAGAAGCGCTGGCGGGCGCTGGATCTCGGCGGCTTGCGGTGCGTGATCGAGTGCCGGCTCAGACGCTTGTACTGCCCGGGCTGCGGGGACGTGTACGAGGCGGTGCCGTGGGCCAGGGCGGGCTCGCGCTACACGCGCGACTTCGAAGATCTCACCGCGTGGCTGGCGCAGCAGATGAGCCAGACGCAGGTCGAGCGGCTGCTGCGGATCGCGTGGCGCACGGTCGGCACGATCCTCGCGCGGGTCGTCGCCGACAAGCTCGACCGCCACCGCCTGGACGGGCTTCGGTTCATCGGCGTGGACGAGGTCTCATACGGCGCCGAGCACAAGTTCCTGACCTGCGTTGTCGACCATCAGGCCGGGTCGATCGTGTGGGCGACCGAGGGCCGCAACGCCGACAGCTTGCAGGCGTTCTTCGCCGGGCTCACGGGCGAGCAGAAGCGTCGATCAAGGCGGTCTCGATCGACATGTCCGCCGGCTATGAGAAGGCGATCCGCGCCGAGGACGGCGTCCCGCACGCGCAGGTCGTGTTCGACCCGTTCCACGTGGTACAGCTCGCTGGCAAGGCCGCCGACCAGGTCCGCCGCGACGAGTACAACCGCCACGGACGATCCTCGACTGGCGAAGGCAAGTGGATCAAGGGCACCCGCTACTCGTTGCTGAAGGACACCGCCAAGCAGACCGCCAGGCAGCTGCTCAAGCTCGCCGAGGTCGTGCTCACCAACAAGCGCATGTACCGCGCGTTCCTGCTCTACGGCGAGCTGCGCTACCTCTACAAGCTCCCCCAGGAGCAAGCGCCCGAGCGCCTCGAGGCGTGGCTCGCGTGGGCATCTCGCTCGCGGCTGAAGCCGTTGGTCAAGCTCGCGCGAACGATCCGAAAACACAAATCCGGGCTGCTCGCGGCGATCGAGCTGAACCTGAGCAACGGACGCCTAGAAGCCTTAAACAGCAAGGTGAGGTTGATCTCACACCGCGCATACGGATTCCACTCCGCCGACGCGCTGATCGCGATGATCTACCTCTGCTGCGCCGGCATCCAAATCCCGCTCCCTCACCGATGAGTCACCCCCAGATCAGCAGGAGAGCCGACTATTGCAAGCGCTGCCATCCAGGCGCGCTCTGCGATCGGTTATTCGGTTGGATGTTTGGCAGAGCCGTTGGAGCGAAACTTGACTCGCCCATCGACTTGCTGCTATGGACCGTGAGCGCCCGAAGTGATGAACGCATCGGCTTGCGCCTGTGAGTAGTTGTCCACCGCACTCTGCGGGAACGTTACGTAAGCACCAGCTTGGCCCGTGCCGCTGACGTACGCAGTGACCGTGGACCCGTCCGAGGAAGCGCTGATGTCGTAGTACCGCTGTGTTGTGTGGCTCCAGGATGAATACGACTCGGAGCCGTTGCCTCCATTGTCCCAGTAGTCGTAGAACACGTTCTCAGCGAGACCATTCGAGATGTCTGGCGTTGCCGAGATGTTCTGATCGACTGAGTGGAGCGGCAAGCCTGAGCCCGTATTCGGTGTTACTGGCTGCGGCTGTACCACTACCGGCGGCTGGGGAGTCGGCGGAACAACGACGACCGGGGGCTTGCTGTTGTTCTTTTTGATGATCGCTGCTGCGCCCTGCGACCAATTGTAGAAATTGCTTACGCCGTACACGCTCTTCTGAGCGCCGGGCACGACAGTGTCCAACGGGACTAGAGCAGTGATCAGATTCGCAGCAGACGGCTGTACCTGAGCGGCGCTGGCGCTGCTCGGATCAGCGAACGTTGCGCTTACGACCTGGAGGTATCCGTTCTCCTGCGTCAGCGCTTGCGAGGTCTCCTGGCCGAGAGTTGCATTCTTGGCAGGAGCCGCGATGGCTCCGACCGCGCCCTGCGTTGCAGTCAACGTCGTTTGTGCGTCTTTGAGACTGGTGTTGATCGCGTTGGTGGATGACCGTGATCCATCGGCGGCATTCATGGCAACAGACAGATGCTCGTTCGCTACGATCAACGGCTGTAGCGCACTGTTGAGCTGTCGCTGATACGTGTTGGTAACCGCGACCTTGTTTTGGCCGTTGGTCTGGGTCACGTAGACGAATGTTCCGGCTGCGACCAGAGCGATCACTAGAGCTACGATGCTTGCCATGATGACGCGGAACCTGCCCTTGTCATTGCGTGGTGGCGGTAGGGGTTTGTTGAACGTAGGCTGCGGTCCGACAGGTGGTGGTCCATTCTTGACCTGAGTGGTTTCTTCCATTGGGTTCACCCCTTTCGGGCGACTAGCGAGTCGATGAGCACTGCACCTGTATCAGGGTCGTGAGGGACGTTTGGCCCTCCCATCTTGGTGCGTGCTTTGCGAGAATCGGTGGGCGAAGCTTGACTTTCCCACCGACTCGTCCTGCCCGATTGGTGCTGCTATGCAGTGACGACCGCATCGAGCCTCCAGCCGAGCCGCCATCTCCATACTGCGACACAATCAATAGGAAGATAACGACGGGCCCAACCACGGTGGGATTAGATATCCAGTCCTGCTGTGTCTGCTGGTCAGACATTTCAGCGCCCCTGGGGTTCAACCGAGACCCGGCTCCCCTCAGATTCCTTTCTTGCTCTAGCATCGGCCGACAGCGCCGCGATTGCAATCGCTATCTCCCACATTGCTTCGCGACGGAACTACTGATTCGGCGGTGGCCGACGCACGGGCTCAGCAACTTTGGACAGGGCCTATCCGCACGTGACATCTGCCTGGGACGCTGTCGTGGCCGCGACCCATCGCCAGAGTTCATGACCGAATCCCTGGATCTGTCCTGGAAGACCTAGAAGACGTACACCGGCCACCGCTACGTGAGGAATCGACCGTGCCCACCGGCCGCGTTTGGGCATGCCCCTGGCGCGCTATGCGCGAGCGTGCGGCGACGTTGAGCCCTAGCCTGGACCGCATTGCACCCTGACAGTGAGAGCCGCAGAATGGCGCAAACCGTGTCGAGGCCCAGCGACCACCACCGCCCGCCACGACGCGGGCTGGCAGCTTGGTCCCTCCGGGTGGTTTGGCGTGAGCCTTCATTCATAGCCTCGGCTGCAAATCAGCGGCCTGGACGAACGCGACCAGCACCGACTTCGCGCTCAAGGTCAGTCTCTCCCACAAGCGCGCGCTGGCGGAGCCATGACATGAATGCCTTATTGGCATCCTCCGGCACCAGCACCGGGCGGGCCTCTGCGCTGTCGTCACCTTTGCTCATCATGGAGCTTCCCTGACATTCTCCGCACCGGTGCTCGGGTGCGGTTCTTTGAGAGCTTCGGTAACCCACCCGGGCAGCCGGGCGTCACCGTTAGGGTTAGGCGACGTCCACTTCCCGTTATCGATATGTGAGGCCTGGAGCTCATTGCTTCTCCGTTCTTTGCCTACTTCTTGCCATCGGGTCGACGGTCCGCACACTTGAGCTAGAGATGGCGCGCCCGACCTAGGCGACCGACCGGCAGGCGTTCAGGTGGTGTCGTGGTGGTGAGCAGGATTCCTTCTGGATGGATGGAATCCTGCGGTCGTGGATCGGATCGAGGCGGAAGCGATCGCGGTGGCTGGTGGGGAGCCTGCACGGGCGCTGGTTGTCCGGCTGCTTGATGCGTTGGACGAGGTGGCTGGGTTGCAGAAGCGGTTCGAGGAGCTTGAGCGGCAGGTGAACCGCACCTCGCGCAACAGTTCGGTGGCGCCGTCGTCGGATTCGCCGTTGACGCGACAGCAGCGCCGTCAGTTGGCGCGGGAGCGCGCGAAGAGGCAGCTGGAGCGCGAGCGGCGCGAAGCGCGCAGTCAGGGCGGGCAGCCGGGTCATGAGGGTTCCAGCCGGCCGCCGGCCGAGCCGGAGCAGCTGACCGCCGGGCCGTTTGACTGTGTGCCGGGGCGGTGTGGGTGCGGGCACCGGTTCACCGGCGGCGAGGAACGCGTCGGCGATCCAGTCGGCCATCAGCAGTGGGAGCTGCCGGTGGTCGTGGCGGAGGTGCGCGAGTGGCGGCGGCTGCGGCTCGAGTGCCCCGATTGCGGCAAGCCGGCGCTGGCGGAGCTGCCGGCGGGCGTGTCGTTGAGCGCGTTCGGGCCGCGGTTGCACGCGCATGTCGCGGTGCTGGCCGGGGTCTGCCGGCTCTCGCGCGAGAAGATCGTCGAGCTGCTCGGCGAGTGCTACGGAATCGAGCTCAGCACTGGTGCGGTCGATGGGATGCTGCGGCGCGTCAGCCGCGTGCTGCACGACCCGTGGCGCGAGCTGCACGAAGCGATCAAGCTCGCCGAGGCCGTGCATGCCGATGAGACGACGTGGCTGTGCAAGGCCGATCCGTGCTGGCTGTGGACGGCTACCACCGCCGCGCTGGTCTGCTACCGGATCGACCCGCGACGCACCCAGCAAGCAGCGAAGAAGCTGTTGGGCGAGAACTTCGGCGGGTTCGTCACCTCCGACCGCTACGTCGGCTACCACTGGCTCGACGTTCTGCAACAGCAGCTGTGCTGGGCGCACGCCGTGCGCCAGCTGACCGAGCTCTCCGAACGTCCGGGCGCGCCCGGCAAGCTCGGCGCTCGGCTGCTCGACATCGCCGGCCAGGTGTTCGCGATCCACCGCGAGCATGCCGCCGCGCTCGCCGGCGCCGACGATCCCGAGCACCCGGCGCTGGTCGCGCTGCGTGAGCAACTCGCGCCGTTGCGCGAGCGGTTCCGCGGCCTGCTCGATCAAGGCGCACGCGGCCGCCACCCCAAGACCGCCCGCTTCTGCGCCGGACTGCTGGAGGAATACCCCGCGCTCTGGACGTTCAGCGAGGTGCCCGGCATCACCCCGACCAACAACGACGCGGAGCGCGCGATGCGCGGCCCGGTCATCCTGCGCCGGATCTCCGGCGGCACCCAATCCGAGCGCGGCAACCGCTGGATCGAACGGATCCTCTCCACCCTCGAAACCTGCCGCCGCCAAGGCCGATCCGCATCCGAGTACCTACACGACGCAATCGACGCCAGCCTCCACTCCCGGCCGATCCCCACACTGGTTCCTGGCTGACGCAGCACCGTCACCCGAACCCCGAACCGGGCGTCCCGAGTTACAGAAGGAATCCTCGCTCACGTACCGACACCACGTGAACGGCTACACCGACCGAGACGTCTGCGACGGTCTATCCGACCGGTTGCCCTCAGCAATCCTTCAGCCAGATCGACGCACACTTCGTCGGTCAGAAGCGCCGTCAGTCTCGACCGACGCTTTAGGCACCTAGCAGCCAGCATAGGCCGCGCGGGCAGACATGGGTGCTCGCGCGTTGGGAGGCAGCCAAGGGTCGGCGTGCGCGGTCGGCCGTTGTCGTGTCAATTGGACGGTCCCTGCTGAAACTACGGATCGCCAGCACGGACTCGTACGGTTGAAAGGAAGGCGTGCGCGGACGATGCACAAAGTAAACCCAAGGAAAGGGTAGGTGGCAAAGATGGAGCCTCACACACAGAACAGCAATCGCCAGGCTGGCGGGCTGATCGCGGTTACCGACAACGGCCGACGCGCTTACGAGGACTACGTCGTCGTGACGCAGGCTCGCGAGGCCCGCGAACGTTCGGAGCGTGAGCGTGCCCGGATGCTGTCTCGTGCGTTCGGTGAAAAACGCGATCACACACAGCAGGACGGTTGGTGAGCGATTCAAGTTTCGCTTTGCCATCCCTCACCCGCGTGAGCGCTAACAGCGGACCGTGACGGAGAACCGCCACTCACGCAAAGATCGCCCGGCGCTGGACGTTGGCCACTGACAAGCCGGGCACAGTACAGCTGGTGGGCGATTCAGAGTTTCGCTCCATCGGCTCTCCAGAAACAATCAACCGAAGGAGGCCTACCCACGGGAAGGCCTTATCACCACACTCGTCGCGACGCCTAGCTTCGCGACACCCATCGTTGTACCCGCCGTCCGTTCGGCGGCGATGGTCTGTGCTGGACCGGAATGGACCCACAAGACAGCGCTTCGCTGTCCGGTTGTATCTGAGAGCGACGTAACACGACAAAACACCCATTTACACACCAACACCATTGAGGCAGCGATTTGCTTAGGATTGAGTGGCGATCCTGGTTGGTCACCCCGGCTCAGACGCAATGGTCGGGCTTCTGCCGGACCTCGACCCGCCCGGCGGTTGACATCGATAGCTTTGAGCGGGACCGCCCCTCACAATCGCTTGCGTCCGACCGGTGCCGTGTGAGTGCTACTCGGCACACAACGCACACTCGGTGCCCACTCAGTGACACATCGTTCCTGGAGCGTTCGCGTGTGGCGTCCTCCGGTTCAGCAGATCGACTGTCAACGTTTGACCCGTTTTCGCGCTGGAGATGCCTCCTGGGCGCTCAGAACGCGTCAGAAAGCACCTGTGTCGTCGGGTTACTCATCGTAGTGCGAGGTTCTCGCCGGATCGGCTGGTACTCGTTCACGGAGGGCGCAAATGGACGCATAGAGAGCGAAGTGGGGTCGCTCTCAACGGATGTGCCAACCAGCACGGTCTCCAAGTCGAGCAATCAAAGCACGCAAACGCTGGAGGTGGGGGCCGTCGTCCTGGCAGTTATTCATCAGCGACCGGTTAGAACCGCACGGATGCGCTTGATTGCGTCGTCTGCGGCGCGATTTCAGGCTTGAGTGTTAGTGGTCCCCCGGCCGGATGCATGCCGCGAGCTGAACCGGGGGACCGGTCGCCGGGTCGCGAGGATGCTTACGGCCTCTGACCCGGCTACCACGTCATCAAGTCACGTCCGTGGACGACAGCGTAGGCGGATGTGCGAACAAGTCAGGTTTTCACCCTTAAGCGTGACCCACGATGCATCGGCTTCCCTGAGTATTCCGAGTAGCTCTTCGCTCGCGCACGTTGCGCCAGCCGACGCAGACCGTCGCAACTGGTCCATCGGGGCAAGTGCCCGCCGTTCGCGTTGGCCCACGGCGCGTGCGTAGCAAGCGGCGGGCTTCGAGCAGGTGCTAGAACTGGGCCAGACGGCCAGTTCCGCGACGAGGACTAAGAGCAACGTCGCGAGCATCTGGGACGGCGAGATCCCGCCGCCTGAAGTTCCGTAGTCACCTGCTCACCCGGACCATTCGAGACACGAGCCGCACCGTCGATCAAGCCGCGTACGACGCCCCTGGCGCAGACCAAGCAGAGCCCGTGAAACGCGACGCCGGGTTCCAGAGATCATGACTGGGTCGACCGCCCCCGGTGCAATCATCTCGGCCATGGACGATCTCGCGGCTGGCTTTCAGTCTTGAACCTCTGACGGTGCGACTCCAGGCAAAAGCGACGACATCCGTTCAACCGGACATCGCCGGGCGATGG
This sequence comes from uncultured Solirubrobacterales bacterium, assembly GCA_963836065.1. Classification (GTDB taxonomy): domain Bacteria; phylum Actinomycetota; class Thermoleophilia; order Solirubrobacterales; family Solirubrobacteraceae; genus Palsa-465. The sequence continues at coordinate 62,510 of CAWIII010000031.1, forward strand.
CTTTTGCTTACACCGGGGCGCTAGCCCCCAGTTGGGATCTGGCACCGATTGCTCGGCAGCCACCTCGGGGTATCGATCACCCCATGAGGAGGGCGCGAGCCACCTCAGTCCGTACAAGTGGGGGGCGGTCATTCCTGGCGCTCCTAAAGGCAGGCACCGCTCGCAGCGACCGCTTCAGGGACGGCGGGCCATCCGCGAAAGCCAAACCACACAGTCGCACGTCCTCGCTGCCTCGTCTCCCGTCGCGCCGGTCGCGGCCCGTTCATGCAGCCTCGCGTAGCTGCTCGTAGACCTTCTTGACGTAGTAGTCGCCGAGCAGCTCCGGAAACTCGTCGTCGTCCAGGATCCGCTTGAAGATCTCGGAGTTGGCATCCATGCGCGTGACGATGGTCTGGAGGAACTTCCGGTCAAACACAAGCTTGAAGTTATCGATGGTGTTGCTCTGGGCCTAATCCGGAAGTTCCCCGTCTGCGACCCACGTCTCTTCGAACTGGTCGAACAGCAGCTTGTCAACATCGGTCAGATCGGTCCCGAAGCGTTCGTTGAGAAGCTCCACGATGCTGGACAAGTGGTCCATGTCTAGCTTTTGCTGGCCTCCCCGCCCCTCGCCGAAGAACGACCGTACTTCGCCCAGTTCAGAGGTCAGCGACAGGGTGCCGCTGAATGTCATCTGGTGGCGCAGGTGGGTCAGCTCGACCTCAGTGCCCAGGTCCAGTCGCTCGACCGTCCCGGTATCGCGCAGATACAGCGACAGCGCCCGGCAGTAGTGTAGTCGCGCTCAAGAGCAGGATCGGTGAAGGCGGCGACCTGGGAGACGAAGGAGTAGGTCCGCACGAACCTTGTAAGGGCGTCACGGAACTCCAGGCGCTGCTCGTCGCCCATCTCCTCAGAGCGACCCTTTCCCGGCCCGAGGGCAGCGTAGGTCGCTGCCGAGCGTTTCTGCTCGGAGGAGCTGGCACCGAGCAACGCGGGCATCGCCGCCTCGATCTCCTCAGATCGCAATACGTCGAAGTCATCGAGGCGACACCGGGTGTCCCAGAGGATGTTCGGATCGGTTGGCGGGGCGACCGTGCAGCCGTGGTATTGCTCGAACGCCTCCACGATGTCCTCGGTGTCATTGCGGAAGTCAAGAACAGACGTGTTCTCCTTCAGGGGATGGATGCGGTTGAGGCGCGACAGCGTTTGTACCGCCGCCAATCCGACCAGCGGCTTGTCTACATACATCGTGTGCAGCAGCGGTTGGTCAAACCCGGTCTGGAACTTCTCGGCTACGATCAGCACCGCGTACTCGGGGGTCGAGAACGCCTCCGCAGTGCGGGACTCGGGGAATCCATTCACGTTCGTCTCGGTCAGCGGGATCCCAGTCCCGTCGTCGATCTTCCCCGAACACGACCAGCGTCTTGATGTTCGCGTAGTCCTTCTGCGCGATGTACTTGTCGATGTTCTGCTTGTAGCGCGTGCAGCCGCGATGAGGTCACCACCATCGCCTTCGCCAGCCCGCCCATCTCCTTGCTGGTGTGCTGGCGGAAGTGCTCGACGATGATCTCCGCCTTCTGAGCAAGCTGATACGGGTGGAGGCTCACGAAGCGAGCGATCGCACGCCGCGCCTTCTTGGCGTCGTACTCAGGATCCTCCTCCGTCGCCTTCTCGATCTTCCAGAACGTCTGGTAGGTCGTGTAGTTCGCAAGCACGTCCATGATGAATCCCTCCTCGATCGCCTGCCGCATCGAGTACAGGTGGAACGGCTCGTGAACATGAGTCTGGGGGTTGAGCCGCCCGAACATCTCTAGCGTCCGCCCCTTGGGCGTGGCTGCAAAAGCAAAGTACGACAGATTCGATTGGCGGCCACTGCGTGCGCCAACCGATCGCGCAAGCGCCTCCTCGACGGGATCGATCGCCAACGAGAGCAGACCTGCATCCTCAGCCTCAGCCGCTGTCAATTCGGCTCTCCGGGCATAATCGTAGGTGGATTTATGCGAACGCTTGTTCGTGTGGGAGTTGGAGTGTGATGTGTCCGCAGGTGAGGTGAATGAGCGCCAGTGCGGCGTTAGCGGAGTGGAATCCGTATGCGCGGCGGACGATCAGTTTGACCTTGTTGTTGAGTGCCTCCGCGCGTGCGTTGCTCAAGTTCATGCGCCGGGCGGCGAGGATCCCCTCGCGGTGTTTGCGGATCGTGCGTCCGAGCCTGACGAACGGTTTGAGGCGGCTGCGGGAGAGGCGAGCGAGGAGCCGGTCGATCAGCTCGGCGACATCTTCGACGGCGAGGCCGGGGGCGAAGATCGCGCGGACCATCTCCTTCATTGCCCAGGCGCGCACGACCTTCCCGCCGGCGGCTCTGAGTGCTTGGAGCGTGGCGGCTTGGCGGTCGGAGAGGTCCTCGGGGTTCTTGAGCAGCGCCCAGCGGTCGTGCTTGAATTGCTTGGCGGCGTCGGTCTCGCCCGTGCTGCGCAGTTCGTTCCAGTGCTCGCGGCGGACCTCGTCGAGCGCCTTGGTGGCCAGCTGCACGACGTGGTAGTTGTCGATCACGATCGTCGCCTGCGGGGCGTGCTCGCGCACCGAGGCGGCGTAGCCGCCGGTCATGTCCATCGAGACGGCCGTCAGCCGGGAGGCGCGCGCGAAGATCGCGGGCTCGATCTCCTCGCCAGCTGGGAGCCATGCGCCCTGGATGCCGTGGCCGGCCGGGACGGTCGGGCAGGGACCGAACGGAACCATGATCGCGGGCTCTGGCGCCTGACGTGGCTGCTTGGCTGGCGCGGCGAGTTGGGGCGGCGGGGAGGAGGAAGTGGCGATCTCGGGATCGAGCTCGGCGAAGAACTGATCGGCGGCGGCCTGGCCCTTGCCCTCGCAGCCCCACACCACGGCGCTGCGGCGGTGATCGCCGATCAGCGTCAGGTAGCGGTGGCCCTTTCGCCACGCGACCTCGTCGATCGAGATCTCGAACAGATCGCTGAGTCGGTCCAGCTCGCCCAGGTGCGCGTCGGCGACGCGTTTGATGATCCGCCCTACCGTGTGCCAGTCGATCCGGGTCAGCCGGCAGGTCGCCGTCTTGTCGGTCTTGGTCGCCAGCCACGCGACGAGGTTGTCGAAGTCGCGCGTGAACCTGGCGCCGTCGCGGGCGAACGGGACGCCCTCCACCAGCGCGCCGTGCTCGGGGCACACAAGCCGCCTGAGCCGGGCGTGGACCTCGAGCCGCCAGCGGCCGAGATCCAAGTGGCGCCAGACCGAGTCATGACGCTGCTTATTCTCGCGATGGCGCGTGGAGTACGAGCACTTCGGGCAATGAAGGCAACGAGCCCGCAACGCGACCGTGACCACCACCCGATCGCGCTCGAAACGGACCGAGCGAACCCACACTCCGGGCAGAGCAAGCAGACGAGAGAATGCACTCGTGACGCGCATAGGGACGGACCTCCAGTTCGCAGGACTCAGAGACCGCGAACCTACGGTCTGAACCTGTGCGCGTCCCCCAACCCCTCCCGGGACCCCGCAAGCAGCGAGGAAAGCCTGCTCAGGCCCCGAAACCCGAGCCGGTCAGAGCCCCCGAGTCACCTACGATCACCCCCGGAGCCCCGTCAATTCCTGCTCCTCGCCTGCCCCAAGCGCCAGCCGCAATTCCTTCGCCGCCTCACCGGTCTGCGATGAATGCGCTTCGTCGATGACGATGGCGTAGTTTGCAAGCGAGCGCCACCGCGGCACCACGTGAGCACGTCGCGAACCGGGTGGCGGCAGGTAGCGCGGGCCGAACCGATCGGCGTCGATCCGCCGTTGCGCGTCCGCGCGGTGCGCGGCGCTGATTTGCTCGGAACAGGTCGGCACGTTCTCGCGCAGCTGGAACGCCTCGCGATACCGAGCAAGCGTCCACCGATGCGTGCGATGCAGATGGCTGCTTCCGACAAACCGAAACCAACCCTCCGCACAGATGGCACTTGAGCCGGTCCTCCTCCGGATCCCACAGCAGCTGCCCGAGGCGCGAAATACACGGTCCCGTCCTCAAGAATCAAGACGCCCCACCACGCCGCCGTCAATGCTCGCCTGTACCGACCGCATCATCGCAGCGCCACTCGAGAGAACCGTCAGCCGGGTGCGTCGCGTCAACCACGCGGCTTCGACCGCCATCAAGGCCGTAGGCCGTGCGTCGACGAGATGGACCGGCGATGCGACCGGCACCGGTTGGTGTGATGTTCATAGGCGCGATCGGCGCTGCGGCTTCATGCCACCGCCCCATCGCACGGCCGCAGGCGCGCCGGAACCTCCTGCTAATCACGGCGTGCAGGCTCGGAGCGTCCAGCGCCTCCCGTAACGGTCCAGTGTGCACGTTATCGTCGCCGGGAATGACGACCGCGGATCGTGTCCTGGAGCGCCGTCGCGCGGCCGCGCTCGCTCGCCACTACCGTGATGAGGAGGGTCTGTCGATCGCGGAGATCGCGCGTCGGCTGGGACGAGCCGACGCCACGATCAATGCCTACCTCTACGACCCGTCTCATGCTAACAAAAGACCTACGGATAGCCCCACGCGCTAACGCCAGCCTCGGCGCGACGCGCGCCGCGTGCGGCGCCTTCCCGGACCACGAGGTCGCCCCGGGTCTAAGCACGGCACAACTCACGCCGCCATGGCCGGGCGGCACGGCCCTACGCCCGATCCCGGCCGGCGCTCGACCGTACGCCGGGGCGCTACATGCGCGCGTGCGAGTCGCGGCACCCCGGGCGCCGCTCCGGTATGGCACGCCCAGGCCGACAGTGCCGCCTGTAGGCTGGTGTCTACAGAGGCCCCGGACGCTCTGAGGGCGTCCCGGCACTACGAGGCGCGCGTCTCTGGCACCGGCAGGCGGTTTCGGCTCGACACACTCACCCGTCGGCTTCTAGTCGAGCTGAACAACGCGGAGGTCGGCGTTAGCTCGAGTGCAGCAAGCACCGGCTCCTCTTTTCGCGGGAAACCAGGGCTCCGATCCGATCGGTCGCGGCCGCCCGACCACCGACGGCGCAGCCGGTCTCGCAACTGGCGAGGAGCAGGTCGCTTGGATCTGTGACCTGTCAGATCTGCTTCTGCCGTGAGGCAAGCGAGTCAGCGGCCGATGCGGTAGCGAACGTGCGTCGCACGCGGGGAGTGGATCACCTCGACCGGCTGTAGGCCGGGGTCTTGCACTCCGTCGAACAGGCGCTCGCCGGCGCCGAGCAGAACGGGAACGACGTCGAGCATAAGCTCGTCGATCACGCCCGCCGCGAACGCCTGCCGCACGGTGGAGGCGCCACCGGCGATGTCGACGCCGAGGTCGCCGGCCGCCGCCTCCGCGCGCTCAAAGGCGACATCGAAGCCTTCGGTGATGAAGTGGAACGTCGTCCCGCCCTCCATCGCGATCGGGTCGTGCGGGTAGTGGGTGAGAACGAACACAGGAGCGTGATAGGGCGGCTCGTCGCCCCACCACCCGCGCCAGTTCACGTCCCACGGGCCCCGAACCGGGCCAAACATGTTGCGGCCCATCACGTACGCTCCGCAGGGCTTCATGAGCTCGTCGCGCGCGCGGGCGTCGGCTTCATGGATGGGCTCGTCCAGGTGCCAGTGGTGGAGCTCCAGGCCGCCGACGCCGAGCGGGTTGTCGCGGCTCTGATCGGGGCCGGCGACGAAGCCGTCGAGAGAGATGGACATGTGACATGTGGTTGGTGTCATGTGAACCAAGACCACCGAATGACGAGAAATCATCGGTGGGGGACGCCCTCGCGAAGGCTAGCTAGCGGTTGCCCGGGTCCACGGCCGACCTGGGCACCTCGCGCCGCGTGGCCGCCAAGTCGGACCTGCCCCGGTTTCCTCGCGCGACGAGTACCCGCACGGCCACCAGCCAGCGACCCGCTCCGCGCGGCCAGCAGGGCGCTCGCTGCTCGGGAGCCGGCCGCGATTTAAGGCCTGGCAGGCGAGTCGCCCTTTCCGCGCTTAGGGCTCACGAAAGAATTAGTGGCCCCTTTTGGGTTGGGTGGATCGTGTAGTTCCAGTCTGGATGGAACTGGTCGCGGGCGATGTCCACGGCGGCAAGCTCTTGGTCGGTGACCTTGATCCCTTTCTCGTAGTGGCCGGGGTCCAGGCGCGCGTAGACCTTCAGGCCGGTGCTGGTCGTGGTCGCGCCGATCAGGTCGATGATCACCTGCAGGCTCTCAAGCGGCCGTCCGCGCCAGTTGAGGCTGACGTAGCTGAACATGCGATGCTCGATTTTGTTGCACTTCGACGTCCCGGGCGGAAAGTGGCAGACGCGGATCGGCAGCGCGAGCTCGTTGGCGAGCTTCTGCAGCTCGGTCTTCCACAGGCGCGTGCGGCTGGAGTTGCTGCCGCCGCCGTCAGCAGTGATCGTCAGGCATGTCGCTTTGGGGTAACGCTTCTGGCCGAGGTACTGCCACCACACGCGGATCGAGTTGACCGCGAACGCGCTTGTGTCATGGGTGACACCAACGCTGACCATCCCCTCGTTGGCTTTGATGTCGAGCACGCCGTACGGGATCGCGTGCCCCAGATCCTTGTCTTTGAAGTCGTGGCAGCGAACCTCGACCGGCCGCCCAGTCGGCTCGTATTCCCGCCCGACAGCCTTGAAATCCCCGACCAGCTCGCGCTTTTTCGCGTCTACGGATATCACCGGCTGATCCGCGGCGAGCGCCGAGCGTGTCGTCTCGTTGATATGCCGAAACTGCGCGTCACGGTCAGGATGATCCTTCCCCTCCCGCGTCTTGGAGTTCGCGTGCAACCGAAACCCAAGCCCCCGCAAGAGCTTCCCGGACGTCCGATCGGACACCTGATGTCCTGCCGCCTGAAGCGCACTCGCGATGTTCTGCAAGCTCTTCGAGCACCACCGCAACGGCGAGCACGGATCCCCACGCGTATCCGGATCCACCAACGCCTCCAACGCTCCCACCAGCTCCGGATCAGACTCCGTCAACCGCGGCCGCCCCGCACCCGGCCGACGGACACGACCCGCCTCGAGCCGTGTCCCCTCCCGCAGCTCTGCGATCCCACGCTGCACAGTGTTCTTGCTGATCCCCGTCGCACGCACGACAGCCGCGATCCCGCCCGGCCCACACGACCGAGCCTCCGACGCCGCCCACAACCTGCGCTGACGCTCGTTCAACTCCGGCCCCAACCCCCGATAACGCTCAACAATCTGCGATTCATCGATCATGCCCCCGCGATACGCCACCACAACCCAACATCCTGCCACAGCCCACTAATTCATTCGTGAGCCCTTAGCAGGGCGCTGCTCCCACCGGCAGAAATGCTCGTCATTGAACGAAAGCGGGGCCCTGCCTGCGCTGCTGGATCCGGCGGGATGGAGCAGCCCGATCGCCCGTCGGAAGGTGGCGTGAGACTTCTCCGTCTTCGTGAGACCAGCAGTGACGCCGTTGGCTCGAGCGCGGCCGGAACTGCTCAAACTCGACAGGAGTCCCTGCCTCGAGGTGGACGCCAGCTCGTGCGCGCGAGCAGTAGTCAGCGTGTTTGCTGGCGGACCTACGATCGGCGCGTTGAGCTAGCGGTCTTGTTGTGTCGAGTGCGTCGCTAGGTTGCGGCAAGAGCAGCCAGCTTCTCGCGCCCGGCCGGGTGACCGCGTCACGCCTTTACCGGTCACCGCTCCGCGATGACCGCTTCGCACGATGACCGGCAGTGCAGTCGCCGCACGGCTCCGTCCTGCTTCCGTGATTCCGCGGGTACGGCGGGGCGCGGGGGCCAGGGCGCCAGCGGACGATCAGATTCGTGGCCAAGCCGGCGCCCGCCGGCCGTCGGGCGGGAGACATTCCCCACAAGGCAGCTCGCCTCTGATCGCGCAATCACTCGCCCGCAGAAGCCAGTCGTTCGTGGCAATCCGACTCTACGGACGAAGAGCGAAACGCATCGCTGGGAGCCAGGGCCCACCGTTTGCGAGGTGAAGCTCGAGTCTCTGCGCCTTGCTCAACCCGGCGCTTCGAGAAAGAAGAAGGCAATCTCGGGGACACCGCTGGCGATCTTTCCCTTAGCGCAGCTGCCGGAGCGGTCTCCGGTGCTGCACGTCCAGCGCGGAAAGCCCTTGACTCCGCTGAAACCCCCCTCCCGCCCGCTCATGGTGCAGGTACGCCCCAACAATGCGTCGAGACGTAGCGCAGGAGACGCGATGGACTTCGATCCCGACGTGCAGCGCCTTGACGGTGCCGCAATCCCTGAACTACTCGGCCGCCGGACTCAATCGCGCCGCGGCGGTGGCGCCCATGTCGCTCTGCGCCAGGGTGACGCTATCGCTGCCCCTGGCCTGGGCGCCGACGGCGGTGCACCCACTGAGTGACACACAGGAGTCGTCGAACAGCGCTGGATCAGCCTGGTCGAAGTAGCCGTGAACTGAAGGCGGTGCCGGGGCTTTGGGGACGGTGAGGCGCCGCCATCGCGCCCCGTTCCAGATCTCCACCATGGGCTCGGTCGCATCCGGCGCCGGGAACAGTCGCGGGTCGAACTGTCCGACCGCCAGGCAGTCCACGGTCGAGAGGCACGACACACCGTTGAGCGAGCTGTACTTCGGCAGCCCCGCTCGCGCGGCCGTCCAACGCTGCCCGTTCCAGCGCTCCGCGAACGAGCAATTGTCAAGAGTTGTGGATGAGAAGGTGAAGCATCAGGCGGCGACCTCCTCGTCCGTCGTGGTGTCGTCGTCTGTGACCTTGATGCCGTCCTTGAACTTCACGCCGTCGAGCACGTCGGTGACGAGCTCGTGGCCGTTGAACCGCCGCCAGCGCTCCTGGGCGGCGTCCAGGAGCTTGTAGGCCATCGCGAGCGCGGCCTTCTTGGAGCCTGCGCCCTTGGTGACCTTGGTGCGGAGCTTGACGGTTGCGAAGCTGCTCTCGATCGGGTTCGTGGTGCGTAGATGCCGCCAGTGCTCGGCGGGGAAGTCGTAGAACGCGGTCAGCGCGTCCCAGTCCTTGTCGAGCTTCGCAACGGCCTTCGGGTACTTCGCGTCGAACTCGTCCCGGAAGCGCTCCAGCGCCTTGCGAGCATCCGCGCGTGTGGGCGCCTCGGCCATCTCGTGCAGCAGCGTCTTCGCCCTTGGTTGCAGGCGCTTGGGGAGCGCGTCGAGGACGTTCGCTGTCTTGTGAACCCAGCAGCGTTGCTCCCTGGCGCCGGGGAATACGTTGCGCAGCGCGGCCCACGCGCCGAGCGCGCCGTCGCCGGTCACCAGCTTCGGCTCGTTCATGCCACGGTCGCGCAGATCGCGGAACACGGCCGCCCAGGAGTCCTCGGATTCGCGGTAGCCATCCTCCACCGCGAGCAGCTCCTTCTGCCCGTCCTCGCGGACGCCGATCACAACCAGCAGGCACAGCTTGGGATCCTCGCCCAGCCGCACGCTGACGTTCACGCCGTCGACGAACAGATACGCGTAGCGGTGAAACCGCAGCTCCCGCGTGCGGAATGCGGCGTGCTCGGCCTGCCAGGTCTCGGTCAGCCGCTGGATCGAGCTCGACGACAGACCCGAGGCGTCCTCGCCCAACAGATCCCGAAGCGCCGGCCCGAAGTCACCGGTCGAGAGGCCGTGCAGATACAGGATCGGCAGCACCTCGGTCACCTTCGGCGACCGCCGCGCGTACGCCGGCAGGATCTTCGAGCTGAACCGCTTGCGCTCACCGGTCTCCTCGTCGACGCGCTTGTCGTTGACCCGCGGCGCCCGGATCGGGACCGTACCCGAGCCCACGGTCAGCCGCCGCTCCCGCGCACGACCATTGCGGACCACCACCCGCTTGCCGTCCTCATCGACCTCGTCCACGAACGTGCAGACGTACTCGTCGACCTCGGCCTCGAGCGCCGCAGCGATCATCCGACGCGCTCCCTCCCGCGCGAGATCATCGAGCGTGACCCGACCCTCGTTGTCCTCCCCGGCGGGGAGCCTGCGAACATCTGACATGGCGTGCCTTCCTGCCGGCCATCGCCGGCTTCGGTCTTCGTCAACCGGGAAGGTACGCCGCCTTCCTCTTCACACGCATCCACAACTTCTGGGTATAGCTCTCCGCGAACGGGCTGTCAGCAATCGAGCCGTTCCCTAGGTGGTGGGTACTGACGCCAGGCAAAATGACCGCGAGACGCATGAGACGCTGCTCAGCGCGGGGAAGTAGAGCCCGTAGGCGGGCGCGTGTTGCACGCTCCAGCGACGACCGTTCCACCGCTCGGCGAGCGGCGCCCCTACTGCCTGCTCACGGCGCTTGACGGTGTTAGGAGTCCGGAATGAGCTGCCCTGGGTTTCGCGGAGGCTCTGAAACGAGGATTCGGTCCTCGAGCAAGGAACTGCAAGTTCATGCCCAGAGCCAGGAAGTATTCAGAGGAGCTGATCGAGCGTGGTGTCCGGCTGGCGCTCGAGTCGGGGCGTCCGGTCGCGGCGGTCGCGCGTGATCTCGGTGTCGGTCACGAGGTGCTGCGCAAACGGGTTCGGCAGGCCGAGGCCGACGGCGGTCTGCGGCCGGATCTGCCCACGACCGAGGAGCGCGAGGAGATCAAGAAGCTGCGCAAGGAGAACCATGAGCTGCGCCGCGCGAATGAGATCCTGAAGGCCGCCAGCGTGTTTTTCGCGACCGAGCTCGACGCAGACCGTCCGAGGTGAGCGCGTTCATCGACATGCATCGCGACCAGCTCGGCGTCGAGCCGATCTGTCAGACCCTGGACGTGTCGGCGTCCGCGTACTATCAGCGTGCGACCGGCGAGCGGTCGGAGCGAGCGGTCGAGGACGAGCGGCTGACCGGTCGCATCCGCGAGGTTCATGGGGCCAACTACGAGTGCTACGGCTACCGGCGCGTGCACGCCCAGCTGGTCCGCGAGGGCGAGGCTGCGGGGCGCGACCAGGTCGCGCGGCTGATGGGCTCAGCGGGCATCCAGGGCGCGAAGCGGCGCGGGAAGCCGTGGCGGACCACGATCCCCGATCCCCAGGCGCAGCGGGCGTCTGACCTCGTCAACCGTGACTTCACCGCGCCGGCGCCGGACCGCTTGTGGGTCGGGGACTTCACCTACCTGCGCACGTGGGAGGGCCGGCTGTTCTTCGCGTTCGTGATCGACGTGTACTCACGGATGATCGTCGGCTGGCAGCTGGCCGGCCACATGCGAACCACGCTGGTTCTCGACGCGCTGCGGATGGCGCTCGGGCTCCGAGCGCCGGGCGCTGACTTTCAGCTGGTGGCGCATACCGACCAGGGCTCGCAGTACACCTCAGAGGACTACATCCAGCAGCTCGACGACGCCCGCGTGCTGGCGTCGGTCGGCACGGTCGGCGATGCGTATGACAACGCGCTCGCCGAGTCGTTCGTGGACTCATTCAAGACCGAGCTGATTGCCGACCGCGTGTGGCGCACCCACACCCAGCTCGAGCTCGCCGTCGTCGAGTACGTCGCATGGTTCAACCACGTCCGGCTGCACTCCTCGCTCGGCAACCGACCGCCTGCCGAGCACGAGCAGCGATACGTCGCGGCGCTCGCCACTCACCCTGAAGGCGTGCCTCGCCCCACCGGTACTGGCACCTTGAGCGTGTCGGGGGTGTACGACCCCTTCGGGGTCGTCTCCGACCTACAGTAGTAGCAACTCGCACTAACTTGGTATAATTACTTGAAAGACCTACAAACCCGGTCTCCGTCAAACCCAGGGCATTCCAGAATGATTTAGTGCGGTGTGGGAGGATGTTTAGGGGCGGGTGTCGTAATTGCGAGACATGATCGATGAATCGAAGATTGCTGAGCGTTTTGCGGGGTTGGGTCCTGAGCTGAACGAGCGTCAGCGCAGGATTTGGGCGGCGACGGAGGCTCGCTCGCATGGGCGTGGTGGGATCGCTGCGGTCGCGCGCGCGACGGGTATCTCTGAGGACACGGTCGGGCGTGGGATCAAGGAGTTGCGGTCGGGGGTGCGGTTGGAGCCTGGGCAGGTCCGTCGTCGGGGGGCGGGGCGCCCTGCGTTGACGGTGTCTGATCCGACGCTGTTGGACGATCTCCAGGGGCTGGTGGATCCTGATACGCGTGGGGATCCGATGTCGCCGTTGCGGTGGACGTCGAAGAGCTTGGCGAAGCTCGCGGTCGCGTTGGTCGCGGCCGGGCACGAGGTGTCTGATCGGTCGGTTGGGAAGCTTTTGAAGGGGCTGGGGTTTCGGTTGCACGCGAATCGGAAGACCAGGGAAGGCAGCGATCATCCCGATCGCGACGCGCAGTTTCGCTACATCAACGAGACCGCCCGGGCGGCGCTGGCGGCGGGCGAGCCGGTGATCTCTGTGGATGCCAAAAAGCGCGAGCTTGTCGGGGATTTCAAGGCTGTCGGCCGGGAGTACGAGCCGACGGGCCGGCCGGTCGAGGTCCGCTGTCACGACTTCAAGGACAAGCAGCTGGGGCACGCGATCCCCTTCGGCGTGTATGACATGAACGCCAACGAGGGGATGGTTTCGGTCGGGATCACGCGGGACACGGCGCAGTTCGCGGTCAACTCGATCCGCGCGTGGTGGGCGCACCTCGGCTCACAGCGCTACCCCGACGCCAGAACCCTGACGATCACCGCTGACGGCGGCGGCAGCAACTCCAGCCGCACGAAGCTGTGGAAGACCGAGCTGCAATGCCTCGCCGACGAGCTAGGACTCGCGATCCGCGTCTGCCACTTCCCACCGGGCACAAGCAAGTGGAACAAAATCGAGCACCGGATGTTCTCCTACGTCAGCCTGAACTGGCGCGGCAAGCCGCTTGAGAGCCTACAGCTGATCATCGACCTGATCGGCTCGACCACCACCAGCACCGGGTTGAAGGTCTACGCACGCCTTGACCCGGGCGAGTACGTCAAAGGCATCAAAGTCAGCGATGCGGAGCTGGCTGCGGTAAACATCGTCCGCGATGACTTTCACCCGGACTGGAACTACGTGATCAACCCAACAACCGCACTAATTACTTCGTGAGCCCTTATACCCCCCAACCATGGTGCACGCGTCGGCCGCGACGCATGAGATCCCAGTCGGCCAGGTGCCGTACTTGGCGACGGTGGGCGTGGTCTGGATCCGCCAGCTGGTGCCGTTCCAGATCTCGGCCAGCCCGTGATAGCCGTGTTCTCCGATGGCGATGCAGAACCGGCTCGAGGTGCAGGACACGCCGAACAGCCCGCTGGCAGATAGCGCCGCCCCGGGATTGGGCGAGACCGTCCAGGCCAGGCCGTTCCACACCTCCACCAGCGCCCGCTCTGCTCTGGAAGCACCTTCGTTGCCGAGGACCTCCCCTCCGTAGGAGTGCGTCTCCCCCACGGCGACGCAGAACACCGCCGACGCACACGACGCCCCGTAAAGGCCCGGGTTGGCGCCGGCCGAGCCGGGGGTCGGCTCGACCGTCCACACAGACCCGGTCCAGCTCTCGGCAAACGACCCAACATCCCGCAACAGATTCCCAACGCTGACAGGCCCGTTGTCGTCCACGCCGACGGCCATGCACGACACAGCGGACACGCACGAGACGCTGGTGAGCGCGCTCTCCGCCAGTCCGGTCGGACCGAACGTCGCCTGAGTCGTCCAACTCGCGCCGTACGCGGGCGCCGCCAGCAGCGCAATCGCAGCCACTATCGTCGCGAGGAAGCGGATCACGCGCATCGCCAGCGACCCTTGCGCGATTGGAAACGCTTCTGAGACGCTGCCCGCAGCACGTTCGCTCGAGCCGGCACAGCGCAGGTGATCGCCGCGCAACCCGTGGCCAAGGGTTCGAAGCAAGCCGTCGGGCGCTGCTGGGTGCACCCCGAAGTGGCAGCAGACACGGGCCGGCGGCGAGTGCCGTGGCCCCGGCTGCGCTGACCATAGTCAAGTCGGATGTAGTGGTGTAACGAGTAGAGCTCGTCGGTGAGGTTGGCGTCTCAGGCCTGAGCTGAGAAGTGTTTACCTCCTCGTTGTCTGCTTGGGGGGAGGGCGTACGGGGACTTCCTCGTCGTTTGGTGACTTCGGGGGTAATGGGCAACGGTTTGATCGGTGGTTCATGCGCGGGGGGATCAAGCGGTCATGGATGCCGTGCCGTGGAATCCGGATGATCGATGCGGGGGACTCGCCCGTAGGGCGCCGTGAGCCGCTCGCCGAGCGGCCAGACGTTGGCGCAGCTGAGAAGCCCGCCTTGCCAGGGGTCGGACCAACCGTCGCTTCGCCCCCTTCGATGCAGCGGTCGTTTGCCGGTGTGCGCCGAGCCGAGCGTTCGCGTTGAAACAGATGCCGGCGGGTGGGTTCCTGTGGGTCGCGGTCATCGGCCGGAGGGCGTTGACCGGGCCCAGGACGCGTCCGTGTGCAACCCGAGGGTTACGGCTTGGCTGGATTGGGTCGGCGGGTGGCTCAGGCGGCGGTGAGACTGGGCACCTCCTGCTCGACCTGGGGGGCTCGGGGTCGGCGCAGCTCAGCGTGATCGACTCGACCGACAGGTAGCGCCGCTGGACGAGCCATTCGTCGTTCTGTTCGGAGAGCAGCGCGCCGGCGAGGCGGATCACCGCCTGGTCGTTGGGGAAGATCCCGACGACGTCGGCGCGGCGGCCGATCTCCTTGTTGACGCGCTCCAGCGGGTTGGTGGACCGCAGCTTGGTCTGGTGCTCTGAGGGGAAGGCGTAGAACGCGATCAGGTCCTCCTCCGCGTGCTCGAGCAGCTCACACACCTTCGGTGCGACCTGCGCGAGGCGCTCGAGCACGTTGGTGACCCGCTCGCGCGCCTGGTCGCGATCCTCGGCGTTGAAGATCTCCCTGAGCGCGGCGGCGACGAGTCCTCGCTGGTCGCGGCGGCAGTGCATCACCATGTCGCGCAAGAAGTGGACGGTGCAACACTGCCATGGGCAGCCCAGCACCCGGGCGATCGCGGCCTTGAGTCCCTCGTGCTGATCGGAGATCGCCAGCCGCACCCCATACAGCCCGCGCTTCTTCAAGGAGCGCAGGAACTCGACCCAGAACGCGCCGGACTCGACCTCGCCGACATCAAGGCCGATCACCTCCCGCACCCCGGTCTCGTGCACCGCATAGGCAACCACCAGCGCCTTGGACACCACCCGGCCGTGGTCACGAACTTTGACCTGCTTCGCGTCGAGCCAGAGATACGGGTAGGCCCCCTCCAACGGCCGCCCGCGAAACAGCTCGACCTGCTGATCCAGCGCCCGGCAGATCGCGCTCACGCGGTCCTTGGTCATCCCGTCGATCCCCAGCTGCTCCACCAGCCGATCGACCTTCCGCGTCGAGACACCGTTCACATACGCCTCCAACACAACCGCAACGATCGCCTGCTCACTGCGCCGACGGGGCTCCAGAAAGCTCGGAAGGCGTTATGCGTCTGAGTTCGTTTCCGAAATCCGCCGTTTTGTTACGCCATCTCGTTGCGTGTGCAACGATGCTGTGAAGGGGTCAGACGGGCGTGAGGAGGAGTATGTCCGAACTACAGGATGTCAGCCGTCGTGGTGGGCGCCGCAAGCGGGCGCTGAGCGCGGAGGAGAAGCTGCAGATCTGGCTGCAGTTGTTGACGGGGGAGCTGACGCAGCGCCAGGCGGCCGAGCGTTGGGGGGTGGATCCGACGACGATCATGCGGATCCGTCGCGTCGGGCGCGAGGGCGCGTTGACGGCGCTGGCCAGCTCCAAGCCTGGTGGCGGTGCTTGTGGGGCTGTGGACGCGGAGCTGGCGGCGGCGCGCGCGGAGATCGCCAGGTTGGAGGAGACGGTCAAGGAGCAGGCGATCGAGCTGGTGGCGTTGCGGGGAAAAGCGCGCTCGGGCTGGTAGGCCGCGTCCCAGCTCGTGTCGAGGTGGCGGTCAAGGCGCGGCTTTTGGAGCTGATCGCGCAGGCGACCGGGGCGGGCTGGAGCTTTGGCAAGGCGTGCGGGGCGCTCGGGCTGGGCGAGCGGCGCGCCCGCTACTGGCAAAAGCGCGCCGCCGCCGGTGCTTTGGCTGACCGCAAGCCGGGCGGCACGCCGGTGCACGCGCTGCGCCCGGAGGAGGTCGATGCGATCCTGGGGCTCGCCGATCAGTGGGGCGAGATCGACGGCTCGCACCGCAAGCTCGCGCACCGCGGCTCTTACCTTGGGCGCGTGTGGGTGTCGCCCTCGACGGTGCTGCGGGTGCTGCTCGAGCACGGCCGGGCGCTGCCCTGGCGCCCGCCGCGGCAGAAGTCGCTCAAGCGTCCGTGGCCCGAATGGGTCCAGTACAAGCCCCGTCAGGTGTGGGGCTATGACTTCACCGAGTTCCCGCAGGCCGGCACGAGCGCGCTGGCGATCCTCGACCTCGTCTCGCGCAAGTGGATCGAGACGATGCTCTGTCCCGAGGCGACCGACGTGCAGGTCCAGGTGCTGTTCACGCGCGCGCTCGAGCGCGAGGGCCTGTTGGACGTGATCCTCTCGCTGATCGACGAGCACGCGGCCGGCGAGCAGGAGGACGAGCTTGAGCCGATCCTGCTCTCAGTGTCGGACAACGGCGCCCAGATGAGGTCGGGCTCGACCCGCGAGTTTATGGCTCTGCACGCGATCGCGACCCACTATGGCCGCCCCGGGACGCCGACCGATCAGGCCCACATCGAGTCGCTGCTCGGCCACGTCAAGTACGAATGGCCGTACCTGTGCGCGCTAAAGGACCCGGCCGACCTATCACGCGAGCTCGACGCCGTACGCGAGCAGTACAACCGGGTGCGCCTGCACGCCGGCATCGGCTACGTGACCCCCGACGACGAGCACGAGGGCCGCGGGCCCGCGATCCGTGAAGCCCGCCGCGCCGGCCTCGCGCGCGCCCGAGAGCAGCGCCTGGCCTACAACCGCGGCACCCACCCGAGGCTGATCGGATGACGACCACGCCCCCAAACCGCCAACAGCGGGCGACCGATCACCCTGCCCGCCTCGCCGCAGGGCCGCACAGGGCCGCACAACGCGCCGGTGCTCGCCGCAGCCGCCCAAATCGAGCCCGCCGAGCTCTCAGCGGCCCTGTCACGGCCCTCGGCAGCTCTGCTGCCGACCTCACCAGCCCATCAGCGAAGCTGGCGCAAACTGTCAAGGCCAGCCCGACAGGGCCCAGCGCAGCCGGCCGCGCAGCGGTGGCCTTGACCGGCCGCGCCGGCGTAGCTAACCACGCCACGAACCCTGCACTACCATCAATCCACTACCCCATGACGACCCCCGGAACTGGCTGCGAATTACACGCAGATTTCGGAAAAAGACTCAGACTCAGGTTTCGCGCTTTTCCGTTGATCGCGGCGATCTGACTTGACGCCCGCGGTGGGGTGATGTGGGGGTGCCGCGCGGCTTGGGGTGGCTGAGCGGCGGGGCGGTTGGAAGGAGCATCGGCGGCTTTCTCGAAGGCGGCGGTTGTCAATCGATGTCCGCGGCTGGGTGGGAGGCCCGTTCGCGGCTGCCTGTGGAGGTTTGCCGCCGATGCTCTGCCTGCCTACTTCGCTGGATGAGCTGTTGCTCCTTTTCGCGCCGTGTTTCACGAAACCGACCTTTCAGACGTTCCGGGCGCTGGTGGTCGGCCAGATCTCACAAACCCGGTTGCGGTGCGTGACCGGGATGTTGATCGGCGCGCGGCTGTCCGGTGTCTGGCATCACGCTCGCACGCACCGGTTCTTCAGCCACGCCCGCTGGTGCGCCGATGAGCTGGGGCTGCGGATCGCCGAGGTGTCGTCTCGCGTCTGCTCGGGCCAGGACAACCGCTGGTTGTCCCGATCGACGACACGTTGGCCAAGCGCAGGGGAAGGAGGGTGTTCGGCTGCTTCTGGCATCACGACGCGACCGCCAACAGCAGCAAGGGATCGCTCGCGTGGGGCAACAACTGGGTCACCGCCGGGATCAACGTCACGCTGCCGTTCCTTGAGCGGACCGTCTACCTGCTGGTGCTCTTCCGGCTCTGGCGCCCGCGGCGCAAGGAGATCCCGAAAGGCAAGCCCGACCCCGAGCGGCCCTCGAAACCCAGGTTGGCGAGAGAGCTGCTGTGCCTGCTGGCCAAGCGCTTCCCGTCCCGCAAGATTCACGGCGTGGGCGATGCCGCCTATGCCAGCGGCGCGTTCGCCGGCCTGCCGCAGAACGTCACGATCACCTCCCGGCTGCGCGCTGACGCCGCGCTGAACGAGCTGCCGTCGCCCAGACCGCCGAAGGGGCAGCGCAAGCAAGGCCGCCCGCCGAAGAAAGGCGCGCGGCTGCCCAAGCTCTCCGAGATGGCGACCGACCCCAGCACCCGATGGGTCAACACGACCGTCCGTCGCTACGGCAACACAGAGCAGGTCATGGCCCACGCATTTCGCTGCCTGTGGTACGAGGCGTTCGGCGCCCAGCCCGTGCAGGTTGTAATGATCCAGCACGCCGAGCGGCCCTCCGGGTACGAGCTGGCGCTGATCTCGACCGATCTCGAGGCCACTCCCGCGCAGCTGATCGAACGCTACGCCGACCGCTGGCCGACTGAGGTCGCCTACGAAGAAGGCAAGGAGCACTTCGGGGTCGGCGAAGCGCGCAACCGTGCCGAGAAAGCCGTGAAGCGAACCGTCCCGTTCCAGTTCCTGGCGATGACACTGACAATCATCTGGTACGCGCTGCACGGACACCACCCCGACGACGTCACCGAACACCGCCAACGCTCTCCCTGGTACCTGACCAAGACCACCCCATCGTTCGCGGACATGCACGCCAAGCTGCGCCGCGTGATCATCGCCACGCAATTTCACCCAGGTCAACCCCGCGCCCCCAAACCAGCGGAAATAGCGCAAGTCCAGCAGGCATGGGCAGCCGCCGGTCTATGAACTGCGAAACCCGAGCTCAGACACACGTCAGTAGATCCCGATAGATGCGCCCTTGCGGAGCTCCTCGATCGCACGGTCGAGCGCTCCGGTCTCGCCCGACCCACGCTCGATCGGGATCTGCCCCATCCCGGTCAGGACCGTGCCGAGCAACGTGTTCTTCCACATCGAGGACTTCGCCAGCGCCCTGATCTGTCGGCGGGGCATCGCCGCGATCCCGGTCGCCACGGTGTCCCAGTAGCTGTCGTGGTCGCCGACTAGCAGCAGCGGCCCGTCCAGCGGCAGCAGCTCGAGGCCGGTCACGTGCAAGCGGTGGAGGCGATCATCACGCCGCGATAGGCCGGAGTGATCCGCTCGATGCGATCGGACATCGCCCCGGCAGGCTACTCGGACTGGCGCGATAAGGCTGTGAGTCCGCCGCTCCTTCCTGTCCCCGCGGACGCCTCGATCTCGGAGGCGATGACGAGCTGCGCTCGACCAGCCGCGCCTCCGTCGTCGCCTAAGCGCAAGCCAGCCGCAACAGCTCGCCGCTGACGAATGCGATTGTGCGGGCCGGCCGCCTCGGAGACGTGCTCGTCGGCGGAAGCAGGGCCGGCGCGGCATGGCGCAATGACGCCGGGGTGCCTATGCAGAGTCGCCCTGCGCGAAGGCCCGGCCCGGCCACGTCGGAAGTTTGATCTCTAGCTAGTGATCGGAAGGGCGACTTATGTGCAGGTGGTTTGTGAACGTGCCGTGGTTGCTGGGGATTGACGTCGTTCACATGTGATCGACGCGAGCGTGGGGTTGACGGCTGACGACGTACGACATAAACGACATAACTGGTCGCATGCCGGGGGAACGTCAACGGCGCACTGAAGGGAGGAGGCCCGCGCGGCATCGACGACGCCGGCACGCAAGAGGCGAGCCGGGGTGGCGGCAGTTCCCGCGGCGTCTGGAGACGCGACGTGCGAGCCTCCTCGGCCCGACGGACCGGCGATGGGTCCTCGTGCGAGCGCCGCGGCACCCATCGCCAGCGAGGCCGCCGTGACCCTGGCTCGTCGACCAGCGAGTTAACGTCGATCACGTCGATCACGTCGTTCACGACCTCACATATCGCGTCATCGAGGCGGTCGAAAGGCCCGTTCGTTCACGTCGTTCATGCCGAAATGGCAGCCTCACATAAGTCGCCGTACGGATCGTCGGCTCCCGGCGGCTCGGGACGATCGCTCTCCGGGAATACGATCGTCGTGCCGGTGATCCTGTTCAGCGGAACCGCCCCGTCGAGGGGAAGCGAGGCACACTCTGTACGCGATGCTGCGCCACCACCGTCATGACTGAGAGCCTGCCGCTGAGAGTGTTGCCGCTCTGGAGCGATTCCTTTGACTGGGACCGCTTCGAGTCCTTCTGCCTGTCCGTCGTTCGCTCGCTGCCCGACGTGAAGCGCGCGGACCGTTACGGAGTGATGGGAGAACGCCAGCAGGGCATCGACATCGAGGCGGACCTTCACAACGGTCGCAAGCGCACAATCCAGTGTCGGCACCGTAAGCGGATCACGAAGCGGCAGGTCGAGAGGATCGTTGCGGACACGACCTACCCGGCTGACGAGCACGAGATCTGGGTCACGTGTGCAGTTGGGACGAATGCCAGCAACTACATCGATGGTCTCGGCAAATGGAACGTTGAGTCTGATGAAGGCATCTCCCAAAAGTTGCGTCTGGAGGTCCCGCGCGAAAAGGCGCGTCTCATCGTGCGCGACGCCTTTGGTGCCGCCGTTGCGCGCGACTTCCTCGGGCCCCGTGGTCCCGTCGGGTTCGTCTCCCCGGGGGACTACTTTGCAGCCCTGGACGACGCGACGCGACTACTGCGACAGGACCTCCCGCTGGTCGGCCGGAGCTCCGAGCTCGACGGGATTCGCGCCGCAGCAGGCAACCCGCTGGTCAAGGTGGTCGTTGTCCCTGGCCGTGGCGGCATTGGGAAAACGAGGTCGCTCCGAGCGGTGGCCGAGCGTCTCCTCGACGAGGGCAAGCGCGTGCTCTACGCACTTGACCCCGCGCTCCTGACGGCGGAGACCATCGATGACCTTCCGCTCGAAGATGTCGTTGTCGTCGTCGACGACGCTCATCGCCGGGACGTTGGACTAGTCCCGTTGATGGCCGCGACGCTCCGGCGGCACGATCCCTTGACGCTTGTCTTGGGTATCCGGCCGGCGGGGCTTGACCAGGTTCTTGGGGCCTCTGCAGACGCTCAGCTGGAACTTCAGCAACTCGTGGTCATGCCTCGTCTCATGCCGTTGCCGCGCGATGACGTCGAAGAGCTTGCCGCGCGTGCAGTCGGCGAGCGATCCGAACGAGGGAGACGTCTGGCCGACGCAACCGACAACCTGCCACTGCTGACG
Organism: uncultured Solirubrobacterales bacterium; assembly: GCA_963836065.1. Classification (GTDB taxonomy): domain Bacteria; phylum Actinomycetota; class Thermoleophilia; order Solirubrobacterales; family Solirubrobacteraceae; genus Palsa-465. The sequence continues at coordinate 83,581 of CAWIII010000031.1, forward strand.
GTGCTTGGCGGACGGATGATGGCCGCTGGTGATTTCGGAGCCTCCGGCGGAGCGGAGCTACGCGCCGCGGTGTTGCGGCGGTTCGTCGATGAGCAGCGCGGGCGCGTCACGCCGAGAGTTCCCGAGGACAAGGCTCAGCAGCTGCTCGTCCTGCTGGCTGCGCTCAACCCGATCGATACATCGAATGAGACGTTGCTGAGGCTTGTGGGACACGAGCTAGGTGTCGTGGTTAGCCAGATCCGTCGATGGCTAGGAGGCATCGAGGACGCCGGGCTGCTGTTGACGCGCGGGGCGCTGCGCCGCCTGGTCCCGGACATCCTCGCCGATGAGGTTCTTTACGAGGCATGTCTCGATCGGCAGGGGCGCGCGACCGGTCGAGCGCTCGAACTCTGGCAGCGCTACAGCGAGCACGCACAGACAGAGCTGCTTGCCAACTCGGCGAGCTCGACTGGCGAACCACAGCAGATGGCGTCTCTCTGCTCGACAACGTTTGGGCAGGATTGCTCTCGAGCTTCCGCACAACCGACGCGTCGCGGCGTGAGCAGTTCCTCGAGATGATCCAGCCGGCCGCCTTCTTCTGGCCGACCAAAGTCTTGGAGCTGATCGACATCGCGCTCGACGATCCGGCGCGGACGACGGACTGGGGCGTAGTTGGAGTCCAGATCGACGACACCTCCGTCCGCGCGACGCTGCCAAGTCTTCTTAGGACTATCGCCCACCACCCGAGCCATGCCCGGGCCGCAATGGAGCGGCTGTGGCTCTTGGCTCGCGACGACGAGCGCATAACACACTCCCACCCCGATCATGCGCTCCGAGTGCTGCACGACGTTGGCGGGTTTGACTTCGGCGCCACCCATCACGACGCCATCCTCGATCTCGTCGAGGCCGAACTTGCCAAGCCTGAGACCTCCTCGCACCCCAACAGCCCCTTGCTGTTGTTAGGCACACTGTTGGCACGCGAGGGAACTCGCTCGCGTTCGGTCGGGCTTGAACGGCGGATGTCGGCGTACTTCGTCGATCCGGCGTCGGCGCGGCCGTGGCGTGATCGCGTCCGCCGGATACTGCGCAACCAAGCTATCAACGGAGAGCCACGCGAGCGCACCGTCGCGGCGAAGCTGTTCGAGGAGGCGTTGCGGCTTCCGCATGGCTACTTCGGACGTGCTGTACCCGCCGACATCCGGGATGCCTGGAGGGCGGACCAAGAGGCGACGTTGGATGCCATCGAAGAGGTTGCTCGAGCAACTCACGACACGGCGGTGCGCGTCTCGCTCGTCCATGCCCTCGACTGGCACGCGGCGCATGAGCCTTGGGAGGATCTGTCGGCGCATGCCGCGGAGCTGATCAAACAGCTGCAGGTCGAGGCCGACGACGAAATCCTCGCCGCCATCGCGAGGCCGTGGGATTTGCTCGAAGAGGAAGACAAGAACGCCCGTGACGAGCGCGTCGCCGGACGGCTTGTGGCGCGCTTTGACAGCGGGGGGGTGATGGCCGACTACCTCGAAGACCTGCTCCTTCAGATCACCGACCGCAGGATCTCCGATCACCCGGAGCCATCGGCCGTCCTCGTCCGCGTCTTCGACCTATCCAGGTCGCGCGCGGAGGAGGTCTGGGAATGGATTGTCGAGCATCCCGACTCGCGGATCGCGGGCGCTGCCGCGCTCGCTCTTGAAGCCCTGCGCCGTGCCGGGGAGAACGTCGACGATCGTCTTTCAGGCGCTGCGGTAGCTGAGCAGCCGATGCTGCACCGCCTCGCCGCCAGCTACCTCTGCGGTGGAGCCTGGTTTGCGGATCCCTCGGCCACCGAGCTTCGTCTGCTCGAATCAATGGCGGCCGATGATGATCAACTAGTTCGCAACACGATCGCGACGGCTCTCTTGCGCCTGCGGTCGAGCAAGCCCGATGTTGCGGTAAGGCACGCGCTCAGAGCCAGGATCGAGCCCAACGACGAGCGGGGCGCGGACACGCTCTTCTCGACGATCCATGACTATGGCGTCGAGAACCTCACCAAAGGGTACATCGATCAACTCTGTGCGCAGCTGCTGTCCGTCTCAGAGCCCGGGTATTTCGCTCACCGAGTGCTGTCTGATCTGGGCCGAGTTGATCCCCATCGCGTCGTCGAGCAGTGGCTCGCTCGCCTCCGCCGCCAGCAGGACGAGGATCCACCGCGCTATCAGCCCATCCCCTTTCATGACTACGGGGTGGAGCTGCTCGGAGAGACGACAAGCCAGGAACGGGCGGCGCTGCATTCCACGCTCATCGCTGAGCTCGGCGACTTCGACGCTTGGCGGGCTCGAGAGCTCGGGAAGATCTACTGGCGCCTTGCGCTCCCGGGGATTCCGGATGACGAGCCAGCCGATGAGCTGCTCGCCGATCGAGCAGATCAGCTCGTGGCCGCCGTTGCCGCCATCGTTGATCACCTCGCCGGTGTCGATCCTCAGGTAGAGCGCGTTCGGGACCTGCTTGTCGAGCTACCGTGGCAGGCGCTGTTCCAGCGACCCGACTTGGTCGCCCGGCTCTTGAAGGCCGATGACGCCGAGAACCGCTTGCAGAGCGCACTCCGCACGTCCGCCGTCTGTGGTATGCACGGCCGCACGGTCGGCGAAGATAGCCTCCGCTGGACAACCAAGCTCATCGGCGCCCAGGCAGCGCTCCAACAGGTCGAATCCGGATCGGCGGCAGCGATTCTCTACGCCGACCTTGCTCGGGTAGCCGAGCAGGAAATCGAGAGCGACCGCCGCGAGGATGACGCGCAGCGGACCGGATGGCAATAGCTGCAGAGCTGTACTTGACTCCGCGTTCATCCATGCGGAGAACAAGCGCTCTAACATCCGCGCGTGTACTACTTCTTCGACGAGAGCGGCGACTTTGCATTCCCAGACGACCGGTTCGACAGCTACGTCCAGGCTGCCCTGATTTGTCCGGATAGCCAGCTCAACGAAGTTGAGCGCTTTGTACGCCAACAGCGCCGCCCTCTCTGGCCCGACTGGGACGTCGAGGAACTGCATGCAACAGATCTGAGCGACGATCAGCTCCTGATCATCGCGAATTTCATTAATGAGAGCCTGTGCCATCTGCTGGCATATGTAACCGACACGGTTCTCGTTACCGGGAGGGAGATCGCGCAGTTCCGGATCGACCAAGCAGCAACGCTGAGCCGCAATCTCGAGTGGTACCGGACAGAGAGTACTAAGGGCTCACGAAAGAATTAGTGGCCCCTTTTGGGTTGGGTGGATCGTGTAGTTCCAGTCTGGATGGAACTGGTCGCGGGCGATGTCCACGGCGGCAAGCTCTTGGTCGGTGACCTTGATCCCTTTCTCGTAGTGGCCGGGGTCCAGGCGCGCGTAGACCTTCAGGCCGGTGCTGGTCGTGGTCGCGCCGATCAGGTCGATGATCACCTGCAGGCTCTCAAGCGGCCGTCCGCGCCAGTTGAGGCTGACGTAGCTGAACATGCGATGCTCGATTTTGTTCCACTTCGACGTCCCGGGCGGAAAGTGGCAGACGCGGATCGGCAGCGCGAGCTCGTTGGCGAGCTTCTGCAGCTCGGTCTTCCACAGGCGCGTGCGGCTGGAGTTGCTGCCGCCGCCGTCAGCAGTGATCGTCAGGCACGTCGCTTTGGGTAACGCTTCTGGCCGAGGTACTGCCACCACACGCGGATCGAGTTGACCGCGAACGCGCTTGTGTCATGGGTGACACCAACGCTGACCATCCCCTCGTTGGCTTTGATGTCGAGCACGCCGTACGGGATCGCGTGCCCCAGATCCTTGTCTTTGAAGTCGTGGCAGCGAACCTCGACCGGCCGCCCAGTCGGCTCGTATTCCCGCCCGACAGCCTTGAAATCCCCGACCAGCTCGCGCTTTTTCGCGTCTACGGATATCACCGGCTGATCCGCGGCGAGCGCCGAGCGTGTCGTCTCGTTGATATGCCGAAACTGCGCGTCACGGTCAGGATGATCCTTCCCCTCCCGCGTCTTGGAGTTCGCGTGCAACCGAAACCCAAGCCCCCGCAAGAGCTTCCCGGACGTCCGATCGGACACCTGATGTCCTGCCGCCTGAAGCGCACTCGCGATGTTCTGCAAGCTCTTCGAGCACCACCGCAACGGCGAGCACGGATCCCCACGCGTATCCGGATCCACCAACGCCTCCAACGCTCCCACCAGCTCCGGATCAGACTCCGTCAACCGCGGCCGCCCCGCACCCGGCCGACGGACACGACCCGCCTCGAGCCGTGTCCCCTCCCGCAGCTCTGCGATCCCACGCTGCACAGTGTTCTTGCTGATCCCCGTCGCACGCACGACAGCCGCGATCCCGCCCGGCCCACACGACCGAGCCTCCGACGCCGCCCACAACCTGCGCTGACGCTCGTTCAACTCCGGCCCCAACCCCCGATAACGCTCAACAATCTGCGATTCATCGATCATGCCCCCGCGATACGCCACCACAACCCAACATCCTGCCACAGCCCACTAATTCATTCGTGAGCCCTAAGCCTGGATCCACCGCATAATGCCGCTGGTTCCGTCCGAGGCTGAGGCTTAAATGTCCTCCTGAGCAGGGCTTTTCAGCGGTTGTATGTGGCAGCCGCGGCCCTGTCAGGAGGTCACCTGAATGGTGCACGATCACACGGACGTAATCGATGGTCCGGCGAGCCTCGATCAGATCGCAGTTCGTTTCGATGAGCAGCGGCTGGTCAGCGACGCGGGGCTTTTGTTGACGGGGTCGCTCGCCGGGCGGTTGGGGATCGAGGGGTTGGTGAACGACAGCGTGTGGCTCGATCCCAGGGCGCCGGGCGCGGCGTTGCCGGGCCGCAAGGTGATGAGTCTGGTGCATGGGATGCTTGCTGGCGCTGACAGCATCGATGACGTGAACGTGCTGCGCGCCGGGTCGACCGGTCTGGTGCTGGGGCACGTGGTGATGGCCCCGTCGACGTTAGGGACGTTTTTGCGGGCGTTCACGTTCGGACACGTCCGCCAGCTCGACCATGTCCTGGACGAGTCGCTGGGGCGGGCGTGGGCTCAGGGCGCCGGTCCGGGTGATCAGCGGTTGGTGATCGATATCGACAGCTTCGTCGGTGAGGTCCACGGCTACAAGAAGCAGGGCGCGTCATACGGGTACACCAAGCAGCTCGGCTATCACCCGTTGGTGGCGATCCGTGCGGGGAGCAGCGAGGTGCTCCATATCCGTAACCGCAAGGGGAAGGCCAACACGCAGCGCGGGAACCCGAGATTCGTGGATGAGCTGCTCGCTCGCGTTCGACGCGCGGGCGCGACCGGCACGATCCTGATCCGCGCCGACACCGGATTTGAGAACCACAAGCTGTTCAAGACCTTCGACGCCCGCGGCGTGGAGTTCTCGATCGGCGTCAAGCAGCGCAAGCCGATCCGCGCGCTGATCGACCTGATCGACGAAGCGGACTGGATCACCCTCGCTGACTATCCCGAGGGCGGCGAGGCGCAGATCGCCGAGACCAAGCTCCATGGTTGGCGGCTGATCGCGCGCCGCACACGTCTCGTCGGCAAGCAGGCCGACCTGTTCCCCAACTGGCAGTACTTCGCGTTCGCGACCAACCGCACCGAGCCGCTGCTGCTGATCGAGGCCGAGCATCGCGAGCACGCCGTCGTCGAACTTGGAATCCGCGATCTCAAAGACCAAGCGCTCGCGCACTTCCCCTCCGGCCAGTTCGCCGCCAACAGCGCCTGGACCGTGATCGCCGCCCTCGCGCACAACCTCGGGCGGTGGACCAGCATGATCGGCCTGCCCCACGACAGCACCCGCACCGCCGCCACCCGCCGCAACCGGCTGTTCCGGATCCCCGGCCGGCTGACACGCACCGCGCGGCAATGGACACTCCGGATGCCCGCCCGCTGGCCCTGGCAACAAGACTTCGACGACGCGCTCACACGCATCCGCGCGCTCCCCGCCCTCACCTGACCCCCCAGCCGGCACACCGACAGCCATTCACCAACCCGCCGGCAACGGCGAGCACGTCCCTGCCCGAAAACGTCACCCACAGCCATCACCAACCCACTCACCAGCGTGTTGAGCGCCGTTCCGAGGGCGTCCCGTTAACTGTGTAGGCGGATTATGGTAAGTGTAACAGTTACTCCGTGTGAGTGGCAATCAGTGACTGTCAGTTTGCATTGTCGGGGACGCGGTCACCGAAGTGGATCTTGAACGCGAGCAGCGCGGTCGTCCAGTTCTGACATCGTGTCCATTGCGGGGTCGCGTTCTGCAGCGCGAGGTAGACGAGCTTGCGGGCGGCGTCGTCGTTCGGGAAGCTGCCCTTGGTCTTGGTTCGCCTTGCGCAGCTGCCGGTTCAGGGCTTCGATGGCATTCGTGGTGTAGATCACGCGGCGGACCTCGGCGGGGAACGCGAGGAACGGGACCACGTGCTCCCACGCGTTCAGCCACGCCTGGGTGATGACCGGGAACCGGGCGCCCCACTTCTCATCGAAGGCCTCGAGCTCGGCGTGGGCCTGGTCGGCATCCTTGGCGGTGTAGATCGGCTTCAGGTCCCGGGCGACCTGCTCGCGCTCGCGGCGGGGGACGTACTTGAGGCTGTTGCGGATCAGGTGCACGATGCACGTCTGCACGGTCGTCTTGGGGAAGATCGCCTCGATCGCCTCGGGGAACCCCGCGAGCCCGTCGACACACGCGATCAGGATGTCGCGGACGCCGCGCTGCTTGAGGTCGGTGAGCACCTGCATCCAGAACCTCGCGCCCTCGGTTTCTTGGAACCACATGCCGAGCACGTCGCGCTCGCCGTCGAGCGTGACGCCCAGGGCGAGGTACAGCGCGCGGCGCTGGACGGTGCCGCCCTCGCGGATCTTCAGGACCATGCAGTCAAGGAACACGATCGGGTAGATGTCCTCCAGCGGCCGCTTGCCCCACTCGCGCACGTCGTCCATCACCCCATCGGTCACGCGGCTGATCAGGTCACGGCCGACCTTCACGCCGTAGATCTCCTCGAGGTGCGCCTCGATATCGCGCGTGGAGAGCCCGCGGCTGTAGAGCGCGAGGATCTTCTCGTCAAACCCGACGAACCGGCGCTGACGCTTTTTGACGATCTTCGGCTCAAAGCTGCCGTCGCGATCGCGAGGCGCGTCGATCGGGACCTTCCCGTGCTCGGTGATCAACGTCTTCGCGGTCGTGCCATTGCGCGTGTTCCCACCGCCGCCTGGCGGCTCCAGATGCGGCTCGTAGCCGACGTGCTCGGTCAGCTCGACCTCCATCGCCCGCTCCACCAGCCGCTTGGTCAGCTCGGCGAGCAGCCCACCAGGCCCGGCGATCTCCTCCTCCGTGCCCGCGCCGGCGAGCAGCTCGTCGATCACCCCGTTGCTGATCCGCCTGTCAGACGGCACACCGAGAGCTTCACGGACCCGCCGGCGGCCAGCAGCACGGTCGACAGCCTCATCGACCAGCTCCGGCGACACAGCCGGGGGGTCCGCGGCCGGCGCGATCCCCAACCCGAGAGCCTCTAGCTCCGCGGCGTGCTGCTCCAGCTCGGTCCTGGTCCTGCTCCTCTGCGTCCTGCTTCTCGTAGTAGTAGCCATGAGGATCTCTTTCGCTCATGCCTACACAGTTCCTCGGACAATCCCGCCGTTCCCGTTCGTGATGCTCGTGCTGTTGTCCGCCGTGATGGATTGGTCTGACGTTCGAACGTTGAAACGTTCAAAGGGGAGGCAAAAGGAACCCGAACGGTCGATGGGTTAGGCGGCGGCGGGAACGGCGAGCGATGAAGGCGGCGGGGGGCCGGGGGGCGTGGTTGTGCGTCACGCGTTTGTGACCGCTGCGCTCTCGCTGTTGATCGCTCGCCACGACGGTTGGTCGAGGTCGCGAGGGGGTGCGGGTGGGCGAGCGTGGACGGGGGCGAGCGATGCGGTGGTGGTTTGCGTCTGAGTCAATGACATAGATCCCGGATTTCATTAGCCCACATCTGCGAGGCTTCCGGCACGATCAGTAGGAGGTCTTGATGACCGGGCCGGGACATTCAGCAGGCAGTGACGGGGGCCGTCGGAGGAAGCGGTTTCTCTCGCCTTCGCAGAAGTATGAGATCTGGCTTGCGCTGGTGCGCGGGGAAGTCTCGACGGTGGAGGCGGCCGATCGTGCGGGGGTGGATCGATCGACGATCGTGAAGCTGCGGCAGGTCGGTAAGCAGGGCGCGTTGGACGCGTTCGCGGCGTCCCGGCCGGGGGTGCGCCACGGCGGCCCGGACCCAGAGCTTGCGGCGGCGAGGGCGGAGATCGCCAGGCTGTCGGAGGCGTTGAAGGAGATGGGCGTGCGGTTGATGCTCGCGGAGGGAAAAGAGCGCTGGGACTGAGTGGCCGGGTCCCTCGCCGCGTCGACACGGCCACCAAGCATGAGCTGCTGGATCTGATCGATAAGGCCGTGCTGGACGGGTGGGATCACCGTCGCGCCTGCACGTACCTCGAGCTGGACGAGGGGCGGGCGTGGCGGTGGCGCCGCCGGCGTGATGACGGCTGCCTGGAGGATCGTAAGCCCGGTGCGGCGTTGCACGGGCTCAGACCGGTGGAGGAGCAGGCGATCCTTCAGCTGTTCGAGGCCTGGGGCGATATCGATCGTTCGCATCGCAAGCTCGCGCACCGCGGGAGCTACCTCGGACTGGTGTGGGTCTCGCCGGCGACCGTCCGTCGTGTTTTGGCTGCTCACGGGCTGGTTCTGAAACGACCTCGCCGGGTCCGGTCGGAGCGCAAGCCGTTCCCGGAGCGGGCCGATTACCGCAAGAACTCGATCTGGATTTACGACTGCACCCACTTCGCGGGCTATCCGAACCATGCGGTGTTCGCGGTGATGGACCTCGTGACCCGCAAGTGGATCACAGAGCTCGTGAGCATCGAGGAGACCTCGACGCAGGTGCAGGTCGTGTTCATGGATGCGCTCGAACTCGAGGGGCTGCTCGAGCTCGTGGAGGCCCGCCAGGACGCCGTGCCCGCCGAGACCTTCCCCTTCGATGCCGCCGTTGATGAGCCCGAGCTGGCGCCGATCCTCTTGGCCGTCTCGGACAACGGGCCGCAGATGAGGAGCGGCTCGACGCGCGAGTTCATGGCGATGTGCGCGATCGCGCAACACTTTGGCCGGCCCGGAACTCCAACCGATCAGGCCTGGATCGAGTCGCTGTTCTCGCATGTCAAGGCCGACTGGCCGCACCTGGACCGCATCAAGGATCCCGAGGTGCTGCGCGCCGAGCTCGCCGACGTCCGCCGGCAATACAACACCGTGCGCCTGCACGCCGGGATCGGGTACGTCACGCCTGAGGACGAGCACGAAGGCCGCGGCCCGCGGATCCGTGCTGCCCGGAAACGCGGGCTCAAGCTCGCCCGGTGGGCACGAATCGCCTACCATCGAATCCAGCAATCCAAAGCCAACCGCCGGAGCCCCACCGATGTGGACTAATTCGCTCCCCGATCTGTGGCTTTAACTCAGAAACACCTCAGCGGGCTGCGGGTGAGAGGCGGATCTGCCCGGCGCGCTGGGCGGCGGTGAGGGTGGTCGCGAGCCGGCGGTCCAGGCCGGTGTGGTTGAGCGGGTCGGGGTTGCCGCCTTCGGGCAGCAGCCGGACGCGGCGGCAGCCGAGGAGCAGGAAGCGGTTCAGCAGCCCGTTGGCGAGCTCGACGGGGTTGATGTGATGCTGCAGCTCGGTCGCGGTGATGTGTCCGATCACCGAGATATGGGCGCTTGTCGCGCGCGCGGGCGCGGTTCGGGTCAGGATCGCTAAGCCCTACGAAAACTTCCGGCTAAGCGGAAGTTTTCGTAGGTTGGGGTTGTTGGACCCTGTTGCGGCTGGGGTTTTGCCGCTTGGGAGGGGTGGTTGCTTGGCTACGCGGGTTTGATGTTGATCAGCGCGTAGGCGTCGGCTTGGAGCTCGGTCGGGGTGGTGAGACGGGTGAAGGTGTGTTGGCTTGTGCCGATTCGGATGGTGTTGCGACAGAGGGTGGCGAGGTCGCTGAGCAGGTCTTCGAGGCTGTGGGCGGGATGGCCGTCGGGGGTGCGGGCGCTGCCGGCCTTGGCGATCGCGTCGGGGGAGCGGCGGGCCGGCGCGACGGGGTCGGCGGGCGCGATCGGGGTGTCGTCGCAGAACAGCATCGGCGCGAGCCGGCGGGCGAGCTCGAACTGGACGTAGCAGGCGAGCATGCAGAGGAACACGTGCGCGCGGACGCGATCCTCGAGTCGGTGGTGCACGGGTCGGATCTCGAGCGTGGTCTTCATCTCTCGGAAGCAGCGCTCGTTGACTTTGAGTTGCTTGTAGGCGCGCGCGACCGCGGCCGAACCGATCCGCGAGGCTGGTTCTTGGGTGCGTAGCACGTAGATCCCGTCCAGCAGCGCCTCCTCGTCGATCTGCGCTTGGTTGCGCTCGTAGCCGAAGCTGGCGTCTGAGATCTGCAGAGTGAAGTGCTTGGCCATCTTGCGCTTGTTGACCACCCGGCCGGCGCGCTCGCCGATCTTCCCCGCGCTCGCGTTGCGAAGCGTTCCGCGCTCACCCTCGACCATCTGCCTTACCTTCTCCAGGTCTCGCTCGGTCAGCCTCAAAAGCTCCTGGCGTTTGCGGGCGCGCTCGGCCGCGACCGCCGGGTTCCGGCACACGATCAGCCGCTCTGCGGGGAACTCGGGGGATGAGACCTCGCACAGCCCTTGCTCGTCAAACAGCGAGAGCTGAAAGCCGGGGCGACTGTCAGCTTCTGGATCTGCGGGGCGCGCAGCGAGGTGATGAACCCGACTCCCTGCTCCTTGAGAACCTTGGTCCTGGCCTCGGTGATCATCCCGCGGTCCCCGACGAACACGACGTGCTCGATCCCGAACGTGTCCTTGACCCGCTCGACCGCCGCTAACAGCGTGGTCGGGTCCCCGGTGTTGCCCTTGTGCACCTCGATCGAGAACGGCTGGCCTTCCGGCGCGCAGCACAGCCCGTAGCTGATCTGTGGCTTGCCCGGCTTGCCGTCACGCGAGTAGCCGACCGCGCCCAGCTCGCAGTGGCGGCCCTCCAGGTAGCTAGAGGACAGGTCATAGAGCACGAACCCCTCCCCGTGCAGGTGCCGGCGGGCGAGCGCTTTCTCGACACGCTCTTGGCGCTCCAGCAGCCAATCCATCGCGGCCAACAACTCGGCTTCGGTGACCTCGCCGAGCGAGAGCTCTTCGGCGAGCGTGGTCTGCCCGATCAGCCGCGTCATCGACAGCTTCGAGCACGCACACAAAAGCCGCTGGACGATCATCGCCACCACCAGGTCGCGCTCGCGGCAACGCTCGCGGCTGATCAGCCGCTCCAGATCGAGATCGCGCAACACGCCGAGCACCGCGGCGACGTGCCCGTGCGGCAGCGACCGCACGATCTCGAAATCATCCGTTGCCAGCATCAACACCTCGCCCGCGAGCGAGCGGCGCAACGCCTCCAGCGCCTCGGGCGGCAGGTGCGAGACGTTCCCGAGGTTCTCATGCTTGACCTTGCCACCCTCGCGGTAGGAGCGCCGCAGCACGTGCGACACGTACTCACGATCTTTGTACCGCGTCTTGCTTGTGGCTACATGAACCGCGCCACCCGACCGTCTAGGCACAGGCAGAGAATAGCTGATCCCAGCCGTCCACACAACAATTCTTTGGCTACATCAACCAGTCACAAGAAGCCCGATCGCCCGCGAACACAGGCGATCGCGCCTCAAGACCTCGAAAACTTCCGGCTAAGGGGCGGCCGTCCCACGCTGAGCGCAGTGTGGGCGACAAAGTTGAGATCTCACGGCTGACGTTCTTGAGCACGCTGACGAATTCTGGTTCGATCACCAGCAGCCGCCGGTCGCTTGCGCCGGGGTCCTGGCCGGCGGGGTCGCGGACCGAGTGGATCAACCCCTCCCCGCTACTCAAACCGGTCAGGATCCGGCTGGTGATCGTATGGTCAGCGCCGGTGATCAGGCGGTGCACGTGGTCCCATGACGATCCCTTCCTCGCGCGAGCTGACTCGCCGATCAGGACGAGAAACTGGTTGGGGTGATGCCGGGTCGCTTCGACTTGGAACCATGCGCCGCGGCCGGTCGCGGCACCGAACGCGACCAGCAGCTGGGAGAGGATCGCGATCGGGTCAGCTTCGGTCTCTGGGGCGATCGTGTTCACGATCTCGCCCGCCAGCCCGTGATAGACAGCGGGCTGTGGTGGTGCGGGCCAGCCGTCGGGAACGGGCAGGGTCAGCGCGCCGCTCGGCGGCGGGTCCTCGTCGGGCTGGTCAAGCAGCGACAGGGTGACGGGCTCGGTCATTCGGCGGAGACCTCCGCGACTGCGGCACGAGCAGCGGACTCGTCGACGATCGCCTTCTTTGAAGCGAACGCGGCGATCAGCGAGGCGACGGCGAGGTTGTTCACCTGCCGCGGCAGGCCGCGAGAGACCTCGTGGATCAGACCGATCGCGTCATCGGAGAACAGGGTGTCAGAGCGTCCCGCGAGCGCCAAATGATGCTGCACATAGCTGGTCGTCTCCGTGGCGGTGAGACCGCCGATCGCGTAGCGCATACCGACCCGCTGATCCAACGCGGTGAACGCGCCGCGGCGAAGCCGGTGGCGCAACGCGGGCTGGCCGAGCAGCAGCAGGCAAAACGGCGCGGTCTGATCCATCCCCATGTTCGACAAACAGCGGATCCCTTCCAGGCACTCGCCATCTAACAGATGCGCTTCGTCAATCTATGCGGATATCCGCATAGATTGACCTATGCCGAGGCCGTGACTATGCCGAGGATTGACAGCGTTGCTGCAGGAGATCCCGACGACGGCGGCGCTCGCGCTCCCGCGGCCGGACGGCATGTCGGCATAGTCACAGGCTCTCGAGGAAGGCGAGAAGGTTGTCGTCCGGCCGGTAGCGGCCGGGGCGCACGGACGGGGGCGTGGTCATGGCGAGCGCGCGTTCCTTGATCGTGAGGTCGGCGTGGATGTAGGGGTCGGTCGAGCGACGATCGGCGTGTCCGAGCCACAGAGCGATGAGCGAGGTGTCGACTTTGCCTTGCAGCAGGGACATGGCGCAGCTGTGACGCATGACGTGGGGGTGAACGCTCTTGGCCTGCAACGATCGGCACTGTTGGGCAGCGGTGGTGGTGTGTAGAGCGACTCGGCTTGCGATGGCGTCTCGGCTGAGTCGCCGCCCGGTCCGGGTCGGGAACAGTGGGTCGTGGGCTGTGCCGCCGCGTTCGGTCAGCCAGGCCCGCAGGATCGCCTGGACGGGCGCGGCCAGGGGGACCGTTCTGCGTTTCCGCCCTTTGCCCTCGCAGCGGAGGTGCGCTCCGGTGCCGAGGACCACGTCGGCGCAGTCGAGCCCGGTGAGCTCCGAGACGCGGAGGCCGGTGAGCAGCCCGAGCGCGAGCAGCGCCCGGTCTCGTCGGCCTTTCCAGCGGGTTTGGTCGGGGGCGTCGATCAGGGCGGCGGCTTCTTCGGCGGTGAGGTAGGTGATGGTGCGCCGGTCAAAGCGCTTGGCCGGGATGGCGAGGACCCGCTGGATGACGGCGGCGTGCTCGGGGTGTGACAGCGCGGCGTAGCGAAACAGCGACCTGATGGCGGTCAGGCGTAGATTGCGTGTCCGGGCGGAGTTGTGCCGTTCGAGCTCGAGATGTTCCAAGAACGTCGAGATCACCTCGGCGTCCAGGTCGTCCCAGTCCAGGGTTGAGGGGGCCTTTCCGGTGCTGTCGTGCACGAAGCGCAGCAACAGACGGAACGTGTCGCGGTAGGAGGCGACGGTCTGGGGGCTGACTCGGCGTTGCCTGGCCAGGCGGTCGGTGAAGAACGCCTGTAGGGTCGGAGCGACCGCGCTCATGACCGCACCATCGTTTGCGTCTCCAGGCGTCTGACCGCCTCGCCGAGCAGTTCGGGGGTGGCGCTGAGATATCGGTAGGTGAAGCGGGGCTCTCGATGTCCGAGGTAGGTCGACAGCCTGGGCAGCAGCGCTTCGACGTCCAGGCCCGAGCGATACCAGCCGAGCAGGGTCCGCACCGCGAAGCTGTGGCGCAGGTGATGGATCCGGGGGCTCGTCGCCGATCCGCTCCCGATCCCGGCAGCGAGCACCGCGTTGTGGAAGGTCGTCTGGAAGTGGCTGTAGGCGACCGCGGTGCCCGACAGCGACACGAACAAGCAGGCGGTCTGCGGGCGCCTTCGGTCCCGCTGGCGCCGGTAGGCGGCAAGCGCGTCGATCGTCGACGCGGAGACCGGCACGTCGCGGCCCTTGTCGAACTTTGAGTGCCGCACCTGGATCACAGCGTCGTCCCAGTCGACCTCCGAGACCCGTAGGCGCAGCGCCTCACCGACCCGCATGCCGGTCACCGCCAACAGCGAGATGAGGGTCGCGAGGGTGTTCGCCCGGAACGCGAACGGTGTGGACGCCCGGGCGGCGGTGATGACCGCCAGCACGTCCTCATCAGAGAAGATGTGCGGGTCACGCCGGACCTGCCGGTAGGAGACCAGTCCAGCCGGCGGGATCTCGGTGCGCGGGTCGCGTCCGGCCAGGTTTCGTGCGAAGCCCCGCACCGCGATCAGCCGTCTGGCCGGGGTGGAGCTCACCGGATCAAGCTCAGGGTCGAGGACGAACGCGAGCGCGGCTTCTAGGCTGATGCTCTCGGCGCCGATGTCGTCCAGGTAGGCAACGAAGCGGGCAAGTTGACGGCCGGCGTCATCGAGCTTGTGGCCGAGCGCCCGGCGAAGGCCCAGGTAGTCGTCCAGAGCGGCTTGCAGGGCGCTCATCGAATCGTCTCCGGCCAGGGCAGCGCCAGCTCCCGCAGGGCACGATGGTCGATCTTGGCGTAGACGGCCGTGGTGGCCAGGTCCCGCTGGCGCAGCACCTGGGCGATCTCTGGCAGCCGAACCCCGAGGCCAACCAGTTCGCTGGCCAGCGCGTGGCGCAGCCGGTGCGCCCGTATCGGTTTCATGCCAGCCCGTCGAGACTGCCGCCAGACCATCTGGCTCACCGAGGTTGGCCACATCGGCCGAGGCGGGGCCGCCACAGTCAGAAACACGACCCGCTGCGCGGATCGGGGACGGCCGTGGCGAAGGTAGGCCGCCAGCGCCTCGCCAACATCGACGGGCAGCGGCATGCGATCGTCACGGCCGCCCTTGCCGTGCACCACCAGCTCACCGGCCCGCCAGTCCAGATCCTCCAACCGCAGGCCGGCCAGCTCGGCCGCACGCAGCCCAAGACGGGCCAGCACCAACAGCATCGCGAAGTCACGCACCCCGGTCGGCGTGGACCGATCACAGCTGTCAAGCAGCGCCCTCACCTCGGCCGGGTCGAGCCGCACCGGCACGCTCCGCTCCTTCCAACCCGGCACGGGCGGGACCGCGTTGGCGAGGTGAACATCGGTCACGCCCCGCAAGTAGAAGAAGCGCAGCAGCGAGCGCAGCTCAGCCACCCGCCCCTGCAACGAGCCAGGACCCAGGCCGCGCGCGACCTCCGCCAACAAATAGCCCGTCACCGCCTCCCCATCGAGACCCTCGGTCCCCACGGCGACCACTCCGGCCGCAACCCGCCAGGCGAGGAAACGGCGTGCGGCCTTCCCATACCGATCGATCGTCCGGGCCGCCAGAGCCCGGTCCGCCGTCAGCCAGCGGCGGTAATCCTCCAACAGCTCATCAACGGCGCTGCGCTTCACCGCCCTCACCTCCGTCGCAATAACGCCCTGCGACCGCAGCCACTCCAACAGCGGCCTCATCGCCTTGAGCGTCAGCGGCCGCCGACGGTTCGCGGCGAACACCCCCAAGAACGCTTCCACCGTCGCGCTGCTCACGTCGCCGACGCCGAGCCCCTCGACGTCCAGCCACCGGCTCAGGCCGGCCATCTGGTTGACCTTGTACTCCCTCGACGCCGGCGTGTACCCAAGCCGGTCCAGCTCAGCGCGGAACCCATCAGCGAACGGCGCCAACGGCCCAGACACCCTCGCCACATAGACGGTCTGCATCTTTCTTCCTTTCCTTCGAACGCTTTGTCGAGGAGGAAAGCTCAGCGATCAGCACCGCCCGTCACCCGGCGGTCACGACGCCCCATGTGACTCCCTCGGACGCCGACCCAAGAACTACGACCGCAAGATCGAAGCCGGCGCAGTGGGCGGAACAGAACACCCATCGTCAACCGACCGAAACTATGCCGACATGCCGTCCGGCCGCGGGAGCGCGAGCGCCCCCGTCGTCGGGATCTCCTGCAGCAACGCTGTCGATCCTCGGCATAGTCACGGCCTCGGCATAGATCGCAGATCAAAACCACCTGCTTGCCGCGCTCCGATGCCTCCGCGGCGAGCAGCTCCTGGGCCTGGGGAATCAGCGCCGCGTGGTGAAAGCGCGGGGTGGCGCCCAGCCCGGTGATGATCGTCGTGTAGATCCCGCGCAGCCCGACCCCCGGCGTGCCGAGATAGAGCACCGTGTGCCGCGACGCGTCCAGGCCGGCGACCGCCGCGCGGGCCGCAACCGTCTTCCCGGCGCCGCACTCGCCCGAGATCACGCCGATCGCCTGCTCTGAGATGCACCACGACATCCGAGCGACCGCCTCCCCGTGCGCGGCATGCGCGTGCAACATCCCCGGCGCTAAATCTTTGGAAAAGGGCATCCTTGAGAAGCCGTAATGGCTGCGCAACCTGTCAATACTCACTGTTCGTCCTCCTGTTGGTTGGTGTCACGATCCTCGCGTCGCCGTCGCCGTCGCCGTCGCCGTCGCCGTCGCCGTCGCCGTCGCCGTCGCCGTCGCCGTCGTTGGCGAGGCTTGAGTAGTCGATCGGGTGCCCGCCGAGCTCGGCGTCACGCTGCTCGGCGAGGAGCTTGAGGTAGTCGATCCCGGTCCCGGTTGGCGGTGGTGGGAGCTCGCGCTGGGCCTGGGGATGGGTGTGGCGTCCGATCACGAGCGGCACCGCAACCCCCATCGGGCGGTGTTGGTAGCGCACCTCGATCCTCGTGAGGTCAAACGGGTCGAACACCAGCTCGACCTTGCGGCCCACGAGCGCCGGGTCGACCTCGTATTGATTGCCGTGCAGCGACACCGTCGCGGTCTTGGTCACCGTCCGCTCGACCGACCACAGAAACGCCTCGCGCAACAACGCCGGGGTCGGCAACGGCGGCGCGCCGGCGCTGTCAAACCGGGCCAGCGGCGACAGTCCGGTCTCGGAATGCGTGCGCCGGTGATAGACGACCTCCAACCAGGCGGAGAACAGCCGGTTCAGCGCGGCGAGCTCGATCCCGTCGTCGATCTCGACCAAGAATTGATCGCGTACGGTTCGAAAAAAGCGCTCAATCTTGCCCTTCGTGGTGGCCGCGCGGGGGCTGGCGTGAATCAATTTCACGCCCAGTACCGCGCACGCCCGCAGCAGCTGTGAGGACACGAACGCCGAGCCGCGGTCAACCAGAATCGCCGCCGGAACGCCGCGGGACATGAGCCCTGAGCGCAGCGCGGCTTCCAAGCGGAACACGTCCTCGCCGGTACCCCACCGCCACCCGACCAGCAGCCGGCTGTGATCGTCGATGAACGCGAGCAGCACCGCCCGGCGCGCCGTCGCGCCGGCCAGGACCGGACCATTCAGCCCGTCTCCTGTCCACAGGTCGTTGCGTGCCCCAGCTTCGAACCGTCCATAGACCTTCCCCGGAGAACGGCCATCGGCGCGGACGTTTAGCCCGGCGCGCGCCAAGTGCGTCTGCAACGTCCGCAACCCCGGCACCTGATCACCCTCGCCGGCCGTGGTGAGCATGATCTGCCTGACCTGCGCCGCGGTCCGCTCCGGCCGCTCGCGCTTCAACCGAAACGCGAGCTCCAACATCCCGGCCGGCGTGCGGAGCGCAACCACACGAGGCCGAGGCACCAACGCCTGAAACCCGCCCCGACGGTACGCGCGGATCCACTCATCCAGCGTGGCGCGCGCGACCCTGACCAGCCGCCCGTCCGGGCCGACATGCTCACGATCACTCAGAGCGCGAACGAGCCGGCCGCGCTCGGCCTTCGACAACGCAGGATCTGCGACGTCACGCACGAGTGCGTACCTGAACAGTCCGATCTCCTGCCGACCCTCCTCATCACCACCCATCAGGTTCCTCCCGACGCTCGAGTTCAACGAGCGCGGGACCCTCTCAGCTCACGTCGCCCACGAATAGGCGGAGGCTCGTGTTGCCAACAGCACCCCGCCCGACAGCACGCTCGCGATCTGCCACGGATCACCCGGCCCGAACCGCAACACCCACGCCCGGGCGGCGACCGCGATCGCCTCCAACGCGTCCGCGACGTCGCTCCCGGCCGGCAGTACCGCCCCCAGCTCGGGATCCAGCACGACCACGCACCGCGTGAAATGCGCCCTGATCTGATCAGCCCGCTCGACGAACCGGCGCAGCCAACCACGGACCGTGTCCGGACACGCGCCCAACCGCGCGGCGATCCGCCGATACCCCTCACCGGCGACGCTCGCCTCGATCGCCGCCCCGATCACCGACACCTCATCCTGCCGACGCCCCAACGCCACGTCTGGCAGCAACACGTGCGTCCCCGCGCACCCCCGGCACCGCCCCCGACGCGGCCGCAAAACACGATCCCCCGCCCGGCAGCGCAGCACCCGCGCCCGAGCATGCCCCCACGGCCCCAGCATCCCGCGACACGACGGGCACGACAACCCCCCAGCCACCAGCACACTCTCGACCCGAGCAGGCTCGGCGCATACGATCAACATCGGGTGCCACCTCCGGCATCCAAGAGAGCCCTCCCGACGCAACGACCAAGCTGGCGGGAGGGCTCTCGCGCGTTCAGGAACGCGCAAAGCCTGCCAGCCCGCGAGCGGCATCCCAGCGATCAACGGCACCAACCCCAGCTCCCGTGCTGGATTCAAACGGCGCTCAACACCAGCGCTCCCGCGTCGCACCAGCCCCGAACCGACCCACCAAACACCGACCGACAACCAATCCGCCCGCTCCCCGAGTCACCCCACCCAGCTATTCGGTGGATTCAGGCTAAGGCCATCGGCGCCCCAAGTCCGGAGATCGAGAAGCGGATCACCCGAGAAATCAAACGGTCAGGGCTGGAGGCGCAGATGAACCATGGTGAGTTCGTCCAGGCGCGATTCCTCATTGAGTTGATCTTCGATGCCCTGCAAAAGTCGCTACTCGTCTATATCGAGGATCGCTGGCGGGGCGACTTCGACCGATTTCACTTTGTTCTTGATTGCAAACTGCCGACGAAGTTGGCCGCTGGGGAGAAGTATCTCAACAACGTCATCGTGCCTGCTCTGGGATCGAGACCGGCCGAAAGCCTCAAGCTGGTTGAACCCTGCGGTGTATCTGAACCTTTGATAGAGCGGCCGACTTTTTCACACCAAGCCTGAGGGTGTTTGTGGGCCGTGTTGGTGGGTGTGGTTCGGGGCGTCGTCCGTGCCCAGTTCCACCGACGTCCGTGCCGGCGGGCGACCCCCTCGCGCAGCGAGCCTCCGTCCCGCAGAAGCAGGAGCGGGCGGCTGGCGAGGATGGTCTCGGTCGCGGTCATTTCGATCGCCTCCGATTCTCGTTGATGCGCTGGGCGTGCGCTCGCTTGAGCCCGGCGATGCGGGCGCGGCGGATCGCGGGGCCGCGGCCGTGGTGCTCGTCGTCGGGGGTGACGTAGCCGATCGAGGCGTGCAAGCGGACCGTGTTGTACTGGCCGCGGATCCGGGCGAGCTCTGTGTCGAGCGCGGCCGGGTCGGTGATGCTGGTCAGGGTCGGCCAGTCGCCCTTCAGGTGGCTGAAGAACGACTCGACGTGCGCCTGGTCGGTCGGGGTGCCGGGCCGGCCGTGGTGCTGGGCGATCGCCATCAGCGCCATGAACTGGCGAGTGTCGATCGCTTTCATCTCCGACCCGTTGTCCGACCACGCCACCAGGATCGGCGGATCCTCAGGGGCGTGGTCGGGCGGCAGCCCGTCCGGTCCGAGCAGCCCCTGGTCCTCGAGCGCCCGGGCGAACAGCAGCTGCACCTGCGTGTGCGTCTGCTCGGTCGTGAGCAGGTAGCCGATCCAGTATCTGGTGACGACGTCGACGATCGCGTACGCGACCCGCTTGCACCGCGTGAAGTGGGTCGCGTCCCAGATCCAGATCCGGTTCTTTTCCCAGCAGATCTCGGGAAATGCGGGCTTTGGCGGTCGTGGGCGGATCGGCTCCCCCGGCAGCGTGACCTTGTTCTTCAGCGCCACGCGCAGCAGCGTCGAGGGCGACACGAACACAGTGCCGACATACGAGCCGCGATGCGCGAGCTTGCGATGCGAACGATCCACCACGCCCCACTCCTCGATCAGATCGAGGATCGCCTGCTCCTCCCAGTCAAGGATCCGGTGCACCCGGTTGCCGACCGGCGGACGGTCCTCCAACGAGCCCGTCTCGGCGAGCCGGGCGCGCCAGCGATGCATGCGCACATCCTCGATCTCAAGCACCCGGCACGCACGCGCGTGCGCCCACCCCGCCGACACCGCGCCATCGATCAGCCCCATCAGCTCGAGCTTGGTCTGCGCGCTCACGCGCCGCGGGACCGGGCCGAAAAGCCCGAGCGTTGCCTTCCCCGGTGCAAGCTCAACTCGACCGCCAGCTCCTTGAGCGCCTCCGAGAGCCGATCGTTCTCCGCCAACGCGGCCTCCAACTCGACCTGCTCCGGAGAGGGCAACCTGCCCGGCTTGGCGGCCGCAAACGCGGCCAGCGCCACGTCCTTCGCCAACTGCCTGATCCGAATCACCGTCGACACGTCGACGCCCCACTTCCGAGCTGCGTCCGCCTGCGAGAGCTGCTGCGAGCAGACCTCGAAGAACACCTCCCACTTCTCCTCCGGCGACAGCTGCCGGCGCTTGCGCGGCTTGCCGTTCTCCATCATCACGTCCTCCTGAGTCGGGGCCCGGACAGCCTCCCAGGATTGGCATGAAAAACAGGGGCAGCTCTATCGCAAGATCAGACGCAAACCAACCCTGACGCGATGAGCCGCACCACCCGTTCGTCGAGCAGTACTGTCGCGACCGTGGCCGAATCCGAGGGCGGGAGGCCTCGGGTGTGATCGATCTGTCCGGCATATTCGAGCGCGGCCTGCGATTCGAGCCCTCGCACGCGCACGGCGGCCTGCAGCTAGTGGACAGCGTGGCGCACATCGTTCGCCGCGCCGCGCTCGAGCCGGCTAACCCCGACATTCAAGCCGCGTACGACGCTCTACGCGCAAGCCTGAGAACTGCCCGACGGAGCAGTCTCACGATCCAGCGGCTGGCCGTTGGAGCTGAAGACCGATCCTCGTTACACCGATACCGAAGACTACGACCTCTCGCTCGTCCTTTGTGACGCTTCCACTAGTCCGAGCGCGTCGTGGGCTGACAATGAATGAGCTGCTCGCGAGCGATGCGCATCCAATCGTCGCCTAACCAGTGCTTCTGCTTCGCGCGCAGTCACAGTCCGCACATGGCCTACCACGTCCCGCCGGGATCGCTTTCCGCGTATCGCCGACTCGACTCGTGCCGCGTGTGCGCTTAATTAGGCGAAGGAGCGCGCACAAGCTTCGGGCTGCGTTGGCTCGCTCGGGCGCTTTCGCCGTCGCCCAAAAACTGAGTGGTGGAGGCGCGGCCAACCGCGCCCGTCGCGTGACGATTGCATTCCCGGAGAGCGATCGTCCCGAGCCGCCTGGGCTCGTGCAGCATGCGGTCCGTCGCCAAGGGGATCGTCAGGCCGGGGCAGCACCGGATCGCAAAAGCAATCGCCGGCGAGATGCACGTTGCCGCGGGATGGAGCCTGAGTGCGTCCGTGGACCCGTGCCCTAATGACTTCTGTGTCCGGGGGGTGGCCGCGACCGGGCTGGTCCGGTCGGTTCGCTGTGTGGTGGTCGCTCAGTGCTCGAGCCGGGCGAGCGCGTCGCCGAGCAGGAATCCGGTATCGACGGGCGGATCTCGCGCCGTGAGGTCTCATCGGCTGTTGTGTATCGACCGCGGATGTGACGCGGCGACGGGCAGCGCCGCAGTGGCCAGAACCAACCGAGCCGATGTGCTCGGCTGCGGCGAAGCCGCCATCTTTCGGGGCCGATGCCGCACCTACGGCGACGGGCGATCGAGTCGATTCAGCAGGTGGGTAGATGGCTTCGCCGGCACCGTACTGACGGGCCCCTGGTCGAGCTTCGGCTACCTCTTGACACGCGGGAGCGAGCTCGCCGGAGCCGGAGTTCGCGGGGCGTGAGCGCAGCGGGTGCGTAAGGCGCCGCGACGAGGCCGACCGTGTCTCGTCCTGGCGTCGCGACGCTTGCGCTCACGCGGTTTGGCGGCGCGCCGCGTCGCGTTGCCCAGCGCGGGTGTCAGCTGCCGGTGAGGGCGGCCTCCAAGACTTGCCTTGCGATCGGCGCGGCAGTGGTGCCGCCGAACCCGGCGCCGACGAGCATCACGGCGACGGCGGCCTGGGGGTGCTGGGCTGGTGCGAACGCCACGAACCATGCGTCGGCGTCTTTGGGATTGGTTGAGTTGGGGCGAAGCTCGGCGGTCCCGGTCTTGCCGGCGACTTCGATCCCCGGGATCGCAGCCGCGGTGCCGGTGCCCGAGTGGACCACGCTCACCATCATCGCGCGCACCTGGCGAGCGACCGTCGGCGAGAGGATCCTCCGCGCGCGTACCGGGTCGATCGTCGCGATCCGCGGCTCGACGCGCCGGCCCTCGAGCGCGATCGTGGCGGCCACGCTGGCCATCTGCAGCGGTGTCGTGAGGTCGCGATCCTGACCGATCGCCGCGGCGCCGAGCGCGAGATCGTCGCGCAGCTGTGACGGCGGGGAGATCGTGCTCGGTTTGGCCGCCGGGATCCTCGGCTGCTCGCCCCACCCGAACGCGCGCGCCATCCCCACCAGTCGCCTGGCGCCGAGCTTCGCGCCGAGCAGCGCGAACACCGAGTTACACGAGACCGTGAACGCCTCGGTCAACGATCCCCCGCAGGCCTCCCCGGACGCGTTGCGAAGCTGCACCCCGGACAGCGTTGCAGCGGTGCGGATCGGGTAGGTGCTCGACGGCGTCGCGAGCCCTGCCTGTAGCGCGGCGGCGGTGGTGATGATCTTGAACGTCGATCCGGGAGGTTGGGGGGCGGACACGGCGAGTCCGGCGAGCGCCTGCACGGCGCCGTCGCGCGGGCGGATCACCGCGACGCCGCCGAGCTGCTGGCCGAGCGCGGCGGCCGCCGCGGACATCAGCCTCGGGCGGATGGTTGTCTGCAGCGGCCGGCCAGGGACCAGCGGCGCCCGCGCGATCACGCGCGCCCCGAACAGCAACTGCTCGGCGGGATGCCCGGCGAGCCTGAGGAGTCACGAAGTAATTAGTGCGGTTGTTGGGTTGATCACGTAGTTCCAGTCCGGGTGAAAGTCATCGCGGACGATGTTTACCGCAGCCAGCTCCGCATCGCTGACTTTGATGCCTTTGACGTACTCGCCCGGGTCAAGGCGTGCGTAGACCTTCAACCCGGTGCTGGTGGTGGTCGAGCCGATCAGGTCGATGATCAGCTGTAGGCTCTCAAGCGGCTTGCCGCGCCAGTTCAGGCTGACGTAGGAGAACATCCGGTGCTCGATTTTGTTCCACTTGCTTGTGCCCGGTGGGAAGTGGCAGACGCGGATCGCGAGTCCTAGCTCGTCGGCGAGGCATTGCAGCTCGGTCTTCCACAGCTTCGTGCGGCTGGAGTTGCTGCCGCCGCCGTCAGCGGTGATCGTCAGGGTTCTGGCGTCGGGGTAGCGCTGTGAGCCGAGGTGCGCCCACCACGCGCGGATCGAGTTGACCGCGAACTGCGCCGTGTCCCGCGTGATCCCGACCGAAACCATCCCCTCGTTGGCGTTCATGTCATACACGCCGAAGGGGATCGCGTGCCCCGGCTGCTTGTCCTTGAAGTCGTGACAGCGGACCTCGACCGGCCGGCCCGTCGGCTCGTACTCCCGGCCGACAGCCTTGAAATCCCCGACAAGCTCGCGCTTTTTGGCATCCACAGAGATCACCGGCTCGCCCGCCGCCAGCGCCGCCCGGGCGGTCTCGTTGATGTAGCGAAACTGCGCGTCGCGATCGGGATGATCGCTGCCTTCCCTGGTCTTCCGATTCGCGTGCAACCGAAACCCCAGCCCCTTCAAAAGCTTCCCAACCGACCGATCAGACACCTCGTGCCCGGCCGCGACCAACGCGACCGCGAGCTTCGCCAAGCTCTTCGACGTCCACCGCAACGGCGACATCGGATCCCCACGCGTATCAGGATCCACCAGCCCCTGGAGATCGTCCAACAGCGTCGGATCAGACACCGTCAACGCAGGGCGCCCCGCCCCCCGACGACGGACCTGCCCAGGCTCCAACCGCACCCCCGACCGCAACTCCTTGATCCCACGCCCGACCGTGTCCTCAGAGATACCCGTCGCGCGCGCGACCGCAGCGATCCCACCACGCCCATGCGAGCGAGCCTCCGTCGCCGCCCAAATCCTGCGCTGACGCTCGTTCAGCTCAGGACCCAACCCCGCAAAACGCTCAGCAATCTTCGATTCATCGATCATGTCTCGCAATTACGACACCCGCCCCCAAACATCCTCCCACACCGCACTAAATCATTCCGGACTCCTGAGGTTGTAGATGCGCTCAAGGCCCGTCGGGCGGGGATCCGCCTGCCCGGCGATCGAGGCGCCGAGTGCCGTCGCGTCCAAACGCGTCCCGTCGGCGGCCAGGATCGGCGCGCGGGGCGGTGCCACACCGACGCGTCGACGCACCCGCTCCCCGCGGCGCAGCCCCGCTAGTCGCAGCGATGGATCCCAGTCAACGCCCGCGCTGGAACCGCTCCCAGACACCGGCAGCAGGATCGTGCCGTGCAGCGTCCCGAAGTCGGCCGTCCGCACGCGGACATCGACCGCGATCGTGCCGTCGTGCTCCCCGCCGAGACGCCCGGGGCTCACGGCGCGCACCCCAGCGCCACGATCGCTGGCCCGGTACGCGGTGACGAATCGCGCCTCGGGATACCTCGCTTGGGCGCGTGGCGTCAGCGCCTGCCACATCGCGCCTCGGTCCCCACGCGCCCACGCGCTCACAAACCGCGCGGCGGCCGCGCGGCGACCGCCGTCACTCTCCGCCAACGACCGCCAGACCACTACCCCGAGCACGACCATCACGAGCACCACGGCGCCGAGCAGCACCGGACCCCAGCGCCGTGGCGGGCCGATCTGACCTCTGCGGCCTCTCAGTCCCCGTCGCTGGCGCGACCTCCCGCCGACAAGGAGCACGGACCCCGCCCGCCTCCCCGGAACTCCATAGCGCGAACGACGACGAGCCATCACACCTCCGTGACGAGCGAGTGTCGCACACGCGACGACCGATCCAGAACGACGCGCCCGCGCTCCCGTCCCCCCGCCGCGGTTCCCGAAACCAGTCCTGTTGCGCCACGCAGCCGGAGGCCACGGCGACGACAACACACGCGAGCAACCCGCGTTTCAGAATCGCCGAAACTCGGTCGTCGCTGGAGGAGTCCGCTCAGCACCGCCGAACGCTCGGCTATGCCTGCCAGCGGTGAGCGTGAGACCCGCTCGGTCTACGTGGTCCAACGCCACTTTTGACTCGTTAGACGTGGCTATGACCCCGCCGAGGTCGACCGACACCTGCAGGTCGTCAGCGAATGGTTTCGCCACAGTCGGGCGGCCGAGGACGTCCGCGAACGCGAGACTGACGTGTGTCTGAGTCTTTTTCCGAAATCTGGGCGTGTAATTCGCAGCCAGTTCCGGGGGTCGTCATGGGGTAGTGGATTGATGGTAGTGCAGGGTTCGTGGCGTGGTTAGCTACGCCGGCGCGGCCGGTCAAGGCCACCGCTGCGCGGCCGGCTGCGCTGGGCCCTGTCGGGCTGGCCTTGACAGTTTGCGCCAGCTTCGTTGATGGGCTGGTGAGGTCGGCAGCAGAGCTGCCGAGGGCCGTGACAGGGCCGCTGAGGGCTCGGCGGGCTCGATTTGGGCGGTTGCGGCGAGCACCGGCGCGTTGTGCGGCCCTGTGCGGCCCTGCGGCGAGGCGGGCAGGGTGATCGGTCGCCCGCTGTTGGCGGTTTGGGGGCGTCGTCGTCATCCGATCAGCCTCGGGTGGGTGCCGCGGTTGTAGGCCAGGCGCTGCTCTCGGGCGCGCGCGAGGCCGGCGCGGCGGGCTTCACGGATCGCGGGCCGGCGGCCCTCGTGCTCGTCGTCGGGGGTCACGTAGCCGATGCCGGCGTGCAGGCGCACCCGGTTGTACTGCTCGCGTACGGCGTCGAGCTCGCGTGATAGGTCGGCCGGGTCCTTTAGCGCGCACAGGTACGGCCATTCGTACTTGACGTGGCCGAGCAGCGACTCGATGTGGGCCTGATCGGTCGGCGTCCCGGGGCGGCCATAGTGGGTCGCGATCGCGTGCAGAGCCATAAACTCGCGGGTCGAGCCCGACCTCATCTGGGCGCCGTTGTCCGACACTGAGAGCAGGATCGGCTCAAGCTCGTCCTCCTGCTCGCCGGCCGCGTGCTCGTCGATCAGCGAGAGGATCACGTCCAACAGGCCCTCGCGCTCGAGCGCGCGCGTGAACAGCACCTGGACCTGCACGTCGGTCGCCTCGGGACAGAGCATCGTCTCGATCCACTTGCGCGAGACGAGGTCGAGGATCGCCAGCGCGCTCGTGCCGGCCTGCGGGAACTCGGTGAAGTCATAGCCCCACACCTGACGGGGCTTGTACTGGACCCATTCGGGCCACGGACGCTTGAGCGACTTCTGCCGCGGCGGGCGCCAGGGCAGCGCCCGGCCGTGCTCGAGCAGCACCCGCAGCACCGTCGAGGGCGACACCCACACGCGCCCAAGGTAAGAGCCGCGGTGCGCGAGCTTGCGGTGCGAGCCGTCGATCTCGCCCCACTGATCGGCGAGCCCCAGGATCGCATCGACCTCCTCCGGGCGCAGCGCGTGCACCGGCGTGCCGCCCGGCTTGCGGTCAGCCAAAGCACCGGCGGCGGCGCGCTTTTGCCAGTAGCGGGCGCGCCGCTCGCCCAGCCCGAGCGCCCCGCACGCCTTGCCAAAGCTCCAGCCCGCCCCGGTCGCCTGCGCGATCAGCTCCAAAAGCCGCGCCTTGACCGCCACCTCGACACGAGCTGGGACGCGGCCTACCAGCCCGAGCGCGCTTTTCCCCGCAACGCCACCAGCTCGATCGCCTGCTCCTTGACCGTCTCCTCCAACCTGGCGATCTCCGCGCGCGCCGCCGCCAGCTCCGCGTCCACAGCCCCACAAGCACCGCCACCAGGCTTGGAGCTGGCCAGCGCCGTCAACGCGCCCTCGCGCCCGACGCGACGGATCCGCATGATCGTCGTCGGATCCACCCCCCAACGCTCGGCCGCCTGGCGCTGCGTCAGCTCCCCCGTCAACAACTGCAGCCAGATCTGCAGCTTCTCCTCCGCGCTCAGCGCCCGCTTGCGGCGCCCACCACGACGGCTGACATCCTGTAGTTCGGACATACTCCTCCTCACGCCCGTCTGACCCCTTCACAGCATCGTTGCACACGCAACGAGATGGCGTAACAAAACGGCGGATTTCGGAAACGAACTCAGACGCATAACGCGAAACAATTACACGCACGCGAGGATGCCATCACCGAACGCGAGCAACAGGCGCAGCGACTGCTCGAGAGCCAACGTCTCGAGGCCCAGGCGACACTCGACGGGGCCCGTCTCCGAGCCGACGCCGAGCTCAAAGCCGTCGAACAGGCACAAAACGAGGCTCAAACCATTCTGGCGCAAGCGCTCAAGACGCGGAGCAGGTTCGAGCCGAGGCGCACGCCGAGCGCTCCTCGATCCTCGACCAGGCCCGACTCCAAGCGGAAGCGGCCGACATCATCCAAGACGCGCAAACCAAGGCCGAGCGGATCGTCTCAGAAGCGCACGAGCAGGCACAACAGATCACTGCCGATACCGAGCAACTGCGCGCACAGGAGCTCATCACCGCCCGCGCAGCTGCCGAGCAACTGTTAGCAGCGATGCGCGCTCAAGCCGCCGAAGAGGCACGTGCGCTACGCGTCGACGCGGAAAACGAAGTGCGCGCGTACGTCGAGCGCCGCCACCGAGAGATCGACCGCCTCGTCGAAGCAAACCGCCGCGAGCGACGTCGACCAAACCACGAAGACGACGAATAACAGGTGCCTCGCCGCAAGAGTCCCCAGCCACCCGCGGAACCCAGCCCCCAAACGCTTCCACCCGCGGCGCAGACCACGCGCACTCGCTTTGCTAAACGAACTGGCAGGCAAAGCGACAACCACACACTGGACGCCTCCGACCCGGACCCGCGCGACTCCGATGTCGCCAATCCGATCGTAAGCTCGGCGAGGTTGCGCAGAGCGAAGCAATCATCCGCGCCGGCGTGCCTACGCGGCTGCTGATCGGCACCTCGACGCTGACGCGCTCGACGACGTCTCCGCGTGGGCTGTTAGCCGCGCGGAATCAACGGTCTAGGGAACATTCGCGCGGGCGGCCTCCTGGATCAGTCGGATGCCGTCCGGCACGGTCAGGAACCGGTCGGCCACGAGCCTGACGGTGTCTCGCGTGACCTTGCTCACGTAGTCGCCGTGGGTGCGGTAGAGCTCGGCCAGCTGCGCCTTGCCGAACGGGACCTCGTGCCCGGCGATGCTGCAGAACGAGGGGCCCGTCGAGCTCCCGAACCACGTGCTCGTCGGCACGTCGAGGTATGGCGAGCGCAGGCCTCCCTGCACGTTGCCGAACTCGTCGAGCACCGGTGCGGGCGGGCTCCCGGAGACGAGAATCGGGTCGGCGTGGGGCGGGGCGATGCCGAGGCGCACCCACCAGTCGAGGTTGCGCAGTGCCGCGTCGAAGAAGATGCTGCTGGGGAAACGGCTGCGCGGGCCCTCGTTGCATGACGCCGGCGGGACGGCGCGGCCGGCCTTGACGATGTCCGCGGGCGCGGCCGAATAGAGCAGCTCGTCGGGCGTCGCGTGCGCGGCGCCGGCCATCTCGTAGTGCCGGTAGCGGTCCTGGCGCGCGTCGCTGTCGGGCCGCCGCGCGTCGATCCCTCTCAGGTAGTCCGACTGGGACATCATGTGGATGATCGGCGTGCCGGCGTCCTTGAACTGCTTGCGCGGGTCGCCGTTCAGCGGCGCCGGCTCGCACTGGTTGATCGGGGCTGCGCCGATGAAGGCCCCGCCCGCGACGGCGACGATGTAGCCGTCGAACATCGGCCGGCCGTCGGACTGCTCCACGAGCGGTTGGATTGCGTTGATGTAGTCGTACTCGAAGCTCCCGGTCTGCGAGTAGCCGAAGTCGTAGACGCGATCGACCGCCGAGCCGTGACGCTTGCCGTAGGTCAGAGGGTTTGAGCGATTGGCGCTTCGCACCCACGCGCGGATCTGGCTGGTGATGTCGTAGACCAGCCCGTCCTCGGTGGTACGTGAGGCGGGGGTGATGAACGAGACCGGCGGGTTGCAGTTGCGTGGATCGCTCAGCGGGAGCGGGTTCGCCATCGACAGCGAGCCGTAACGGACCGGATCGAAGTTCTTCAGCGCGTCGATCGAGATCGGCTTGCCGGTCACGCCGACCCACGCGTCGCCGTCCGCGACGATCTGGCGCTGGGCGAGGGCCCAGCCGATGTTGAGGTCGAATGCATTGGACGGGTTGAGGACCTCGACGATCACCCTGCCGCTAAAGCGCGAGGCGTTCGCCGGGCGGCGCACGAGCACGCGCGTCGTGTACGGCGCGTCCGGCGTGCGCACCACGGCGGGGCCGGGCGCAGGCCAGCTGTAGACGTTGGCCTTGCCGCTGGCTAGGTACTCCTCCTCAACGTAGCCGATCTTGTGCAGGTCCTGGGGGACCTGCTGGTGGTCGGCAGCGCCGAACGGATACGAGGTGGCGCTGACCGGCAGCGGCCCGGTCATCTTCGGGACCGGCGTCGCGCCGGCCGCGGCCGGCAGGGAGAGCGCCACCGCGCACGCGAAGGCCACGCTTGCACGAACACGCATCATGTCCAATCCTTCCTCCGTGGGCGCTCCTGCAAGCGCCCGGCTCCTCCGACGTTAGACGTCGTGGACCCTACGACGAGCGGTCGACATTGTCAAACCAAGTTCGTCACTGTTGAACAGCTTCGGGGGCTTTTGATAGCGATGGGTCGCCAGAGGCTGCTACCGTGACGGCGCCCGGAGCCGGCTAACCCGCAGGTGTCTGCGTTTGCGGGTTTCGACGCAGACCACGCCGCGGCGACGCAGCACCGGCTCGTCTTCACGGCGGCGGAGGCCGTGACCGAAAGAATGCGCAAGCTGGAGACCTGGGCCGAAGTACCCCACAGGGACGGTGAGACGGTCGGGACAGCTCTGCGTCAGTGGTCCCGCGACCCCCGAATCCTCGCGAACGAACGGTTTGCTCTAGCCGCCCTGCGCAGAAACCGCGGATCTCGCGAACGATTCCTTCCGCGCTGTCGACCGTCCGTGCCGCCCCCGGAAAAGCGCGCCGCTCCGGACGATCGGTTTGGCCACTCTCGCCGCTCGGGTCGCGTGATCGCAATGGCGACACAGGACTCGTCCGCCCGGGCCATGGCCCAGCAAGGCGGCGACTACTGCGTTTGTCCGGAAGGGACAGTGAGCTGGTTGGCTCCAATGGCTGCTTTGCTGGCCGAGCAGAAGACCACCGAGCCGGACGACGAGCTTCTCCGTTTCGTCCAATCCGACAGCTGGCTCCGTGTTTGCAGGATCGCACGAAGCGACCGGTCAGCTAACACCGTCGCGTTAGCCGCGGATCAGCGAGGCGGCAAACGCCTCCACACGCTCGCTGTCGCGACGTGTCCGAGCGGCAGAGTCCGGACGGCGAGGTGGCGTCAGCGCAGGATTTCGTCGATTGTGGGCACGAGATCAGCCGTTCTGGGCAGCTTCGGCTCGCCGAGGGAGAGCGGCCGTCGCCGCGGCTCTTGTTCACGTCGGCCGTCAGCAGGACTGAGCCGATGGCTGGATCGGACGGTCCCTCTTCGTCGACCGCGAGCGCCTGTGCTAGGCGGAGCCTTGCATCGGCATCTGCCTCGTGGCGCCAGCGCGCCCGTGCAGGACTCAAACGGGAATCGTTCGGCGGGACGAGTGCATCGCAGATCGTTGGGCGATTTGCCGAGGGCAACACTTGGTTGGCGTCGACGGTCGGGCACCGGGCACATCCGTCGCACGCCGCCGGCATGTGCTGCTGGTCGTTGGCGAGAACATGCATGAGGAACTGACGTGCAGCTCGGCGAGCGACTCTAGACAAGCGGCAGCACTCAGAGTGGGGCTCTCTGGCTGGCGCGGACCTTCGACCGGTGTGGCGAGCCATGCGCTCCTGTTCGGCGACACTGGCCGTGCTTAAGGTGCGCAGCGTGTCGATGTGCGGCCGCGGGACGTTCGGCCCGAAAGGACTGGATGGATGAGGCCTGTGTAGCTCTCGTTGTTCGGCGGCTGCAGGCACGAGGCGGTCGTCCCGAAGACGCGAGCCACGCACAGCCGTAAAGACGGTGATGGCGCTTTCGAGCACCTGACGACGGTCGGCAGCTGGGGCGCCAAGAAATCCTCGGGCGATTTAGCCTGGATCCACCGGGTGACATGCTCGGTTCCGTCCGAGCCTGAGTCTTAAATGTCCTCCTGAGCAGGGCTTTAATAGCAGTCGTAGAGGGCGGCTGCGGCCCTGTCAGGAGGTCACCCATATGGTGCATGACGCTGCGGACGTTCCCGAAGGGCCGGCAAACCTCGACTTGGTGCAGGTTCGGTTCGACGAGCAGCGACTGATCAGCGACGCCGGCCTGCTGTTGACAGCAACGCTCGCGGACCGCTTGGGGATCGAGCAGCTGGTGAACGAGTCGGTGTGGCTTGACCCCAGAGCGCCGGGAGCGGCGCTGCCGGGCCGGAAGGTGATGTCGCTGGTGCACGGGATGCTCGCCGGCGCGGACAGCATCGATGACATGAGCGTGCTCAGAGCCGGGAGCACGGGCTTGATCCTGGGGCACCGGGTGATGGCCCCCTCGACGTTGGGGACGTTCTTGCGGGCGTTCACCTTCGGGCACGTCCGCCAGCTCGACCGCGTGCTCGATCAGACGCTCGCGCGGGCGTGGCAGGCCGGCGCGGGGCCGGGTGATGGGCCGTTGGTGATCGACATCGACAGCTTCGTCGGCGAGGTGCACGGCTACCAGAAGCAGGGCGCCTCCTACGGGTACACCAAGAAGCTCGGCTATCACCCGATCGTGGCGGTGCGCGCGGATACCGGCGAGGTGCTGCACATCCGCAACCGCAAGGGCAAGGCCAACACCCAGCGCGAGATCGCCCGGTTCGTGGATGAGCTGATCGCCCGGGCGCGGCGCGCCGGGCACAGCGGCCTGATCGTGATCCGCGCGGACTCCGGGTTTGAGAACCACAAGCTGTTTCGGACCCTGGACGCGCGCGGGATCGAGTTCTCGATCACCGTCAAGCACAGCACCAAGATCCAGAGGCTGATCGGGCAGATCCCCGAGACCGACTGGGTCACCGTCGCCGACTACCCCGAGGGCGGCGAGGCGCAGGTCGCCGAGACCCAGCTGGGCGGCTTTCGGCTGATCGTCAGGCGCACCCGGCTGATCGGCGCCCAGGCCGAGCTGTTCCCCGACTGGCGCTACCACTGCTTCGCGACCAACCGCACGATCCCGACGCTCGTCGCTGACATCGATCACCGCGACCACGCCACCGTCGAGCTGGCGATCCGCGACCTCATTGACCAAGCACTTCAGCACTTCCCCTCCGGCCGCATGCACGCCAATAGCGCCTGGACCGTGATCGCCGCGCTCGCGCACAACCTCGGACGCTGGGCAACCCAGATCGGGCTCCCCGATCGGCCGGTCCAGACCGCCCGGTCACGCCGCCACCAACTGCTGCAGGTCCCCGCCCGACTGACGCGCACCAGCCGCCAATGGACACTCCGGATGCCCGCCCGCTGGCCCTGGCAACACGACTTCACCACCATCCTCGACGCGATCCGCGCGCTCCCCGCCCTCACCTGAGCACCCGCGAGGTCACGACGACCACCAGCCGACCCGCGGCCGACACCGGCCCACTCACCCTGCCCCAAAACCGCGCGCCAACTGCCACTTCGGGCGTTGGCGCTCCCAGACGAGCGCTCCCGCCTGGGTCAACACCGTCCATCCCGAGTGTCACCCCGACAAACCCGGGAATCTCACCCCGTCAACCCAGCCGATCGGTGGATCCAGGTTTAGAACAAAGGGCGGTGGGCCTCGCCGATTGCGCGCATGCGCCAATCGCAACAAACCTCGACCGCGACCTCGCGAGTCCGATCGGCCAGGACGGATCTCAACTGAAACGTCGCACAGATGGTATTGGCGCGCTCCGAACCTTCGTTTGGTCGAGGGCCGGTGACGTCGCTCACGCTAGCCGTAGCCTCCGGGCCTCTTCGAGGTCGTTTTGGCTGTGCGTGCAGGAGGCGCGGGCCTCGAGCGATAGCGCGAGCGCGAGCCTGCTCTCCGCCGCCGCCGGATGCCCCTCCGGCATCGCCTCGAGTGCGAGGCGATTGAGATGCACGGCCTCCTCGATGTCATCGCGCTCGCCAAAGCGCTCGAATCTCGCCACCAGGGCGTTGGCGAGGCGACGGGAGACGTCGGCCTGGCTCATGTCGTCTAAGCCGCCCTCGCGCGCGATGTCCTGGAAGTGGGCGATCGCCTCCTCGATGTCGGCGGTCTCTCCCTTTCGGACGAAGCGCTCGGTGAGCCCTGTCGCGAGGTTGACGGTCGCCGTGGACTGCTGTTGCGAGCCGCCGGCCCGCGCGGCACGGAGGGCGCGCCGAGCACTGGCGACGGACTCCTCTAGGTCCTCTTCGCCCTGGTCCTGGAAGTATCGCTGCATGAGCGCCGCGCCCAGCGTCGTGTAGCAGGCGAAGCGCATGAGCTCATTCTCGGCGGGGGCGGCCTCAACAGCCTGCCGCGCCACCGGGATGGCCTCCGAGAGATCACCCGGGCGGCTCCGAGAGGTCAGCGCGCCGGCTAGGTTGACCATTCGGCCTGCGCGCTGAGGGTCGGCGGGCGGGCTGGCGGCTACCGCCATCCGTGCCGCTTCGATGGCGTCGTCGAGCAGATCGGGTGAGCCGCTGTGCTCCGCCAGCATGCGGGTGGTTTCGCTCAGATCGCTTAGGTAGTCGGGGCGCGATGGGTCATCGCCCGGCGCCGCGTCGACGGCACTGCGCCGAGCGTCGGCGGCGGCGATCAGGTCACCGAACTCGCGGCGTTGGAGGTACCAGGCGCGCCAGACCGAGGCGGCTGCGGCGTACCGTCGCGCGATGGCGGCATCCTTGACGCCGGGGCCGGCGCCCCCCAGCTCGACCCACGTTGTCAGTGCGAGCTCGAGCCCGGAGCGCAGTCGCTGGGCGAAGGGATCCTGTAAGGCGATCGACTCGGACGCCTGCTCGAGCAGCTCGACCGCCTCGCCAGCATCCTGCGGATCCTCCCGTAGGCGCGCGCGCAGACCGAGTGCATTGCCGAGGTTGGCGAGATAGCCGATGCGGTCGGCATGACCGGATGCGAGAAGCGCGAGGGCGCGCTGGCTCGCCTCGACCGCCTCGTCGGCGTCGCCCGCGTCGCCACGCAGCTCGCCGCGGGTCATCAGCGCCGCGCCGAGGCTCGACAGCAGCCAGGCCAGATCGGGATGGCCGGGCGGAACCTCGTCCACAGCGACTCGCAGCTCCGCGACGGCGACGTCGAGGTCCGCGGGGCTGCCGGATCGCATCGCGCGAGCGAAGCACTCGACCGCGTTCCGGGCCTGGTCCTCGCCTCGCTCGTCGGGCATGCCACGATTTTCTTCTCGCGTGCCGCAGGATGCAACGGTAAGACTTGTTCGAAACCGCCCGGCTGCCTTAGGCTTGGCGCAGGAGCAATGTCGATCGTCGACCAGCCGGAGCTTGGTTCGCGGCTCTTCGAGTCCCTCGCGGCCGCGGTCGATCGTCGTGAGCTCAGCTTGGACGGTGCGCTCACCATCGCTGCGGCTCACCCTGAAGCGCTCTCGGACACGGCACACGTAGACACGCTTGTGAGCCGCGCCCGAGAGGCGCTGGACGCCGAACGCCCGATCGAGAGCCTCTTGCTCCTCGACCTCACCGTCGCCGGTCTTGCCGCCCGACCGGGGCACGCTGCGAGCGATGAGGTGGGTCGATCCACCCGCCTCCTGTTCGCCGATATCGCGCGTGGCCGACTCATCTCAGTGGCGGATGGCCGCCTCTTCCGCAGAGCGCTGGCGGCGGCCGAGGCCGTCCTGGCATGGGCCCGGACGGCGTCGGACACTCGCGCGCTGGCAGAGGCCCTGTTCCAGCTCGGCCGTCTCCGTCTCGATCCCTGGATCGCCGGCCGGCGCATCTTTGAGCCCGAGCGCGAGATCGGGCTATGGGAGGCGGAGTTCCGCATCCGCTACAGGGACGAGATCGCCGATCTCGACGAAAAGGAATGGCGCATGCCGCCCGCGCTTGACACCGCGCGGGCGGCCACCAGCGCGCTCGAGGAGGCCGCGGGGCTTCAGACGGGGACGGAGCGGGCACGCACGATCGTGTCGTGGGCCGCAGCCGAGGTGCTCCAGCTGGCGCTCGGCGAGGAGATCGACCGTCCAGCGCTTGTGGCGCGCTGCCGCGAGGCCATCGGCCTGCTCGAGCGCACCGATTACGCCCCGGAGCTCGCAGACGCGCTCGGATATCTCACCTGGCTCGAGGAGCCGGTGCGACGCGAGCAGCTCGACGGCCTGCTATCGCGCTCACTGGACGACCAAGTGCAGCGCTCCGGATGGACGGCCACTGCCGGAGTCATGACGCAGGTCGTAGCTGCGCTCGCGCCTGCCGACCCCGCGTCCGCTCTCGAGGTCGCCCGATCGGCACGCATCGTGTTCCAACTCGAGTCACCCGACGACGACTCCTTGCGCCAGACGTACCTGCGGAACGAGTTCGAACTGCTCATCAAGGTTTACAGGCAAGCTGAGGATGCCTCGCTTGTCAGCGGACCTGACATCGCAGCGGGCGCTACCGCCTTGCGCGCGGCCGCTGAGCGCGAGCACTGGGACGTCAGGCGGCTCGCGGTCAACCTGCTCGCGCTCGCGCGCAGGCGCGAAGCGACCGAGAGCGCCGATGGCATCGGGCTCGCACTCTTCGAGGAGTGTGGCGAGCTCGCTCCCGTGCTGGCCTGGGATTACGACGACGCGTTCCGGCTCCAACACGCGCGGCTGCTGGTCACGTCCGGCCGCGCCGCCGGGCAGGCGGGTGCGTGGGACAAGGCTGCCGAGCGGTTCGTGCGGGCAGTGCACGTGTCCGTTGAGCATGGCCTACGACGGGAGGCGCTCGCCGCCGTCTCCGCGCTGGCGGAGACGTTCACGCGCATGGACGACGCCGTCGATCCCGGCCCCGTCCCCGTCGACGCGGTCAGGACGGTAGCGCTCGAGCTATCGAGGGCCGCGCTAGCGCTTGAGGACTGGTTAGGCGTCGAGGCGGGCGACCTGCTCCGGAGCATCTCGCGCGACGCGATCGCAGTGCTTGCCCGTCGGCTCGACGACGAGGAGACGCCGCTTCTGGTCGTCCCTCTCCTGCAGATGGCGAAGGGAATGCGGTTCGCCCTGCAGCTGCACACGGGCTCGCACGACAGTTGGCGCGCGGACGACGACCGCGGGGCAATGCTGCTGGATGAGATCGCCCGCGAGGAGGCGGGTGCCGTCGAGCCCGTCGTTCCTGAGGGAGCCACGGAAATCGACGAGCGGCTGCTGCTCAGTTACGTCAGCGCCGACGCGAGACCCAGCGGCGGGTCCGGCGAGCGGCTGGCGAACCTCCGCCAGGCCTATGACGCCCACCTCAACGAGCGCCTGCGCCCCGAGGTTGCGCTCAAGCTCCCGCTCTTGACCGCCGGGGTGTTGCGGGGGATGCTCGACGAACGCACAGTGCTCGTAAACCTCTTCCTCGACGCCAAGCCCGGAGCCGAGCTCGGGGTTGTGGCGGTTGCCGTCACGGCCGGCGAGGTGGTGCCCACCGTCCAGCGGCTCGGAGTGCCCTACGAGGTGCAAGTGGCCGCCGCAGCGCGCGGGCGCTCGTTCCCAGCCTCCCCATTCGCGCCGCAGGTGGCCGCGCTGCGCGCCGAGCTGCACTCGCCGCCAGAGCCGGACGCTCTGACGGCCGCTGCTGCCAAAGCGCTGGCTTCAGACGGCAACTTGTTTCTCGGCGGGCTGACTGAGGACCTCTCCCGGTGGGGGGAGGCTGGCAAAGATCACATCTGCATCTGCCCGCACGGCCCCCTGCACATGTATCCGCTTCACCTGTGCGGCATGGGCAGTCCGCTCGCCGAGGAGTGGATCGTGACGTATTTGCCGAACCTCTTCATGGTCGCCCCGCGAGGGAGCGACGCGTTGATCCACAGGCCCCGGACCGCCATGTGCTCGCTGGGGCTGTCCTACACGACGAGCAACCCGTTCGGCCTGGCCGAGCTGCCGGCTGCGGTGGACGAGGCGCGCGAGGTTGGCGCCCTCTTCGACTGCGAGCCGGTGCTCGAGGACGACGTCACGGAACGCGCCGTGCTCGGGGCGTTCGGCACGGCCGAGTGCGTCCACCTAGCCGCCCACGGCCGCCACAACGTCGACGCGCCGGCCTTCCAGTGCCTGTACCTGTCCCCCGGACCAGGGTCGGACGGCCGGCTCGAGGCGCACGAGCTGCTGTCGACCGATATGCGTGGGACGCGGATCCTCACGCTCAGCGCGTGCGAGACGGCGCTCGGGAGGTTCGATGCCGCCGATAATCTGCGTGGTCTTCCGGCCTGCTTCCTGCTGGCTGGGGTGCGGACGATCATCGGCACGCTCTGGCCGGTCGACACCGATGCCTCGCGCCTGTTCTTCACACGCTTCTACTCCGGCGTGCGCGAAGGCGTCGAGCTCCTGGACGCGTTCGCCGCCGCGCAGGACGCCACGCGGAAACAGTTCCCTGCCTACCGTGACTGGGGACCGTTCTACTTCATGGGCGACTGGTATTGAGACCAGCATGATCGAGCTGTCGATCCCGGACGCGAATCCCCGCGCGCTGACGCTCGAGCCGCGGGTCGAGCGCGGCGGCGCGCCGGTTCCCCGGCTATCCGGGCGCATTTCGATCGGTGGGCCGCTGACCGTCCCGCTGGACGCGGAGCACCTCGCCGGCGACGACGATCTCCGGACCTTCATTCAGCAGGAGAAGACGGCCCGTTTCTTCCTCGTCCATATGGCGGCAACCTTCGTCCCGGACCCGGACGAGCCGATCGAGAGGGCCTGGCTAACCGTCAGGCTCCAGCGGCGCGACGACGTTCCGGAGCCGGTGCCGATCGCATGGTCGATGCAGCCGAATCGCCTCTATGACGAGATCGAGCGGTCCAGCAAGGTCTCGATCGGTCCATCGCTGAAAATTGCCGGCGTCGGGGTGACGGCGAGTGTCGAGAGCGGGAGCTCGCAGGTGCTTCGCGACGTCTCGCTGGAGGCCCGCAACGAGCTCGAGGCGAATCCCATGTGGGTGCTTGAGCGCACTCGCTCGGCGCCGATCCGCGGCGTCCAGCGGTTCGTGCTAGTCGTCCGGTCGCCGCACGGGGTCAGCACCGGCGGCGTCGTGGAGAGCGGAGCCGTCCTGAGACGGCGGCTCCTGGGTCCGATCACTCATCGCGCCACCCTCGAGGACGGGACGCCAATCCGCTTCGAGCTCGCCTGATCTCAGGGCCTCCCGTACGATTACGACGGCGAGCCCGTGGAGGCGTTTGCCGGCTCGGTGATCCGCAGCTAACCCGACGGTGTTAGCTGACCGGTCGCTTCGCGCGATCCTGCAAACACGGAGCCCGCTGTCGGATTGGACGAACCGGAGAAGCCCGTCGTCGGGCTCGGTGGTCTTCTGCTCGGCCAGCAAAGCAGCCACCAGCGAGCCGCGGAGCTGACTGCTGATATAGGCGTGATCCAGCAGCGCGCCCTTTTTCCGACCCCGCGTTGCTGCATTCAGGTATCGACGGCCGTCAGAGCCGACGATCTCTTCCGCCATGGCGTCGGTGTCAGGCCCACGAGCGCTTCGGCGACGATCCAGCGGTGCGGCGTCGCGACGGACCGGATCGGGCGCGGGACGAGCGCTCGGTCGCCATTGCGATCGCGAGGTCGGCGGACGCTCGGGAGGCGAAAGCGCTCGTCCGCGCGATGCCGGCTTTCCGCGCGAAGCGGGTCGCGCAGGCGGCGCGCGGTGATGCGCGTCGGCGTTTGGAAGCAGGACCACGGGCGACTGAGCGAGCGTCCAGCCGATCTCTGCCATCAGGCCGACGAACCGTCGTCGAGCGGCGGGCCGCCGAACCCCACCTCGTTGCCGTCCGGATCGCGGTAGACCACCCTGCGTACGCCGTTGGGGTACGTCTCGCGCTCGTCGGGCTCGAGCCCGCGAGCGGCGATCGCGGCCACGTGGGGGTCGAGATCGTCGACGAAGATCGTCGCCGCGGAGTGCCCCGCGCCTTCGGCGTGTTCCACGACGTAGACCGAGCAGTTCTCGGCGAGCGTCCACACCGCCTCGGTGGCGTGAGGGAAGAATGTCGGCTCACCCAGCAGCCGCTCATACCACGCTCGGGCC
This sequence comes from uncultured Solirubrobacterales bacterium, assembly GCA_963836065.1. Taxonomy (GTDB): domain Bacteria; phylum Actinomycetota; class Thermoleophilia; order Solirubrobacterales; family Solirubrobacteraceae; genus Palsa-465. The sequence goes on from CAWIII010000031.1 coordinate 123,090, forward strand.
GCCTGGAAGTCGCGCACCCGCAGAGCCGCGAACAGGTGCAGCGGCCTCCTCCGATTCTCGGCCACTCGCCGGTAGCTCACCTTGAGGTCGTCGTGCCAGTCGCCTGGCGTTTTCGCGAGCTGCCATCGGCCCTCGAATGCGTCAGGCCCGAGCGTGGCCGAGAAGCGCTGGTCGAACTCGGGGTACTCGCGCCACATGCGCAGCACCCCGTCCTCGAGCGAGACGCCGTAGGTCCGGCGGACACCGCGCGAGTCGAAGTACTCCATCACCAGGCCCTCGCCGGCCTCGGGGGCGCCGATGAGGCAGATCGCGTCGGGGAACAGCTCGTGCTCGTTGCGGGAGCGCTGGATGAGGAAGCGGCCGCCTTCCGACCACTCGAACGTGATGCTGCCGGGAACGACCACGTCGACTAATGGATGGGTCGCCTCAGTGGCCCAGGTTCCGATCAGCGCCTCGAACGGCTCAAGCATCGGAACTTCTTCGGTCATACGGGTTGGACCATTGCATCCCGCACAACTCATCGCTGAACGATCGGCGACAGACGGTGCGGATTCCGCGCATTGCGAGACCGGTCGCGCCGGCTTCCAAGATGCCGTGCTGCCTCGGATGCAGGGCCGGTTCGGTTCGGCGTGCCAACCGGTCCGATGCTCCTCCAGGCCTACATCGGCAGCCAGGCCGGTTCGTCATCAGGCGTGCCGTCGCTGGCGCTGCGGCCATATGTCCATACTGATTGTGTGCCATCAACTGACGCCGCGTCTGTTCCCGAGAACGAGCCGCATCAGCAGCGGCAGGCGGCGGAGTCGTTCGGGTCCGATCCAGAGCGCTATGACCGGGCCCGGCCGCGCTATCCCGACGTCCTGATCCAGCGCATTGCTGGTGCGGCCCCTGGCGGGCTCGTTCTCGACGTGGGCGTTGCCACTGGCATTGTGGCCAGGCAGTTTCAGGCGGCGGGTTGCAAGGTGCTCGGGGTCGACCCCGACGCGCGGCTGGCCGAGTTCGCGCGGGACAGCGGAGTGGACGTCGAAGTGTCGACCTTCGAAGCCTGGGAGGCCGCGGGCCGAGAATTTGACGCGGTCGTCTCTGGTGAGAGTTGGCATTGGGTGGACCCGGCTGCGGGGGCGGCGAAGGCGGCCGAAGTGCTGCGGCCTGGTGGTCGGTTGGCTGTGTTCTGGAACACAGGCCAGCCGGCAGAAGGCCTGGACGAAGCCTTCGCCGTGGTCTATCGCCGAGTCCTGTCGGAGTCGCTCGCCGCTCGCTTGGGGAAGAGAGCGATGGCAGAGGCCCATTCAGCTATGTGCGCCAAGGCGGCTGACGGCATGCGGGCGACCGGTGCGTTCGATGAGCCTGAGCAGTGGCGGTACGAGTGGGCCCAGTCCTACACGCGTGAGGAGTGGCTAGACGCGCTGCAGACGAGTGGCGGTGCCATTCCGGAGAGCCAGTTGGCCGATCTGCTGGAAGGGGTCGGGGCTGCGATCGGCGCCGTAGGCGGGAGTTTCACGATGAATTACGTCACGTTCGTAGTCACCGCCGTGCGGCGCTCGTAGGAGCGCCTCTACCGGACAGCGCTCCCACCCCCAAAGCGCGGATAAGAGGGCGCTCTCGTTCCGCCTCGCGCCGAGCGCCAGTGTCGGACGCGAGTTGGCGACAGGCAGGGGGACGACGTCGGGTGGGTCAGCCGCGCTAAGCCGCCGGTGCGCAGCCTGTCGACCACGTCCGTCCACGCCGCCAGGTCGCACCCTTGGGCGTCGCGGCACCCTTGGGCGTCGCGGTAGAGCTTGATCGCCTCGATCGTCCTGCCTCCGGGAGCCAGATTCACGTTATCGGGAAAGCAGGTGTCTGCCCGAACGAGCGAGGCAGCCCGCTCCTCGCCAAATACGGGTCACGGCGGCTCAGACGCCACACGCACCTACGACCGCGTCGTCGCCGGAGGAGTCGCTGGATCTGAAGCGATCGAAGGATGCAAGACGTTCGCGCCGACCGCGCGATGCCGGCGCACCGCAAGCTCGCTTTCCCATCGTTTGACGGGACCACGGATGCCACATCTCCATGCAGAAGCAGTGCCTCGGTCTCACGGATAGCCTCGGTGTGTGCCTAAGAGTCGGCTAGAAGCTTTCAGCGATGGCGTCATCGCGATCCTGATCACGATCATGGTGCTCGAGTTGCACACCCCGGCCGGTACGTCGTGGCACGCGTTGGGACACTAACTCCCAGCGATCCTCGCCTACGTGCTCAGCTTCGTGTACCTGGGGATCTACTGGAACAACCACCACCACATGCTGGCGGCCGTCTCCCGGGTCAGCGGCGCGGTGCTGTGGGCCAACCTGCACCTGCTCTTCTGGCTCTCGCTGATCCCTTTCAGCACCGCATGGATGAGCGAGCACCGATTCCCGCCGATCCCGACGGCCGTATACGGAATCGTTCTGCTCGCCGCCGCGATCGCATACGTCATCCTGCAGACCGCGCTCCTCCGCGCTGAGGGAGAAGACTCCAGGCTGCGCATCGCCATTGGCTCAGATGCCAAGGGCAAGATCTCGCCGCTCCTGTACTGCCTCGGGATCGGCTTGGCGTTCGCTGAGCCCTGGCTCGGCCTAGCGCTGTATGTCGTCGTGGCACTGATCTGGCTGGTGCCTGACCGCCGCGTCGAACGCCAGCTGAGCACAGCCGCGGCCGAGCCGAACGAATAGCCGCGCCGAGTCCTCATTCTGGCGCCGAGCTCGAGAGCTACGCGTCGACTTCGCCGACCGACTCACGCGCAGTCCCCGCTCCGACCGTCCTGTCGTCGCCGAAAGCGTCGCAGCCGTCGGGACGCCCGCCAAGCCGAAGCGATCGTCGGTGCGAACCCTATGAGGAGGCGGGTGCGGCGGACGCGCGCTCGACCGCGCGCTGATATGCCGGGCGCTCGAAAAGCTTCGTCAGGTAGTCATCGAGCACCGGTGGGAACGGCCCCGGAAATCTCGCTCGTTTGGCGAACGAGAGTGCCGTGCTGACCAGCACGTCCGCGACGCCGAAGCGCCCGTCGACGAGGTACTCGTCGCCACCGAGACTCTGCTCGACGGCAGTGGCCGCCTTCAAGAAGCGCCCGCGTGCCTTCTCGGCCCGTTCGGGCTGCGCCTCGCGGAAGATCGCAGCCTCGATGAGGGGCGGCTCCAGCTCCGCCGGAGCGAAGATCGACCATTGATACGCCAGCGCTCGCACATACGTTCCCAGTCCGCCGATCAGGCCCGCGTCCGGGTACAGGTCGGCGAGATGGAGGCAGATCGCGGCAGACTCGAACACGTAGCCATCGTCGAATTGCACGACGGGCACGCGTCCGAGAGGCTGGCGCTTTCGGTGCTCTTCACCGCTGCCCTCTTCCCAGTTCATGACGGTCAACTCGTAGGGCTCGCCGAGCTCCTCAAGCAGCCACAGAACCCTCCGGGGCCGCCCCGCATGCTCTCGGTGAAAGACGTGAAGCATTGCGCGGACGATATCCGTCCCGCAGCCTTACTGCAGCACGCATGGCGGAGCCGCCGGGTGGCGCGGATCGGTACCCAGTCCCGCTCTCCGGGCGGCACAGGAGTTCCAGTGATCGCACCCCCGCGCACCACACCTACGCGGCCTACCAAGCCGGGACGGAACCGTCGCTGAAGCTCGGGCTTCCGCAGACGCATGATCGCTTTCGACGCACCGCCGCTGCGCGTCGGGCGAGCGCTTTGGCGACCGAGCACTCGTCCCCGGCGGTCGCTGCGGTGAGCTCGTGCGTGACGAGCGGAAAGTCGCCTTATGTGAGGCTGCGCCGGCAGTGTGAATGACGTGAACGAAGGGGCTTTTGGGGTGCCTGTCGCGGGCGTTATGTGAGGTTGTTATCGATGTGAACGACGTGCGGTCGTTCTCGGCGTTTATGTCCGTCCGTCCGAACGCGGCGCTACGTTCTGGTGCGTCATGGATGGCGCTCAACTTGGTGGGACGCGGCCGGGGTTCGGCGCGCGGCGGGTGAGGATGCCGTCGAGCGGTGTGGAGTCGTGGACGGTGGTCGGGCCGGATGGCTGTGCGGTCGAGGTAATCGACGAGTTCCTCGGTTGGTTGACCGGGATCGAGCGCTCGCCGAACACGGTCGAGGCGTACGCGCGGGATCTTGGCTTGTTCTGGTCGTTCCTCGATGGGCGCGGTCTGGTGTGGGATCGGGTGTCGGTGGTGGAGTTGGGCGAGTTCGCGGCGTGGGCGCGGCGGCCGGCTGAGAACGTGCTGGTGCTCAGCGAGCAGGCGGCGAGGCGCTTGGCGTCGACGGTGAACCGGGTGCTCGCGGCGGTGATGTCGTTCTATGAGTTCCACGGGCGGCGCGGGAATGAGCTGGCGCGGGATTTGGTGGTCCGCACGCGCAGCGGCCGGGGCGCCTTCAAGCCGTTTCTGCACGGGATCGCTCGCGACCGGCCGCGAGGTCGCCCGGTGCGGCTGCCTGAGCGTCAGCGCCTGCCGCGGACGTTGAGCTTGGAGCAGGTCGCGGCGGTGATCGATTGCCAGCAGCGGTTGCGCGATCGGTTCTTGTTCGCGCTGTTGGCCTGCACGGGGATGCGGGTCGGGCAGGCGTTGGGGTTGCGTCACGAGGACATCGTCTCGTGGGAGCGGCGGATCGAGATCGTGCCGCGCGAGGGTGGCCGCGGCCGGGCGCGCTCGAAGGGCGGCGCGCAGGGGTCGGTGCCGGTCCCGGGCGAGCTGATCCGCCTGTGGTCGGATTACATGCACGAGGAGTACGGCGAGGTGGAGTCCGACTTCGTGTTCGTGAACCTGTGGAAGGGCGAGATCGGTCGGCCGCTGAGCTACTCGTCGGTCAACGAGCTGGTGCGCCGGACCAGGGAGCTGGTCGGGTTTTACTTCACTGTTCATCAGTTGAGGCACACCTTCGCGACGTTGGCGTATCGCGACGGGGTCGCGCTCGAGGTGATCGGCGCGGTACTGACGCACCGGTCGCCGTCATCGACGCTGATCTATACGCATCTGACCGCGGAAGATCTCCGCCGCGTGCTGTCCGAGCGCGGGGTGCTTGACCGGGTGGCGGACCTGCTCGTATGACCGCCACGCCATTGGAAGCGATCGATGGCGGACGCGCACCCGACGGGTGGGAGCGGCTGTGGGCATCGGATCGGTGGCCACTGAGCGAGATGCCGCACAGCGATCTGCACAGCACCGTGCGCGCGGGGTCGATCCTGTTCGCGGGGATTCCGCAGCCGTGGTTGAAAGAGGCGGCGAAGCGGTGGGCCAGGGCGCGGCTTCTGGGTGGTGGCGCGCCGAGCACGATGTCTCATTACGTGCAGCACGTGCGAGCGTTCAGCGTCTGGCTTGCCGATCGTTCGCCCGCGGTGAGCTCGCCGGCGCAGGTCACCCGGGCGGTGCTTGAGGATTGGATGTTGGCGGTCCGCTCAAGCGGTCTGGCGGCGGCCAGCAAGGCCGGACGGGTCACCGCCGTGCGGTTGTTCTTGGAGGAGCAGTGGCAGGACGGGTTGGCGGGGCTGCCGCGCACCGCGATGATCTATGTCGGCGAGGTTCCGCATAGCCGCTCGCGGCGGTTGCCGCGCGGGATCGAGGCGCCGGTGTTCGACCAGTTCATCGACCCCGCGAACCTGGCGCTGTTGTCGTGCGAGCAGCATCGCACGGTGATTTTGCTGTTGGCGTTCACCGGACTGCGGGTCTCCAGCGTCGTGACGTTACCCCGCGGCGCGCTCGTGATCGGCTCGGACAACCACCCGTACCTGCGCTACGTCAACGTGAAGCTGCGCCGCGAGGCGGTGATCCCGATCGGCCCCATGCTGGTCGAGCAGCTGCGCCGCCAAGAGGAGAGCCTGACCGCCATCTACGGGCCGGGCGGCACCGACTTCCTGCTGCCCTCCCCGCCAGAAGGAATGCGGGGCCCCTCGCGCGGCGGTGGGCATCACATCACGCCGCTGACGGCCCGCCGGATCGTCAAGGCCCACGTCCGCAAGGCCGAGATCCGCGACACCCACGGCCGCCTAGCGGTCTGGGTTCACCCACACCGGTTCCGTCACCACCTCGGCAGCAGCATGGTCAACGAGGGGGTGCCGCTGTCGGTGATCCAGCGGGTGCTCGATCACGCCTCGATCGAGATGACCGCCCGCTACGCGCACCTCGATGACGAGACCGTCAAGCGCGAGATGCTGAGCTTTCACGACCGGGTCAACGTCCGCGGCGAGCGGATCGCGCTGCCGACGGACGGTCCGCTCGGGGAGGCGGCGTGGATGAAGGAGCGGATCGCGCGCGCCAAGCAGGCGCTCCCGAACGGGTACTGCGGATTGCCCCTCGTGCAGTCATGCCCGCACCCGAACGCGTGCCTGAGCTGCGAGAACTTCCTCACCGACAGCTCGTTTCGCCACATCCACCAGCAGCAGCTCACCCACACCCAGACGCTGCGCGAACGCGCCCGACAGAACGAGAACCTGCGGCTCGTGGAGCTGCTGGAAGGCGACGAGCGGTCGCTGCGCAGAATCCTCGACGGGCTCGACGCGCTCGAAGCCAACAACGCCCAGGAGTCGGCGTCGGCCGGCATCGACGTGATCGAGCTTGCAAGCAGACGAGGCACCAAGCGCCACGGCAAGCCCTCATGAGCACTCCACGATCCCAGGCGCTGCGCAGCGCGGCCGCCGCCCGCTCGATCGCTGCTGAGCAGCGCGCTGCGCACGCGATCGCAGAGCTCGACCGGCGCGGGCAGCCGATCACGTTCCTGGCCGTCGCAGCAGAAGCGGGCGTCAGCGCCCGATACCTCTACGCCCACCCGCAGCTTCGCGCCACGATCGAGCAGCTCCGCGACGAGCGACACAGCACCCCGTCGCGGCAGCCCCGGCATCCGCGGGCAAGCGAGGAGTCGATCCGCGCCAGGTTGCGCGGCACGCTTGAGGAGAACAAGCGGCTTCGTGGCGAGAACGCGCGGTTGCGCTCAGAGCTCGCGCTCGTGCACGGCGAGGTACGCGAGCTCAAGCTCGCCAGCCGCCACAGGAGCACGAGATGAGCGACTGGCCCGCGCCCGTCGCCGAGCAGGCGCTTCACGGTCCGGCGGGCGAGTTCGTGCTGCGCACCGAGCCGCACTCCGAAGCGCACCCGATGGCGCTGCTGATCCAGTTCCTGGTCGCGTTCGGGTGCGCCTGCGGCCGCGGCGCGCACTACCAAGTCGAAGCCGACCGCCATTACGGCAATGAGTTCGTCGTGCTGGTCGGCCCGACCGCGACAGGACGGAAGGGCAGCTCCTGGGGCCACGTCCGCCGCCTGCTCGCCGACGCCGACCACGCGTTCGGGCGCTGCCTGGTCGGCGGCCTCTCCTCCGGGGAGGGGTTGATCGCCCAGGTCCGCGACCCGCTCGAGCCCAACGACACCCAGGCATCCGCGGACAAGCGCCGGCTGGTGGTCGAGCCCGAGTTCGCCCAGACGCTGAAGGTGCTCGCGCGCGAGGGCAACACACTCTCGGCGATCGTCCGCCAAGCGTGGGACGGCGAGCCGCTGCAGACGATCGTGCGCAACGACCCGCTGCGCGCCACCGACGCGCACATCGGGATCGTCGGGCACATCACCCGCGCTGAGCTGCTGCGCTACCTGACCGCGACCGAGCTCGCGAACGGGTTCGCCAACCGCTTCCTGCTCGTTGCGGTCAAGCGCTCGAAGCTGCTGCCGTTCGGCGGCGCGCTCGACGGAACCCAGTTCGCTGAGATCCGCGACGCCGTCCGCCTGGCGCTGCGCTTCGCGCAAGCGCCCCGCCCGATCACTTTCAACGACGCAGCCCGCGAGCGCTGGATCGAGATCTACCAGCAGCTCTCCTCGGCCCGTCCCGGGCTGGCCGGTGCCGCGACCGCCCGCGCCGAGGCGCACACCGTCCGCCTGGCCCTGATCTACGCGCTGCTTGACCTCTCCCAGCGCATCTGCCTCGAGCACCTCGAGGCCGCGCTGGCGGTCTGGCGCTACAGCGCAGCCTCTGCTGCCTGGATCTTCGGCGACGCGCTCGGCGACCCCACCGCCGACGAGCTGTGGTCGGCGGCCAAGGAACGCCCCGGCGGTCTCACCCGCACCGAGGTCTCCGAGCTGTTTAGCCGCAACAAGAAGCGCCGCGAGATCGAACGCGCGCTCGGCGTGCTCGAAGACGCCGGGCGGCTGCGACGGGAAACCCGCCACGCAGAGCGCGGCCGCTCCGCCGAAGTCTGGATCCCCGTGCTCGCCCCCGCCGCCTGACACGCGCCCCGCGCGCGACACGTCGCGCGACGTGTCGCACGCGGGCGCGTCACCAACCGTCGCGCTCCAGGATCTGCTCAACGCGCGTCTTCGAGATCCCGAACCGGCGGGCGACCTGGGCAAGCGTCGCACCCTGCTGACGCATCCGAATCAGCTCCCCGTCACGCTCACAGATCGGCCGTGCCCGCGGCAGCGCGAGCAGCTCGATCGGATCGTCGCAGCGCAGCGTCGCGTCCCCCAGCGCCACCGAGATATCCGCGACTGACATGGGGCCAAGGTTGGGGATCTCGCGCAGCTGCTCCTCGGAGAGCGCACGGAGCTCCGCGACCGTCACCACCCCCGCGCGATCCACCGCATTCAGCCATCGCCGGCGCAACACCGAGCGCGCAAACGCCTCCTCGTCGGCCTTGGTCCACTGCAGCACCCGCCCGATGATCGCCGATTCCCGGCCGAGCGACGCGGCCGCGCCGGGCCCAGTTCTTTCGTTTCTTTCGTACCTCGTCAACGCGTCAACCAAGCCGACCGATCGCCCACGTCGATCACATGCGAACGACGTCAATCCCCAGCAGGTACGGCACGTTCACAAACCACCTGCACATAAGTCGCCAAACCAGTCATCCGTCGGCGGCGATGCTCATGACGGATGCGATCGTCAGCGAGATGCCCTTCTTGCCGCCGGAGCCAGTCCAAGCGCGTCGACGCTAGGAAGGCGCTATGCCGGCAAGGGGGGCACACACGAGAAACCTGCAGTCTCACGGATGCAGGGCAGGCGGCTGTAGGAGGTGAACGACTCGCAGCTGGCGAGTTGCGAGACCGGCTTTGCGATGGCGGCCTCCCCGCCCCGTTTCGTCGCGCGACGCGCTTATCGGCGCTTCCGCTCGCGCCGCGAGCACTGAGTCGTTCCCACAGGCCGGACGCTCCCTCCTCGTGCATCTCGGGCAGTCTGGTGTCCGCCACCCCGACGTTGTTCGCGTTCGTGGACGTCCTGTGTCAACCCCCCGGCGTGATAGCGGATGTCCGCTTACCGTCAAGCGCTTCGCGCTCGGCCCTTTGGGCCGCCGGCTCGGTGACGGCGGCGCCGGTCATCCGCTGGGTGGCAGCGAGGTCGGGCCGGGGGCCCGATGGCGTGGGGATGGTGACGGTGATGTGTTGTTGCAGGGCGCGGTGGCGGGCGGGGTCGTACGGCATCCGGTCTTGCCAGCAGCGCCATAGGATCCGGCACCAGGCGCGCCCGAGGGTGCGGATCGCGCGGGGGTGGTCGTGCCCGCGGGCGCGGGCGCGGGCGTAGGTGTCCTGCGCCCAGGGGTTGTGGTGGCGGGTGGTGTCCGCCAGGGTGCAGAACGCTGTGCGTAGGCGCTTGTTGCACGCCCACCGGAAGCAGGCGGCTTTGCGTTTGCCGGACTCGATCGCGACGGCGGCCTGGCCGGCGTCGGCGGCGAGTGTGTCGCGGGTTGGGTAGCGCGCGCGGCAGTCGCCGATCTCCGCCAACAGCTCCGCGGCGCAGATCACGCTGCTGGGCGTCTTGAACAGCGACAGGAAGATGGCGCCGTCGGGATGCTCGCGGATGGCGGTGAATAGTTTGCGTCTGACTTCAGGCGGTCGCGATCTGCCGCTCGGACTGCTTGATCTGCTCGTTGATCACCTTGATCGTCGCCACCAGGCTCAGGACCAGCGCTCGGCGGATGCCCAGCTCGAGCTCGCCGACCCGGGCCTCGGGAGCGCGGCGGAGCTTTGCCAGCAGCTGCCCGGGCTTTTGGCGGCCGGTGTAGTGCTCCCGGACGAGGAACCCGTGCAGGCGTGCCTCTCCCAGACCGCGCGCGTCCGCGGGGCTGGGGTAGCGCTCAAGGAACGCGAGCGAGATCCGACTGTGCAGGTCCCTGAACAGCCCCAGCGGACCGGGCCAGAACCGCGCAAGCTCAGCGCGCAGCTGGTTACACAGCGCGGTCCTGGTGCCAACCAGATCCTCTCGTGCTCGTGTCAGCGCCCGCAGCGCCTTGGTCTGATCCGAATCGGGCTCAAGCACCCGGAAGCGGTGGTGATCGGTCCGCGCCAGCTCGCACAACACGAACGCGTCGAACCGATCGGACTTCCCGCCCGAAACGCGAAACCGATCACGAGTCGCCGCAACCTGGTTGGGATGCAACGGCAAGATCCGCAGTCCAGCCTCCAGCAGCCGCTCGACCAGCAGCCCGTCGGGCCGCTCGATCGCGACCAGCATCACCTCGTGGCGCACGAGTGTGCGGCACAAGCCCCGCACCCGGCCTCGTCGTGCGCGAACGTCGCGGCCAGGATCTCCTCGCCCGCCTGATCAGCGATCAGCACGTCGTGCTTCTCCGACGCCCAGTCAACGCCCGCATAGGTATTTCTCATCAGAACTTCAACTCCATTTTGGTCAGGTCTTCACAGGCGCCCCGACCGAGAGGTACCGTTGCGGATGCCTATAGACAGGCCCTCAACACGGGGCTACGTCCTGTTGCCGCTTGCGGCACCTCACCACCGCCGAGAGGGGCTGGTCCACGAAAGGCCCTCCACACCGGGGGGCAGGCAAAGCGAAGCCCTCTCCCGGCGGCGGTCGACGCAACAACAAGGATGACCTATAGGCAACGCAAGCGTGCCGATCACTGACGCCGGGGAGTCTCCGGCGCGGGGCAGAGCCTGCCACCGACGTGGCCCGGAATGTTGGCCGCTGACTCGCGAGCGGCCGGTGGCGATGCGATGACACGGAGATCCGAGCGTAAGTAAGTGGGCGGCTGCCGTGTTCGCCGACTCGCGTGGTGGCCGTCGGGGCGATGGCGATGATCGCAATGACTAACGGGGCTCCGCCCCAGCCCGGACAAGTCAGTGTCGTGGGTGGTCGAGCGGGGTCGCCCGGTTTCGCGGCTGGGATGGGTCCAGGCGGCCCGGTGTGCGGTCTTGGTCGTTGGTGCTGGCCGAGGTAGGCTCCGGTCGAGCCTAGACCCAGGACCCGAGGGTCCTGCGTTGAACCGCCCGAAGCGGTTAGTGGCCGCGTAGGGCCTGTCGACCGGAGCCTGCCATGACGATAGCTCGCAGCGCCGCTGATGTCTTATCCGGGCACGTGACGTTGGAGGTCGAGTGCGTGGACCGGATGTATCTGAATCTGTACGTCCCCAAGCTGCAGTACGCGTCCGGGGTGGTGGGCTTCTTGCGCGACCACCAGGGCGCTACGTTTGCGTCTTCGGCGCTGATGGCTCCGATGACCAGGCGGTTCGTGAGCGAGATCGAGCGGTTCGCTGAGCGGGAGGGCGTGGACCTCGTCACGTTTGAGAAGGGGCAGCGCAAGGACGACGTCGCGCTGGACTACTTGGCCGGGTTCGCGGCTGAGGAAGGGGTGCTGTTTGTCGGCAAGGCGCAGGAGAAGACGACGACGTTCCGGACCGAGAAGCGCCGCAACGCCGTGACGGGCGCGAGCTATCCCTGGATCGTGCGGGCGACCGCGATGGTCAACCAGTACTACATGTACTGCGTTGATCGCGACTTCGGGCCGTTCTTCATCAAGTTCAGCTCCTACTTTCCCTACAACGCCAAGCTGTGCATCAACGGCAACGAGTGGGCTAAACGCCAGGCCGCCCACGCGGGGATCGCGTTCGAAGCGCTGGATAACGGCTTCGCTGCGTGCGAGGACCCGCGGGGTCTGCAAATGATCTGTGATCGGCTGAGCGCCCGCAAGATCGACGCGCTGGCCCGCAAGTGGTTCGGGATTCTGCCGCACCCGTTCACTGGTCGCGACCGCCGAGCAGGGTATCGCTATGACATCTCGATCCTGCAGGCCGAGTTCTCCCTCACCCAGGTGCTCGACCGGCCGCTGACCGGACGCGTGTTCTTTGAAGACGTCATTCGTGAGAACCTGGACCTCGGCCGCCCTGACAAGGTCTCGTTGATCTTCAACCGGCGGATCAACCGGCGTACCCAAAGCCGGTTCCGCACCCGGGTGATCACCGAAGGAGTGACGCCATCGCTGCACGTCGACTACAAACATTCCCGGATCAAGCAGTACCACAAGCAGAACCAGGCTCTACGAACCGAGACCACGATTAACGACACTCGCGACTTCGGTATCGGCAAACGCCTCCATAACCTCCCCGCGCTGCGACACATCGGCTTTCAAGCCAACCGACGTCTCCTTGACGTCCAACGAGTCAGCGCGGACTGCCACATCGGCCAACAAGCGTTCGACCAAGTCTGCCAGCCCATCGTCGTCGATCACCAGCGTGCAGCCGCGCTGCGCTTCGGCGACCCTCGGGTCCAGGCGCTGCTCAGCGTCCTGGTCGTCTTTCGCCTCCTGCCCACCGGGTTCTCCAACCGAGACCTGCGAACCCACCTCGCACCATTACTGGGCCTCGACCCCAGCACCATGACCGCGGGCAGAATGACCTACGACCTCCGACGACTACGCCTGCACCAGATCATCCAACGCATCCCGCACACTAACCGCTACCAGGTCACGCCCTTCGGACTGCAGGTCGCGACGTTCTTCAGCCGCACCTATAGCCGACTGCTACGGACCGGGCTGTCAGAGATCTGCGACCCGATAGCAATCAACACCCCGCTACGCCGCCACTTCGACCGACTCGATCAAGCGATCACCGCCCACATCGACCAACTCAACCTCGCCGCCTGAAACTTGACTCATCTCTCCCGGCTTCGCCGGGTCAAGCCTCCTAGTTGTGCTCGATATCGTCGCTTGGGCCAGCCGGGCAAAACCTCGCGCTCGACTTGACTGAGGCCACACCGCTGAACCTGCTCGATCGGGGGAGACAAGCTCGGTCGAAAGACCCGCCCGCGCCAGACCGTACATCCCCTAGCGTCACCCTTCCGTTGGACAAGCGCGCATCGCTCCCACACCCGTCCGAACCCGCGGAGCGAGTTCTGCTTACTCCTTCTGGCTGACCGTGCCAGCCGCTGCCGGGTGGTAGCGAATTGAGCGGAAGATGGGTAGCACGCCCCACTTCACGGTCACTTGGCCGGCGAACCCGGCCGTGAACGCAGTCGCGAAGTCGGCGATGGTGCCCCACGTGGTCGTGTAGACGGTCGCTGAGTACACGAGGACGCTAAGGGCTCACGAATGAATTAGTGGGCTGTGGCAGGATGTTGGGTTGTGGTGGCGTATCGCGGGGGCATGATCGATGAATCGCAGATTGTTGAGCGTTATCGGGGGTTGGGGCCGGAGTTGAACGAGCGTCAGCGCAGGTTGTGGGCGGCGTCGGAGGCTCGGTCGTGTGGGCCGGGCGGGATCGCGGCTGTCGTGCGTGCGACGGGGATCAGCAAGAACACTGTGCAGCGTGGGATCGCAGAGCTGCGGGAGGGGACACGGCTCGAGGCGGGTCGTGTCCGTCGGCCGGGTGCGGGGCGGCCGCGGTTGACGGAGTCTGATCCGGAGCTGGTGGGAGCGTTGGAGGCGTTGGTGGATCCGGATACGCGTGGGGATCCGTGCTCGCCGTTGCGGTGGTGCTCGAAGAGCTTGCAGAACATCGCGAGTGCGCTTCAGGCGGCAGGACATCAGGTGTCCGATCGGACGTCCGGGAAGCTCTTGCGGGGGCTTGGGTTTCGGTTGCACGCGAACTCCAAGACGCGGGAGGGGAAGGATCATCCTGACCGTGACGCGCAGTTTCGGCATATCAACGAGACGACACGCTCGGCGCTCGCCGCGGATCAGCCGGTGATATCCGTAGACGCGAAAAAGCGCGAGCTGGTCGGGGATTTCAAGGCTGTCGGGCGGGAATACGAGCCCACTGGGCGGCCGGTCGAGGTTCGCTGCCACGACTTCAAAGACAAGGATCTGGGGCACGCGATCCCGTACGGCGTGCTCGACATCAAAGCCAACGAGGGGATGGTCAGCGTTGGTGTCACCCATGACACAAGCGCGTTCGCGGTCAACTCGATCGTAGCCGTTCACGTGGTGTCGGTACGTGAGCGAGGATTCCTTCTGTAACTCGGGACGCCCGGTGCGGGGTTCGGGTGACGGTGCTGCGTCAGCCAGGAACCAGTGTGGGGATCGGCCGGGAGTGGAGGCTGGCGTCGATTGCGTCGTGTAGGTACTCGGATGCGGATCGGCCTTGGCGGCGGCAGGTTTCGAGGGTGGAGAGGATCCGTTCGATCCAGCGGTTGCCGCGCTCGGATTGGGTGCCGCCGGAGATCCGGCGCAGGATGACCGGGCCGCGCATCGCGCGCTCCGCGTCGTTGTTGGTCGGGGTGATGCCGGGCACCTCGCTGAACGTCCAGAGCGCGGGGTATTCCTCCAGCAGTCCGGCGCAGAAGCGGGCGGTCTTGGGGTGGCGGCCGCGTGCGCCTTGATCGAGCAGGCCGCGGAACCGCTCGCGCAACGGCGCGAGTTGCTCACGCAGCGCGACCAGCGCCGGGTGCTCGGGATCGTCGGCGCCGGCGAGCGCGGCGGCATGCTCGCGGTGGATCGCGAACACCTGGCCGGCGATGTCGAGCAGCCGAGCGCCGAGCTTGCCGGGCGCGCCCGGACGTTCGGAGAGCTCGGTCAGCTGGCGCACGGCGTGCGCCCAGCACAGCTGCTGTTGCAGAACGTCGAGCCAGTGGTAGCCGACGTAGCGGTCGGAGGTGACGAACCCGCCGAAGTTCTCGCCCAACAGCTTCTTCGCTGCTTGCTGGGTGCGTCGCGGGTCGATCCGGTAGCAGACCAGCGCGGCGGTGGTAGCCGTCCACAGCCAGCACGGATCGGCCTTGCACAGCCACGTCGTCTCATCGGCATGCACGGCCTCGGCGAGCTTGATCGCTTCGTGCAGCTCGCGCCACGGGTCGTGCAGCACGCGGCTGACGCGCCGCAGCATCCCATCGACCGCACCAGTGCTGAGCTCGATTCCGTAGCACTCGCCGAGCAGCTCGACGATCTTCTCGCGCGAGAGCCGGCAGACCCCGGCCAGCACCGCGACATGCGCGTGCAACCGCGGCCCGAACGCGCTCAACGACACGCCCGCCGGCAGCTCCGCCAGCGCCGGCTTGCCGCAATCGGGGCACTCGAGCCGCAGCCGCCGCCACTCGCGCACCTCCGCCACGACCACCGGCAGCTCCCACTGCTGATGGCCGACTGGATCGCCGACGCGTTCCTCGCCGCCGGTGAACCGGTGCCCGCACCCACACCGCCCCGGCACACAGTCAAACGGCCCGGCGGTCAGCTGCTCCGGCTCGGCCGGCGGCCGGCTGGAACCCTCATGACCCGGCTGCCCGCCCTGACTGCGCGCTTCGCGCCGCTCGCGCTCCAGCTGCCTCTTCGCGCGCTCCCGCGCCAACTGACGGCGCTGCTGTCGCGTCAACGGCGAATCCGACGACGGCGCCACCGAACTGTTGCGCGAGGTGCGGTTCACCTGCCGCTCAAGCTCCTCGAACCGCTTCTGCAACCCAGCCACCTCGTCCAACGCATCAAGCAGCCGGACAACCAGCGCCCGTGCAGGCTCCCCACCAGCCACCGCGATCGCTTCCGCCTCGATCCGATCCACGACCGCAGGATTCCATCCATCCAGAAGGAATCCTGCTCACCACCACGACACCACCTGAACGCCTGCACTCGATCCGCGTGTGGTGGCAGTACCTCGGCCAGAAGCGTTACCCCAAAGCGACGTGCCTGACGATCACTGCTGACGGCGGCGGCAGCAACTCCAGCCGCACGCGCCTGTGGAAGACCGAGCTGCAGAAGCTCGCCAACGAGCTCGCGCTGCCGATCCGCGTCTGCCACTTTCCGCCCGGGACGTCGAAGTGCAACAAAATCGAGCATCGCATGTTCAGCTACGTCAGCCTCAACTGGCGCGGACGGCCGCTTGAGAGCCTGCAGGTGATCATCGACCTGATCGGCGCGACCACGACCAGCACCGGCCTGAAGGTCTACGCGCGCCTGGACCCCGGCCACTACGAGAAAGGGATCAAGGTCACCGACCAAGAGCTTGCCGCCGTGGACATCGCCCGCGACCAGTTCCATCCAGACTGGAACTACACGATCCACCCAACCCAAAAGGGGCCACTAATTCTTTCGTGAGCCCTAACGAACATGATGGCGAGCGAAAGTGCGATGTCGTGCACCCTCAGCCATTGGAGGAAGCGGCTCGGCTTCCCTCGCGTGCGCTCGCGCAGCGGTCGCGTCGCAGACCTTTCCTCGGATCCTTCGTCGGTCCCTTCCGGAGCCGCCTCGCGCCGCTCTTCGCCCGCTGTGGCTCCCCCAGTCTCAGGTCGGACCTTCGCGCCGGCGCCGTTCGACGGCGCCGCCTCCGACTTTTCGTCTTCGCCTCGAGCACTCCCGTCGCCGTTGTCTGCAGTGGCGGCCCCGGGTGAGGGCGCGGGCCCGGCAGCCACGAACGCCTCTTCGCGCCTGATGGCCAGCGCCCCTGTCAGCCCCACTCCTGACCAGGCGGGGACCGGTATTCGAGATTCCGCCATGAGGGCATCGGCCGGGCCGGGCGGTCGGGGTGTGAACTCGACTTCCGGATGTTGATCTTTCATTTTCTCTAGACCCCGCATCACATTGTCGAGCTCGGCTTCCCGCTCGTCCTGCTGGCCGTCCGTGCGGGTGAGAGCCGACGTAACCTTGCTGTCGATATCGATTAGCGGCTTGTCTGAAATATTCGCTTGCAATTCAACAGCTAGCGTCGTACGCAGCTCCCAGGCATTGGCGAAGGCACGATGCCATGAGGCTTGCCGGGCTACTATTTGTGGCAGCGCTGCTAGGAGCTTCGCATCCTCCGGCGTATGCTGCAAGTTGCGTAGCAGCAGGTCAGTCTGCCTTGCGGTGGCGGTGTCGGTCCAGCTAGTTCTTTCCTGTGAGAACGGCGGGTTGGCGTTTACCTTGTACAGGTCACTCGCCGCTTTCACAGTCTTAACCCACGTCTCGACGGCGTCGTGCACGCCGCCAACCGCCGCCGCTGCTTCGTCAAGGTCGGCGTCGTTCCGTGCCCACTTGATGGCCGTGTAGATTCGGTTCGTCGATTTCAGGTCGTCGAAGTACTCCCAGGTGGGGTCCACCTTGAGCGGGCCATCGACATTGGAGGCCCAAATGAGCCGCGGCTCCGGCTCCCCCTTGGGATAGTTCAGTCGTCGGTTGGTGAGGTAAGTTTGGACAGTGTTATCCAACTCTCGGTTGAGCAGTTTCTTGCGCCGCCTCAGCGCTAACCAGTTCGTGAGAGCGGCGGATGCGAGGACGCCGAGGAAGATGAAGATGACGGCCCACAAAAACCACGCGCGAGAGTCGACCTCCACCGTTGTCTTCGGCGCGTCTGCGACATCCTGCGAGAGAACGAGCGTTCCGGTGTATTTCCCGGGCGCCGGCTTCCTGGCAAGCGTCAGCTTGCCGTGGCGCGAGTCGGATCTGAAGGCATCTGCTTGATGGCGCTCAGTGTGACCGTCAGCGTGTGCGCAGCCGTGGTCTGGAGGACGGCGGGTATCGACGTCTGGCCTGCAGCGCGCATGCGCCGGACGAGGTCGGGGACCCCGGTCCCATAGAATTCGACCGCTCCGGCGTCAGTCGTGTTGCAAGTGACCAGAACGCAGTAACGTGTTACCTGAATGATTTGGCTTGTGGTAGAAAAGCGGATATCGTCGATAGGCTTCAAGGCCCCGGTAACGGGAAGCGTGATGGTCTGCGTGGAGGCATGGGCGCCCGCAGGCGTTCCGCTGATGAGCATGGCTCTGTCAAGGTCACTGGGGGCTTGACTAGGCAGCAAAATCGACGCTGAGGTTCAGCTGAACGGTGCTATTCGCGCCGACGATCGGTGGGCGGTGCCGGATGAGGGCGGCGGCGAGCGTGGCCGTCGCGGCTGTGAGCTTCGCCGCTGAGCTTGCGCCGCTGCCTGCGGCGCGTACCGTGGAGATAGCCGAGAGCAGTGAGCCCGGTTTCACAGGGGGGCATGTGAACCCGGGCGGGTACGGTGCGAGGGCAATAACGTCGCGGGCCGCATGGACGAGAGCGCTGTTGCCAAGCGGTGCGAGGGCGCGCTCGACGACGAAGATGTCGGCGGCGAGCTGCACGACGGAATGTGATGATGACGAGGCCCACGGCGGCGCGAGCGATGCGATGAGGCGCGCGGCGGCGAGACTAGGCCTAAAACAAGCGAATGGTGCTGAGCTGTGGGCGAAAATCGTGGCTTGCGGTCTGATTGGTAGCGGGCCGGCTCGTCTGTCGTTGGTAGGAGAGCGTTTTGGCGAGGGGTTGAGGTGCGTGGAGTTCACTCATGTCGAGGGGGGCTGGTTTTTGGGTGGCTGACGCCGAGCCGGTGGGCCGGCTCGGCGTCAGCGCGTGTCTTGGATGGTGTTAGAGGGCGTCGAGGAGGCGGAAGAAGATGCCCAGCCAGGGGTTCCAGGCTTGGATGCGCCAGCGTATGTAGCGGGCTGTCTTGACGATCTGACAGGGGATGTCGATCAGAGCGGCCCGGAAGGTGCGGAACTCCATGGTGAGCAGTCGGCACCGCTGCTGTTCGTGCTGCGCTTCCCAGCGGGGTGAGACGGGCAGCATGAGCGCGCACCAGGCCTTGAGGGTCCAGGCCAGTGACGCCATGGTCATGTAGGCCCAGTTGGCGTAGAGGGTGTTGACGGGGGCGTGCAGGGCTCGCACCCCGCTTTTGAGGTTGGCGATGAGGTTCTCTTGGTTGCAGCGCTGGTGGGCTTCGCCGATCACCTGGTCGGCGGTGAGCTTGCGGTCGTTGGTGATGTAGAAGAAGTACCTATATTCATCGAACAGGACGTTGTCACCCCGCTCGATCGACAGGTTCTTGCGCAAGGCGACCACGCGGTAGTCCTTCTTGCTAGCGCGCGGCCGGTAGGAGAACTCGACTACCTGTTCCTTCTTCGGTCGTATCGTCTTGTAGCCGCGCTGGCGAACGATGTCGTCTTTGACGTTTGTGGGCGGGTCCGGGGCCGCGTCGCGATCTGGCGTTCGGTCTTGGCCACCAGCTCGTGGTAGAGATCTTCCGGTTGGCCTTCGGCGGCTTGGACGAGGTTGGCCTTGGCGTCGTAGCCGAAGACGAAGCGCACCCCGTCGGCGTCCCAGCGGTCGAACTCAGTTGTCAGCGAGAAGTCGGTGTCACCTCTCAGCAGGATGTCGGTGAACCCGGCCCGCCGGCACAGCTCGATCGATCGGTCATAGAGGGGAACGACCCCCTCATGGGAGGGACGGTTGGCGCCGTGGAGGGCCTGATACAGCGGCTCGGCGGTGTTGGCGAGCGAGACCAGCAACGCCGAGTAACCCCAGCTGCCGTTGTAGGAGATGTCCATGCCCTGCTTGCACTGCCCGTCGGTGCCCACGATCGAGGCGTCCGCGTCGATCCGGGCGGTCTGGGAGAAGAATGAGGCCGGCTGCTGGGACCACAGCTTCAGCCGAGCCCGGTTGATCGCCTCCTGGAGGGCCATGATCGAGGCCTCGTCGAAGCGGCGGCAGAAGTCGCCCGCGGTGGTGGGGTCGGGCAGCGACGGCGTCCCCAGGCCGTCCAAGAACACCGCGTCGGTTCGGCGAGTCTCGATGTCCTCCAAGCGCGTGCCGCCGCACAGCGCGTTGTAGGCGATGTTCAACACGTGGTCGGACTCGTGGTAGGGGCGGTGGACCTTGAGCAGTTTGACCGAGGCGTCGATCTCGCAGGCCAGGCCGACCGCCTCGACCAGGCGGGCGATCATCCCCATGCCACCATGGGCTACCCCCCGGTCCCGCTCGGCCCACTCGTAGCGGATCGGGGCTCCCCCCAGGAGCGGGCCGGACAGGTTGGGGGCCACTGCGGCTTGCAGGCGCCGCTCGATCGCCAGCTGTTCGCGCTCGAGCCTGCGTTGCAACTGTCGCCTCGGGTTGCTCATCTCCACGCTCCCTCTGATCAACAATGTTATGTAACCATAGCAGAGATCAGCTATGGTTACATGGATGTCACCATCAGGATCAATCCAACACCCAAGGGAGGACGACTATGGCGACCGAGGCCCAACTGACCGACACGATCCAACGCATCAAAGCCGCTCTGCTTGCGCTAGGCGACCTGCGGCCAGGAGCGCTCTCCGAGCAGTACAACACCTGCCGCACCCCCGGTTGTCGCTGCAAAGCCGACCCGCCCCAGCGCCACGGCCCATACCACCAGCTCAGCTACAGCCACCGCGGACGAAGCCGCACCGAGAACATCCGCCCCGAACACATCGACGCGGTCAACTCCCAGATCGCCAACTACCGCAAACTGCGCGAACTCAACGACCAATGGATCGACGCCGCCATCGAACTGGACCGCCTCCGACGCAGCACACCCAGATAAGCGTCAGGGCCGCAAGCCCACAGCCGACAGCCGACGCCCCTTCACTTCAAACCGACACGGGCCATCCCGCCTCGGCACTCAAACCCCAGGAATACCGGGTCTTCCGGGCCTTCGATGCCCATCTACCACAGTCTTACGCTTGGTTTAGGACTAGGGGTCCGAGCGGCCGACGCCGGGGCTCTCGCCGCCGCCTGCAGGTCCGCCCTCAGGGTCACGATGTCGCGGTCCGATAGCTTCGGCGGCACGAGCTGGGCGATGCCGCCTGCGCCGGGCAGGTCCTCGATGGCGAGCGCTGATTTGCGCGCGTACTCAAGCCGGAGTTGCAGCGCCTCCGTTCCGCTGTTGGCGACCACAACCGCAAGTGCTCCCCGGAGGTGACTTATCGCCGCCGGCTGTCCGCCTTGCCGAACAAAGATCAGCGAGACGATTCCCCCGGTGCCGGGTGGGTTGACGAGCGACAGCGGACTGGCAGCCCGTGCGACGGGCGTCTGCACGGCCGCGGTAAGCCAGGCCGCTAGCAGGAACCAGCCCACGAGGGCGGTAGCGGCACGGGCCAACCGACCCGCGGCCTCTAGGCTTGGTGCCACGAGATGCTTTGGTGTCCCATGCTCAGTCGGCATCTTCCGCCCTCCGTACCTACACGAACGGTAAGAACCTGCAAGCTTCCACCATCGTTGCTATCGACCTTACTTGCAACGTAACGCGCCTCCACGCGAACGGCATCCGTGTTAAGTACGCCCGTGAAAGGCGGGTACCATCCGCCCGCTGCACGTCGCGTCGGACAATCACCGTCTTCAGGTGCTTCAAGACACGGGCTCGAGCCGATTTCACGTCTTGCTACTTACAACTCACACGCTGTCATGAACTCACCGCGCCTGCGCGCACCTAGGTGTAACTTTGCTCAAGGTTAGGCGGAAGTTTTCGAGGTCTTGAGGCGCGATCGCCTGTGTTCGCGGGCGATCGGGCTTCTTGTGACTGGTTGATGTAGCCAAATAATTGTTGTGTGGACGGCTGGGATCAGCTATTCTCTGCCTGTGCCTAGACGGTCGGGTGGCGCGGTTCATGTAGCCACAATCAAGACGCGGTACAAAGATCGTGAGTACGTGTCGCACGTGCTGCGGCGCTCCTACCGCGAGGGTGGCAAGGTCAAGCATGAGAACCTCGGGAACGTCTCGCACCTGCCGCCCGAGGCGCTGGAGGCGTTGCGCCGCTCGCTCGCGGGCGAGGTGTTGATGCTGGCAACGGATGATTTCGAGATCGTGCGGTCGCTGCCGCACGGGCACGTCGCCGCGGTGCTCGGCGTGTTGCGCGATCTCGATCTGGAGCGGCTGATCAGCCGCGAGCGTTGCCGCGAGCGCGACCTGGTGGTGGCGATGATCGTCCAGCGGCTTTTGTGTGCGTGCTCGAAGCTGTCGATGACGCGGCTGATCGGGCAGACCACGCTCGCCGAAGAGCTCTCGCTCGGCGAGGTCACCGAAGCCGAGTTGTTGGCCGCGATGGATTGGCTGCTGGAGCGCCAAGAGCGTGTCGAGAAAGCGCTCGCCCGCCGTAGGCGTTCACGTGGGGTCGGGGTGATCAGGAGGATTCCTTCAGGACGGACGGAATCTTGCGTTCGTGCGTGTTGCGGATGCGGAGCGGATCGCTCGGGCGGGGTAGTCGTACACGGGAGGTCGTTGGTTTGAGCAGGATTCCTTCTGGGTGCATGGAACTTTTCGTGCATGCGGCGCGAGGAGGTGGAGGCGGTTGCGGTGGCGGGCGGGGAGCCGGCCGGGCGGTTGGTGTTGGCGCTGTTGGATGAGGTGGTGGCGTTGCGTGAGCGCGTGGAGGAGCTCGAGCGTCGCGTTGGCCGGAACTCGGGGAACAGCGACATGCCGCCGTCCTCGGATCCTCCGAAGTCCAGGGCGGAGCGTCGTCGCGCGGCGCGGGAGGCGTACAAGCGCTCGATGCGCAAGTCCGGTGGCCAGCCCGGGCATCAGGGCAAGGCGCGGGAGCTGGTCGCGCCTGAGCGACTGGATGACCGCTTCGAGCATCTGCCGGATGCTTGTGATTGTGGGCATGTGTTTGATGGCAGCGAGGAGCGCGTTGGGGATCCGGTGGTCCATCAGCAGTACGAGCTGCCGGTGATTGTGCCGTTGGTGTTTGAGCATGCGCGGGTGCGGCTGCTGTGCCCGGCGTGTCAGAAGGCGACGCTCGCGGGGCTGTCGGCTGGCGCGC
The DNA here is from genome assembly GCA_963836065.1 of uncultured Solirubrobacterales bacterium. Lineage (GTDB taxonomy): Bacteria > Actinomycetota > Thermoleophilia > Solirubrobacterales > Solirubrobacteraceae > Palsa-465. Next base: position 145,760 of record CAWIII010000031.1, read on the forward strand.
TGTCGGGGTTCGGGCCCAGGGTGGATGCGCACATCGCGGTCCTGGCCGGCGTGTTTCGCCTCTCGCGCGATCAGGTCCGCGAGATCGTCGTGGAGGTGTTCGGGATCCCGGCGTGCAAGGGGTCGATCGACAATGCGATCATGCGGATGAGCGCGGTCATGGCCGACCCGTGGGCCGAGCTGCGCGACGCGATCCACCGGGCACGGGCCGTGCATATGGACGAGACGACCTGGCGGCTGCGTGGCGCGCAGCAGTGGCTGTGGGTCGCGGCGTCGGCGCTGGTGGCGTGTTTTCGGATTGACCCGACCCGCAGCCAGCGGGCCGCCAAGGCGCTGTTGGGCGAGGAGTTCGGCGGGTTTGTGATCTCAGACCGCTATACCGGCTATCACTTCCTTGACGTTCTGCAGCAGCAGTTGTGCTGGTGTCACGTGATCCGCCAGCTGGTCGAGGTCTCCCAGCGCTCGGGTGCGGCCGGCCGCCGCGGCACCCAGCTGGTCAAGCTCGCGCGCGAGGTGATCGCCGTGCACCGTGAGTTCCTGGCCGCCAGCCACGACGCCGACTGGCTCAGCAGCAAGCTAGCGCCGCTGCGAGCGCAGATCCACTCCCTGCTGGAGCAGTGCGCCGCCGGTGATCACACCAAAACCGCGAACTTCGCCGCCGGACTGTTGGAGGAGTACGACGCGCTGTGGACGTTCTGCGACGTTCCCGACCTTCAGATCGACCCGACCAACAACGCCGCGGAGCGCGCGGTACGCCACGCCGTGCTGATGCGCAAGCTCCAGGGCGGCACCCAGTCTGACCGCGGCAGCCGCTGGATCGAACGCATCCAATCGATCCGCGAGACCTGCCGCCTGCAACACCGCTCACCGCTCACCTACCTGACCGACGCCGCGACCGCGGCCCACCACCGGCTCCCCGTCCCCTCGCTCGTCCCGACATAACTCACGCAGGAACCCCAGCGTTCACGGCGACACCCCGTGAACGCCTACCGCCCGCCGGCACCTGCACGGGGAGGGGTTCGTGCTCTATGACCTGTCCTCTAGCTACCTGGAGGGCCGCCACTGCGAGCTGGGCGCGGTCGGCTACTCGCGTGACGGCAAGCCGGGCAAGCCACAGATCAGCTACGGGCTGTGCTGCGCGCCGGAAGGCCAGCCGTTCTCGATCGAGGTGCACAAGGGCAACACCGGGGACCCGACCACGCTGTTAGGGGTCGCGAATCAACAAGTGTGGGCCGCGGGGCGGGAAACCCCTGTGATTCGCGGGATCAGAGGTCCGAAGATCCCGCACTTATTGATCAGCGAGCCCTTAGCGGCGGTCGAGCGGGTCAAGGACACGTTCGGGATCGAGCACGTCGTGTTCGTCGGGGACCGCGGGATGATCACCGAGGCCAGGACCAAGGTTCTCAAGGAGCAGGGAGTCGGGTTCATCACCTCGCTGCGCGCCCCGCAGATCCAGAAGCTGACAGTCGCCCCCGGCTTTCAGCTCTCGCTGTTTGACGAGCAAGGGCTGTGCGAGGTCTCATCCCCCGAGTTCCCCGCAGAGCGGCTGATCGTGTGCCGGAACCCGGCGGTCGCGGCCGAGCGCGCCCGCAAACGCCAGGAGCTTTTGAGGCTGACCGAGCGAGACCTGGAGAAGGTAAGGCAGATGGTCGAGGGTGAGCGCGGAACGCTTCGCAACGCGAGCGCGGGGAAGATCGGCGAGCGCGCCGGCCGGGTGGTCAACAAGCGCAAGATGGCCAAGCACTTCACTCTGCAGATCTCAGACGCCAGCTTCGGCTACGAGCGCAACCAAGCGCAGATCGACGAGGAGGCGCTGCTGGACGGGATCTACGTGCTACGCACCCAAGAACCAGCCTCGCGGATCGGTTCGGCCGCGGTCGCGCGCGCCTACAAGCAACTCAAAGTCAACGAGCGCTGCTTCCGAGAGATGAAGACCACGCTCGAGATCCGACCCGTGCACCACCGACTCGAGGATCGCGTCCGCGCGCACGTGTTCCTCTGCATGCTCGCCTGCTACGTCCAGTTCGAGCTCGCCCGCCGGCTCGCGCCGATGCTGTTCTGCGACGACACCCCGATCGCGCCCGCCGACCCCGTCGCGCCGGCCCGCCGCTCCCCCGACGCGATCGCCAAGGCCGGCAGCGCCCGCACCCCCGACGGCCATCCCGCCCACAGCCTCGAAGACCTGCTCAGCGACCTCGCCACCCTCTGTCGCAACACCATCCGAATCGGCACAAGCCAACACACCTTCACCCGTCTCACCACCCCGACCGAGCTCCAAGCCGACGCCTACGCGCTGATCAACATCAAACCCGCGTAGCCAAGCAACCACCCCTCCCAAGCGGCAAAACCCCAGCCGCAACAGGGTCCAACAACCCCAACCTACGAAAACTTCCGTTTAGGGAGGGCTCGGCGGACTGAGCCCGTGGTTCAGAGCCCGCCGATCGGGGTGCTTCACGGCATTGGCGGAGCTCCGCAGGGGTAGGAGCCTCAGCGTTTGGTCGGGTCTCGGGCAAAGAGGATGAATACCTTGAACGCGACTACGCCACGACTGTGGACGTCATGAAGTTGCTGACGCACGTGCGCTTAAATGCTGTTGGCGCTCGTACCGGGCCTTGACGGGTACGGCAGGCGGAAGGGATTCATCGCAGCAGCGCCGCGCAGCCGACGGCGCGCGGTGGGAGTCGCCATCGGTGTCATCGAAGGCGACTTGTTCTGAGACGCAGGACGCCCTTCGCCATCAGCGATCGCAACCGGGCCTCGATCCTGTGACTGGACGCGTTCGATCTTCGCCAACCAGGCTCGGCGCACCGTGCGCCTCGTGCCGCTGCGCGGGGACGTCCGCGGGGCCGCGCTTGAGGCTTTGGACGCTGCGCGCAGCGCCGGCCGCGTAGACCACTCGCCTTCGCCTGGGCATCCGCGTCACGAGCAACCCGATCCGATCCGCGCGGGCGGCGGGCTGCACTGCGGCATCGGCGTCGGCGGATCGCTCGTCTCCGATCTCACCGTGGTTGAGGGGGTGCGCCGCGAATACAACGCATACGGGTGGACGTCGTCCCAGTCGGCGAGACGATCGCCGCGCTGGGTGAGGTGTGCACGATCTTCAAGCGATGTGGAGCGTGGAGCAGCCATGTGACTTCGACGGGCGCTGCTACCGGCCGAAGGGCGCGACCTGCGAGCCAAAACCGATCCAGCGCCCGCACCCGCCGATCCTGATCGGCGCAAGCGGCAAACGACGCGCGGCTCAGAGTCGTCCCAGAGTACGCTGGCGACCGGAACGCCCCCACCCGCACCGTCGAAGATTTCCGCCACGAGAGTCGCGTCCTAGACGAACAGGGCGGAATCAATCGGTCGTCGCAACGCTGGCTTGGTGAGATGATTGCAGATACTCGTCCAGCGCCTCGGCGGGTGTCTTCCAGCCGAGTGTCTTTCGAGGGCGGCTGTTGAGAGTGGCGGCGACTGCGGCGAGGTCTTCGGCGGTGTGTCGGGTGAGGTCAGTGCCCTTCGGGAAGTACTGGCGTAACAATCCGTTGGTGTTCTCGTTGGTGCCACGCTGCCAGGGGCTATGAGGGTCACAGAAGTACACGTTCAGACCAGTGTCAATCCGCAGTTGAGCGTGTTGTGACATCTCCGAGCCCTGGTCCCAGGTGAGTGACCGACGTAACTGGTCGGGCAGGGTTGTGATCGTGGCGGCGATCGCGTCGCGCACAGCCTCGGCGCCGTGGCCGGCGAGCGCGGGTCCGTGCTTGACGCGCGGCCCGCGGTCGTGCATCGGCGGCAGGTGCAGCAGCATCGCAAACCTCGTGCTGCGTTCGACCAGGGTGCCGATCGCGGAGCTGCCCAGGCCGAGGATCAGATCGCCCTCCCAGTGTCCGGGGACCGCGCGGTCCTCGGCCTCGGCGGGACGCTCGCTGATCAGGATCTGATCGGTCACGAACCCCTTGCCGCGCGCTCGGCTGCGGGCTCGCGGCACGCGCAGCGCCCGCCCGGTCCGCAAACAGGCGGTCAGCTCACGCCGTAGCGCTCCGCGGCCCTGCACATACAGTGCCTGGTAGATCGCCTCGTGAGAGACCCGCATCGACGCATCATCGGGGAAATCGACTGGCAGGCGGGCCGAGATCTGCTCCGGGCTCCACGCCTTGCCCCAGCGACGGTCTGTCCGGCGCCCGTGACGCCGGCCGATCCAGCGCACGTCTGGGCCCGCGACGGCGCTGCCGTCGGGCCGCTTTACAGCGCCGGCGAGACGGTCCTGGACGTACTGGCGCAGACCCTCGTTAGCGGCGAGCTTCGCAGTCTTGGGACGCTTGGCACGCAGCTCGGCGTGCCACTGCCCGGTCGTGGCGCGATACTCAAGCGCGCCGCTGCGCGTGGCGGCATCGCGGCGCACCTCGCGCGAGATCGTCGACGGTGAACGGCCCAGCGAACGCGCGATCTCCCGCACACCATACCCGCGGGCACGCAGAATCGCGATCTCCTCCCGTTCGGCGAAGGACAGCTAACGCCCCGACAGCGGGGCCTGAGTGACAGTAGGCATCCCGCCACTCTCGCGAAACCATCGGACGCCAACCGCCTCTGACACTCCCGCCTCGCCGGCGGCATCCACAGTGGACACACCACGAGCGATCGCCCCCCAGAACCGCTGCCGCTGCTCACGACACGCCACCGACGGACGACCAGGCGAACGCATCACGGATCGAGCGGCTCGATCTGACTTCCGACGTCGAGCTCCCATCGCAACTCCTCTCGACAAGGTGGGTGCTGCGAGGACCCCTTGAACCCGAGCAGTACGCCGCGATCGGCCGCACCCCCGGAGAGATCGTGCGCTCCAAGCAGCTCCTCGTCAACGCCGCCGATCCCTCTACCGCAGACACGGTGAGGCAGACGCTGCTCGAGCTCATCGACGCCGGCGCCACCCGCCTCGTCCTCGCGCCGATCCCACCCCTTCCGTCCGCCACCTGGCTCGCCGAGCAGATCGCACAGCCCGTGCTCGAGCAGATGACCGGGCCTCGACTGACGACACCCGGACCCGCTTTCGTTCTGGCACACTCCTCGGCATCAGTCCGATCGAATGCTCACATTGCGCGGCCAGCAGCACCCGCAGACCGCCGGTGGCAGAGACGCGCCTTGACGAATTTGCCAGGGCGCGACCGGGCCGTGCCGTCTGCCCTGCTCGGCGCTCGAAGCGCGTGTCTCGCGGCGGCCGATGGGAGCGCTCCTCCGCGCGCGCCTGAGCGCGCCCTCCTACGCCCGCTCCGTCGCCAACTCCTATACCGACGAGTCCGCAACGGGTTCCTCGGGTGCGGCCGGAATGTGCCACTCGGGACCCGGGCTCACAGCGGATGCATGGACCGGGTTGACTTGAGTCACGCCGTTCCTCCACCCAAGCTGGAACACGCGGCCAGCTTGCGTTAGCTCAGGAGACCTGGAGACGATGTCCCTCAGGCGCGCATTGGGGAATTTCGGTCCACAGAAGATGCCAGTGAGTGCTCCGCGCACGTCGATGTACTCGTGCTCGTTCACGTCACCGTACATGAGGAACCGATATTCGGTTTCGGTGCTCCAGTCCCAGGCCTTGCTGAAGTACAGGTGCCCGACCACCACCGGGAAGATGTCCGCAATAAGACCCGGCAAATCGTCCGAGGCTCGCGAATTTGGGAGCGCGACGGGGCGCTCAAGCCCGCCCTCGGTGCGGTACGTGATTGGGGCCTCGTAGAGCTTGAGGCCGCGCGCCGCCGCCATCTTGCGCGCCGCATCGCGAAACGCTCGCTGATCCAATGCAAGGCAGACGCCGCGGTGGTTCTGCGCGTATTGGGCCCACATCCGCGCTCTAGCGAAGCCGTCGCCGAAGCCGACAGGTCCGTGGTTGTATGGACCGGACCTCGTGAGGCATGAGAGGTGGCAACGGTCGCGGAGGAGATCGCTCGCCTCCTCGAACATTGCAGCGCGGGGGAAGTGACGGTCTGCATCTGCGGGATCGTCGAAGATGATCGAAACCGAGATGGGCTCGGACTCGAACGGGTCGTTCATGCCATGAGGCGCGTTGAGCCGCAGGCGTCCCTCTGGGAGGATGTGGTCAAGCGCCACGTCGCTGCTCGTGTAGTGGAAGAGTGGGCGCTGCTTGGCTTGCGTCTCGAAAACACGGGACCGGATTGAGGCGCCAGCCAGCTCCATTTGGTCGATCAGCGGCGCGGTGTCAGGCTCTGGAAGGCCCAAGCACTCCGAGACCGAGCGTGGACTAATGGTGGGAGCGGCAACCGGTTCGAGGTCCACGCGCCTGAACCTCGGTCCGTCCGGTGTGCCTATGTGACGGCCGCAAGCACATCGTTTACCGGTGACCGCAAGCGCATCGTTTACGGGGCTGCGGGTTGAGCCGCAAGCACATCGTTTCCATCCGACCCTGGATTGAGGCTCGTGCGCTCATGTTGATCGAGCGCAGGAGGTTTGGATGGATGAGGCTGAGATCGTGTTGCGTGGCGAGGCTGCGCGTCGAAGGCTGGCTGGGGAGTCGCCGCGGGCGATCGCCAGGGATCTTGGCCGCACGCGGCAGTGGGTGGCGAAGTGGGCAGCGCGGTATGACCCGCACGATCCGGGGTGGGCGGAGGGCCTCTCGCGGGCGCCCAGGCGGGTCGCGAACCGGACGGAGGCTGGGGTCGAGGCGCAGGTGCTCGAGGTGCGCAAGCGACTGGAGGAGAACCCGTGGGCGCAGGTCGGCGCGCCAGCGATCGCGTGGGAGCTTTCGAAGCTCGGTGCGGTCGTGCCGCCCGAGCGCACGATCGAGGAGATCCTCGAGCGCGCCGGCGCGACCAAGCGTCAGCGTCCCGGCCGGCGGGCGAGCAAGGGCATCCCGTATCCAGCTCCTGCCGCGGCGCGGTCCGGCGAGGTGGTGCAGGTCGACCTCGTCGGGCCGCGGCACCTCGATGGCGGGGTGCGCTTTCACGCGCTGAACCAGATCGACGTCGCGTCCCATCACGCGGGGATCGAGATCGTGCAAGACCGCGGCGATCGCCGAGTGCTCGCGGCGCTGCACGCGCTGTGGGGTCGTCACGGCGTGCCACAGCGGATCCAGTTCGACAACGGCGGGCCGTTCGTGTCCCCGACCGGCCTGGGCGAGGTCGTGCGCGTGTGCCTGCGCCAGGGCTCAACGCCGGTGTTCGTGCCGCCCCGCGAGCCGTGGCGCAACGGCACGATCGAGCACTTCAACGACACCTTCGATAAGCGCTTCTTTCGCCAGGAGCGCTTCGCCGACCTGGGGCATCTGGCCGAACGTGCGGGCGCGTTCGAGCGCTTCCACAACGCCCAGCATCGCTAACAGCGCCACCAGCGGCCTCACGCCCGACCAGAACATCACAGCGAGCAAGCCGCGTGCCCCGATCGCGCTCGCCGAGCTCCCCGCCGGCTGGCCCAAGCGCGGCAAGGTCGAGTTCATTCGCTTCATCCGCTCCGACCACAAGCTCAGGATCCTCGGCCGCGCGATCACGATGCCCGACGGCAGCGCCTACCAGTACGTCACCGCCACGCTCGATCTCGCGCTCACCGCCAACGAACACAACCTCCTCGTCTCAAGCGACCAGGGCGAGCTGCTCACCACCGGCCGGCTGCAGACCCCCGGCCGCTGACCAGCCACGCGCGCCCGCGCGCGCGACGCGGGACACGGCCAAACGGCCGCCCATTGAAATGTTGACAACCATCCGGGTTGCCAACATTCCAACAGGCGCTACTACGACGATCGTCGATCGAATCCAAAAACTGACCAAGGAAACGATGTGCTCGCGGCGATCCGACACGGTGAGAGGTCAACGATGTCCTTGCGGCTGTGACCTATGCGAGGCAAAGCCCCCATCTCAAGCCACCGCTCGATACGCGCCCGGTCCACGCCCAGCACTCCGGCAGCTTCGTCCACGTCGAGCAGCTCGCCACCAAGCTCGGGCATGGTTTCTTAGGCTACGACCGGACGGAGACGGAGCGATACTCCGGAGCGCCGAAAGCGAGGCCCGAGTTCGAAGGCGGCCAGTCGCGATCCCAAGGGGCGGGCTCCGGCGGCAGGGCCGGGGTACTCCTTCACCCGTCCAAGCGGATCACCGGCGACCGTGACCGTTGGGACTCGACCCATGCGTTCGCTCAACGATTGCTTTCTGCGTCAGCTCGACCCACATCGAGCGATTGCCTTGTCGCCTTATGTGCAGGTGGTTTGTGAACGTGCCGTGGTTGCTGGGGATTGACGTCGTTCACATGTGATCGACGTGGCTGTCGCGAGCGTCGGATTGACGGCTGACGACGTACGACATAAACGACATAACTGGTCGCAGGCCGGGGGAACGTCAACGGCGCACTGAAGGGAGGAGGCCCGCGCGGCATCGACGACGCCGGCACGCAAGAGGCGAGCCGGGGTGGCGGCAGTTCCCGCGGCGTCTGGAGACGCGACGTGCGAGCCTCCTCGGCCCGACGGACCGGCGATGGGTCCTCGTGCGAGCGCCGCGGCACCCATCGCCAGCGAGGCCGCCGTGACCCTGGCTCGTCGACCAGCGAGTTAACGTCGATCACGTCGATCACGTCGTTCACGACCTCACATATCGCGTCATCGAGGCGGTCGAAAGGCCCGTTCGTTCACGTCGTTCATGCCGAAATGGCAGCCTCACATAAGGCGACGTAGCGCTCGTCCGGGTCCGGGCCCGATCTGCGCTACGGCGCACGATCGGATTCGCCCAAACGCGCTCGCCCGGCACGGGAAGTTGGACCGAGAGCGCAGGCTTCTGCATCCACGAAACTCAGCACTTTCGATGGCTCCGTAACCCGGTCGTCACGCTTCTCCTCCCCGCGGGATCCGGCACCGACAGACCCGTGACGTCATCACCCGCGGGCCCTGCTTCCGTTGTACGAGGAGCATTGGCGACGACGCCTCCGGGTCTTGGTTTGCGCCGACTGCGGGGAAGCGGCCGGAGGGGGCGTCGCCGACCGGCGGTCGTAAGCCCGCGCGCGGCGAAACCAGAGCGAACGTTCAGGGCTGGTGGGGGACCCGCCTTCAGGTTTGCGCTGGTGTGCCCGGAACTCGCGTTGGTGAGCATTCGCGTCGACCGGCAGAATGCCTGCCCGACGGGCATCTGCTGGACCGATGAGGTTTGGCCGCGGGCGGTGGTCTTGTTGTCGAGAACGATCGCGGAGGTGAGGATGGGCAACGTCTTCGTCCAAACGATGATGTCGCTCGACGGGTTCATCGCGGGCCCGAATGACGAGATGGGCTGGGTCTTCCACCACGCTGGCGACATGCCTGGCGGACTCGTTGACGAGGTCATAGCGAGGACCGGGGCGCTCCTGGGCGGCCGGGGCGTATACGAGGTCGGCCGGCGAGCCGAACGACGCGAGATGCAGGGCTGTTCGGCGGACGCTGGAGCGGTCCGCAATTCATCCTGACCCACACGCCGCCAACCGACGAGACCGACCCTTCGTACACGTTTCTGTCTGGTGATGTCAGGGAGGCCGTCGCGACCGCACTTGCGGCGGCCGGAGGACGTGGTCTGCTCGTGCTCGGTGCGAACGTCGTCGATCAGTGCCTCGAGGCGAGGCTCGTCGATGAGCTTCTCATCCACCCCGTGCCGGAGCTACTCGGCGACGGGGTTCGCCTGTTCAACGTTCCGCGGATTCGCGCGTCACTCGAGACGCTCGACGTGTCGGCATCCGGTCAAGTCGTGAATCTGCGATTCCGAGTCGCCAGGTGATGGCAAGCTCGCCAACGGGCACGGGAAGGCGACTGTCGCCTGAAAGAGGATTGACTCGCGGGCGTGGCGACAGCATCGAGGACCTTCTGTCGCGATCGCACAGGCATCTCGCCCGACGACTGGTCGCACGCGCAAAGCGCGGGATGCGGAACCTGCTTGGATCGTTGACCGAGCACAGCGCGAACGAGGAGGTGGCATGAATATCGAGTTCCTCTCGAGCGTGGCGGTGATCGCGCCGGATCCTTCCGCCAGTCGCAAGCTGTACGTCGACGGGCTTGGGCTGCCGCTGGAGAGCCAAGGCGGCGACTATCACCACAGCGAGCAGATCGCCGGTTGCAAGTCCTTCGGTATCTGGCCGCTGGCCCAGGCCGCTGAGGCATGCTTCGGCACGCCGCAGTGGCCAGCGGAGCGGCCGGTGCCGCAGGTCAGCATCGACTTCGACGTCGCGGACGCGGCGGCGGTAGGCCCGGCGGCACGGCAGCTCGAGCAAGCTGGCTACGAACTCCTGCACCCACCGCGCGAGGAGCCGTGGGGTCAGACCGTGGCCAGGCTGCAGTCACCGGAGGGCGCGATCGTCGGGATCTCGTACGCCCCTGTGTTGCACGACCAAGACTGACTGGAGGAACCACGCGCAGGCTTCATCGCCGGACGGGCAGAACCAGCACCTGGTCGCGGCCAGGTGGTTCTACGCGAGACGCTCTTTCGGCGTCCGAGACACTAATGACGTGTGCGCCGATGGCAAAGGAGAAACCGGCTCGACCGGTCCAAGGTCGCCCGGAGTGACGCTTGGGCGAGCACCGGCGGTCCCCCCTGGCCGCTCCTGACGTAGGGCAGTAACTCGAACGCCAGCGTTGGCGAGGACCTGCGTCGGCCGCAGCTCGGTACTTCACGCCAGTCTGGCTGAACGCCCGTAAGCGCGGGAGGCAGGACCCAAGCGGCGCCTTTTCTGAGACGAGCGCCCGCATCCGGTCCCGCTCAGCTCCTAACCTCGGAGCCCGCCCCGCTCCCCCGCCAACCCCAAGCCCGCCGCCAGTCGGTGTAGGTCGGCTTGGCGGCGGCCGGCGGTCAGTGACGCCTGGCGCGCAGGACGACGCCGGCGATGTGCGGGGTGCCGGGCGGCGGGTCGATCCGCGGCTCGACCGCGTGCAGCTCCACCGTGAAGTCGTCGCCGAGCAGCCGGAAGAGGTCGTCGGCGCCTACGTAGTCCGCCGGGTCGACGCCCTGGGACTTCATGTGCTCGCGGTGCTCGTCGTCGAGGTCGTGGTAGACGGCAAGCAGCAACCCACCCCGGCGCACCGTGTCGAGCAACCTCCGCACGGCGGCCTCGCCGGCGGCCTTGGGCAGCGCCGGGTACTGCATCGACACGAGGTCGAACGAACGGGCCGGGAACGGTGTCTGGAGGGTGTCCCCGCAGATCCACTCGACGGAGGCGCCAGCCGGATGGGAAGCCTCCCGCGCCCGGCATATGGCGACGTCAGAGATGTCGATCGCAGTGACGGTCCAGCCGCGCCGAGCGAGCCAGATCGCGTCGGCGCCCTCGCCACAACCGACGTCGAGCGCCCGGCCCGGGGTGAGGGCGACGACCTCCGCGACGAGCCGCCCGTTCGGTCGCCCGCTCCACATCGTCCCGTCGCGCTCACGGTACCTCGCGTCCCACTCGGCGGCTTGCGCCGCCACGCCGAAGTGCTGCTCGCCGTGTTCGTGCTCGTGCATTGTCCGCAAGATAGACCGCCACATACCTCTACGGAAACGTCAAAGGAGTGGCGAGCCAGACCGCTAACTAAGCGCCGGCATGCTCGCGCCCACCTGAGCGCCAACGGGCGAACACGGAGGCCCGGTCGAGGCGCTCCTCCTTTCGCCTTCCGGCGCATATCTCTGCCGCTCCGCCGATAGACCCCCAATGCGCGGCAAGCGCGAACGCCGGCGCCGTCGCGGCACCGAACGACGTGGCGGCGGCCGGCGAGGCGCCCTATCCGCGCGGAGCAGGTCGCTCGCTCAGCCCGTCCAGATTCGCTTCGCGACGCGAAAGCAGGTGTCCGCGTCGACGCCCCAAACAGCTCTTCCGCATCCGCCTGGCGCTCGAGGCGTCGGCTGACGAGCAGCCGCCGCTCGTGCTGCTTGTCCGGACCAGCAGCGACGCGGCTCACGACCGCATTTGGACGGACCGGAAGTCTTTGAGTCTCTCTCGCGTGTCACTGCCCCGCAGTGACGCTTTCGCGCTGAGCGGACCTCCCGCTCCGACCGCTCCGTGTCGCCTTCGAGCTGCGTCCGCTCGCTTACGGGCATCCAGACGCCGGGCTGATCAAGCCGATCCAGCTTCGGTCGGCGGCGCAGCTGCTGGACGAGCCGGCGGAGGCGGGCCAGGTGCTGGATAAGCCGGCGCCTACCCGCTGATGTCGATGATGTCCGAGGCTCTGAGCCCCAGCGTGTCTCCACTCACTTCCTCGAGTCCCCCCTTGATCGTGAGCGAGCCGGTCGAGGACAAGTAGCGCTCATACCGGGGGTTGCTCCCGATCGTCTCGACGCCGTGCTCGACCGCCAGCGGCACGTTCGCCGCCGCGAACGTTTGCGTTTGGGTCGACGATGAGTTTCGGCGCCGCCGAGAGTCTTAGGATCTGGCTATGCCCCGCGTCTGCGTCCACGGCCCGCTGCGACAACTCGCCGGTGGCGCTGGGGAGCACAAGCTCCAAGCGGCCACGGTCGTCGAGCTGCTGCGCGAGCTCGAGCGCGAGTATCCCGCGCTGGGCGGCTGGATCGTCGACGAGCGCGGCCTGATCAGGCAGCACATCAACGTGTTCGTCAACGGCGAGCGCGGCGGGGGGGACACGGCGGTTGCCGCCGACGCCCGCGTCGAGATCCTGCCCGCGATCACAGGAGGCTGAGGAGATGCCCGAGCTGCTGGTGTCCACGAAGAAGGGGCTGTTCGCGCTTTCAGGCGAGCCCGGCGGCGACTGGGAGATCGTCGCGCGGGCGTTCGCCGGCGAGCCGGTCGACTACGCGGTGCGCGACCCGCGCACGAGGCGGGTGCTGGCGACGATGACCTCGCCGTTCTACGGCCCGAAGGTCTTCTACACCGAGCGGCCGGCGAGCGATTGGGGCGCCGCCAAGCGCCACGAGGGATGGGAGCAGGCCGAGGGCGTCACGCTGCCGGAGGGGGGCGAGCAGGCGCTTGAGCGGATCTGGGTGATCGCGCCGGGCGAAGCAGACGGGCTGATGTACGCGGGCGGGGATCCTGGAGTCCTGTTCCAGTCCGCCGACGGCGGCTCCACGTGGGAGATCAACGCCGGCCTCTGGGAGCACGAGACGCGCCCGAAGTGGCAGCCGGGCGGGGGCGGGCTGTGCGTGCACTCGATCGCCCCGTGGCCGGGCGACCCCGACAAGCTGTCGGTCGCGATCTCGGCGGCGGGCGTGTGGCACACCGACGACGGCGGGCGCTCGTGGCGGCGGGGCAACCAGGGGCTGACGCCGCGCTACCTGCCGGACGAGGTGATCGCCGAGCTGAACCTGCCCGAGCCGCCGCCCGACGCCGACACGGCGCTGTGCGTGCACCACATGGAGCGCGCGCCGGCGCGCCCGGAGCGGATGTTCATCCAGTTCCACGGGGGCGTGTACCGCTCCGACGACGCCGGCTCCAGCTGGAGCGAGATCGGCGCGGGGCTCCCGTCGGACTTCGGCTTCCCGCTGGCGGTCGACCCGGCCGACCCCGACAGCGCGTACGTGATCCCGCTCGTCGCCGACATGGACCGGGTGATGCCCGAGGGGCGCGTGCGCGTGTACGAGACGCGCGACGGCGGTGAGACCTGGGCGCCGCGCGGCGACGGGCTGCCGCAGAAGCACGCGTACCTGACCGTCCTGCGCCAGGCGTTCCAGCGCAAGGGCTCCGGGCCCTCGCTTGAAATCTACTTCGGCTCGACTACCGGCGAGGTGTTCGGCTCGGGCGACGCGGGGGCGACGTGGTTCGAGGTCACGGCGCGGCTCCCGCCGGTGTATGCGGTGTCGGCCAGCTGAAGCTGCTCGGCCTCGGCGGCCGCGCCGGTCCCCGCCGCCCACTGAAGCAGCCACGCGACGCGTTCGGCCGCCAACCCGGCCGCCGGGTCGGTCGTGACCAGCAGGGTCGGGCCGGGCCGCCGGCTCGCCCACTCGACGCATGCCTCGTCGTGGGCGTCGTCAATCCACGCCAGCGGCCGTGAGCGCCCCGCGTGGCGGTCGATCGCGTCGAGCTTTCAGTGCCGGCGAGCCCCGGGATCGCTCCGTCGAGGGGCAGGTACGGAAGCGGGCCGGCCAGCCCTAGCGCACGCGGTACCGTCGTTGGGTCGGCCGCACGCTGGCCGGGGGTGTCGGTTGGCCGACGAAGCGGCGCCCAGAACGAGGGAATGGAGCCCAACTTCGCCGTCGGTCCGGACGAGACGCAGGACTCCGCCAGCGCGGTCGCCTGACGACTCCATCACGGCGTAACGGAAGCATCGCGCGGCGAGCGGAGCAGGTCTCTCGTCGGACGCCGTCGGCGTCCTTCAATTTCGCCAGATCCGCGGATCGGGTGCTTGCAGCCTTCGTGCTATCACGGCGCGTGGCAAATAGTACGTCAGGTAACAGTACATTCGAGTGTGTCAATATGATAGTATTGACTGTGTGATGAGTGACGCTAAGCGGGTGTCAGGCGAGACTCGGGAAGCGCTGCGTGAGCGGGGTGTGAGAATGGTGTTGGCGGGCCGCACTCACGCGGTCGTGGCGCAGGCCATGGGGGTGCATCTGCGGACGGTGTCGCTGTGGATGGCGCGCCACCAGCTCGGGGGGTTTGAGGGACTGAGGGAGCGGCGGCGTGGTCGGCGCTCGCGCGAGCAGATGGCGCTCACCGACGCCCAGCAGGCAGAGCTGATCGGACTGATGAAGGGCACGAACCCCGATCAGCTGCAGATTCCCGGCGTGTTGTGGTCAAGGCAGGCCGTCAAGGCGCTGATCGAGCGGCGGTTCGGGATCGGGCTCAGCCGCCAGACGGTTGGTGTCTACCTGCGTCGCTGGGGGTTCTCGGGCAAGAAGCCGCAGCGGCGGTGGCTCGAGCAGGACCCCGAGCGGGTGCGGGCCTGGCTCCAGGACGAGTTCCCGGCGATCCAGGCGCGCGCGCGGCGCGAAGGGGCGCGGATGCTGTTCGGCGATGAGATGGGCGTGCGCGCCGGGCAGACCGCCGGCAAGAGCTACGCGCCGATCGGCGAGCGCGCGGTCGTGCCGCTGACCGGCAAGCGTTTCTCGGCCAACGTGATCAGCGCGATCGGTGCCGACGGCACGCTCGTGTTCGAGATCTTCGAGGGCACCTGCGATGAGATCCGCTTCCTGGACTTCCTCGACAAGCTGCTCGAGCACTTCGCCGAGCGCAAGATCTTCCTGATTGTCGACAACGCCTCCTTCCACAAGTCTCCCGCGGTCGAGTACTGGCTGCTGGACCATCCGCGGATGGAGCTGTTCTACCTTCCACCGTACGCTCCGGAGCTCAACCCCGACGAGCTCCTCAACCAGGACGTTCACACCCACGTCGCGCGACGCCGCCCATCCAACCTCGCCAAGCTCGTCATTCTCACCGTCGAGTATCTCGCTACCCGCACAAGTGAGATTGTCAGCAAGTACTTCGACGGCGAGTACGTCGCCTACGCCAAGTAACCACGCACTAATTGCCACGCGACGTAATAGCACCCTGATCGAAGGCATCGAAGCAGTAGTCCGCGCGGGGCGTCGATGCTGGTCCCAAGGTGGAGACGAACGGCGCCGACCGCCGGATCGCGCGCTGCCGGTATCGCCCAAGAGCAGCCACGCCGGCTGGCCGTGCGGGCGCTTCTGCTTCTGGTGTGCAAAGCAGTCATGCGTCGTCCTGCTCGGCCGGACCCGTGTCAGGGTCACGAACCGCGTTGTTCGTTGACCTTTTCCTGACCGAACACCCGTTGCGCCAAATCCTGTCCCGATCCTCCCTGCCCCAGGATCCGCCTCGGCCGGCCGTGATCAGGTTCGCGCCGCGAGTCGCCGCTGTGCCTTCTGCACCGATAGCTGCGCCGCCTTCGCGCGCGAGCGGCCGCGCGCGCAGGTCCACGCTTGCAGGCGATCGTGATCTCCTCGCCGGTCGCCGGGTTTCTGCCCTTGTGGGTCTTGGGTTCGGTTCACCGTCGCTCGCGGGTCCGGCCACCGGGGGACTTAGCGTTGCGCTAACTACTTCCCCCGGAAATACTCCGATTCCGGTCGCGAAACCTAAGACACCGAAACGTGGTCGAACTGCTGCGCTTGGACAAACCGCGCCAGCCTGGCCTGCGGTCGAGGCGGTCGGTAACTTTATCCGGGGGAAGTAACTAAAACAACTAAAAACTAACCATACCGCGACGTCCGTATGGCTTGGATAAACGCGCTTCTGCTCATGCCGGCCCTGGCCCGGGCCGCCGATACGATCCGATACGGCTCCGGCCACGGCCCACCGCGACCGTGGGGTCGCCGTCGGTGTGTGGGACTCGGTCAAGCCGCACCATCCTATGGGCTCGAGGAGACGTGCGCGGCGGTCCAGCAGTCGGTCCCGGTGTGGCAGTTCTCCAGCGCTGTGAGCTCGCGGTGCAGTCGATCGAGCTGCGCGGATGAGAGCACGCCAGCGAGGTTGTGGAGCTCGCCGGGGTCGCTCTGGAGATCGTAGAACTCTCGTTCCCCGTCCTGATACTCGACGTATAGCAACTGCGGCGTTCGCATCGCCTCGTATGTCGTCGGGTTCCCGCTTGTGCCGTTCTGAGCGTCGGGGTCGGTGATCGCGAGCGCCGGCCCGTGGTGCTCGACGAGCGTCGCGTTGCGCCAATCGGCCGGAGCCGCGCCGCTCAGCAGTCCCATCAGACTGTGACCGTCTCCGGCGAGTGTCGTCCCACCCATCGCTGTGAACGTTTTCGCGAGATCGATGTTGCTCGCCATCGAAGGGCTGCTCGCGCCCGCTGGAATCCCGGGTCCGGCGACGACGAGCGGCACTTGAATGTCCGTGTCGAACGCCGTCAGCTTGCCGGGCATCAGCCGATACTCGCCCGTGTGAAGGCCGTTATCGGAGCTGAACACGATGTACGTGTTGGTGAGCATCCGGTGGCTCGCGAGCGCTGCCTCGATCGCGCCGATCATCCGGTCCACGGACTGCACCGCCTGGGCGCGCCGACGGAAGGCCCGATCGATCCGAGCGATTTGACCTTGGCTCAGCGGTCCGTGGCCCGCCAGCCAGCGGGGCGGATCGCTCGGAAGCAGGTCGAAATTGGGTGGCTCAGGCGCCCTCAATCCCGGGAAGTCGTGAGCGTCCCTTCGAGCCGGCGTGTCGGGCGAATGGGGAGCGAACGTCGCGAGCTCGAGAAAGAACGGTGTCCCTGACCCGGCCGCGTGGTTGATGAAGCTGACGCCTCGACGCGCCAGCACGTCTGTTAGGTAGTCCCGCGGGCGATGCCCGAAGCGGCGCAGATTCCCATTCTCGTTGAGGGAGTAGTTGTACTCGGGGTAGCCCCACCCGGCGACGTCTCATTCGTTCCAGCCCGGCGGCACGAACGTGCCCGGCACAGGAGATCTCGCTGGGCCCTGCAGGTAGCCGTTGAGGTACTTTCCCATCATCGCGGTGCGATAGCCCGCCCGCTGGAGCGCGATGTTGAACGTGCTCTGCTCATCGCCGTGCGAGTGGAAGGCAGTGATGCCACCGTCGACGCCCGCGTTCTCGAACACCCCCGTGTCGTGGGGGAAGTTCCCGGTGAAGATCGACGCTCGCGAGGGACAGCACAGCGAGTCCGTGACGAAGTAGTTCTCGAAGCTCATTCCGCGCGACTCGAGCGCCTGGACCTGCGGCATGAACCGGACGAGGTCCATCGATAGATCGTCGGTCAGCACGAACACGATGTTCGGGCGACGCGCGGAAGCCCAGGCCCCGACGTGCGCGGCCCGAGCGTGCGGGTGGTGAGACGCGGGACGCGTCGACGCCGTCCCCGGCGTCGCGCTCGCGATCACGACGGCCAGCGATGCAGCAGCCAGCAACGCCCGGTCGGGCCACCACCGGCGCGTCAAACTGCCCGCTGTCTGGCCTCGCCCACGAGGGCCGACGCGTCTGCTCGCGAAGCGCACGCACACACAGAACACCGGTGCGGCTTGAAAGTTCCGCGGGGCGAGATAACAGGCAGCTGGTGAAGCTCGGAATCTTCGTCGTGTTCGGCTCGCTGATGACATTCTCCAGCCTACTCAGCGACAGCTGGGCGGCGGTCGGGATCCTCGCTGTCACGCTGCTGGTGGCGCGGCCGCTGTGCGTGTCGTTGATCGAGCGACCACCCGGCATCGGAGGGGGAAGGTCGTCTCCGGCGGAGGCGACGGGGTGGTGCGCTTGTGGGATCCCGGGGTCGTCGGCGACCCCGGCCGCGAGCTCGGCCACCACGGCAGTGTGGTAGGCGCGGTGGCGGTTACTCCGGAGGGGGAAGGTCGTCTCGGGCGGTTGGGACGGGGTGGTGCGCTTGTGGGATCCCGGGGTCGTCGGCGACCCCGGTGTTGAGCGCAGCTCAAATCCGGCATGCAGATGTCGTTCATGTCCGGCATCGGGGGTGGTGCGAAAGAAGAACTAACCCTGGAACGGCGCGTGGACCGGAAGGCCAAACGGCTTGCAACGAAGGGGCGGCAGAGTCGGGAGCGCGCAGTTGTGCGTCGCGCGCCTGTGACCGGTTCGCTTCCGCTGTTTGATCGCTCGCCAGGCTCTGCGTGGCTGGGGCACGCGGGGTGTGTCGTTCAGCCGGGGGTGGTTGGGCGAGCGATGCGACCACTCGCGCGTAGTTGGTAGCGGGCCGGTCTGCCCGGGGTTCGGGGTGCTGCGGGCGCTATGCGCCGGCCGGTTGGGCGGCTGGGCTGGTGGCGGTCCAGAGTTGGGCGGGCCGGCCGCCGGTCGGGATCTGGGCGGTGGTCGCGCGGCCGGTGGCGTGGAGGGCGTGGAGGGCGTGGAGGGAGTGGTCGATCTTGCCGGCGGGTTGGTTGTGGTTGAGTGTCTGGCTGATCTGGCTGCGGGTCAGCCCGCCGGGATGCTGGTGGAGGACGGCGGGGATCTGCTCGGCGAGCGGTTCGTCGACGTGCGCGTTGACGCCGGCAGTCGCATCGGGCTAATCGGTCCGAACGGCTCTGGCAAGTCAACCCTGCTACGAATCCTCGCCGGCCGCGAAGCACCCGACACGGGCATCGTCCGACGCTTTGTCACGGTCGGCTACCTGCCGCAGCTCGCCGACGCGGAGGACCGGCAACTGACGGTGCGGCAGACCGTGCTCGACCGCGTCGGCCTGGCGTCCGCTAGCACGATGCTTGATCGATGGGCGGCGGCGCTAGCGACGGGTGACCTTGAGGCGATCGAGCCACACGCCGCTGCGCTGGAGCAGTGGCTTGCCCTTGGCGGTGCCGACGTCGACGCGCGGCTTGGTGCCGCGGTGGCAGATCTCGGCCTCGGACCCGAGTTCCTCGAGCGGCCGCTTGGCACGTTGTCAGGGGGACAAGCGGCGCGCGCGGGCCTCGCGGCGCTGCAGGTGGCGCGATTTGACGTCGTGCTCCTCGACGAGCGAAGAATCACCTCGACAAGGACGGGCTGCAGCGACTCGCGATGCTGCTTGGCGAGCGCCCGGGGGGCGTGGTCCTCGTCTCCCACGACCGAGCCTTGCTCGCCGAAACGGTCAGCGAGATCGTCGAGCTCGACCGCGACTCTGGACAGGCGACGCAATATCGAGGCGGCTGGGACGCCTTCCAACGCGAGCGCGAGGCGGCGCGTACCGAGCGGGAGCACGCCCTCGCGCGCCCGCGATCAGCTGATCGCGGCCGAGCGGGAGACACGCAGACGTTCTGCGGCGAGCGTCAAACATGCCCGCGGCGGCGTTCAGGACAACGACAAACAGTCCCGCGAGTGGGTGAAGATGCGCGCCGAGGGAATGGCCGCACGCGCGCGCAAGATCGGCGGGCGTGCCGGCCGCATTGACGTTCCCGACGCGCCGTGGGAGCGCCCGGCCCTCAGTCTGCGGCTCACGCCCGCTGAGCGTCGCAGGACCTGGATCGTCGCGCTGGAAGGAGTCGTCCTGCACCGCGGCGAGTGGTCGCTCGGACCGCTTGACTTCGCGGTAGCGCACGGCGAGCGGGTACTTATCAGCGATCCGAACGGCAGCGGCAAGTCGACGCTGCTCGGCGCGCTCGCCGGCGAAGTCGATCCTGCCGAGGGCCGTCGGCGTGCCTCACCACGAGCGGTCATCGTGCAATTAGGCCAGGCCCGCGAAGCGTTGACCGACTCCGCCGCGCTCGCCGCCCGGGTCCGAGAGCCCACCGGACTCGACGACGCGTCCGCCCGCACGGCGCTGGCGTCCTTCGGCCTTGACTCCGGCGTCGCCCGGCGGAGCGTCGCATCGCTGTCGCCCGGCGAGCGGACCCGCGCGGAGCTGACTGTAATCGCGCATCAACGCGCGACCTGCCTTCTACTCGACGAGCCGACGAACCATCTCGACATCGAGTCCGTGGAGGTACTCGAGGCGGCGTTGGAACATTGGCCCGGAGCGCTGATCGTCGCTACCCACGACCGCCGCCTGCGCGACAGCCTGCGACTCGAGCGCGAGTTTCGACTCTGAACGTGGCGTCTCAGGTATCCCCGCCTGGCGAGGTGCCGGGGGAAGGCCCACTTCCCAAGGGGCCGGATCGCGTCTGTCATCGTGACCGTGGTCATCTTGGCACTGCCACCCAGAACGACGGTCAGGCGGCTGCTTGGTGGGCGAGCTGCTTATCGGTGGCGTCGATGAGGGTGTTGACGGGCGCCGGGCGAGGCACGAGGGTGCGCGACCGGAGCATGGTGGTGAGCGCCGCGAGTGCGCCGGCGCCGCCGGCGAGCGCGAATCCTGCGGTGGGCCCGGCACGGTCCACGAGTACGCCGGCGCTCGCCGCACCGAGGGCACCGCCGAGTGCCATCGCGGTGGCGAGCCAGGCGAACGCCTCGGTCATGGTCGCGGGCGGGGTGGCGTGGTCGACCATCGCGTAGATCGTGGCTTCGGTCGGCGCGATCGTGGCGCCGGCGAGCAGCAGCACACCCCTGAGCAGGGCGACGCTGCCGGCCGCTGGGATTAGGGCTAGGTGTGCGGCGGTGAGCGCCCCGAGGATGAGCGCGAGGCCGGCGGCGGTGCGGGCTCCGCCGCCGCGGGGGCGGCGAACAGCCCGCCCGCGAAGGACCCCACGCCCCAGAGGGCGAGTAGCGGGGCGGCTGCCGTGGTGCTGTCAAGCGTCTTGGCGGCCGCGACGACAGCGACCTCGTCGGCGCCCAGCAGCACGCCGACGGCGATCAGGACGATCACCAGCGTTCGCATCGCCGGCGCGCGCAGCGAGCCTCCGCGCGGTCGTCGTTGCGCGGGCGCCGGTCGCCAACTGCGTGAGGCCGGTTGCGCGGCGAACGCCGTGGTCGCGAGCAGCAGGACGATCCCACCCGCCGCGAGGGCCGCGCCGGTGGACCACAGCGCACCGATGCAGAGCGCGAGCGGCGGCCCGAAGATGAACGTCAGCTCCACGACGGATGCCTCCAGGGCGTAGCCGGCGCGGACGGCGCTGGGACCGGGTAGAAGGGCGGGCAGTTGGGTTCGCAGGCAGGCGCCGACCGGCGGCTCGGCCAGCCCAATGCCGGCTGCGAGCGCGAGCAGGACGGCGAGCGAAGCGCCCACCGGCTGCAGGGCGATCGCGACCAGCAGCGCCGCGGCTACGGTGCCGCTGGCCAGCAGCACCAACGTTTGTCCGCGCCGGTCGACGAGCCGGCCGAGCAGTGGCCCGCCCACGCCGAGCGCGATCGCGTAGACGGCGGTGACCAGGCCAGCCGCGGCGAACGAGCCGGTCAGGTGCTGGGCATGGACCAGCAGCCCGATGCTGAGCATCGCCAGCGGCAACCGCGCGAGGATCGAGGTGGCGAACAGGCCTCGTAGGCCGGGGGATGACGCGATCGAATGCATGCGCCGATGCTAGGTTTTCACTGGTGCAGATGAAAGATCCACAATCATGGCCTTGGACGAGACCAGTCAGCCGTTAGAGCTGCTCCTCTCCGTGAGCCGCGATGGCTCCCGGACGCTCGGAGCACAGATCGAGGACCAGCTTCGGCGGGCGATCCGAGATCGGGCCCTGCGACCGGACGCAGGGGTGCCGTCCACACGTGATCTGGCGCGCCAGCTCGGCGTTTCGGGGCGGGTCGTGGTGGACGCTTACGCCCAGCTTGCCGCCGAGGGCTATCTGAGCCTGCGCCAAGGAGCCCGCCCACGAGTCTCGGACACCGCCGCGGTCGCACGTGGGGCCGAGGCGGTGGCGGCGCCGGCGGCGCCGCACGCGCGGTTCGACTTCCGTCCCAGCGTGCCTGACGTCTCAACGTTCCCGCGCGCGGCCTGGCTGCGCTCGCTGCGCCACGCGCTTGCGACGATGACTGACGCCGACCTCGGCTACGGCGACCCCCGCGGAGTCCAGGCACTGCGTCTCGCTCTGGCGGACTACCTCGGCCGCGTCCGTGGCGTCGTCGCCGATCCCGAGCACATCGTCGTCACCAACGGCTACACGCAGGGCCTCGGCTTGGTCTGCCACGCCCTCGCGGCAGCCGGCGCTAAACGGATCGCGTTAGAGGACCCCAGCAACCTCGAAGACGGCCTAGTGGATCATCCTGTTAGTTGATTGAGTTACTTGCTTACTTTTCTACGCTTCGAGGACCTTGCCGGTGTAGGTCCATTTGAACGGCTTGGCGGTCTGGTTGTAGGTCTCGATGAACGCAAGCATCTGGCAGGCGAGGTCCTGTTCGGAGGTGAAGATGCCGTGCTTGAGCAGTCGCCGCCAGAGGATCGAGAAGAAGATCTCGATTTGGTTGAGCCACGAGGCGTGCTTGGGAGTGAACTGAAAGCTCCAGCGGGGATGGTCTTTGAGCCACTGCTCGACTTCCTCGGTGCCGCGGGTCGAGAGGTTGTCGGTGATCGCCACGATCTCCTGACCCTCCACGACCGGGATCTCGTCGTCGAGGTGGTCGAGGAAGTGGATCAGGTCCCACCGGTTGCGGGTCTTGGACGGCATCGCCAGCACGTCACCTGCCTGCACGTTGAGGCACGCGAACAGGCACTGGGTGCCGTTTCTGGTGTACTCGTGCTCGCGGCGGGCGGGCTTGCCCGGCGCCGGCGGCTGGTCGGGCTTCGTCGGCGCCTTGGCCTGGATCCCGGTCTTCTCGTCGAGCGAGACGACCAGCACGTTCTCCGGCGGGTCGACGTACAGCCCGCAGATCTCGCCGAGGCGCTCCTCGAACTCGGGCCGCGAGTAGTCGCTCATCATCCAGTAGTCGGTCCGGTGCGGCTTGATCTCCGCGCGCGACAGGATCACGTGCGCCTGCGACGCGGACATGCCCACCTCCGCTCCCAGCTCCTCATAGGTCCACCGCTCCCGCCGGGCGCCCTCCGCAGTCGGCTCCGGCCTGGTGCACGCCTTCGCGATCAACAACGCCCTGGTCTCCGGGCCGTGCGTCAACGGCGCCCCTGACCGCGGGGCATCCCTCAGCCCCTCGATCCCGCGCTCGGCATAGCGCCCGCGCCACTTCACCACCGTCGGCTCAGAGCACCCCACCCGCTCGGCGATCTCCACGCCCTTCAACCCCTCCGCCGCCGCCAGCACGATCTGCGCCCGCTCGACCATCCGCACCTCAGAACTCACCGCGCGCACGATCCGCTCTAACTCCAGCCGATCCTCCACTGACACCTCGATCTGCTTGATGACACCCATCGCCAACCTCCATCCTCGCCGAACTTGTCGGCAAGGACTTCGAGGCCACAAGCAGGGAACCTACCCGATACAACGAACTTGAAGGATGAACCACTAGGCGCCGCACACGCCGGCCTGGAGCCGGTTCTGATCGGAGTCGACGAAGCCGGAACACGGGTCGACGAACTCGAGCTCGCCGACGCCGAGGCGGTCGTGTTGACGCCCGCCCACCAGCACCCCACCGGCGTTGCGCTCGCCGCCGAGCGGCGAACGGCCCTGCTGGCCTGGATGCGCAAGACCGGCGCGATCGCGATCGAGGACGACTACGACGCCGAGTACCGCTACGACCGCGCGGCCATCGGAGCGCTCCAAGGCCTCGATCCCGACCGGGTCATCTACGCCGGCTCGGCGAGCAAGACCCTGGCGCCCGCGCTCCGCATCGGCTGGCTCGTCGTGCCGCCGCCGCTACTGCAAGCCGTTAGCCACGAGAAGCTCCTCGCCGACCGCGGGACCGCCCGCATCGAACAGCATGCGTTCGCCGACTTCCTCACCCGCGGCGAGCTGGACCGCCACCTACGCCGCATGCGAGCCCGCTACCGCAGCCGCCGTGACGCGCTCGTCGACGCGCTCACCGAAACGCTCCCAGAAGCCACTGTCCACGGCGTCGCCGCCGGACTGCACGTCAGCCTCGAGCTCGGTCTCAGAGAGCCGGTCAAGCAGCCTCTCGACCTTCTCGCGCGTGGTCATCAACCGGATCGTACTGGTGTCGCTGTCGCACACCAGGCGAACGACGACTGCAACGCAACGCCAGCTCCACCGGGCTTGCAACCACATAGAGCGGCGACATCCCCGTGAACGGGAGGAGGATCCTGCTCATACGTCCCCTACCTCTACCGTGTGGCCGCCAACCCGTGTCAGCATGGAGGAGCTCAGGCAGTCGCGTCTCTTCTCCCCTCTCCCCCGGACTTTGATGCGAACGACGCCCGGACGGTGCGGTCGCTTCGTTCCGGATTGGTTCCGGAAACCTGCTCGGATTGTGCCCAATCTGCGGGCATCCGAATTCCCTCACCCGGCGTGATGAACTCCAAAAACCAGCGGGTTTCCAGGTAGATCAGCCAGACTGCCGCACTCGCCATTCCGATTGCCATGCAGAAGGTCGAGGGTTCGAGTCCCTTCAGCCGCTCTCGGAAAGCCCCGCAAATCGCGGGGTTATCTCTTTGCCGTCCGGCCGTAACCCGTTCGTACTCGGACGCTTTCGGGCCACGGCGTTAATCACGGCGTTAAGCCGGCCCCTCGATCAGTCGCCAGGTTTCCGGATCCTCGGCGCGGTCATTGAGGCGATCGAGGCCGCGATCGAACTCGCCCTTCTCGATCCCGGAGAACCCCCGCGCATCGTCGCGCTGGAGGCGGGTGATCTGGCGGCTCGGCAAGCGCTCCGCGGGCTCGTCGGCAAACCGCATCAGCGCCCACACGGCCTCCTCGTCGATGTAGCGGCGGGTCGCGACCTGCTGGTAGACCGCGAACGTGAACTTCGGGTTGACGTGTCCGATCTGGGCCGCCACCCATTTCGGGTCGCGGCCGATCATCGCGCAGAACGTCGCCCAGGTCCGCCGCAACGAGTGCGGCGTGATCGGGGCAGCGGCGCCAGGCCGCTCTCGGCGCCGTTTGCGCTGGCGCGCGTGACCGCGCTGGCCAGGATCCGGTCGCGGAAGCGGTCGGGGTCGCGGCGCTTGCCCGCCGCGGTGCCGAAGAAGTGGTCGGCGGACCCGAGCGGCAGGCCGCGCGCCCGGCGGTCCATCGCGTAGGCGAGCAGCTCGTCGCGAAGGTAGAGCGTGATCTCCACCTCGCGCACGCCGGCCTCGGTCTTCGCGTCGGCGACCTTGAAACGGGAGCGCTGCAGATCGACCTGCGCAACCTTCAGGCCCATCATCTCCCCGATCCGAAAGCCAGCCAGCCCGAGCGTCGCGATCATCGCCCGCCGTCCCAGCCCCTTGCGGTTCGCTGGCGCCTCCGCCTCAAGCTCGGCGGCAGCATCCAGCAGGGCATGGAACTCCTCGACCTCGAGGAACGTGAGGTCCGGGCGCGCGCGTTTGAGGAACCGCGCCGAGCGCCCGCCGACGCGCACGGGGTTGCGGTCGATCAGCTCGTAGTCGACTGCCTGCTGGAGTATCTGCCCGAGCAGCGTGATCAGCATGTTGATCGAGGTGTTCGAGAGCGGTCGTCGCCGACGCTCGTAGGTCCGGCCGCGCTTGTCGGTGGCGGTCTCCATCACCGGCCTGCCCCGCTGCTCCGCCAGGCGGATCGTTTGCGCCTGTTCCGCGAGCTCATCGCGGAAGCGATCGACCAGCCGAGGCGTGATCTCGCTCAGCCGGTGGCGCCCGAAGAACCGCTCCAGGTATCCGAGCCGCCAGCTGTAGTCCACGAACGTCTTGTCGGCCAGGTCGAGCTGCTTGGACCGCCACCACCGCTTGGAGAACACGCGGAAGGTCTCGTCGACCTGCACGCCGAGCGCCGCCATCGCCTCCTCCAGCCGGTCCTCGCGCGGCTGAAGCCGCGGCGGGACCCAGGTCCCGCGCTCGATCTGCTGCATGATGCGCTCAGTCTCCAGCTCCGCCCGCGTCCGGTTCCAGCCCTGCTTGTTGGTGCCGAAGGTGACCTTCTCGTAGCGGCCATAGGCGCGCACCTGCGCACCGTAGCTGACGGTCTTCCCGTCCGCCCACGGGCGCTCGACGACGTGGCCCTGGGTTGGCCGGGGCATCAGAAGGTCGCGGTCCGGAGCTGCATAAGGAACGGACGTGCGGTTGCGGGAGCGGGAGTCGGGCAGTGCCGGGCCCGTCATTCGGCGCTCCCATCGTCGCACAGCACCTGACTTCTGGTCCCGAACGGTCGAGCAGTGTGCGAATCGTTTCGTCCGAGTGCTTCGCCCACGCGACCAGCCGTGCCCAGTTTCGAACCCCACGCCGCACATCTCCGGAAGGCCAAGAAGTCGGCGTTGCCGTCGGCGAGTGCGAGACCGGGCCGCATTTATCTACCTCCGGCGCTGCCCATGTGAGCGTCGCGTGCGTGCCTCAAGCGCTTGGCGCGCGCCGTGGAGGTCGAAGCGAATGCGGGCCTTTGGCCCTGAGCCAAGTCTCATTGCGCCGAGCTCCGTCGCGTGGGCGTACACGTAGTCGATCGACACGCCGAGCTCCTCAGCAAGCTCCCGCGCGTCGACGAGCCCAAACATCGTGGATCGGGCGACGACGATCTCCACAACCCTCCGCGCGATCGCCTCCACGATCGCCTCCACGTCGCTGGCGGTGAGGATCCGATCGCTCACAGCAACACACTCCGTTCAGGGTCGCTGACCGCTGACGCCGAGCCAGCGACGAGCGCTACACCATGACCGACGGTGGCCGACCCACGACCCTCGCCGGCCACGATGTTGACCCCGCCCAGGTCTGCCTGCCCGCAAACGTGAGGGTTCCGTCCATCCGCGTCGGCGAGCTCAAGCGCCATCGGCGCGCTCCTGGCTGGTCCTGGTGGTCGCCTCGGGTGCTGAGCGACGCATGAGCACGCTCGAACTGGGCAGGATCGTGTTCTCTCTGTCGGCATGTCGGCTCTGACTACTAAGTAATGCGCTTCGGGCTCGAAGCCTCGTTTCTAGAGCGAGACGTGAGAAGACGGGCGCCGCTGAGCGCACCGACAGCCCTCCTCGCGCGGAGCTGCACACCTGATTCCACCTGAAGGAGCCTCGGTTGGCGCGTGCCCGCGCGTGGTGGCGTCCTTAATGGGTCGGCCACGCGGGAACTTGGGTCTAGAGCGCGACCTCGCAGAGCCGGGGCCTCGCAACCGGACGGCAGCGGGGACAAGGTGGGCTCACGTGTCGTGATCATGGTCTTGCTACCGCGACCCAATTGGACTCGATCAGATCGAGATGGGACCATTCGGCAGATCTTGCCTGCCTACCTGACCGTCGGGGAAGTCGCCGAGCTTCTCAGGCCGAACCAACAAACGGTTCGCAACTGGATCGATCGCGGCGAGCTTCCCGCGGTGCGCGTCGGCGAGCGGCGGGTCCGGATCAGGCAGTCAGACCTCGACGAGTTCCTCGCCGCAGGTGCGACGGCACGTGACGCCAAGGATGACGCCATCGCTGTCGCCGCAGCCGAAGAGCAGGCCGGCCAGTGGGCGCGGCTTGGCACTGCATTGGCAGACTCGACCGCCGCGCTTGTGGGTGAGGATCACGGGAGGTTGGCGGAGGCTCTGAACTCTCTTGCGGACGCCGCCAGAGGCCTCGCTGAGGTGCTGAGCGAGCGGGAGATCCGCTCCGACGGGTCAGCAGCGGACCAGCGAGCAGAATGAGCCAAGCGATAAACCGCCTCAGAATCGCGCAGGCAGCGGCCAGCGATCCCGGCGAGCGCGCCCCCGAGCGTGAGAGGAGGGGCCGACCCCTCTCCCCCACGCTATTCCAAGGGCCGGCCGGCGGCCCGACCCAAGGCTCCGCTCACGCTCTGCCCACGGTTCCGGTCGCTGCGGAAGCGGGC
Source organism: uncultured Solirubrobacterales bacterium (assembly GCA_963836065.1). Classification (GTDB taxonomy): domain Bacteria; phylum Actinomycetota; class Thermoleophilia; order Solirubrobacterales; family Solirubrobacteraceae; genus Palsa-465. The sequence goes on from CAWIII010000031.1 coordinate 173,723, forward strand.
GTTAGGTAGACGCGGTTGGCGGCTCGCCGCGCACCACTCCTGCTTCGCGCCGGCGAGCGAAAGCTTGGCATTGCGAGCGTCACACGGCCCGCGCCTCGACGGCTTGATCCCACTTCGGCGCCGCGCGACTAGCGACGAGTGCTTGCCGTTGAACCCGGTCGTCCTCCCCGATCGGAGCGGACGACCGGGTTGCTCTTGGGCGACAGCATAAGCGCGGCCTTTGGGCGACAGCACAAGCGCGGCCGCGCCGCCCTGGACGGGAGCCGGCGCCGCGAAGCGGGCGTGCGGCCGGTGGAGCATCCGGCCGTGGAAGCAGGCGTCCGGGCGTTGGTCCGAGACGCGCTTGTCGCCGAAAGCGAGGCCGACGAGAGGGCCTGCAGAATCGCGAGTTTGCGTAGGCAGAACGCGCCTCGGGCGACCGGGTCGGCCGGCTCATCGGCAGCGACCGCCGTACGCGGAATTGGGCGATTCCGCGCGTCCGCCGAGCGTCGTCGACGCTGCCATCCTCGGCGGTGCGCGAGCGCCACGGTGTGGTGGAACAACCAGAGCGAGAGCAGCGGATTGCCGTCGTCGCCGGCCGGCGGTGATCGCTTTACGCCTATTGCAGTCACGGTGATTTGGCGGCCGCTCCGCTCGCCGAGCGATAGCACGAGACCGGCATCGGCGCGACCCCGAAGCGCTTGCAGCCTCTGACGTGTTGGCTAGCGTCGGGGGCGTCGTGGCTCGTTGCCGACCCGCACTGGAGGTCCCCACGGTCCAAGAGATGCGCGGAATTGGCGAATACCGAGACCGGGCTCCCGGGGCGTCAGAGACCTGCTCTACCGCCGGCGCGGGATACCGCTCGAGCGGGCTGCCCGGGCTGCGATGAGCGCCCGCTCAGCCGATCAGCGGCAGCGCGCGCGCCTCGGCGAGCTCGCGCAGCGCGTCCTGCATCCGCCCGGTGACGAGCTCGTAGCCCTTGTCGGGATCGCCGCAGGCGCCGCCGAGTTCCTCGCGCAGGTCGATTGGCGGGAGCACCTCGATCGAGATCTTCGCCGGCAGCGGAAGGCGTCCCGGGAGGTCGAGCACCGTGACACCCCACGGCGGCGCGATCTGGACCGGCGCGACGTCGATCCGCAGCAGCCGATGGAGGTGCAGCAGTCGCGCGATGTGCTCGCCCTGGCCGAGGAACAGCGCCGTCTCCTGGCCACCGATCGAAACGACCGGGACGATTCGCACGCCGTGCTTCAACGCGAGCCGCACGAAGCCGGTCCGGTGGGCGAAGTCGATCTCGGCCGAGTGCCAACTAGCCCGGTAGGTCTCGTGGTCGCCGCCGGGATAGACCAGCAGCGCGGCGCCGCGCGCGAGCGCGCGGCGCATGTTCTCCGGCGAGGCGGGCACCGCCCCGTACGGCGTGAGCATGGCCCGGATGCCAGGCACCTTGAACACGAGGTCGTGCGCGAGCTGGAAGAACGCGCGCTCCGGGCCGAAGTGCTCGTAGAACGCCTGCGCGAAGATGAACGTGTCGGCGATGAGCGTGCCGCCCGAGTGGTTGCCCACGAGCAGCACCGGCCCGCGCGGCGGGATGTTCTCCAACCCGCGCACATCGGCGCGAAACCAGGCGTCGGCCATGACGCGCAGCGCGGGGAGCGTGCGCGCGATGTACTCGGGGTCACGCAACTCGAAAGGGTCGGCGGCCGGCGGCCTGCGCGCGAGATGGCGCGGGTCGGCGGCGTGGGCGACGTCGGCCGATATGGCGCGGAGCATCCGCGCGTCTGCGGATACGGCGCCAAGCATCCGGCGCATTCCGCTGCCACGGCGATCGCGCACGACCACCGGCAGCACGCGACGCTGCGCGGGCCGGTCCGTGGTCTGTCGCATTGAACGCCTCCTTGATCGCCTCCGACTTTACGGCCTGGGCGGCGCTGCGCATCGGTACGGAGTACTGAGTGCGCGTCAGTATGTGGCGATCGCGGTCGCCAGCTAGCGCGACGGGCGACCCTGAATGTGCGCGGGCACCATAGGGCCGGCCTGGCGCGCGCCATGCTGGGGCTATCGCTATCCACGCCGAGGGGCAGTTGCGTGCCTATCGGCGGCGAAGGCGCCAGCTCGCATGAAGCGCTGTCGGTCCACGCGGTGGGAGAACGATCGATCGTCCACGCGCCGAAACCTGCTTTCCGGACACGACGAGCATCGCGTCGCTGCCGGTCGCACCCCCTGCAAGGCGCGGATGGGAGGGCGGGGCCTGCCAGGCGGGCGAGGCCAGACCGTCGCCACGGGCGGCTCCCCTAGGCCGGGACGTGACGCGACCACGCGCTGCGGCCTCGTCAGCCTGGCCATAACTAGCCTGGAGTTGTGCAGGTCCTCGCGCTCGACCACCTGGTCCTGACGGTCGCCGACATCGAAGCGAGCGTCAGCTTTTATGAGAGGCTCGGCATGCGCCGCGAGGCGTTCGGCGAGGGCCGTATCGCGTTCCGGTTTGGCGAGCAGAAGCTCAATCTTCACCGGCGAGAGGCGGAGGTCCGCCCGCACGCGACCGTACCCGCGCCCGGCTCGGCCGACCTGTGCTTCCTGGTCGCTGATCCCATCGACGACGCCCTCGACACTCTGAGGCGCGAGGGCATCGCCGTCGAACTAGGACCAGTCACGCGAACCGGCGCGACCTCACAGATCGTTTCCGTGTACGTCCGCGACCCGGACGGTAACCTGGTTGAGCTCTCGCACCCGACGTAGCTCACCCGCGTCCACGCTGCGGCGGGGCATCGCGATGTCACCCGGAGCCGACGGGGCGAAGACAATGCTGCGCTATAGATGTCAGGCTTCTAGACGGCGGCTGGGGGTCCGCGCGATCGCGTTCGTCCTCGCTCTGCCTCGCGTCCCGCGATTGCGTTGCTAAGGAATCGTACGGTTGAGGCGCTCCGTAGCGACTCGTCGTGGACGAACGCATGCACGAGCCGACTAGGGCCTTTCCGCGGAAACGTGCTCTCGCGTCACACGCAAGCGCAACGGCCGCGTACGACCCCGCCGGTCGGCACGTGCCTAGGCGCCGCTCGTGTCAAGCGCATGGTCCGGGTTGACATGGGTTGAACTGCTGCGGGACTGCGGCCTGGCCGCTTTACGCCTGGAGCGGCAGTCCTGGTGTCGACGCCGTCGTGACCGCTTTGGTGCTTGCAGCTTCCCGACGTTCAGTTAGCGCCCCGAGCCACGATCGGACCGATCCGTCTGCGACGCGGAGCGTGCGCGCTTGTGGCGATGAGCGGATCCGGCACCTGGATCATCGCTTACACCTGCTTTCGCGCGGCCACGGAACTCCTGCCGGCAGTCGATTCTGCTGCCTCGTTCGTCCCGGACCAGCCGCCGGCGAGCAGCCGCGCTGGCTCGTGGGAGGCGACAGTCGGTCGACCATCATTCGGCTGGTCGGCCGTGCGGTCGTGCGGCGGTTAGCGTGACTTCGCGCGGCAGTCGGCGCACACCCCGTGGAGAACGACGTCGACCTGATCGGCGGCAAAGCCGTTGCGCGCCGCGGTGCGTATCAGGGCGCTGGAGTCGAACCGACCGTCGAGGTCCTCGACCCGGCCACAGGACCGGCACACAGTGTGCTGGTGCGCATCGGTCCGCCCGTCGAACAGCGAGACGCCGGTGCCGACATCGACCTTGCGCGCCAGGCCAAGTTCGACGAGGAGATCAAGGGTGGCGTACACCGTCGGCACCGAGATTCCGGGTAGCTCACGCCCGACGGCCCCGCCGATCTGCTCGGCTGTGGCGTGGCGACGACGGCGCCGCAGTTCGCGCAAGATCACGAGGCGTTGCGAAGTTGCCCGCTGTCCCCTCGAGCGCAGCAGGTCGATGAGCCCCTGGTCATCCGAGGTGAGAGCCGAAGTATCGGATCGGACATGCTCCATTAGGTATCCCTAACTGTAGCACGGCGCTAGTTCTTTTAACTCAGTTGCTATATTCAAGCGTGTGGCCGAATTGATCGCGCAACTCAAAGCCATCGATGAGAGGTCCTTTGTCCTGCGGTTCGTCCAGCCGGGGCTGGTCGGACTGATCGACGGGACCCTGTCCACCCTCGCGCCGATCTTTGCCGCGGCGATCCTCTCGGGATCACACGCAGCGCTCTTTGTCGGCCTTGCGACGGCCGTCGGCGCCGGCATCAGCATGGCCTTCTCCGAAGGCCTCTCGGACACGGGAGAACAAACCGGGCGCGGCACAGCAATCGCGCGCGGGGCCGTGACCGGCGTCATGACCGCGATCGGCGGGATCTTCCACTCCATGCCGTTCCTTATATCCGACGTGCACACGGCGCTCGTCATAGCCGGAATAGTTGTCGCGTGCGAGCTCACGATCATCTCGCTCATCCGCAAGCGCTTCCTCGACGTCCCCCTCCGCCTCAGCCTTCTGCAGGTCGCCCTCGGCGGCGTGCTCATAGTCGCAGTCGGAGTCCTACTCGGTAGTGCATAAAGCAAAGACCTGACGCTCCGATCGTGGATTCGGTCGCCGATGGCCCGCAGAACAGGTAGTGCAGTCCGGCAACCGTTGGGAACCGGACACGGCCGGTGACGCCTCAACGCGGCTGATGCGGACCGTCGAGGTTGCTCGACCGCCCGATCGGCCTCTGCGGCGTCCGGGGCCCGATCGGCAATCGGGCGCACGTCGACGGATCCGGTTCCGCACTTTCTGGTGGCCCGTCGTCGTCGCCGACGTGCTCGTCGGCGAGGGAGCAGGACTGCGGCGACTCGCGCCATCATCCGTTGTTCGGGGTGACACGGCGCCCCTTTACGCCTCACGGGGTCACGGCGGCCTCCTGGCCGCTTAGCCGCAAGTTCGGGAGCGCAGACGCCAGCGCCGAGTCGCCGCTCAGCCGCTTGCAGCTCGCGCGAAGCCGGTTAGCAGCGCGCGCCTCGGGCTGGCTCGATCCGGCGGCCGACCCGGACCCTGGGCCAAGCGCCGAGACGCGCGCGTCTGGCAAGACGCAGGAGGGCGGTCGTCCCAGGCGGCTCTCCCGCTTCGGTTCGGCTGCAGGCATGCCGAGCGGCAGATCCCACCCTGGTCGAGGGCCGGATGCATCCCCGAAACGGGACCGACGAGGCGGCCGGTTCAGAGCTTCGCGGGTCTCGCCCTGTTCTGGAGTTGTCGGGGTCAGGGTCGCTGGAGTCGGCGCGGGTTTCTACTGCGTTGGTGAATGGCACTGACAGCTCCGGCCGCACGCTGACCCGAGGACGACGTTGCGTCTGGGCTGATGCGCGCATCGGCTCGCGGGTCGGGGGGAAACGGCATAGCCTCTGTTGCGATGTCGCCGGTCCCCGAGATCCGGTTCTTGACGGTTGACGGTCGCCGCCTCGCTTACGAGGTGGCGCGTGAGGGGCCGCTGTTGGTCTGCCCCGCGTGGTGGGTCAGCCATCTGGAGCTTGATCGGGGCAATCAGGCGTTCGCGCGGTTCTGGGAGGCGATTGCCGTTGGGTACCGCCTGGTCCGCTATGACCGGCTGGGGGTCGGCGTGTCGGACCGTGAGTTGCGGGAGGAGGATTTGACGCTGGACGGCGAGGTCGGGGTGATCGGCGCGCTGTTGGATGAGCTCGGCGCGGAGCGGGCGGGTTTGGTTGGCGGCTCGTCGAGCGGGTGCGCGGCGATCGCGTTCGCGGCGCGTTTTCCCGAGCGAGTCGAGCGTTTGGTGCTGTACGGCGCCTACGCGGATGGGCCCTCGATCACGCCGCCGGCGGTGCGCGAGGCGATCGTCGCTACCGTCCGCTCGCATTGGGGCATCGGATCGCGGCTGCTGTCGGACATCTTCCTCGGCGAGGTCAGCAGCAACGAGCAGGAATGGTTCGCGCGGTTTCAGCGGTCGGCAGCCAGTGCCGACACGGCGGCGGCCTTGCTTGAGCAGGTGTATCGCAACGACGTTCGCGACCGGTTGCCGCTGGTGAAGGCCCCCACGCTGGTTGTCCACCGCCGTGAGGATCGCGCGATCCCGTACCGGCTCGGTCGCGAGGTCGCCGCGGGGATCACGGGCGCGACGCTGGTTCCGCTGGAGGGGAGCGCTCACTTCCCGTGGGCGGGGGACGCCGATAGCGTGGTCAGGGCGCTGCGCGCGGTGTTGGCGGTGGAGAGCCCGCCGGAGCGCCCGGCCGGGGAACCGCCCGCGGTCCTGCTGTCGCGACGCGAGCGGGAGGTGCTGAGGCTGGTTGCGCATGGGCTCAGCGACCGCGAGATCGCCGAGCAGTTGATCGTGAGTCCTCATACCGTGCACCGTCACGTGGCGAACATCCGTCACAAGCTCGGCCGCGGATCTCGGACGGCGGCGGTTGCCGAAGCGGCTCGCCTGGGGTTGCTCTGAACGGGCGCTGCGGCGGCTTAGACATTAGCCGCCCGCTCGGCACTTCGCCACGTGCCTCGATCACCCGAACGGGCCATTTCTCGCCAATGGGCGTTTCAGGCGATGCGCGGGCGGTGGCCTGAGCCGTATCGTCGCCGGCATGACGACCGACACGTTGCAGCCGTATCCCGTCGCCGGCTCGCGCGCACGGGCAGGCGTGTTCGCCGCGCTGTATGACCCGTTCCTGTGGGTCGGTGAGCGCGCTGGCATGCGCGGCCACCGCCGCGACCTCCTCGCCCAGACGCGCGGGCAGACGTTGGAGATCGGGAGCGGGACCGGCCTGAATCTCGATCACTACCCGGAAGACCTCGACGGCCTCGTGCTCGCAGAGCCCGACCCGTCGATGCGCAAGCGCCTCCAGAACGCGGTGCGCCGCAGCGGGCGCAAGGCGCGGGTGATCGACGCCGGCGCGGAGCGGCTGCCACTTGCCGACGCGACGATCGACACGGTGGTCTCGACGCTCGTGTTGTGCACGGTCGACGCTCCCGACGTGGCGTTGCGGGAGATCGGGCGGGCGCTGCGCCCTGACGGGCAGCTGCTGTTCATCGAGCATGTGCGCTCCGAGTCGCCGACTCTCGCCCGCTGGCAGGATCGCCTCGCCCGGCCGTGGCGGCGCTTCGCGGAGGGGTGCCGGTGCAACCGCGCGACACTGGAGCTGATCGAGGCGTGCGGGTTCCGAATCGACGCGCGTCCTGCCGCGTGGCGCGCGATGCCCCCGATCATCCGCCCGCTAATCATCGGCCGGGCCACCATCGGCGCATGACCGGCCGGCCCCACCCCGGCTCTGACAACCGGCCCGACTCCCTCGGTCGCGGTAGCGGCGGGTCGCGAATGAGGGGCGAGACGGTCGTTATCGAGCGACGTTTTCGGGGTCCGCTGGACTCCGGGCATGGCGGCTACACCTGCGGCTTGCTTGCCCGCGAGATTCCGGGCGCCGCGGAGGGGTCGCTGCTCGTGCCGCCGCCACTTGAGCGCCAGCTCACGCTCGAGCGCGTTGGCGATGGTCGGGTCATGCTGCGCGACCGCGAGGTGATCGTTGCGGACGCCCGGCCGGTGCCGCTGGAGCTGGACCCCCCGGCCCCGGTCGCGCTCAGCGACGCACAAACAGCCTCGTTGCGCGCCGGGTCGCGCGTCACCCGTTGCCGATGTGCTTCGGGTGCGGCCCCGAGCGCGAACAGGGGGACGGCCTCCGGCTGTTCCCGGGACCGGTCAAGGGACGAAACGTGATCGCCTGTCCCTGGCGGCCCAACGCGGCGCTGGCCGACGAGAACGGCCTCGTGAGAACCGAGTTCGTGTGGGCCGCGCTCGATTGCCCGACCGCGTTCGCATGCGACCTGACCGGAGCCCAATCGTGCTCGCGCGACTCACCGGCCGGATCGATAAGCCGCTCCACGCAGGCGAACAGCACATCATCACCGCCTGGCACATCGGCCGCGACGCACGCAAGCAACACTCTGCCTGCACGATCTCAACACCCGACGGCGAGGTGCTCGCCCGATCGCAGGCGCTGTGGATCGAACCGAAGGACCCAACCTCCTTCGGAGCCGCAAGCAGCCGCCCGGGCAGCACAACGCGCACCACATCGCCCCCACGCCGGACCCCGAGCGCCGCTATGAGAGGCATGGAAGCATGAGTCCCGTTCGGGTGGGCACATTCCTTCCGCTCGGCCAGCCCGCGGCAGGGCAGATTGGTACGGCACTGGCGCGCACTGCCGATGAGGGCGTCGACCACGTCTGTGTCGGCGATCACGTGAGCTTCTTCGTCAGCGCCGGTTCGGACGGGTTGATCACAGCGACATCGCTGCTCAGCCTCCAACCAAACCTGCCGGTGTATGTCGCGCTGTATCTGCTTCCGCTGCGCCACCCCGTGACGGTGGCGCGGCAGCTCGCGAGCATCGCCGAGCTCGCCCCCGGCAGGCTGACGTTCGGCGTCGGTATCGGCGGAGAGGACAGACACGAGATCGAGGTCTGCGGGGTCGACCCCCGAACGCGCGGGCGCCGGATGGACGAGTGCTTGAAGATCCTCCGCGCCCTGGCCGCCGGCCAGCCGGTCACGTTCAACGGCGAGTTCTACTCCCTCCAGGATGCGCTCATCATCCCCCCGCCGTCACCGGCGATCCCGCTCGTAGTCGGAGGACGGTCGGAGGCGGCGGTCAGGCGCGCGGGACGGCTCGGCGACGGCTGGCTCGGAATATGGGTCTCACCGAAGTGGTTCGCGACCGTTGTCGACCAGGTCAGCGCGACGGCCGCCGCCACCGGCAGAGACCCTGGCGGCTTCGAGCACGCGCTCAATGTCTGGTGGGGCTTTGGCGCCACACGCGAGGCCGCGCGCGCGCCGCTCGCTGCAGAGATGCAGACCATGTACCAGATGCCATTCGAGCCGTTCGAGCGCTACTCGCCCTACGGGACACCCGAGGAGGTCGCGGAGTTCCTGCGCCCCTACGTCGAGGCCGGCTGCTCCAGGTTCAACGTGATCCCCTGCGCCAGCGATCATGGGTCCGCAGTCGCTGCGGTCGGCGAGCTGCGACGCCTCCTGACCGACCAACCGTAGCTCAGCCGCGCCCATGACGACCCTGTGGTGGTCACGCCTGAGGACCAGAGGCAGCACGAGCGGCGGCTCGCCAGACACCCGCTTTCGCTCCAGGGTGCGCCTCCCGGTACCCGCGGCGACAGTCACGCAACGCGCGGCCAGAAGGGCGGGGCGCTCGTCACGTTCGTCGGCAGCCACCCCGTCGCTGGTCGCGCTCCTGGCGAGGAGGGGGAGCCTGCTCAGTCGCCGCGCTGCACCTGCTCTGCCGACAGCGCGTTACGGGCGGTGGGGCCCTCTCGATGCGCGACTGAAGTGCGTCATGGCTCGAGCAGGGCCGTGACGAGTAGGTCCGCTAGCCAGCGTTCGTACTGGTTTGGCGTTAGCCCGGCGGTGTGGGTCTGGACGACGTAGAGCTCGGGTACGGTGAGCGTCCAGAGCGTGCGTACGGTCTGTGCATGGGTCGTTCTGAGCTTGCCTTTGCTCGCGAGGCGCTTGGCGGTGATTTGTGAGCGTCGGAGGCGGTCATCGTGGATGTCTTGCCAGAGGGTTGCTATCTCGTCGTCGCTGGCGGCTGCCGCGCGCACGGTCTCGAGCAGCCTGCCGGCACGGTCGTAGAGGCGGCGTGCGTTGCGGGCGACGAGCCGCAGCTGTCGGTTGGCGGTGGGGGCTTCGAGCTGCTTACGAAACCAGGCTTGCCGCGCGACGTCGCCCTCGGTCCCGCCGGTCGTGGCCAGGTCCACCGCGGCCTTCAGGAGGTTGGGCTTGTTTCGGAAGACCTTGTAGACGGTGGGGTAGGCGACGCTGGCCTCCGCCGCGACGTCCTCGATGCGCGTGCCCTCGTAGCCGCGCACAGCGAAGACGGCGGCTGCCGTCTCGGCGATTCGCAGACGTGTTGCCGCAGCCTGGGCACGGCGCAGTGGAGAGTCTTGCGATCGAGGTTTGACTGCATCGGGCATTTGGTATAGGCTTCCTATATCGAGTAGAGCCAGGTAATACCAGCCATCCTAGCGCCCGGGGGCACTCGCATCTGAGGGCGGTACGCCCGCGCGAGCCTTGGACGCGAGGGCTATGAGGCGAGCGGTCGGATCGGCGTCCAGGTCCACACCAACGTCGGCCCGGAGCGAGGCGGTGGTGATGACTGATGCAGTAGCTGTGATCGGAGCGGGGAACGTAGGTTGCGCACTCGCCGGCGATCTGGCGCTCCGGGGGTTCGAGGTCCGACTCTTTAACCCGAAGTTGCGGGTAAAGAATGGCTGCTGATCGGCCGCGCTCCCTTATGGCTATTGGGATCGCGGCCTTTCTCAGGTCGGATAGTGTAGCCAAGAGGATTGGTGACATTCGTCGGCTGACGTGCCATGATGTGCAGCATGGCGCGACCGGCTGGCACGATGCATGTGGCCAAGATCACTGGGCGGCATGGGGAGCGCGAGTACAACTCCTACCTGGTGCGCCGCTCGATCCGCGAGGGCCGCCGTGTGCGCCATGAGACGGTCGCGAACGTCTCCGGGCTGCCGGCGGAGGCGATCGAGGCGCTGACGCTGGCGCTCCAGGGGGTGCGGCTCGTGCCGGCGGGTGAGGCGTTTGCGATCGGGCGCTCGCGCAAGCACGGGCACGTGGAGGCGGTGCTCAGCGCCGCCCGGCGGCTGGGGTTGGCGCGGCTGCTCGATCGCGAGCCCTCGCGCGAGCGGGATCTGTGCCTGGCGATGATCGCAGGCAGGGTGCTGGGGGGCGGTTCCAAGCTGGCCTGCACGCGTCAGCTTCACTGGTGCACGCTGGGGGAGGAGCTGGGTGTGGAGGGCGCGGTTCACGATGACCTCTACGCGGCGATGGATTGGCTGCTTGAGCGTCAGTCAGCAATTGAGCAGCGGCTCGCGCGCCGGCACCTCAAACAGGGTGAGCTGGCGTTGTATGACGTCTCCTGCTTCTACTTTGAGGGGCGCACCTGCCCGCTGGCGCGCTTTGGCTATGACCACGGCAATGGCAAGCGCGGACGGATGCCGGTCGAGTACGGGCTTTTGTGTGACAGTGACGGGCGGCCGGTGGCGATCGATGCGTTCGAAGGGTCACTGAAGGATGCCAAGACACTGCCCTCGCAGGTCGAGAAGATCGAGCAGCGGTTCGGGCTTGAGACGGGTGATCGTGGTGACGGATCGCGGGATTGGCACCAAGGAGAACGTGACGCTGCTCTCGCAGACGGCGCAGTTTGCCTTCATCACCGCGCTGAAGGCGCCACAGGTCAGAGCGCTGGTCAAGGAGGGCTGCCTGCAGCTGTCGGTGTTCGACGAGCTCAACCTGGCCGAGATCGCCTGCGAGAAGCTGTATCCCGGCCAGCGGCTGGTCGTGTGCCGCAACCCGCTGGTGGCCGAGGAGCGCGCCCGCAAACGCTCCGAGCTGCTGGCGGGCACCGAGAAGGATCTGGGTGAGATCAAGCGCCGGGTGCAGGCCGGCACACTCCAAGGCCAGGCCGCGATCGGCCTGGCGGTCGGTGCAGTGTGGAACCGTTACAAGGTCAAAAAACGGGACTCCTGCTCGTCTGGGGGTGACTCCGGGGTCCTTGGTCGTAATCTGATGAGTGCCGGGCTCTGCTCGGCGATCATTGCCAGATAGCGGAGCCGAAGCCCGGGTCAAGCGGCTGGATCTCCTGCATACGTTGGTGTTGGGCGGGCGGCTGGTGATCCGGGGCTGCCGTTTGACGCGCGGCGCGCGGCTGCGCTACCTCGCGCTGAGCGTGGCCCGGCGTGAAGGTCTCGCAGGTTGCGCGCGTGTGGAGCGGCCCGCCGCCGCCCTGATCCGGCAGGCTGCTGGATGTCAGATGTTCAGCGGTCTACGAAGGAGGGCGACGTGCGGGTCACGACGGCATTGAACCGGATGCTTGGGCTTCCGGGTGCATGGGTTAGGGATGTGGCGTTCGGGCAGGAGGCGGTGATCGTGACCGTCGTGCTGCGCGCGAAGAAGCCTGTCTGCTCGGGCTGTGGCGCGCGCGGGCTGAAGATCAAGGAGCATCGTGAGAAGCGCTGGCGGGCGCTGGATCTCGGCGGCTTGCGGTGCGTGATCGAGTGCCGGCTCAGACGCTTGTACTGCCCGGGCTGCGGGGACGTGTACGAGGGGGTGCCGTGGGCCAGGGCGGGCTCGCGCTACACGCGCGACTTCGAAGATCTCACGGCGTGGCTGGCGCAGCAGATGAGCCAGACGCAGGTCGAGCGGCTGCTGCGGATCGCGTGGCGCACGGTCGGCACGATCCTCGCGCGGGTCGTCGCCGACAAGCTCGACCGCCACCGCCTGGACGGGCTTCGGTTCATCGGCGTGGACGAGGTCTCATACGGCGCCGAGCACAAGTTCCTGACCTGCGTTGTCGACCATCAGGCCGGGTCGATCGTGTGGGCGACCGAGGGCCGCAACGCCGACAGCTTGCAGGCGTTCTTCGCCGGGCTCACGGGCGAGCAGAAGCGTCGATCAAGGCGGTCTCGATCGACATGTCCGCCGGCTATGAGAAGGCGATCCGCGCCGAGGACGGCGTCCCGCACGCGCAGGTCGTGTTCGACCCGTTCCACGTGGTACAGCTCGCTGGCAAGGCCGCCGACCAGGTCCGCCGCGACGAGTACAACCGCCACGGACGATCCTCGACTGGCGAAGGCAAGTGGATCAAGGGCACCCGCTACTCGTTGCTGAAGGACACCGCCAAGCAGACCGCCAGGCAGCTGCTCAAGCTCGCCGAGGTCGTGCTCACCAACAAGCGCATGTACCGCGCGTTCCTG
>CAWIII010000032.1:0-408130 GCA_963836065.1 uncultured Solirubrobacterales bacterium
CAAGCTCTGACATGACACCGGCGGCCAAGAACTTCCGGATCAGCGCCAGGACGCGCTTGTCGGTCACCCGAGAACGCACCTGCTCCATCAAGAGACCCTGATGGATCGACCCGAAACAGTCCTCGACATCGCCTTCGATCACCCACTCGTATCCGTGGTTGATGAACTGCCGCGCTTCCCCGATCGCGTCCTGCGCTCGGCGCTTGGGCCGAAATCCGTACGAGGTCGGACAGAAGTCCGCCTCGAAGATCGGCTCGAGCACCAGCTTGGCCGCCATCTGGACGATCCGGTCGCGCAGCGCGGGAATGCCTAGCCGTCTGACCTTCCCGGACCCGCGCTTAGGGATCGTGCGCTCACGTACCGGCAGCGGGGCATAGGAGCCATCGCGGAGCGACTGTCTAAGCTCGCCCAGCACCTTCTCCACGCCGGCCTGCTCGATCCGTTTGCGCGTCTCGCCATCGACACCGGCGGTCTTTGACCCCCGGTTGCGTTTCACCCGCTCCCACGCGACCGTGAGGGTCGCGGGGTCACAGAGGAGGTTGAACAAGTCGCCGAAGCGCTTGCGCTCGTCCTCGACTGCCCAGCGGTGCAGCTTGCTCTGCCATCCCAGTACCCGCTCTTGCGCCAACTCGGCGTCAAGCGGCGCGAGCGTATTCACGCCCGACCTCCCGAACGGCCTCTCACGCTGCGGTCCTGCTGGCGTCCTTCCCGATGTGGACGGCTTTCCCGTCCTCGCAGTACTACGACGCCTCCGCCACGCCCCGCACCCATCAGCGGACAACGCGCCTTGCCGGTGCTGGCCACCGCCAGACCGGCGCGCACGGGGCGCTTCCCACGTTCACCATGATCCGTTTGACCGGGTCGGCAACCGGCTGTACCGCTACAGCGCATCCACGAGGCCATCGCAGCGTCCCCGCGGCCACCGACCACGAGCACCACCCGTGATCGGAGCGAGCCGCCGTCCCAGAGAGCGGCATCGCGGCTGTGGACGGCCCATGTCCGCCAGGTTTCGGGCCGTTTATAGTGTCGAGCGGCTTCTACCACCGGTTTGCTTTCGCTTTACCTTTCGGTCTTGCTAGCACGCACGCGGGCGTCTGGCAGTGCCGCCCGGCCGTCACGTTGTCGGGACGCTTGACCTCCAGCGCGCGATTCCACGCCTTGGCCGTCCCCAGCTTCTCCGGGTGCGGGTCGGTTCTGTGGCTTGGCGCTCTCTCCGGTGCTGAGTTCTCCCGACCGGGTGGGAGCGACCGTCGTCGCGGGCCGAGCCAGAGGGCGAAGCGCCGCGGCGATGGTCGCTTAAGTTCCGTTTCAGGTCAGGGCCTCACTCTTTGCCGCGGTGGCCTCGGCGACTTGGTAGCTGTCGGTGCCGTCGATAGATCGAGCATGTGCGCGTGATGCAGCAGCCGCTCGACCGTCGCGGTCGCGAGCGTCTTCGGCATCAGCTCGTCAAACCCGGAGGGTGAATGTTCGACGAGATCGTGAGCGATCGTTTCTCTAGGCGGCGTCAACGACTGGAACAGCGCCTCGGCCGCCTCGGCCGAGACCGGCAACAGACCGACTTCATCGACGATGATCAGATCGGCGCGGTCAGCTTGCTGATCGCTTTGCTGACGCTGTCATCGGCGCGGTGGCGGCGAACAGGACCGCGAGCGTCTCGAGCTGTGCCGCGCGACGGTCTTGCCCTTGTCGATCGCCGATCCCCGAGCGCCCGACGAAGTAGCTCTTCCGTGCCGCTGGGCCCGCAACGCATAGCACCTCCACGCGGTCGATCTTTCGAGCGTGCGCCGCGCTTGCTGCGGTGGTTTCGAGATCGCCGACGCCTGGGGTTCCCACGCGTCGAACATCTTGCCAGCAGGCGCCCGGAAGCCGCCTGCGGTTAGTGATCGTGGCATCGTCGCGGCGGCTGCCTCCTCGGCGACCGGCACCCTGAGGACTTCGGCGTGTCCCAGCGTTGTGAGTTGGCGGTCGCGAGCGCGTCCGCCGCCGCCGCCGAACGTATGGCGCCGCAGTCTCTGAGCAGCCGGTCGAGCTCGTCGGGCAGCGGCGGCGGGCTGGTGGCTTGACGGTCTAGCCGTCTCCGATCCGATCCGCCTGCGCGGCGAACTCCAGCAGCTCTGACGCGAACTCGCGCGTCTCTTTGGTGTGAGCGTGCAGATCGCCGGCGGCAACCAGCAGCGCTCCGCCGGCAGTCGAAGCGGTGATCGTCGGTCATGATCACGCTGATCTCCTGCCCGGCCCCCGCCGTCTCGTTGCCAGACCTACTCGGATCGATCCGGCAGTCGACGCTGTCGCGGTATCGCTCTCGCCACCTCCTGCTTCCACCAGTTCGCTTGGAGCGTCTGCCGCTCGGCGTCCTCGGCCGCCTGCAGCAGCCCAGCGCGAGCTGGCGCGCCTGCTCAGGCCGCAGATCGGTATACGCGTCCGGCAGGTTGGTCGGCCGGCCGTGATCATCGACGGCGCCCGGCCCGTCGTGAAGCCGCACGCGCACCAACAGCTCCCGGGCTCCGTAGAGCAGCCGTTCGCGTGCCGGGCCCGCGAACGCCTCCGCCTCGCATCGATAGCCGCTCATCGCCCGAACCCCTCCCAGCTGCGAGTCGAGCGCTGCAACGAGGAGTCCTCCGACGCGCGGGCGGGAACGAGATGCACCGTCCCCGCCCGCTGATGCGCGAGGATCGCGGCCAGGTCACCGTCGCTGAAGCGGCCCGCCTCAGCGCATACCTTCAGCGCATGCTCGACCTGCTCGGCGCCGTGCGAGCTTGGCGAGGTCGACCGCCTCAGCCATCTTCCGTCTGACCCGCGTCGCGCCCGCCGCGGCCGCCTTGATCAGCCACTGCTCGCCGCCCGGTCCGAGCGCCAAGAACGCCGCCTCCTCCCGCGAACGGCCCGTGGGCGACGCTCCAGCGCGCCCGCCCGGGCGGAGGCGGATAGTGCTCTTCCTTGATGCTCGGCCGGCCCGGCGTCGTCAACTCGTGCCGGGCGACTCACGCGGCCCCTCCGGCGAGTCGACATGCGCCACGATCGACTCCGACCCATGCGCCCTGGCCCACGCCCGCTCCTCCACGCAGCGAGCTCGGACTCGAGTAGATCGCGCTGCCGACACTGATCGTCGACTGCCGGTCGACCTTCCGCGTCTGCCCGAAGAGCGCGCCGTCGTGCGCCACCTTCGGCAACGGGTGCATCCGCTCGCGCTCCTCGGCGAGCATCACCACCGCGCCCGGCGCGTGATCCGGTGCTCGCGCGCGTTCACCCGCTCGCAGAACCGCTCGCCTCGGACTCCAGCTCGGCGAAATCCCGATACGCCGAGCAGAGGTTATGGTCGGTCGGGACCAGATCCGCCGTGGCGATCCTGACCGTCGCTTCTGACCCGCCCTTGCTCTCAGGATCCGCCGGCACGCAGGTCGCGACCGTCGACCCGTAGTGGCGACCCACCGACACGATCTGCGGGTTGCGGACCGCGATCCCGCACACCTGATCCACGCTCACGGTCTTCTCGTTCTCGGTCGACGCGTACGTCGGCGCGGACACGAACCGTCTCAGCGTCCGATCAAGCGCCATCACGACGCTCGGCATCGTCTTGTCCCACAACGGCGACACGACCCGGAAGCGCGACCACGCCGACCACGCGCAGAACAGCGCCGTCGAGCGGCCGCCGACCTCGGGCCCGTCGCCATAGTCCGCTGCGTCCACAGCCCCGGCTCCGGGATCCACGGCCGGTACCGACGCCCTTCCCCTGCCGCCAGCGGCGCTTCGCGTCCGCGACCGCCCGACGCGTCGCTCGCTCCGACCCCAGATAGCCCATCGCGACCAGCGTCTCGTGCGCCTTCTCCGCCCCGGATCTTCCCGCGCGAACGATCGACCAACTCCTCGATCTTCGCCGCGAACCGGTCGACCATCGGCCGCGGCCTGACCGACACCGGCAGCCCGCCGCCAGCAGCGTCCCGGACCGCTACCCAGATGCGCGACCGTCTTGTGATCACACCCGCGCCAGCTCCGCCGCTCCCCGCAGCGGAACCAGCCAGATCGAACGCCTCCAGAATCTCCATGACTCCTCTGCTTTCTTCAGAGCCCGCCTCCTCGACGCGCCTCGATGACGAAGCGCCGAGAGCTACAGGCCGCTCAGGACAGAACGCTCGTCGTGGGAGATCCGATGGCCACCCATGGGGAGATCCGATGGCCATCAGTGGGATTCGATGGCCGCCTACGGGGAGATGCTGGCGCCGTCCTCCGGGCCCGCTGCATCAGCCCAGGACCGGCATTCCAGCCGGCACGGACGAGATGTTTGATGTCCTTCATCTCCTTTCGAATGGCGCCTCGTGGCGCAGCCACGACTACTATGGGCACTCCGTCACCTTGGGGCTCGCGCCCCGCAGGTGATCCCGCGTTCGTCCCTGTCATACGTCCGAGCACGACGTAGGCGTCCCACTCATCCCCTTGATTGCCCTCGCTGGGCAACGCTCCACGCTCCGGAGGTTGCGGCGACCCTTCTACGATGCCGCCGCAGAGCATGGCGCCGGTCTCGGGTGTCTTTCCGGCGGACTGGCCTTTCCGTCTTCTGGGGATTGGGATATCAGGCAATCCAGCTTTCGCCATATCGCGCGGGTCTCGCGACGCGCCGCCCCTGACACCTGGGCTCGACCGCCGCTTTTCTGGCATGCGCTTGTCCCGCTCACCTTTCGGATCGCGGTAAGCCATCAGACCCAAGGACCCTCCTCCGAGTCCCTCCCGGCTGCGCCGGGGATACAACAGGGCGCCTCGCGGCGCATTAGAAGTAGCTCTTGATGGTCGCGGGCGATCGACCGAGACGCCGCGCGATCTGCGCGAGCGAGAGACCCTCGGCCTGCCGGTAGTGGCGGGCGAGTGCGACAGCTAGGCGGCGCTCCGCGGCCCGCTGTGCGAGCGTGCTCATCGTCCCGAAACATACCGGTCGTGCTGGACAGTCACCGAGGGCAAAAAAAGGGGGTTCGGCTCGCTGCCTCCCGCCCCGGGCGTCGTGCCGAGGGCGGGAGGAGCGTGCGTTGCGGGCTAGGCGGCTCGGTCGCTGTCTTCGTCACCGAGGTCGAGCTCATCTAGTCCGGACTCGCCGCGGTGCCGATCCAGCGCGACGGTGCTCTGGGGCGCTGCGTCTTGCACGAACGCGTCGCGGTTAAGTGCCGCGAGGTTGGGGGAGAGGATTGGTCGGATGAACTCCCAGATGGCGGTGCGTAGTGGGTTCTGGCCGCCGGGGAGCGCGTCTGAGAGCTTTCGGGCGATTCGCTCGGTGCCGAGTGTTTTGGTGCGGGTGACGCCGTCGGGGTTGAGCACGAACGCGGCGGCCCAGCGGGCGGTGAGTTGCCCGATCCCGCGGAGCGGGTCGGGGTCGTCGAGCGCCGTTGCAGCTCGGCGTCGAGGATCGCGTCTACGTGTCGGGGCTCGTAGCGTCCGGTGTCGCCGACGGGTTGTTGGCGTTCGCGGTCTGTCCAGCCGGCGCCGTAGGCGATCACCTCCCGGTAGTGGCGGGCGATTAGGTGGCAGACGATCGTCTTGAGTGCGTGCAGCTGACTATCGGTTGGGTCCATGAGCTTGGCGTTGATGTCGTGGCCGAGGCCGAGGTTGCTGCGCTCGCCGTCGGCTTGGCGGGCCCGTGCGGCCTGTCGGCGTTTGCGGTCCTCGGCGGCGGCGTCGCGCAGCTCGTCGTCTGCGAGCTTGACACCGGCGAAGTAGGTCTCCTCGCGGGCGGGTGACTGGTCGGTGTCGATCTCGAGCTGTTCGCGGGCGAGGTCGAGCATGAACACCGGGTCGATCACCCAGATCGTGTCGGCGAAGTCCTGCCCGCGTTCGTGCACGAATGCGTAGCGTCCGGTGCGGGCCCGCTCTCGGACCTGTGCGGTGATTTTGATCTTTAGTGCCTTGGCCTTGGCGCGGGCGGTGAGCGCGTCGAGCTCTGCTTGCAGCTTGTCGGGCTTGCGGCCGAGGATGCCTGCCAGTTGTGTTTGCGCTTGCGGGTTGAGGTGAGAGCGGGCGTGCTCGATTTGCTTCTGCCCGTCGAGCAGCGCCCCGTCGTCGATTCTCACGGCGTAGGTGTGCTCGTCCTCGACGACGGTGCGGTGCACGAACGCGCCGAGGTCCTTGAGCGCCTTGTCGTGCAGCTCGGTGGTGGTGATCCGTGCCGCGACCGCCTTGGTCAGCTCCGGCGCGAGCTCGTTCATGCCTGCGAGCTGGTTTGCGATCGTCGCTGATAGCTGCTCGCCGGCGGGGCGCTCGGCGACGCGGGTGCGGATCTCCTCGGGTAGGGTCAACTGTCGGCGCAGGTTGTGAGCCTTGCGGGCGCTGATACCGAGGTCGGCGCAGACGGCGGCGAGACGGTCCTCGTCGTCCAGGCCGGCGCGGGCCTGCCAGCAGTCGCGGAATTGTTCTTGCTGGTCGACGAGGCTGAGGTCCTCGCGGTTGTTGACCTGCCCCTGGATGCGGCGCGCCTCCTCGGGCGAGGGCTCGTGGTCGAGCAGCAGCACGATCAGGCTCCTGACCGGCCCGAGGCCTTCGTAGCCCTCGGTGCCGCACAGCTCGTGGCTCTTGGTCGCGGCCAGGTAGCGGCGCTGGCCGTCATAGAGGACCACCGGCTCGTGCTCGCCGGGGCGGTGGCCGATGCACGGCACGAGCTGACCGGTCCGCGCGAGCATCGCGGCGAGGCGGTCGATGCCTTCGGCAGAGATTTCCCGTCTGGCGTTGGGCGCGAGCTCGATCTCCTCGAGCGACGCGCGCACGATGCGCCCCTCGACCCCCTTCTTGTCCACCGATGTAATGTCGAACAGGGTTGGTGAGGGGAGCAGCGCAGGGTTGATCGGCATGGAGTTTCTCCTTCGGGTTGGGGTCTTTGTGGAGCGCGATCGAGGATCGATCGCGTTGGTGAGGCTGCGGCTGGGGCTAGCGGCGCCGGCGGGCTTGCAGCGCCGTGACGGTGTCGGCGGCGATGATGTCCATCGCGGTGGCGGGGTCTTCGATCGTGATGGTCCGGTCGGCCTCGACCGACAGCGGCGGCAAGCCGATCGAGAGGTGCACGACTGGGATCCCTAGCTCGCGTAGCTCGCGGATCTTGGCGACCCCCCGCTCGGTGTCACACCACCCCCCGTCCGAAAGCACATAGACCAGGCGTGGCCGGCGGGGGTTCTCGAACTCGAGCTGCTCTGAGCACAGGCCGATCGCGTCGCCGCCGAACGCGGTCCCGCCGCCGGTCTTGATCCCCGGCACCAGCGCCAACGGCCGGGAGCCGTCGCATAGCAGCCGCGCGCCGTTGCCAAATAGCGCCACCGCCAATCGACCTCTGAACGAACGCAGCCCCTCCGACAGCACCCAGATGACTGGACCCAAAAATGGCTCCCAAGCTGCCATCGACCCCGACGTATCCACCACGAGCCCCACGTGGGGTTCCTGCAGCGGCGCGGTGATCACCTTGGTGATCTCCCAGGGGTGCGAGCTGACCCGCACCCCGAGCGTCCGCTGCGCGTGGGCGCGCATGTGCGCGCGGGCGTTGAACCGACCTCCTGGCGTGCGCTTGTCGATCCGCTTTAGCCCCAGGTGGCGGGCCTGGTGAAGACGCCGCGCGTACTGGCGGGCCATCTGCACCTCGTCGGCCATCGGCGGGCGCTCCACACCGCGATCCGGGAGCCTGCCGCTCGGACGACCGGTACCGCGCCCGCGCCCTCGTGCCGGCGGCTCAGGCTTGGTGGCGGCCTTCAGCAGCTGTTGGAGGTCGATGTCCTCGCTCAGCTGCTCGAGCTCTGAGTCGCGCACGTCCGCGGCGGCCTGCTCGAGTGCGTCGCCCAGCGACTGCACGCCAGGCTGGTCGCAGTTGTCGCTGTGATCGCCGTCGTGGTCGTCTGAACCCGCACAGCGCCGGCCGGCGGCCGGGTCATGGCCGGTCTCTTCGTCCGCGCCGGGCGGCGGGGGAGGGGGCGGGCCGATGATCTCGCGGTACTCGCTCGCGTAGCGGTCAAGCGCGCCGTTGTCGCCGTCCTTGGCCCAGATCAGCCGCGCGAACAGCTGATCCAGCCGCGCCATATCGTCGCCGCCGAGCACCCGTTCCCACAGCCCGGGCAGCGGCCCGAGCCGCGCCGGGTCGCAGACGTCGAAGTGGGTGCGCGCCTGCAGGTAGACCATCGAGCGCCCGCACAGCTCGCGGCTGACCGTCCGGGTGGCGACCGCCTCGAGCATGATCGCCTCGATGAACCGTGGCAGCAGCACCTCGGCCACGGCGGTGGCCAGGGCGCGGCGGATGAACACCCCGCGCCGGCTGGTCTGCGGGAACTCGCGCACGCCGTGTGTTTGGGCGGAATCGCGAGCACGCGGGCGATCAACGCGGCGTGTTCGGGATGCCTCAGCGCGGCGAACCGGAACATCGAGTGCACGGCCGCCAGTCGCGTGTTGCGGGTTCGCACACTGTTATGTCGCTGCTGCTCGAGATGCTCGAGGAACGCGCTGATCAGGGGCGCGTCGAGATCCTCAAGCTGCAGACGCGATGGCGAGCTGCCAGTCCGCTCTTGCGTGAAGGCCAGCAGCAGCACGAACGTATCGCGATAGGAGGCGATCGTGTGCGGGCTCGCGCGGCGTTGACCGATCAGCCGTTCAGTGAAATAGGCCTCGAGTGTCGGCGCGAGCAGGGTCATGACTGGCTCCCTGAGCGCTCGAGCCGTTCGGCCGCTAACTGCAGCAGCTCCGGCGTTGCCTGCAGATACCAGTACGACCAGGCGGGTGCGGCATGCCCGAAGGTAGCTGGAGAGCCTGGGCATCAGAGCGGGAACGTCGAGGCCGGCGCGATACCAGTCGCTCAGCGTTCCGACTGCGAAGGTATGACGCAGGCTATGGATCCGCGGACCGCCGTTGCCGCCGGCAAGCGGTCTCAGGCCCGCGTGGGCGAGGAGGCCCCGGAACGTCTGATAGATATAGATGTTCTCGTAGAACAGCCGGGTGCCTGCGGTGGACAGAAAGAACGCCGGCGAGCTTGCGCGCGGCAAGCTGTGATCGCGCACGCTGCAGTACTGCTCAAGCGCGCTGAGCGTGCTGTGGTGCGACACCGAGGATCCCGCCGCCAGCCGATTCCTTCGGTTAACCGGCCAGCCCGGGACCGGCAAGTCGCAGCTGGCGCGGCTGATCGCCTACAAGCTGTGGAGGGACCGCGGCAAGGAGGTGGCCGAGCGCCACGGCAACCCGTTCTACGGGCTGGTGGAGATGCAGCCGGGGCCGACGTCGGATGAGTACTTCTTTCGTCACGAGTTCGTGCCCGCCGCCGAGCGCGGCGGCGACGTGCGCCTGGTCGATTCGGCGTTCGTCGAGGCGATGCGCAACGGCTGGCTGGTGATGATCGACGAGATCAACGCCGCCCGCGACGCGTGCCTGCTGTCGATCAACGCGACGCTCGACGGGCGCCTCGCTCTGTACCTTCCCGCGACCGCCGAAACGGTGATCGCCCAGCCCGGGTTCGGGGTGCTTTGGCGTACAACCCCGGGCTGGTCGGCGCCAGCGACATCCCGGACGCGTGGCGCTCGCGGTTCCCGGCGACGCTCGATGTGACCTCGAACTGGCCCGCGCTGGTCAAGCAGGGCGCACCCGAGACGCTGGTCGCGGCCGCCTACCGGCTCGATCGGCTGCGGATGGCCGGAGAGGACGGACTGGTGTGGACGCCGCAGTACCGCGACATCGAATCGCTATCCGAGATGATGATCCGGGTCGGGTCGCGGAGCTGATCGGGCTGCGATGTCACGACATCTCGCTTGGCCGCGGCCCCCACCTGCGATGCGAAGGGAAGGGCCGCAAGGCACGCATCACGCCGCTGACCAGCCAGACCGTGGGCGTGCTCCGCGCGTGGATCGCCGAGCAGCACGCCGATCCCGCCGACCCGCTCTTCCCCGCCAGCCACGGCGGCCCGCTCAGCCGCGACGCCGTCGAGCGGCTCCTCACCAAACACGCGCAGATCGCCCAGCGCGCCTGCCCAAGCCTGAACGGCAAGCGAGTCTCGCCCCACACGCTGCGTCACACCAGCGCCATGCGGCTCCTACACGCCGGCGTCGACAAGACAGTGATCGCGCTGTAGCTCGGACACGAGACGACCAGGACGGCGGACGCATATCTACACGCCGACCTTGCGCTCAAGGAGAAAGCGCTCGCCCGCACCGCACCTCCGAACACGCGCGCCGGCCGCTACCGAGCCCCCGACAGCTTGCTCGCCTTCCTGGACAGCCTGTGATTATGCCGACAGCTTCGCGCTCGCCACCCCGTCCGAACAGCGGAAACCCGTGTGACGCAACCTCCAGTCGGCATAACCACACGCGCGGCATAACGAGCGCGAGCAGATCGCCGAGCGCACCCGGCGCGGGAAGCTGCATCGCGCTCGCGGCGGCTCTGTGGCGGTGATGTCGGGCGCGCCATACGGCTACCGGTATGTCAAGAAATCCGAGCATATGGAGGGGTTCTGGGAGATCAATGAGCTCGAGGCGAGCGTTGTGCGCGAGGTGTTCGACCGGTACGTGAACGATGGCGTCTCGATCGGTGAGCTCGCGCGCTGGCTGACCGACCGCGGGGTCCCGACCAGGACCGGCAAGGCGCGCTGGGATCGCTCGACGATCTGGGCGATACTGCGCAACCCCGCCTACCAGGGTCAGGTCGCGTTCGGGAAGACCAAGACCTCCGAGCGGCACGGCGGTCCGACACGCACCACCCGCCAGCGCGGCGAGCGGCACGGCCGCCGGCTCACCCGCACCGACCAGCCGGCCGAGAAGTGGACGCTGATCCCGGTCCCGCCGTTGGTCACCGAGCAGACATTCGCGCTCGCACAGGCCCGCCTGGCCGACAACAAGCACTTCGCCCGCCGCAACACCAAGGAGCTGACGCTGCTGCAAGGCGTGCTCATCTGCCGCGAGTGCGGCTACTCCTGCTACCGCACCTGGACCCAAACCTCGAACAAGCGGATCAACTACTACCGCTGCATCGGCCAGGACGGCTGGCGGCACCCCGACGGCAAGCGGTGCACCAGCCGCCCGGTCCGCGCCGATGAGCTCGACCCGCTCGTCTGGGGCGAGGTCCGCGAGCTGCTCGAAGACCCCGCGCTCGTCCGCGCCGAGATCGACCGCCGCCTCGCCGCCGCGCGGACCGAGCACCCAGCCGCCCGCCGCCGCGACGCGCTCGAGCGCGACCTCACCCGCGCCAAAGGCGCGGTCGAGCGGCTGATCGAGGCCTACCAAGAACAGCTGATTTCGCTCGACGAGCTCCGCACCCGCATGCCCGCGCTGCGCAAGCGCCAGAGCACGCTCCAAGCCCAGCTCGACAGCCTCGACGCCGAGCTGCACGACGCCGCCACCTACCTCCAGCTCGCCGACACCCTCGAAGGCTTCCTCGGCCGCCTCGCCGACGGCCTGGACCAGCTCGACATCGCCGGACAGCAACGCGTCCTGCGGCTCGTCGTCCGCGAAGTCCTGATCGGCGGCGAGGACGACAACGTCACGATCCGCCACTCGATCCCCACCACGAACGGAGGCCTCGACGGAAGTTACCCATTGCGTGGGAGCAGTCCTCTCCCCGTGCCTGTCCAACATCTACCTGGACCGGTTGGACAAGTTCGTCGAAGCAGCTCTGTTGCCGGAGTACACCCGAGGCGTGCACAGGAGTTCTAATCCTGAGTACAAGAGGATCGCAAGCGCTATCCGGCGTGCTCGCAAACGCGGCGACTATGCCGCCGCGCGGGCGTTGCAGAAGCAGCAACGTAGCCTCCCTACCGCGGATCTGCAGGATCCCGAGTATCGGCGGCTGCGTTACGCCAGGTATGCCGATGACATCCTGCTCGGGTTCACCGGATCGAAGGCCGAAGCCGAGGAGATCAAACGTCGTCTCGCTCAGTTCCTGCACGAGGATCTCAAGCTGGAGCTGTCCGAGACCAAGACGCTGATCACCCACGCCCGCACCCGTGCGGCGCGGTTCCTCGGCTACGAGATCACCGTGGGCCACGACAACCGAAGACTGACTGCTGGCCGCAGATCGGCCAATGGTCGCATCCGGTTGCACGTGCCCGCCGATGTGATCAAGGCCAAATGCGACCGGCACATGCGAGGGGGCAAACCCGAGCGACGGCCCGGGCTGATGAACGAGCAGGACTACGCGATCATCAGCCGCTACGGTGCCGAGTACCGGGGCATCGTCCAGTACTACCTGCTGGCCGGCGACGTCTGCCGACTGAACCGGCTGCACTGGGTGATGCTGACCTCGCTGCTCAAGACGCTGGCCGGCAAGCACGGCTCGTCGGTCTCGAGAACGGCCCGCACGTACGCGGCCACGATCGAAACACCGCACGGGCCGCGCAGGTGCATGCAGGTTCGCGTCGAGCGCGGCGACGGTCGCAAACCGCTGGTCGCAACGTTCGGTGGGATCCCGCTCAGGCGGCAGAAAAACGCGGTCCTCACCGACCGCCAACCAGTCCGGGACACCGCCCGCGGCAGCGAGCTGATCCGTCGGCTCAAGACGGGGCGGTGCGAGCTCTGCGAACAAACGGCGAAGGTGCAAGTGCACCAAATCCGCAACCTCGCGGCGCTCAATAGACCCGGCCAGCCGCAGCTCGAATGGATGCGAGCGATGGCAAAGCGGCGACGCAAGACCCTTGTGGTCTGTGCCACCTACCACGCCAAGATCCACCACGAGCAGCCAACCACGATCACGACATAGTCACTGGAGAGCCCGGTGATCGGAAACGGTCACGCCGGGTTCGGGAGGGCGGCGTCGGAAAAGGACCCCAAGGGCACCTCGCCGACGTCGTACCTCGGCGGCCTGCCGCCCCGGTGCGATCCAGCAGCGCTGGACCCGCGAGCACGTACTCCACGCGATGCGTGAGTGGCGCTCGCGGGTAGGGCCGGTTGCCGACCTCGTATGACTGGTCGCGCTCGCACGCGCGCCGGCGCGGGGAGAAGCGCTCGAGCGACTGGCCGCCTGGCACTGGCCGACCGCGAGCGTGGTTTGGCAGCTGTTCGGCACCTGGGCTGCCGCGAGGACCGCCGCATCCGGCGAGCACGTTGACTCAATAGGGACGGGCGCCCCAGACCCGTCGAGTTGATTGGGCACACAGGTGATTTGTGTGCGCAATCGCCCGCAAAATCCGAGAGTGCGAGGAGGGCCGACACCGGCCGGCGACTCGGCAACCCGGTGCTTCGGACCGAGGCGAGGATCACCGTGATCAACGGAACGCTCGCCGTCGTGGTCTTCCGACGGATTGGGCCGGATGTCACGTCGGCGGTTGCGGGGTCGTTTGCCGCCGGGGGCGTCGTGGCCGCGGAGGACGGTATCGGAGGGACGGTGGTTGTGCTGCTGATCGCGGCCAGCCCAGCTGTCGAGGCGTCGCTCGGCGCGGCCGGTCCGGCTTATGCGAGCTGGCCGCGCCGCGCGCGGCGGCGGAACTCGGCGTAGCGGATCGTCTCGAAGGTGACGAGGGCCCAGGTGATCGCGGCGAGCGCGGCGAGCGTGACCCAGGCGGCGAGCGCGAGCGCGAGCGGCATCAGGCAGGCGATCAGCGCCGCGGCGATCAGCCGGGTGCGGTTCCAGCGGCCGACGCTGCGCCGCCGGAAGGCGCTCAGGGCGACCAGGTAGATCGCCACGCCGCCGGTGAGCGCGGCTGGGACGACCGACTCGAGCTCGTCAGAGGGATGGGCGAGCGCAACCTTGACGCTGACCGCGAAGGCCACGATCCCCGCGACCATCGGCAGGTGCAGGTAGGTGTAGGAGTCGCGCGCGATCCGCGCCCGCTCCTCCGGGGGCGCGCTGCGCATCGGGTGCTCACCGACGAGCGAGACGAAGTCGAAGTAGACCCACCACATCGCGGCCGCGATTGCGCCACCGAGCAGCGCCGCGGTGGCGACGCCGGCCGTGAACCCGAGTGAGCTGGCGCCGACCCCGATCGCGAGGATCGACTCACGGAGCGCGATGATGATGATCAGCCCGTGGCGCTCGGCAAAATGGCCCGGCTCGACGCGCCAGCCCTCGACCCCGCGGACGAGCAACCCGCCGTTATCGACGGTCAGCGCGGCCGCCCCGCAGATCCCCCGCGCCGTGCCGTCGAGCGCGCCGGCCAGGACGATCAGCAGCACCGCCGGGAGCATCGTGCTCGCCAATCGCAGCACGACACCTCGCAATTCCGGGTCCTCGCGAGAGACGATCAGGTAGCCGACCAGGTGCAGGCCGCGCACGACCAGATAGGCGATCCCGAATCTGAGCGCGTCCTTGCCGAAAGCGCGGGGGACGGTGAGCGAGAGGAGCAGCATCGCGCCCATCGCGACCAGCAGCGCGAGCCGCATTGCGCCCTCGTCGCTGGCGGCGGTGTTCTCAAGCCACGCGTAGGCCTCCCATGCGAACCACAGGAGCGAGAGGATGGCCATCCCGTCGGCCAACCGCAGCCACGTCGGGTCGTGGGTGATGAACGTGGTCACCTGCGTAATCGCGAACACGAACACGAGGTCGAAGAAGAGCTCAAGCGGGGTTACCCGCTGCTCCTCGGCAACCGGCGTCGAGGTGGGCGGATCCGCCGGGATCACGCCGCGTAAAGCGCGCCGATGTCGTCTGAGAGCTTGGCTTTGACCGTTCTCGTGGTTTCGTCGGCCAGGACCTCGAGCGCGCCGGACTCGATCGCATCGACGGCTTGGCGAGCGATGTCCCGCGGGTCAGCCTTCGGTGCGTCGACGCCCGCTGTCATGTCGGTGTCCATGTAGGCGACGTGCAGCGCTGTGACCGTGGTGCCCTGGTCGCGTAGCCGGACGCGGATCGAGTTCGTCGCCGACCAGGCTGCGGCTTTGGACACGTCGTAGCCGGTCCCCGAGGAGAACCATGAGAGCACCGAGAGGACGTTGACCAGCGCGCTGTGCGGCTTGCCGGCGAGCACCGGGGCGAACGCCCGTGCGACGCGGATGGTTCCGAACAGGTTGGTCTCGAGCTCTTCGCGCATGCGGTCGATCGGTGCCTCGAGCACCGGGGTCCCGAGCGCGATCCCGGCGTTGTTGACGACGATCGACACGTCCTGGGCGGCGTCGGCGGCAGCGGCGACGGAGGCCTCGTCGGTGACGTCGAGGATGATCGGCACGATCCGCTCGTCGCGGAGCGGCTGCGGCGAGCGCGACGTCGCGTAGACCTTGCTCGCCCCGCGGGCGAGGAGCTCGTCGACGAGTGCGCGACCGAAGCCGCGGTGGCCGCCGGTGACGAGCGCGACTGCGCCGTCGATCGGGGTGCCGTGTGGTGATGTGGTCATGTCGGCGTCTTTCTGTTCTGGGTGCAGGCGTCGCGCTCAGGTGCCGAGCACGGCGATCGAGGTCGTGGCGTGGCCAACGAGCGCTCCGTCCGCGTTGCGGGCGTGCGCCTCGGCGAACGCGACGCGTCGGCCGAGTTGCAGCGCTCGGCCGTCCACGGTGATGTCGCCGCTGTCGGCGCGGAGCGCTTTGAGGTAGCTCACCTTGATCTCGATCGAGGAGAAGCCCACTCCGGCGGGAAGCTGCGTGTGGACGGCCGCGCCGGCGGCGAAGTCCAGGAGCGTGCACAGCACACCGCCATGGACCATCCCGATCGGGTTGTACGCCGACTCGTCCGGCGTCCAGGCAAACCGCACCTCGCCGTCGCCGACGAGCACCAGGCGGACGCCGATCAGCTCCGCCATCGGCGGCGCTGGAAGCCTGCCATCCCTGATTGCTTGCAGCAGCTCTCGGCCGGACAGCTCCGCCGCCGCTGCCGCGAGCGTGCCCGGGGAGTACCAGGTGACCTTCCGCGTCCGCGGCGGACCCCAATCGCTGTCGGCGGGCGCAGGCGATCGTGCGGGCATGGCTCAGGTCTCGAGGTTCTGTAGACGGACCTGACCGCGGGCGACGAGCTTGCCGTCGTCGCGGCGGGTGAGCTCGACCTGCCACAGCTGCTGGCTTCGCCCCTGGTGGATCGCAGTGGCCACCGCGCGCAGGCGTCCGTCCCGGTGCGGGCGCAGGAAGTCGGTGATGTTGGTGATGCCGACGGGCTGCAGCCCGCGGTCCTTGACCGCCTCGTAGGCGCCGGCGGTGGCGAACGTCTCGATCACTGTCGTGTAAAGGCCACCGTGGACGAGCCCCCACGGCTGGTGATGGCGCTCATCGGCGGCGACCGAGCCGCTCATGCGCGCCGGTCCGATCTCCTCGAAGTCGATCTCGAGCAGGGCCAGCAGCTCGCTCGGACCGGGCAGGTCGTCCCGGTGAGGGTCGTGGCTCATCGGCGCGGCCCCTCGCCGGATGTGGCGATCGCGACCGCGGGAGCAATCGTGTCGGCGCCGGCCGCGGTCGGCGAGGGCAGGCGCCGGGCGGCCAGCAGTCCGAGCCCGAGGATTCCGCCGAGGAAGGCGATTGCCGCGACCATCCACGTTGCGCGCTGATAGGCGATGAGCGTCTCCGGCGGGGAGTGCGGGGTTCCGAGGACGGCGATCAGCGCGGCCACGCCGAGGGCGAGCCCGACCTGGCGGAGCATGTTCACGACCGCGGAGCCGGTGGCGAACGCGTGCGGGGGCAGCGAGGAGGCGCCCGTTGCCATCAGTGTTGGCAGGGTGAGGCCAACCCCGATCCCGGTCAGCACCATTCCGCCGAGCAACTCGCCGGCGTAGTCGGGTGCCAGCCCGATCGCGAGCGCCCACCAGGCGGCGCCGGCGGCGAAGATCGTCGATCCCGCGGCGATCACGGCGCCCGCTCCGAACCGGGCCGTCAGCCGGCCCGCGACCAGGAACGAGAACAGCGGCACCATCAGCGGGCCGGGGGCGATCGACAGCCCGGTGAGGAGCGCCGACCAATGCCACACGTCCTGGGCCCAGAGCACGCGCGAAAGCAGCATTGCGCCGAACGCGGCCGAGAACAGCAGCGCCACGCTGGACGCGCCGGTGAATGGCCGCAGCCGGAACAAGGCGCGGTCGATCGGCGGGTTGCGGTGTCGCGCCAGGTGGGCCGCGAACAGTCCCAGCGCGGTCGCGGCGAGCGCGAGCGAGGCGACCGTCCTTCCGTTCCCCCACCCCCAGGCGCCGCCCTTGACCAGGCCGAGTGACAGCGCGCCGATACCGACCGTGATCAGCAGCGCGCCGAGCGCGTCCGGCGCGGGTACACGGTGGCCGGCGACGTGCGGGAGACGGCGCCAGCCAACCGCCAGCGCGATCAACCCGATCGGGACGTTGACGAAGAACACCCAGCGCCAGCTGGCCGCGACCAGCAGACCGCCGATCACCGGGCCGAGCGCAGCTGCGAGCCCTCCGACCGCGGTCCAGGCGCGCACGGCGCCGTGGCGGCGCTCGGCTGGGAAGGTCGTGAGGATCAGCCCGAGCGAGGTCGGCGTCAGCAGCGCGGCACCGGCTGCCTGCACGACACGGAAGGCGATCAGCATCGGCAGGCTGCTCGCCGCCCCACACGCCGCCGAGGCGGCGACGAACACGGCCACGCCGAGCAGGAAGCCGCGCTCGCGGCGG
The DNA here is from genome assembly GCA_963836065.1 of uncultured Solirubrobacterales bacterium. Lineage (GTDB taxonomy): Bacteria > Actinomycetota > Thermoleophilia > Solirubrobacterales > Solirubrobacteraceae > Palsa-465. The sequence goes on from CAWIII010000032.1 coordinate 17,453, forward strand.
TAGCGCTCCGCCAGGCGCCCGAACAGCACCAGCAGTGCGGCGTACACGATCGCGTAGGCGTTCAGGACCCACGACAGATCGCCCAGCGCACCGTCGCGCAGGTGGAAGTCGCGGGCCATCTGCGGGAGCGCGACGTTGACGATGAACAGGTCAAGGCTCGCGAGCACGACCCCCGCGCACACGATCACGAGGACGAGCTGCGGCGATGCGTCACGACGTGCAGAGCTGACGGCCATAGGTTCTCCGGTAGTGAGTTCTTTGAAGCAACGCATACCGTACCGGATTGCGTGCTATGATGCAACCCACTATCCTGGGGGCATGGAGCGCAAGAGCTTTTCCGACATGCACTGCTCGGTCGCTCAGTGCCTGGAGGTCGTCGGCGAGTGGTGGACGCTGCTGATCGTCCGCGACGCCTTCCTCGGGGTGATGCGGTTCGACGAGCTGCAGGAGCGACTCGGGATCTCCCGCAACGTGCTGAACCAGCGCCTGAATCGCCTAGTCGAGGCGGGCGTGCTCACGAAGGTCCCGTACAGCGAGCACCCGCCGCGCTTCGACTACCGGCTGACCGAACGGGGCCGCGACCTGTGGCCCGTGATCGACGCCATGCGCCAATGGGGTGACAAGCACGCCGCGCCGGACGGGCCGCCGCTGCGCCTGATCCACGAGGGATGCGGCCAGATCTCAGAGCCCCAGCTGGTCTGCTCTATCTGCAGCGAGCCGATCGGCGTGCGAGACGTCAAAGCGATTCCCGGGCCAGGAGACATCGAGGATCTCGTGCGCGTGCGCTAGCGCGAACTGGCGCTGAATGCCTGAGACGCGCTCGCGCCCCGAGAAGACGCCCCGCCGGCCCGTGCGCGGCCGGCCAGCCCGTCCTGCTGACATGAGTCGACGCATCAGCTTCCCCGCCTCACCGCGACTCTCTCGAGGGCGGCTACTGCTGCGGGCGAGGCCGAGCTTGACGAGCGGTTGCGCGACGCCGTGTGGAGGTGATCGAGGTGCCCCGGGTCGGGTCCCTGTCTTCTCACATCTAGCCGCCGTCAATCGGCGGCCACGCGCTTGGCCGCTTCCGCGGCCAGGGTCAGGACCGTGCTGGCGGGGCGCATCATGACCATGAAGTCGGTGATCTTGCCGTCGTGGTCGAACTCGATCAGGTCGACGCCGACCACGCGCTCGTCGCCGACGCGGGCGCTGAACTCCAGGACATAGCCGGTGGCGCTGCCGAAATGCCGCAGGTACTCGAAGTCCTGCATGACGCTGAATACGACGCGCAAGGTCGCGACCATGGTGTCCTTGCCGTGGTGCGACTCGATCGACGCGGGGTTGCGGAAGACGACGTTCTCCACGAGCAGGTCGGGGAGGCGGTCCCAGTCCAACTCCGCGACGATGCGATGCCACTCCGTGATGCCCGCCTGCGCCGCGGCGTGCGGCGGGCCGGTCTGAACGTCGGTCATGGTGTCGGTGTCCTTTCGCTTCAGCTTTGGTGGGGGGTGATGACGTACTTCTCGCCGGTCGCCATGCGGCGGTAGGCGCCAAGCGTGTCGAGGTCGAGCGCCTCGGACAGGGAGATCTGCTGGGTGTAATTACTGGCGAACATCGTCTTCAGGCCGGCCACGGCGCGAGCGCGTAGCTGTCCTGCGGCCTCGACGCCGATCGTGTCGAGGAAGTTCCTGACGAGCCAGCCTCCGAGGCTCCATGACAGGCCGAAGCTTCGGTTGATCTCGGTCGGCCCGGGATCGAGGGCACCGTAGATGTAGACCTGCTTGTGGGTCGACGATCCGTAGGGGCTGAAGCTCGTTGCTGGCTGGTTCAGAGCCGCTTCCATCGCGGAGAGGATCGTGCCGGCGAGCCGGCCGCCGCCAACGGCGTCAAATCCGATCGTGGCGCCAGTGGCCACCAGCGCCGCGACGAGGTCGCTCATGAAGGTCGAACTCGCCGAGTTGCAGACACGCTGCGCGCCGAGCGATCGCAGCATCTCGGCCTGGGCGTCGCTGCGCACGATGTTGACGAGGCCGATCCCGTCCGCGAGGCAGAGCTTGACCAGCATCTGCCCGAGATTCGACGCGGCGGCGGTGTTCACCAGCGCGGTGTGCCCCTCACGGCGCATGGTCTCCACGAACCCGAGCGCGGTCATCGGGTTGACGAAGCTCGACGCCGCCTCCAGCGGCACGACGTCGTCGGGCATCACCAGGACACTGCCGGCATCGGTGATTCGGTATTGCGCGTACATGCCGCCGCCTGCCAACGCGACCGTCTTGCCGAGCAGCGCTTGCGCGGCAGACGATGCGCCGGCCGCGATGACGACCCCGGCCCCCTCATTGCCGACCGGCAGCGACCGGTCGACCCGCGCGGCCACAGCACGTAGGTAGGACGTGGGAACGGGCGCGGTGACCCGTGGTGCGTCGGGTGTGCCGGATGCGACGGCTGCATCGAGGTCGGCGTACCCGACGAGCGCTGCGAGGTCCGACGGGTTGATCGGTGCTGCCTCGACTCGTACGAGCACGTCGTCGTCGGCGAGCTCGGGGAGGTCCGCGTCGACGAGGGACAGCTCGAGGGTCCCGCTCGCTGTGATCAGGGAGCGAAGCTGCCTGCCGCTGGTGGGGGTGGCGCTCATTGTCTCGTCTCCTTTGCGGGCAGTCCCTAGCTAGGCCTGCTGGTTGGCGACGCCGAGGTAGTGGCCCAGGTTTCGCTCGACCTCGTCGAGACCGATCTCGGCGATGAGCGTGCCGAACTGTGTCGCGCGCCCCTGGAATCCCGGCCATGTGACGGATGCGGAGAATTCCGCCCAGGACGCTCGCAGGTCCGCCTCCGGCGGCAGCGTCGCCCGGTTGATCGGTGCCTTGGCGCCGATGATGGCCGCCTTGTCGAACGCTGCAATCCTGGCTGCCACGCCGTCCACGAAGTCGTCGAGTTCGGTGTCGGGAAGCGCTCCGGTCACCCATCCGTATTTGCTCGGCTCGCTCGGCGTCGTAGTCCTGGCTGGTGAGGACCGCTTCGAGAGCGCGATCGCGTCCGAGCAGCCGGGGGAGGCGGTCGCCACCGCCACCGCCGGGCAGCACGCCGGTCGCGACCTCGGGCTGGCAGAAGATCGCATGCTCGCGACTGGCATAGCGCAGGTCGAAGGCGAGGGTGAGCTCGTCCCCGCCGCCCCGGGTTCGCCCCCGGATCGAGGCGATACTGACGAACGGGGCGCTCGCAAGGCGGATCGACAGCTGGATGAACAGCGCGGTCGAGTCGGGACCGGTCAGTGCCAGGAGCTCGGGTATCTGGCCGAGATCGGCGTGATTGAAGAAGTATCCCGGCGTGCTGCTGTCGAAGATGACGACCTGGACCTGTTCGTCGCGGCTCAGCTCGTCGATGATCGCGAGCAGTTGCGCGACGGTGTCCGCGTCGACGAGGTTCACCGGCGGATTGAAGAAGGTGACCCTACGGATCTTCGCTGCCACGGTCCCGATTGCGAACTGCGTCATTGTGTGTCCTTTTGCTGGAGTGGATAGATTCACGCGGAGGAGATCTGTCTCGAGCGGACGTTCGTCAGCCGGAGAGGAAGCTGGCCACCTGGGTGGCGAAGGGCCTGTCGTGTTGGAAGAGGAAGGCGTGGCCAGCGTCGCTATAGGCGACGAGGGTGGCTTTCGGCAGGTGCCCGACGGCGACGTAGGCGGCCAGGGCGGGGATCATCGCGTCCTGCATGCCGGTCGCGTACAGGACCGGGTGCTCGATGCTCTCCAGGTCCGCTCGCACCTGCTCGAAGGGAACCGACGCGTTCCTCGCGATCGCCGTGATCTGGCCCTTGGCCGCCGCATCGGACACGCCGGCGCCTGCGGCGGCCAGCCGCGGGCCGAGCCTGGCGAGATGCGCGTGCCCGGCGGCGCGCCCGGCGTCGGTGTCGGGGAAGAACAGGTAGACCATGTCCGCCGCGGTCACCTCGGGCTTCGCCATGATCGCCCGCACTTTCTCGCTCGGGGCGGGCGCGCCCGGGACGCGGCCGCCCGGGCTGGCCGCTGCCACGATCAGCTTGCGGACCAGATCAGGCCGCCTGAGGACCACGTGCAGCGCGACCGTCCCGCCCAGCGTCCAACCGAGCAGGTCAACCTGAGCCAGGCCCAGGGCGTCGATGAACTCGATCGCGCCGTCGGCGAAGCCCTCGACCGAGTCCCGCGGGGTGCCGGTGGTGTAACCGGTGCCGACGGTGTCGAACACGATCACGTCGCCGTCGGCGGCAAGGTGATCCAGCATCTGAGGGTCCCACCAGTCGATGGTTCCGCGGACCCGCCCCAGTAGGACCAGCGGGATACCGGCGCGCGGGCCCATCCGCCGGTAGGTGAACGTCGCCGACGGACCCTCGACGAAGAGGTTCTCGGCCGTGTCGGCCAGATACGCGCTCATCAGGCGGGCAGCTGGTTGAGCTTGCGCAACTGCCGGTCGAACATCCGCGCCGGGACGAGGCGGCGCATCGTGTGGACGCGCGCGGTCCGTGCGCCAGCGGCGTATCGCAGCTTCGGGGTGGCGTCGGTGGCCGCGGCGACGATCTCCTTGGCCACGGTGGCGGGGTCGTCGCCGTCCCTGACCGCCGCCGCCATGTACTGCTCGAAGACGTGCCGATGCTCGGCATAGACCGCCAGCGGCTGGTCGGGCGGCACGCTGTTGGCGTCGAACGCGGTGCTTGTCCAGGCCGGCTCGACCAGCAGCACGCGAATGCCGTGCTCGCGGACCTCGTGGTCAAGCGACTCCGAGTAGCCCTCGATCGCGTGCTTGGAGGCGGCGTACACGGCCATGTAGGGCTGCGGAACGAGCCCGACGATCGACGAGAGGTTGATGATGCGCCCGCTGCCCTGGGCGCGCATGTGCGGCAGGACGGCGTTGGTCATGCGCATCACGCCGAACACGTTGATGTCAAACACTCCCTGCGCCTGCGTCACAGAGCTCTCCTCCGCGGCGCCCGCCGAACCAATACCGGCGTTGTTGACGAGCACGTCGATCCGCCCCAAGGGTCGATCACCTGCCCGACCGCCGCGGCGACCGACGCGTCGCTGGCGACGTCGAGGTCCAGGAGCGTCACCCCCTTGCGCGGCGTGACGTTCGCGGTGTGGCGGCTGGTTCCGACCACCTCGAAGCCGGCCTCGACCAGCGCGAGCGACGCGGCCTCTCCGATGCCCGAAGACGCGCCCGTCACCAGCGCCACCGGCCGTCTTGTCGTCATGCTGGATTCCTCACTCGTGCTCATCTGCGTCTCCATCGATATCGTTCAGTGTGGAATAGTGACAGCATTGTAGCAGATTCGACACGAATCACAACACTCAAGAGGCGCATTAGCGGATATCCGTTGCCGTGTCGTATCCTTCACGTCATGAGTCAAGAAGGCAGGCGCACGTGATGGCTCGAGCGCTGCGAGCCGACGCCGAGCGCAGCGTGCGCGCGATCCTGGAGGCGGCCGAGCGGGTGCTCGCCGACGACCCGGCCGCCTCCATGGAGCAGATCGCCGAGGCCGCCGGCCTGACCAGGACGACCGTGCACCGGCGCTTCGCCAACCGCCAAGCGCTCCTCTCGGCGCTCGCCGTCTCAGCCAAGCAGCAGCTCGTCGACGCCATCGAGGACGCCCGCCCCGACGCCGCGCCCGCGCACGTTGCGCTACACCGCGTCACCGCCAACGCCCTACGGGTCAAGAGCGCCTGGCGGTTCACACTCGGCCACCCCATGGCCGACACCAGCGCGGCCGCCGAAATCTGGGCCGACATCAACGTGCGCACCCTCGCACTCCTCAGCCGAGCGCAGCGCGAGGGACTGATCGATCCCGACGCCGACCTGGAGTGGACGCGACAGGTCTACTACGCCCTCCTCAGCCAAGCCCTGAAGCGGCCCGGCGCAGACCAGGACCCAGACGCGCACGATCCCGACGTGCTCGCCACACTCGTCATCGACACACTACTCCACGGCGCAGGACCGCACCGGTAAGCGGAATCCAGTGGGTTGGATGCGAAGTCCGAGGAGCCGGCAGGCCGCGGCCAAAGGCCTGACCGTCGAGCCCCCACATGCACGAAAGCAGGGGCCCGCGCCGTATCACCCGACTGAACCTCCTCCTCTCCTCAGTGAGCCACGGCGCGCCGCCAACCCGTACGCCATCGTGCCGGTTGACCCCGAAGACCTGCAGTTTCGCGAATGGGAGGCCGGGGGACCCGACGCCGCAGGACTGATCCACGGAGGCCCGTGTGTTTCGAGAGCGGGTCTCCGCGAGTTACACCGCCCGCACCCGCCCTGCGTTGGGAGGGGCCAGCCGGTGCGTCAGCACCTGCGAGCCGACCGCGACGGAAACGCCAATTGCGCGGAGTAGCGTGATCCGTTGTGACGGGCAGCGCGTCAACCGCGGGAGCGGATCGGATTCTCGAGCGTCGCAGGGCCGTCGCCCTCGCGGGGCACTATCGCGAGTTCGAGGCCCTCTCGATCGGGCAGATCGCCGACCGCCTCGGTCGCTCGCCGGCAACGGTCAAGGCGTACTTCTAATGCGCCGCGAGGCGCCCTGTTGTATCCCCGGCGCAGCCGGGAGGGACTCGGAGGAGGGTCCTTGGGTCTGATGGCTTACCCGGATCCGAAAGGTGAACGGAACAATCGCATGCCAGAAAAGCGGCGGTCGAGCCCAGGTGTCAGGGGCGGCGCGTCGCGAGACCCGCGCGATACGGCGAAAGCTGGATTGCCTGATATCCCAATCCCCAGAAGACGCAAAAGCCCGTCCGCCGGAAAGACACCCGAAACCGGCGCCATGCTCTGCGGCGGCATCGTAGAGGGGCCGCTGCAACCTCCGGAGCGTGGAGCGTTGCCCAGCGAGGGCAATCAAGGGGATGAGTGGGACGCCTACGTCGTGCTCGGACGTATGACAGGGACGAACGCGGGATCACCTGCGGGGCGCGAGCCCCATGGTGACGGAGTGCCCATAGTAGTCGTGCGATTCACGCCGCACCAGGGAGGACGGGAGAGCCGTCCACAGGGCGAAGGGGCACAGGTGACTGGACATCCGAGAACCCGGAGGTATGCGTAATGCAGAACGCCGAAACGGTATTGAGTGTCCTCCGTGAAACACGGAATAGTCGCTGGAGAGCCCGGTGATCAGAAATGGTCACGCCGGGTTCGGGAGGGGGGTCTCGGAAAAGGACCACAAGGCACCTCGCCGAGGCCCTACCTCAGCCGACCATCTCATGCTAACAAAAGACCTACGGATAGCCCCACGCGCTAACGCCAGCCTCGGCGCGACGCGCGCCGCGTTCGGCGCCTTCCCGGACCACGAGGTCGCCCGGGTCTAAGCACGGCACAACTCACGCCGCTGTGGCCTGGCGGCACGGCCCTACGCCCGATCCCGGCCGGCGCTCGAGCGTACGCCGGGGCGCTACATGCGCGCGTACGAGCCGCGGCACCCCGAGCGCCGCGCCCGTATGGCACGCCCAGGCCGACAGTACCGCCTGTAGGCTGGTGTCTACAGAGCCCCCCGGACGCTCTGAGGGCGTCCCGGCACTACGAGGCGCGCGTCTCTGGCACCGGCAGGCGGTTTCGGCTCGACACACTCACGCCGGCTTCTAGTCGAGCTGAACGCCTCCGGTTATGCGAACCGCACAAATCCGCCGACCGCTCGCAGAGTCGGACGTCGTCGTCGGGCTGGACTTCCGTCCGCGAGAAGCAGCGGCTTGAGATCGGCGTCACCGGTGTTGCGAGATTCGGTCGTCCAAAGGGGCGGTCGGCGTTAGCGAGAATCGAGCAAGCACTGGCTCCTCCTTCTTCGTGAAAGCGGCAGTCTGCTTTTGTGCCGGACGGTGCGGGTCCTCGGCCATCGCACACTAGTCGCCGGCCTGATCCGCACGCCTCCTTTAGAGGAAAGCGATCGCGCCTTTGCGTCCCCCAAGCTCGGATCGCGTGATCGCTTCCTCGCCCTATGTGAGGTCGGCTTTCGGGCGTAATCGACGTCCACGAACGCGGCCCAAGCGGGCCCGGCCGATGCGATACATGTGGGTCGGGTCCGTGAGCAGTCGCGACATTGAGCTACCGCCCGGGACACGACGCTGTCGACGGGCGGCCGACAGCCCGGCCCTCCGGACAACGGCGCACGCCATAGGCGCAGTCGTCAGCCGTCGCACGAGCCCTGCCAGGGGCCAGCACGGGTGCCGCGCGGACCTCCCTCGCCCGGCGCCTCCTGGATCCCCTCCCTCATGGTGCGTTAACGTTCCCGCCGATCGACTCCCGGCTTATGTTGTTTCGGTGGTACGTCGTCAACGCGTCGCCCGCTTCCCGACGGCAGCGATGTCCATTACATGCCCGCTACGTCAGAACCCAGCAGCTCGGGGGGACGAGGACATCGACCTCACATAAGTCGCCGAACCGATCACGCGATCCGAGCTTGGGGGACGCAAAGGCGCGATCGCTTTCGGCCAAGAGAAGGCGTCCGGATCGAGGCCGGCGGGGGCTGCGATGGCCGAGAGTTACCGTTGTCCTGCAACATCGAGGAACAGGCCGATGATGCTCATCCCGCGAGCGGTTGTACCCTGCGCGTCAGGATGACTGCCATGAGCGACGACGAGGAGATGCGGTACTCGCCCGGCCTGGTGCTCGACAAGCTCATCTTGCTGAGCAAAGAGGCGCGGGCGCTTGGGTTCGAAGGCGAGGATGGCGAGGGCTACACCATCATCGAGCCGCGGCACTCGCAAGACCGCCTCTTTCACCTGCACGTCGGCGATCACACCTACACCGGCGAGTCCTTGCCTTCGCTGGTCGACCAGGCGCTCGCCGATATCCTGCGCCTACGGTAGACGGCCCCGAGTCTGGTGGAGGCCCTGCGGGCGCCGAGCCATGGCTTCTGCTTCAGGCGCTGAACGACGCGAACGAGGAGCCCCGTCTCGGACGCGACCGGCCGCCCTGGGGCCTCGTGGTTCGTGAATGAGGAAGTGTCGGGTGGAGCCGGCCGGGGTTCTCCTGGCGATCGCCTCTGGGGCGAAGGGAAGCGTCGGGTGTCAGCGACTACCCGGCCGCCAGCTTGCCGTCCGGCCAAGCTTGGTCGACCACCTGTTGGGTCGCCGGCAAGGGCCGGAACCTGACGGACATCTTCGTCACCCATCACGCCGGAGAAACTAGCCGCGGCCCGCGCGATGCGCGAGCAGAAGCGCACCATGCCGGAGATCGTCAACGCGCTCGGCGTCAGCCGAGCGACGGCGTCGTTTAAGGGGCAGTAGAGGTTCGTAGGAGACCCGTGGTTCCGGTAATCCGGTAGCAACGGCGTGAAATTGGTTGCTAAGCGTTAGCCGCGGTTGACGCCTGACGCGCACCGGTGCTGCTTTGGGCTCGTCCGATGCGCACGCGGTCCATGCGACACCTCGCGCTCCGGGCTTGTCGCGCGAAGCGGGAGCGCGACACGGATCAACCGATGCATGCTGCGTGGCTGCGGCGGGGATTGTCATGGAGCAGGCGTAGTTTGCGTCGTCGTGCGGTTGACCGCGGGGGGCGTGGTGCTAGTCGTCGGCGTGGTGGTGCTGTGCGTGTTAGTCGTGGTGCTGTGCCTGTTAGTCGGCTTAGTGGTGTTTGTCGTCGATGCCGCTCTCGTCGTCGTCGTGGTCGTCGGCGCGGTCTTGGTGGTCGTCGTCGTTGGGGTGGTCGTGGTCACCGTCGTCGTCGTCGGGCTTGTTTTCTTCTTCACGTTCGCCGAACCGCCGAAGAACGTCGTCGGCTGGCCATTGCCGGTGATGGAGCGTCCGGCGAGGAGGTCGGGCACCGTGTAGAGAGCGACAACGATCGCGAAAGCGACCAAGCCAGTGACGAGGACCGGCCGCCAGCGGGGACGCCAACTGCGGGCCTTGCCGTAGTACGTGATCGTCCCCGGGTCCAGGTTGGGTGTGATGGTCGCGGGTGGCTCAACGCGGCGGCGCGGCCGCGCCTGCCCGGACGGCGAGTGCGGCTCGGCACGGTCCCCGCTAACGCGGTTAGGATCTTCCGGCGCAGCGATGGTGCGTTTGCGGACGGCAGGCAAGGGCTGCACCGCCGGAACCTTCTTTGCGGTCGTGGCGACCGTTTGCACCGGACGGCGCAGGAACTCGGAGACGAGCGCCACGACCACGGGCGTCGCCGCCGCGCTGATGAGCGTCCCCGCCCCCCAGATCCGAGAGGCCGCGAACGACGCCGCGGCGGACGCGACACTGGCGATGATCAAAGTTTGCAACGAGATGCCGCTGCCAGGTCGGTCGTCCTTGCGGTCTGTGTTGGGGACGGACGACTCCACAACCTCAGCCTAGTCCCAGCCTAGTCCGGCGCACGCTCGAACGCCGAGACCGTCGACCCCCGACTGTCAGCGGTCGGATGGCTCCAAGATCTGCCCGCCCTAATCGTTCCCGAACGGTGGCATGACCTACGCCTGGGCTCGGCCCACACGGTCGATGAATTCCTTGAGCGTGAGTCGCCCACCGACGACCGCGTCTCGCAGGAGAGCGATGCTGTGCTCGCGCTCTGCATCGGTCGCCAAAATCGCCGGCGGATCCGTTCGATCGTCCACGCGGGGCACGGTAGCGCGACCTCGTTCGCAAACGCGAACTCCCAATCTCACGGCGCGCACCATCTCCCGGCTCGGGTCCGATGACGCCCCCTTCCGCGTGAAGGGAGGCGTCCCCGGTGCTGACGCCCGTGTGGGCGTCCCCGGTGCTGACGCCCGCACGTGTTCGCTCCGGACGAGCGTCCGAGCGGGGGCCGTGTCGTCGCGCGCGGGTGGTCGTGGCCGCGGGCTCTGGCGGCTGCGTAGTGGTCCTGCGGCCCCCGGGGGTGCCAGTGGCGCGTTGTGTCGGCGAGCGTGCAGAACGCAGAGCGCAGCCGCTTGTTGCAGCCCCAGCGGGAAGCACGCTGGCTTGCGCTTTGCCGCACTCGATCGCGACCGCGGCCTGGCTGGCGTCTGCGGCGAGCGCATCGCGGATCGGGTAACGCGCGCGGTAGTCGCCGATCTCGGCCAGGAGCTCGGCGGCGGTGATCGCGCTGTAGGGGTCTGTGAACAGCGAGAGGAAGATCTCGCCGTTCGGGTGGGCGCGCAGAGCGGTGGCGATTTTGCCGCTCGAGCCCCCTGATCTGGCTGCGAGCGGAGCGCAGCGACGAGAAGCAGCGGGACCGCATTAGTGGGTTGAAGATTGAGGTGAGCGGACTCGTGGCTCGACGCTGCACATCGGGCGACTCGTCGACGCGCTGGTGAAACGCCCGCGCCTGCCGGCCCACCGCGGCGCGCGCTGGCTCAGACCAGGGTATTGGAGGCTCACAATGCTCTCGGTCGACTACTTGAGTCAACGAAAGGTCGGTTGCGATTCGGCGAGTGGGCCCCTGACAAGTCAGAGCTGTCCTATTCCGTTCCAAGACGACGCCCAGCGCGCTCGCCCAGGCTGATCGCTTCCGCGGCCTGCGTCTGGTCCTCGAGGTCGAGTTGCGCAAGCTGCGCGATCACCTCGAACAGAACCACTGCTAAGCAGGTCTGCGGCTCGTCAACCTGATCGGCGCGCCGGACATGGAAGAGGCTCTTCTCGCGCCACACCTCGACCTTCACTCCAGTACTCGCCTCCAGTGTCAGATGGATGGCTTGGACCTCTCATGGACAAACCGCTACCGACAAACGATCGCTACTAAAAGCTACCGATAACTCATTAAAAGCTTATGGGCGGTACGGCTAGTTTTGCCGGCGTATCCGCGAGGTCGTGAGGATCCGAGACGGGACCGGGGTGAGGGGTTTTCTCCCCATCGGCCGCGGTCTGGGTGACGTCGACGCGGGCTCGGCGGAAGCGCGAGCGGGGTCCCCAAGGGCCGGCACAGCAGCAGGTAGCTGGGTGATGCCTACCAGCGGCAACAGCAGCAGGACGGTCTCGATCGCACCGGCCAGGACCTCCACGAACCGGCGGTGACTGGTGGCGATCATCAAGACGCGCTGCACGAATACGCGTGCTTCTGTGAGCACCGTCGCCGGTCCTGGCGCAAGACGACCGGGATCGACTCGCGCGATCACGATGCCGTAGCCGCGCACCAACTCCCGATCGAAGTGGTCGTCGACCTGCTCGGTCGCAGCGCCGGGCCTGTCCGCAATGCAGTTCTTGCGCGAGATCTCGTAACCCGACGGCCGGCACCTGAAATGACGCGGCCGGTCGCGCGGTTAAGCCTGGCCGCCGTCCGGTAGCGGTGATAGGCCTCGCCGGCGGCTCGCCGGGGACAGAGCGTAGCTAGCGTCCGGCTCGCGTCGCGTTCGAGGTCAGTCCCTCTCGTCGTGGAACTTTGGTGACGGCAGTCCCGAAGTGATAGTTACACAGTGAGGGCGGTTGCGAGCTCCTTGTCGGTTGTCTCGTTGGCGTTGCGGCGCCGGCGGATGAGGTCGTGTTCGATCGCGACGGCGATGTGCGCGAGGCCGCGGTAGCCGGGTACTTTGCGGAAGCGGGTTTCAGCTTCGAGCGTCCCGGCGGCGGTCCACCTGAGGCACATGTCTCCGGAGGACCACTGTTTGACGTTGCGGTGGATGACTCGGACGGTGGAGATCATCGACTCGATCGCGTTGGTCGATTGCAGCGTGAGCTTGAGCTTCCCGGTGACTCCGAGCCGGATCACGGTCAGCGTCTCCTCGATGCCTCCCTGAGGGAGGCGGCGGCGCCGGGGTGGTCGCGGTCGAGCTCGTCGAGCGCCGGCGCCCTTGCACGCCGGCGCACTTTGCAGACGAGGATCCGTGCCGGAGCGTCGGTTCTGCGGAGAGGCGCGCTAGGCGCCGATCGCGCGCATTGGGGGACGCTCGCCAACGGCGTCCCTATGCCTGTGTTGATAATGAGGCAGGAGCGCCGTGTGTGCGCCTGCGGCGGAGGGGTTGCACTGTTGGCCCTGACTGATCAGCCGGAGCCGGTCCGTCGAACGTTCGGGCTGATCCACGATGATGAGCGCCATGTTCGGGAGCGTGAGTGATCGCGCGGGTCGGCTGGTGCCGGCGCTGGTGTTCTGCTCGTCGTTGCGTGGGTATCGGCGGTCGTGGGTGCCGGCTGACGTTCTCGCTGCGCTGACGCTGTTCGTGATCGCCGTCCCGGAGCAACTGGCGACCTCTCGCCTGGCGGACATGCCCCCGATCACGGGCTTCTACGCGTTCGCCGCGGGCACGGTGCTGTTTGCGCTGCTGGGGTCTAATCCGCAGATGTCGGTCGGCGCCGATTCGACGATCGCCCCGCTGTTCGCGGTGGGGGTGGCCCACCTGGCGCCGGCTGGCTCCCCCCAGTATGTGGACCTCGTCGGGATCCTGGCGGTGGCCGTTGGCGTGTTTGTGGGGCTCGTGTGGCTCCTGCGTCTGGGGTGGATCGCCGAGTTCCTCTCGGCCCCGATCATCGTGGGCTTCCTGGCCGGGATCGCCGTGATCATCGTAGTGCACCAGATACCTGATCTGTTCGGCCTCGCGGGGGCGAGCGGCAGCACAGTGCATCGGCTTGCGTTCACCGTCGGTCACCTCGGGCAGACGAACGGCCGGGCATTGGGGACCGGGGTGGCGGTGCTCGCGATCGTGATCGCCGCTGAACGGATCGCAGGCTCCCGGGAGCGCTCGTGGCGCTGGTCGCCTCGACGATCCTCGTCGCCGCTTTCAGTCTTCAGGGCAATGGAGTGGTGGTGCTGGGCAGCGTGGCTCATGGCGCGCCGCGGTTCGGGCTGGTTGGTCTGTCCTGGTCGACGCTTCGTAGCGTGGCGCCGATCGCGGGTGTCGTCGCGCTGGTGGTGGTGACGCAATCGGCGGCGACGACCCGCGCCTTCGCGGACCAGGGCGGCGACCAGGTCGACGTCGGCCGCGACTTCCTCGGGGTGGGGGCCGGTAGTATCGCGGCCGGCCTTGTCGGGGCGTTTCCCGTGAACGCAAGCCCGCCGAGGACCGCAGCGGTGGCCGCGGCATCCGGTCGCACGCAGGCAGCCGGACTCGGTGCGGCGGCTGCAATCCTGCTGCTCGTTCCCGCTGCGGGGCTGCTGAAGGACGTGCCAGTGGCGACCTTGGCAGGGGTGCTGTTGTTCGTCGCAGCGCGGCTCTTCCATGGCCGCGACCTGCGCGCGATCGCGCAGTTTGATCCGTTCGAGTTCGCGCTCGCCGTGACGACGATGCTCGCGGTCGCGTTTGTTGGAGTCGAACAGGGGATCGCAGTGGCGGTTGGGCTCGCGATCCTCGACCGCACCCGCCTCACCGCCCGGCCTCAGCTGCACGTCCTCGGCTGCATCCCACAGACCACCAGCTGGGCCCCGATCAGCAGCCCGAGCGATCCAATCGAGGTACCTGGAGTCCTGGTCGTGCTGTTCGCGACACCGCTCTGGTACGCGAACGCAATCCACTTCCGCGACCAGCTGCAAGGCGCGCTGACGCGCGCGACCGGACCTCCGAGACTGGTCGTACTCGACGCGATCGGGATGAGCGACCTCGACTACACCGGCGCCCGATCGCTACGCGAGGCGCTCGACGACCTCGACCGCAAGCACATCTCATTCGCGATCGCCAGAGCCGGAGAGCACGTACGCGACAGCCTGACCCGAAGCGGCCTGCTCCAGCGCATCGAGGACAGGCTCTTCCCCTCGGTCGACGAAGCCGTCACCGCGCTGCGCCAAGTCAGTCCCGACTCGCCCGCGGATGCATCAGGCGCATGACGCCCGCCCCGGAACGTCATCGCTCAGAGCGCCGCCCCCAGCGCCTCCGATTTCGCGGGACGCGCAGTCGACAGGCTCACGCTGCGGGCCGAGTCCCTGCCAGATTTGCTGTCCGTCTCCCGAATCTCCGCCGACGGAGCGCTCGCGTCGTCGGCGGGTTCCGGGTCGGGGCTGAGTAACGCTCCGACCTGCATGCAGTGCCGCGCTCGGATTGGTCTCGCACCTGCCTATCGTCACGAGCAGGTGCCGGTCGCAGGCCACGCACCGCCACGAATCCGAACCGCGCGATGGTCACGCGATTTGCAGGATCGGCGGGCGCCTTGCAGTCACGGGTGCGGCTCTTCTGAAGGGACCTTGAGATGCCCGGCCGAAAGCGAGAAATGTCCCGTAATCACGGCACTTTCGACCGCTTGCCTCGCCTCGTTCGCCGAAGGGAGAGCCGTCGATCCGAGCCACCGTATGAACACCTGAGGACGCTGACCCCAGGTCTGGGCTCCACGGCGAGCTCATACCGAGCAAAACCCGGGGCAACGACCACCTTCGTCCCCCGAATCGCCAACAACTACGGGCGTTCGACCTCACTCCAGAAGAGCCGCACCTTGCAAGCGCCGCGGTGCTTGCAAGGCTCCAGGCCAGCAAACACGCCGCGCTCGAAGCGGAAGTCTGGATCGACCTTGAGCGAGCTCCTGCTTTCATGCCGCGCGGCTGGTTATGCCGCGTAGAGGTGGGACGAGGCGCGTTTTGGCTGCTCAGCGCGATATAGCGCGGTGAGCTACGCCGCATAAACGTCGTTGGTTCGCCGAGGCTTCCTGTGTTCGGTTTCTTCGATTCACGGGAGGCATTTATGGGCGGTCGGTTGTGGGTGCCGGTGACGTCTGGGCCGCTGGCGCCGTTCGCGGCGGGGTACGGGTCGTGGTTGGCAGCTCGCGGCTATTGGCGGTGGACGATCAGCCACCGGCTCTGGCGGCTGGATCTGCTGAGCCGCTGGCTCGAGCGTGAAGGGCTGCTGCCGGATGAGTTGATGTCAGAGCGGGTGGAGGGCTTCTTGCAAGCCCGACGCGCGGCGAGCTGTTCGACGTGGCTGTCGGTACGGAGCGTGGCGTTGCCGCTCTCCTATCTGCGCGAGCTGGGAGTCGTGCCGGCCGCGACGCGGGCCGTCGACGACGATCCGCTTGAGCGGCTGCTGGAGAGCTATCGCCGGTATCTGTTCGACGAGCGCGGGCTGACCGGCCACACCGTGTTCGGTCGCTACGAGCCGACCGCCCGGTTGTTCCTGGCAGGGAGGCTGGCGCCGGACGGGTCGGGGCTTGAGCGGTTGAGCGCCGCGGACGTGAGCCTGTTCCTGGCGGCGGAGTGCCCGAAGCGGAGCATTTCCGCGGCGAGGGATGTGGTCAGCGGGCTGCGGTCGCTTCTGCGGTATCTGCACATCACTGGCCAGATCCCAGTCGCGTTGCAGTGGGCGGTGCCCGGAGTCGCTGACCTGCGCGACCGGTCGCTGCCGCGTGGCCTTGAGCCCGCGGTCGTCAAGAAGCTGTTGGCGAGCTGCGATCGGCGCGGGCTGGTGGGTCGGCGCGATTACGCGATCTTGGTGGTGTTGGCGCGGCTGGGGTTGCGCGCGGGCGAGGTTGCCGCGATCGAGCTCGATGACATCGACTGGCGCAGCGGCGAGCTGCTCGTGCGCGGGAAGGGAGGAATGTTTGACCAGCTGCCGCTGGCGACCGATGTCGGCGAGGCGATCGTCTCGTATCTGCGCCGTCGCCCGCGGGTGCAGAGCCGGGTGATGTTCTTGCGGGTGCTCGCACCGATCGGACCGCTGACCGGTGACGCGATCGGCGGGCTGGTGAAGGCCGCTTGTCGCCGGGCGGGGCTGCCGTTGGTGCGCTCGCACGCCCTGCGGCACACCGTTGCCACTGAAATGCTGAAGCAGGGCGCGTCGTTGCCGGAGATCGGGCAGGTACTCAGGCACCGCGAGCAGAAGACGACGGCGCGCTATGCGAAGGTCGACCGCAAGGCGCTGCGCGCGCTTGCACGGCCGTGGCCGGACGGCGGTGCGGCATGACTCCGCTGCGCGTTGCCCTGGGTGACTACTTGCGAATCCGCCGACGGCTCGGCTTCAAGCTCAAAGCGGACGAGCGACTGCTGGAGAACTTCGTCGCCTTCTTGGAGCGGGCTGGCGCGGTGCGGGTCACGACCGAGCTGGCGGTTTAGGCCGACCCCGCGCACATGCCGACCTCGGTTCCGGAACCAGCCGCCTTCGCGGTTGACCACACGTCGGGGTTGGCATGTGCGCTTGGGTCAGAGGCCGTTGAGGAAGTCGAGCAGGGAGTCCGGGGGCCGGTAGCGTCCGGGGCGGCCGTTGGGGGGTGTGGTGCGGTCGAGCACGCGTTGTTTGAGCCCGAGATCGGCGTGCAGATAGACGCGGGTGGTCCGTTCCTGCTCATGCCCGAGCCAGAGAGCGATCGTCGCTGTGTCGATGCCGGCGCTGAGTAACGCCATCGCCGCGGTGTGGCGCATCACGTGCATCGTCACGCGCTTTGCGCGGAGCGTCGGGCATGCGCGCTCGGCGACTGCGACGTGTTGGGCGAGGCGTCGCTCGACTGCGTCGCGGCTGAGTGGTCCGCCGGTGCGGGATGGGAACAGCGGGTCGGTGGGCTGTCGTTGGCACTCGCGCATCCAGACACGCAGAACGGCGACCGTTTGGCGGGTGAGCGGGGCGACGCGCTCTTTGCGGCCTTTGCCCAATGTCCGCAGATGCTGGCCTGTGCCGAGTTGCACGTCAGTGTTGGTCAGCCGCAGCAGCTCGGAGATGCGCAGGCCGGTCTGCACGGCGCAGAGCAGCAGCGCGTGGTCGCGTCGGCCGGCCCAGGTCGTGCGGTCGGGGCTCTGGAGCAGTACCGTGATCTCGTCGGGGGTGAGGAACGTGACGATCCGCCGCTCGGAGCGTTTGGCGGGGATCGCGAGCACTCGCTGGATCATGTGAGCGTGCTCGGGATGCCGCAGCGCGCAGTACTGAAAGAACGAGCGCACGGCGGCCAGGCGGATGTTGCGGGTGCGGGCAGTGTTGCCACGGTCTTGCTCGAGGTGCTCCAGGAACGCGCCGATCGTTGGTGCGTCGAGGTCGGTCAGTTGCAGCTTCGCCGGCGGTGTGCCGGTCTTCTGCTGCAGGAAGGCGAGCAGCAGCCGGAACGTGTCTCGATAGCACGCGATCGTGTTCGGGCTGACGTTGCGCTGGCAGAGCAGTCGGTCTGTGAAGAACGCCTCGAGGTCGGGCGCGAGCGTGGTCATGCGATTCCCTCCAGGGCGGACTCGAGCCGCTCGGCGACAAGTGCGAGCAGTTCGGGCGTGGCGGTCATGTACCAGAATGTGTGGGCGGGCTCGGTGTGGCCCATGTACGTAGCGAGCCATGGCAGACGGGCTTGCACGTCAACACGGGCGCGGTGCCAGTCGAGCAAGGTGTTGATGGCAAATCGGTGACGCAGGCTGTGCAGCGTTGGACGGCAGCGCGCAGAGCGCCGGGTGAGGCCGACCACCCCGACAAGCCGGGTGAACACGCGGCGGATGTTGGCGGCGTGCAGCCGGGTGCCGGCAGTCGAGACGAAGAACGCGTCGCAGGCAGGCCGCGGGCACAGCTGATCGCGACGCTGACGGTATGCGGCGAGCGCTCGGACCGTGCTGGTGTGAAGCGGCACCTCGCGGCTCTTCCCAAACTTGCCGTTGATCACGCGCACCAGCCCGTCGCGGTCATCGACGTCGTCGCGATCCAGGCCGATCGCCTCCCCGACGCGCAGGCCGCTGACCGCCAGTAGTCCGATCAGCGTTCGGTAGGTGATCGCCTGCAGCGGCAGCGCAAGCCCGTCCGCCGCGCGCATCACCCCGGCGATGTCGTCCGGCGTGTACGGGTATGGGGTCGCTCGCCTGGCGCGGTAGGGCAACAGCCGTGCAGGCGGCACCTCGCATGCCGGATCGATCGTGTGCAGGTAGCGGGCGAACTGGCGCGCGACCGATAGTCGTTTTGCCCACCACACCGGGTCAGCCCCGGCCGGCTCGCTCGCCCACGCAACCGCCAGCTCGATCGTGACCGTGGCGGCCTGCGCCCGTTCGAGATAGCCGACGAACGCGAACAGCAACTGCCCCTGGCTTTCCAGCTGGTAGCCGAGCGCGCGGCGCATCTGCAGGTAGTCCGCGGCCGCGCTGCGTAGCGTGCTCACGCGGCACCACCTGCCTCAAGTGGCCACGGCCGCGCCAACGTCCGCAGCGAGGTCCGGTCGATCTTGGCGTAGATGGCGGTGCTCGCCACGCTCGTGTGACGCAGCACCTGCGCGATCTGCTGCAGCGGAGCGCCCGCACGCAACAGATCGCTGGCGACGGTATGCCGCAGCCGATGAGCGCCGACCCGCGCAAGCCCAGCACGGTCGCACGCGTGATGCACGACCGAGCGCACCCCCGCGGCAGAGAGCCCCCGCTGCGGTGCGCGAGCACGAAGGAACACCTCCCGGCACGAGCCGCGCGGCCCACCCGCGGACAGATGCTCGACCAGCGCCCGGCCGACATCGTCAGGCAACGGGAGCCGCTCGCTGACCGAGCCCTTGCCGCGAATCGTGAGCTCCCCCGCCCGCCAGTCGATGTCATCCAACGACAAGCCGGCCACCTCGAAGGACCGCAACCCCAACCGCGCCAGCAGCGTCATAACCGCGAAATCTCGACGACCGACCGCCGTCGTGCGGTCACAGCTTGCCAGCAGCCGCTCAACGCGCCCGGCATCCAGAGCGCGCGGTAGCGAGGCAAGCCGCCAACCAGCGACGCTCGGCACCGACGGCGCCAGCCCGACGGGCACCCAGCCCGCCACGTGCAGAAACGAGAGCAGCGACCGCAGGCCACTGGTCAGCGTCTTTGCCGAGGCCACCCCGCGCCGCCCCGACCGGCACTCGGCGAGCACGAACCTGGTCACATCACCTGGCTCAAGCCGCTGCAACGCGAGCTCGAGCGGCTCGGGCTGATCGGCGAGAAACAGGCGCGCGACCCGCTCACGCAGAAGCACGGTGCCGGGCGCCAATCCGCGCTCGCGGACCAGATACTCACCGTAGTCGGCCAGCAACCCCTCCACCACCGTGGACGCCGCAACCGGCGCATCGCGCACGACGTCGAGGCCCCGCAGGTACCCCAGCAGCGGCGTCAGCGCACGCCGGCTCGTCAGCTTCACGTAGCTCGCACGCCTCACAGCCACGAACCGGTCCACCAGATCCGGCGTCAGCCCGGCCGGCTCCTCGCGCTGCTCGACAAGCCAGCGGCTCAAGTGCGCCAGCAGACGCAACTGGTCCTCCGCCGAGGACGGCACATACCCCCGCTCAAGCAGCCGTGCGCCGAACCGTGCTGCATACCGCGCCAGGGGGCCCTCCACCCGCACCACGGATGGTCCTCTCACGATCAACTCCTCTCTGTGAATGGAACAAATTCCACAGAGCAAGCTCGGCCACCATCACGCGATCATGAAGACCTCAAGCACGGCCAATCACCCAGTTTGCGGGGAGTTTCCGACCGAGGTCGGCATGCCCGCGGGGTCGGCCTAAAACGCCTCATGCCGACGTCGGCATGAGGCGGTGATGTGGGCAAGGCTGCCGGTTGACGCCGGCCCGCCCCGCTGGCGTCAGCGGCTGGGGATCGTGCGCGGCTTTGCGCGCTACCTGTCGACGATCGACCCCTCAAGCGAGGTGCCGTCCAAGGACCTGCTGCCCGGCCGATATCAGCGCGTGGTGCCATACATCTACTCGCCCGCCGAGATCGCGGCACTGATGACCGCGGCCGGAGCGTTGACGCCGCCTTTGCGCGCTGCGAGCTACCAAGCGGTGATCGGGCTGATGGCCACAACCGGCGTGCGGATCGGGGAAGCGCTTGGCCTCGACCGCCAAGACGTCGATCTCGCCGACGGGGCGCTGCACGTGCGGGCAAGGCAGACCAAGCAGCGCGAGGTGCCGCTGCACCACACCACCACCAGAGCGCTGCGCGACTACGCCCGCCGGCGCGACCGTCGCTGCCCCGAGCCTCAGACATCAGCGTTCTTCCTCAACACGCGCGGAGGGCGGTTCACCAAGTCCGAGTTCAACCACACCTTCGCCAAGCTCATCCGGCAGATCGGTCTGGAGGGATGCGGTGAACGCGTCCGCCCCAGACCACATGACGTGCGCCACACCTTTGCTGTGCGAACACTGTTGGACTGGTATCAGGCCGGCGAGGACATCAACCGGCGGATGCCACTGCTCTCCACGTTCCTCGGACATGCCGATCCCGCTTCGACATTTTGGTATCTGGAGGCGGTCCCGGAACTGATGGCGCTGATCAGCAGGCGCCTCGAGCGGCTGCCGGAGGTGCTCTCATGAGCCTGCTCGCGCCGACGCTGCAGGCGTGGTTCACCGAACGGCTGATCACCCAGCGGAACTCCAGCCCGCACACCGTGGCGTCCTATCGCGACACGTTCAGGCTGCTGCTCGCGTTCGCCGCCGAGCGGACCGGCAAGCCCCCCTGCCAGCTGGACATCGACGACCTCGACGCGCCGCTGATCGGCGCGTTCCTCAACTACCTCGAAGCAGGGCGAGGCAACAGCGCCCGGACGCGCAACAACAGGCTCGCCGCGATCCACGCGCTCTACCGGTTCGCCGCGCTCAGACACCCCGAGCACCTTCAGACGATCGGACGCGTGATCGCGATCCCGTTCAAACGCCACGAGCGCCACGACGTCTCATACCTCAACCTCGACGAGATCAAGGCGCTGCTCGCCGCGCCAGACAGCAGCACCTGGCTCGGCCGGCGCGACCACGCCATCCTGCTCACCGCCGTGCTGACCGGCGTGCGGGTCACAGAGCTCATCACGCTCCGCATCGACGACGTGAGCCTGAGCACCGGCGCTCACGCGAGCGTGACCGGAAAAGGACGCAAGAAGCGCACCGTGACCCTAACCCGCGAGACCGTCGCGATCCTGCGCCAATGGCTCAAAGAACGCCAAGGCCAGCCCGACGATCCGCTGTTCCCCACCCGCCGAGGAGCCCAGCTAAGCCGCGACGCGGTCGAGCGGCTCGTGACCAAACACGCCACCGCCGCGGCGCGCGACTGCCGGTCCCTGAAGAACAAGCGAGTCACCCCGCACACGCTGCGGCATTACGTGGACGGCTGGGTTATGTGGCCGGCTGGCGTGTTTCCCTTGCTGGGCCTGTCGCCGGGGCCGGTTCCGGCCACATAATCCGGGCGGTTATCGGCAGATCTGGTCGAGCCATTCGAGGAGATCTCGGTCGGCCGTCCAGCTGGGCAGGAGTTCGGGGGTGAGTGACTCGTAGGCGTTCTCGATGGCTTTGCGTTTGGTCTCCGGGTCGGCGCGGGCGTAGATCTCGGTTGTTGAGATGTCGGCGTGGCCGAGCAGGTCGCGGATGTAGATCACGTTCACTCCGGCTTTCAGCAGGTGCATCGCTCGGGTCCTTCTGATCACGTTCGGGGTGATGTTCAGCCCGGGCGCGTAGCCGGGGTCGCGGCCGCGTAGGGATTGGACGTGCCGGGCGAGAATCTTGGTGACGCCCCAGCGGGTCAATCGGGTCTGTTCGGGTCCTTGGAACAGCGGGTCGGCGTCTGCGCCGACGCCGGGATGACGGGTGCGCCGGTGCAGGTAGTCCTGCAGCAGTCGGGCGGTGGGGTCCATCAGCGGGACGCGCCTGGTTTTGGAGCCTTTGCCGTGCAGCGTGATGAGCATCGGGCGGGCCGCGCGGACGTCGGCGGTGTTCAGGTCGCAGATCTCTTGGACGCGGGCGGCGGTGTCGTAGAGCGTGGAGAGCAGGACGGTGTCCCGCAGCCCGCGCCGGGTGGCCGGGTCTGGCTGGGCGAGGAGGGCTTTGACCTCGTCGCCGGTGAGGTAGCCCATGTCGGTGGCCGGCGTCTTCTTCTGCTTGACGGCGAGGATCTGGGTGGCTTGGTCGAGGAACTCTGGACGCTCGATCGCGGTGTACCGGGCGAACGACTTGATCACGGCGAGGCGCTGGTTGCGGGTCGCCGGCGAGTTACCGCGGTCGGCCTCCAGCCAGTCCGGGAACGCGAGCACCCTGGTCCGGTCGAGGTCGGCGAGACGCAGCTTTTCGGGTGGGGTTGCCTGCACGTCGCGGAACCAGGTGAGCAGCAGTTTGATCGCGTCTCGGTAAGACGCGATCGTCTGGGGGGACAGGTCCCGCTCGCCGGCGAGGTGCTCAGTGAGGAACTTCGACAGCCAGCGGCCGGCCAGATCCCCGCCGACAGGGCTAACGCGGCTCACTGCTCGGCTCCTTCCCGCGCGACCGGGTCCGGGATGACGTACCCGAACCTGGCTTGGACCATCTCGGCGACATCTGGGTACGCGTCGGCGGTCAACTGCAGGTAGTACTGGGTTCCCCGCAGGTCGCTGTGGCCCATGTATGC
Source organism: uncultured Solirubrobacterales bacterium (assembly GCA_963836065.1). Classification (GTDB taxonomy): domain Bacteria; phylum Actinomycetota; class Thermoleophilia; order Solirubrobacterales; family Solirubrobacteraceae; genus Palsa-465. Next base: position 40,508 of record CAWIII010000032.1, read on the forward strand.
CGACAGGTAGGGCAGCATCACCGCCAGGTCGGTGCCGTCGGCCGCCCAGCGGCGCAGGTTCTGGACGGCGAACCCGTGACGCAGCGAATGGATGTGCGGGCCACCCGGGAAATGCGGAATGTCCGCATCAGCGAGGTAGCGACGCAACCGGTTGTAGATCGTGGACTTGTCGACCGGTCTGGCCGGATCGCCAGTGTGGAACAGATGGTGAGCGGGTTCCGGGTCGGGGTGCGCGGCCGCGATATATGCCTCCAGCGTGTCGGCGAGGCGCCGGGTGACGGGCACGATCCGGTTCTCACGGTTCTTGCCGTCGCGGACCTCGAGCGTCGCGCGGGCAGCGTCGAGATCGCGCAGTTGCAGGTTGAGCGCTTCTGAGATCCGCAGCCCGGTGGCGTAGAGGACCCGGAACAGCACCGGGTCCACCAGCGGCCGGTTGGACATCTCCGACAGCGGCTGGGTATCGATCGCGTCAAACAGGCGACAGATCTCCTCGTCGCTGAACACATAAGGCGGCGGCCGGTGCCGCGTCTTCACTCGGGTCAGCGTCGGCGGCGCCCACGCCGGCCAGCCGAACTGGCGGGCGTGTTCTGCCAGGTCGCGCAGGACGATCTCCTCGCGCCGGATCGTCGACGCCTTGAGGTGGCGGCCGTAGAGGAACCCCTCGACCGCTTCTTGGATGATTGACCCGTCCGCGTACCCCTCACGGCGGCAGTTCTCGGCGAACTGCGCCAGCACCCGTGCTTGGCGGTCATACCGAAACCCGCCGGCGCGGCGCACCGCGACGAGCGTGTCGATCAGTTCGGGCAGCGTCGACGCTGTCATGACCGCGCCCCTGCGTCGAGGACATCTTCGACATCGAGCGCGCAGCGACGCAGGTGCAGGGTGTCGAGCCTGAGGTAATACGCGGCGGTCGTGGCGCCCGCCGCGTGACCCAGGACCGCGGTCACGACCGGCGGCGGCGTGTCGGTCTGCAGCATCGCGACCGCCAGCGCGCCGCGTAGCGAGTGCAGGCCGTGCGACCGCCCGGCCGCGAACACGATCCCGGCGCGCCGCGCGTAATAGCCAAGCCGGCACCCCGCCGACGTGGACGAGCCGAACGCGGTGAACGGGTAGCGATGTTTGACGAACACCTGCCGGCAGGCCGCCTCAGGCCGACCGTGCCGGATGTAGTCGATCACCGCCCATCCGACGTCGCCCGGCAGCGCCAGCGTCAACGGCACACCGGTCTTGTGTTGCGTGAACGCCAGCGTCTTGGCGCGCCAGTCGAACCACCCGAACTCCAAACGGCGCAGGTCCCCGACCCGCAAACCGAGCCTGACGGTCAGCAACACCATCGCGTAGTCGCGTTTCCCGATCGCGGACTGCCGATCGATCTGCTCCAACACCAAGCGGACCTCGTCAGCCGTCCACGGGTGCGGAGCCGACTGGCCGCGTCGGGGATAGCGCTGCGGCGGGAGCCGCCGGGCCAGGTCCTCCCGGATCTGCCCGTTCCGGTGCAGGTAGCGCAGAAAGTCAGCCAACCCCGTACGCAGCAACCCGGTCGTCTTCGGGGCGTAGCGCTGGCGTTGGCGCCGAGCCCAAAACCCGGCCAAGTCCCGGGCCTGCGCCTGCTCGAGGGTTTCCCGACCAACCTCCTCGAGATAGGCGAGGAACTGGTCCGCAGCGCGCTGCTTCGTCACGACGGTGGCTTCGGCGTTACCTCGCCGCCGGCACGCCCCCAGGTACTCGTCCCTGGCCGCCCGGAAACGCGCTGGACAGCGCTCAACCGGCGGCGTTGTCGCCTGCCCCACCACCGGGACGCCTCCAGCCAAGGTCTCCATCAGCAGGATCAACGGCCGGCGTGCGAGCTGGGCCCGTCTGGCACTGGTCGGCTCGCGCAAACCCGCGAGCCTGCACCCGGACCGCTCGAAGATGAAATCAAGGCAGTCCACCTCGGTCGGGACCGCCCGGCCGCGAGCCTCGAGAAACCCAGCGAACGCATTGAACTCCGCCTGGTGACGCTTGATCGTCGCTCTCGATCGACCCGCCGTCATCAACGCGACGATCACCCGCCCCGACGCGTCGCGGACGACTGTTGCCTGCATGAGAATCGCCTCCCTGATCGTGGTGAACAGGGGCGCGATTCTTCGCCGCGCTCAAGGCGTCAGCGGGCGGCCTCCCACACGCACGACCCCCACGTTATGTGGCCGGAACCGGCCCCGGCGACAGGCCCAGCAAGGGAAACACGCCAGCCGGCCACATAACCCAGCCGTCCACGTAATGACGCTTACGTGGAATTCCACGTAACCGACACACCAACGCGATGCTCCTCCGAGCCCGCGACACCGACACCGCGACGATCGCACTGTGGCTCGGACACGAGAGCACCAAGACCACCAGCATCTACGAACACGCCGACTCAGCACTCAAGGAACAAGCCATCGCCCGAATCGCGCCGCTCGGGACCAAGCCCGGTAGATACCGACCATCCGACGCGCTACTCGCGTTCCTCGAAGGGCTCTGATTATGCCGCGCAGCTAACCAGCCAGAATCGCGCTGAGCAGCAGAAACGCGCGTTGCTGAACCTCTACGCGGCATAACCAGCCGCGCGGCATGACAGCAGTTATGCCGACATCGGCATAACCGCTTTGGAACGAGGCCGTCGCACAAACCATCGCGGGTCTCGACTTTTTGTGCGTTTGCGACAAGGTGAGGATTCGGGGGCGAGCCTTTTCAGCCGCGGAGGACCCGCTCTGGCCGACTGAGCCGCTCTCACGAGGTCAGCGAAAACAGCCGTTGTCAAATTCGTACAAGAGGTTTGGTTTGTGCGACGGCCTCGAACGATCTTAGGCGTCTCGTACGGCTCAGACCACGCTTCTGGTTTGTCGCCGAAGGAGGAGCCAGTGCTTGCTCGATTCTCGCTAACGCCGACCGCCCCTTTGGACGAGGTGGGACCGCGACCTCGCCGACTGAAGGCCGCTGCTCAGCCAATCGGGAAGCAGGAGCGGTGACGCGGCTACAGTCGCCGGCGGCGACACCCTGCCGGTCGACTTTCGTGACACGCTTTCTCGCCGGGCTGGAGGAACCGCGACCACGTCCGCACCGGCCGGAGCTCGTCCCCGCGGGAGAAGGCCCCGCCCGAATGGGTTTTCTTTTTGGGGGCTCCGGGGGTGATCGTAGGTGACTCGGGGGCTCTGACCGGCTCGGGTTTCGGGGCCTGAGCAGGCTTTCCTCGCTGCTTGCGGGGTCCCGGGAGGGGGTTGGGGGACGCGCACAGGTTCAGACCGTAGGTTCGCGGTCTCTGAGTCCTGCGAACTGGAGGTCCGTCCCTATGCGCGTCACGAGTGCATTCTCTCGTCTGCTTGCTCTGCCCGGAGTGTGGGTTCGCTCGGTCCGTTTCGAGCGCGATCGGGTGGTGGTCACGGTCGCGTTGCGGGCTCGTTGCCTTCATTGCCCGAAGTGCTCGTACTCCACGCGCCATCGCGAGAATAAGCAGCGTCATGACTCGGTCTGGCGCCACTTGGATCTCGGCCGCTGGCGGCTCGAGGTCCACGCCCGGCTCAGGCGGCTTGTGTGCCCCGAGCACGGCGCGCTGGTGGAGGGCGTCCCGTTCGCCCGCGACGGCGCCAGGTTCACGCGCGACTTCGACAACCTCGTCGCGTGGCTGGCGACCAAGACCGACAAGACGGCGACCTGCCGGCTGACCCGGATCGACTGGCACACGGTAGGGCGGATCATCAAACGCGTCGCCGACGCGCACCTGGGCGAGCTGGACCGACTCAGCGATCTGTTCGAGATCTCGATCGACGAGGTCGCGTGGCGAAAGGGCCACCGCTACCTGACGCTGATCGGCGATCACCGCCGCAGCGCCGTGGTGTGGGGCTGCGAGGGCAAGGGCCAGGCCGCCGCCGATCAGTTCTTCGCCGAGCTCGATCCCGAGATCGCCACTTCCTCCTCCCCGCCGCCCCAACTCGCCGCGCCAGCCAAGCAGCCACGTCAGGCGCCAGAGCCCGCGATCATGGTTCCGTTCGGTCCCTGCCCGACCGTCCCGGCCGGCCACGGCATCCAGGGCGCATGGCTCCCAGCTGGCGAGGAGATCGAGCCCGCGATCTTCGCGCGCGCCTCCCGGCTGACGGCCGTCTCGATGGACATGACCGGCGGCTACGCCGCCTCGGTGCGCGAGCACGCCCCGCAGGCGACGATCGTGATCGACAACTACCACGTCGTGCAGCTGGCCACCAAGGCGCTCGACGAGGTCCGCCGCGAGCACTGGAACGAACTGCGCAGCACGGGCGAGACCGACGCCGCCAAGCAATTCAAGCACGACCGCTGGGCGCTGCTCAAGAACCCCGAGGACCTCTCCGACCGCCAAGCCGCCACGCTCCAAGCACTCAGAGCCGCCGGCGGGAAGGTCGTGCGCGCCTGGGCAATGAAGGAGATGGTCCGCGCGATCTTCGCCCCCGGCCTCGCCGTCGAAGATGTCGCCGAGCTGATCGACCGGCTCCTCGCTCGCCTCTCCCGCAGCCGCCTCAAACCGTTCGTCAGGCTCGGACGCACGATCCGCAAACACCGCGAGGGGATCCTCGCCGCCCGGCGCATGAACTTGAGCAACGCACGCGCGGAGGCACTCAACAACAAGGTCAAACTGATCGTCCGCCGCGCATACGGATTCCACTCCGCTAACGCCGCACTGGCGCTCATTCACCTCACCTGCGGACACATCACACTCCAACTCCCACACGAACAAGCGTTCGCATAAATCCACCTACGATTATGCCCGGAGAGCCTTTCTTTTTGGGCCTGAGCGGCCGTCCGGCACGTCCGATAGCATTCGCTGTCGTGGCGACGATGAGGACCGGTTTCGAGGTTGGCCCGCGAGTCGGGCGCCAAGAACGCACGTGCTGGCGTCGAATCGGCCGGTGCCGCTGGGCAGAAGCGAGCCGTCGGTCCTCACCCCCTCTTTCCCTTTGCACAGGTGCTCATGACAGACCGCGTTAGCGAGCGACGCCGCGCCGCGCAACTCGCGCGCCACTACCGCGACCAGGAGGGCCTAACGATCGCCGAGATCGCTCGCCGGCTGGGGCGCGCGGAGGGCACCGTGAAGACCTATCTCTACGATCCGCTCGGCGCAAAGGCGCGCGAGGTCAAGGCACGCTATCGGGGCGCGTGCCGTGGCTGCGGCGTGCCGACGAGCCCGCGGGGCGGCAAGGGGGACGCGTACGAATACTGCAAGCGCTGCCGTCCCGGGGCGATCGCGCGGCAATGGACCCGCGAGCGGAGCCGTAAGGCGATGCGCGCCTGGCGAGCGCGCTACGGCGCTGCCCCGTCCTCCTACGACTGGTCGCGCACCCACGCACGCCGCCGCGGCGGCGAACCGCTCAAACGACTACAAGCCGGAGAATGGCCCGCGCCGTCCACTGTCATCGATCTGTACGGGAGCTGGGCGGCGGCCCTCGCCGATGCCTTCGGCGGCGCCTGAACGTTCGGGCGTCAATGCCGCTGACATACGGACGCGCGCTTGCGCTTGGCCGTCTGTGAGCGGGAGCGCCGAAGGTCGCCGCGACGCTTCTGCCAATCGTCCCTCGGGGAGGCGCCACGCCGCGAGCCCGCGGTCGTCTGTCCGCAGCCGTCGGTTGTACGGAGCCCACAATTCGGGGATCACCGGCGGTCACGGCCACGCGGTCGGCGCGACTATCGCAACCGTGGCGAAGCACAAGCCGGCCTCGACCTTCCCACTCGAGCAGAGCGATCGTCAGCTGTCGGCCGGTGCTAGCCAGCCGACAGGCCCGTAGCTAACGATTCAGCGTACGCGCATCTGGCGAGTTGCGGGCCTCGTGCCGGAGCCGACACTCGGCCCTGCCTTCGTGTTGGCGCGGGTATGGCGGAGCGGCATGATCGCGTTGTTCGTATAGCCCCCGTGGCTGCAGACGCCGACTGGTTTCGCGACCGCTATCTCAGCGTGGCCGGTAGGTTACGACCGTGGCGACTGAGCGAGGCGCCGGAGCCCGGACAGGGCCGAGTCGTAAGCAGCAGGTTCTGAGCGCGAGCGTGCTCGGAGCGGTGGCGGGGGCGGCGCTGACCGGGCACCGCGGACCGCGGACCGCGGCGCGCGGCGCGGCAGCCGGGGCGGCTTTCCTGGGCGCCGCGGAAGCCGTGTCGCGGGCACGCCAGCGGCCCGGCCAAATTCCTGAGCTGTGGTCGCGCATCCTCGCCACCGGCGCGCTGGCCGCCTCAGCGGGCTGGGCCGGGGGACGGCTGAGCGGGGCCGGACCGCTGACGGTTGGCACCGTGAGCGGCGCGGTGGCCGGCGGGCTCGGCCTGCGGCCGCAGAAGGTGGCGCTCGGTCCGGCGCTCGGGGCCGCGGTGGGCGGCGCGTTCGAACTGCGCGACCGGGCCGCGGAACCGGCCCTGGTGGCGGCGACGAGCGTCGTGGCCTTCCGGGTGCTGTCCGCGCTGCTGTTCCGCGACCCGCAGGTCAGCATGCTGGCGGAACGGGTACAAGCCGAGGACCTGCCGTTCGTCGTGCCGTTGGAGTCACGCAGTCGTTACGTCGGCACGGGCTACGTCAGACAGCTCGCTGACGTGCTCGGCGGCACCTACACCGCGGACGCGGCCGATGTCGGGATCGTCGCCTCGCTGGACTCGCTGGCCGGCCCGGAGCTCGATCCCGCGCAAGTGGATCCGCTGGTACGCGAGTTCTACGAGCATACGACCCGGTTCACGCTCGACATCGTGCCCGAATGGCGACTGTGGGTACGTCCCGGCTACCTGCTGTACCGCAACCTGCTCGCAAGGCCGCTGGGCCAGGCGAGCGTGCCGATGAACCAGCGCGAGACCCAGCGCGGCATCCGCAGCCGTATCGACACGATCACCGCTCCCGGCGAGGACGTGGTGGCGGTGCGTGGCTGGATCCGGTCGTTCACCGACAATGACGAACCCATCTATATCGGTATCTACACGACATATCGCGATGAGGAGCGCGGCTACGTCAGCGTCGGCTTCCCGCTCCCCCAGGCCAGTTTCACCGCGACGCTCGCACCGAGGGCGCGGCCGGGCGGCGGGCTAATCCTGACCAGCCGCAGCGAGCTGAAACACCCCGGCCACTACCTCGCGTACATCGACGCTGAGACGCGGGAGCTGACGACGGCCGCCGTGCAGGGCTTCGCCGAGCAACTCGACGTCTACTTGGAGGACGGCGAACTGCGCGCGGAGCACGCGTTCTGGGTCTTCGGCTTTCCGTTCATGGTGTTGCACTACCGAATGCACCGGAAGAGCTGAACCGGCAACCACGTGGCGTGAGCAGATCTGTACGCCGATGCTTGCTCTATCGAGACGCTGTCTTCGCGAGGGCTGGCGCCATGGGACCGTCGAAGATCCGGCGATGGCCCGCACGCCGCGGAGCGTCCCCTGCCGCAAGAGGGCGGTGGGTCGTCCCGCGTGCCGCGGCGCTCGCTGTTGGGCAAAGCAGAGAAACGGGGCGCATGCACGGCCGAGGTCCTGCGTCCTGCGGGCCACACTTCGCGATCGCTTCCGGCAGCGGTCGCCTCGGCGCGGCGCGATTGCGTCGGCGACGATGCGCACTCGTCGTGGCGCCTACGGGCGGCGCAGGGGTAGCTCGGGCGGTTGGTGACCAGGGTCCCGATACGGTTTCCGTTATGTCCTCGGGTCAGTGCAAGTCGCGGGTGGTTCCGGCGGAGCTCGCGTGCGGAGTCGCGGCCGGACCCCTTTTCGTGGGTGGCTTCACCGCGATCGGCGCGAGACGCGCTGGGTACGACTGGCGGCGTCACGCGGTGAGTTCCCTCGCGGGCGGTCGAGGTGGCTGGTTGCAGCGTGCCAACTTCATCGTCGCGGGCTCGCTTTTTTGCATCGCGGCTCACGGCCTTGCGCGGAGCCCGAAGCAGACCCGCGGACCCCGCGTGGTCCCAACGCTGATCTCCGGCGTCGGCGGCGGGCTGATCGGTTCTGGACTGTTCGTGACCGACTCAGTGGGTGGCTTCCCGCCGTCGCCGGGTGATCACGACGAGGCTGCTCGCCCGCCATCGGTCGTGCCCACTCGCGAGGGACGACTGCATAACCTGTGCGCGATCCCGATCTTCGCCGGGATCCCGATCGCAGCTCTGACGTGCGCCACGTTCGCCGTGCGCCGTGGGCAGTATCGCTGGGCTTCGTATTCGGCTGGCTCAGCGATTGCGATGACGAGCGCGTTCGTGCTGTTCGGCGCAGCGTTCGGTGGTGCGCCGCGCCTTGCCGAGCTCGGCGGTGTTATGCAGCGCGTCTCGATCGCAACCGGATTCGGATGGCTGAGCGCGCTGTCGCTTCGCGTGTTGACCTCGGCCCTGCCTGCTTCGTAGCCCGCCGTTCCCGCCTGCTTCACGACAACCTCTCGTTCCCTGCGTCGACCTGGGGTCCCTCGCCAACGATCGCTTTCGCTTCTTGAGCGGTACCGGATCTAAGGGTTCACGAAAGAATTAGTGGCCCCTTTTGGGTTGGGTGGATCGGGTAGTTCCAGTCTGGATGGAACTGGTCGCGGGCGATGTCCACGGCGGCAAGCTCTTGGTCGGTGACCTTGATCCCTTTCTCGTAGTGGCCGGGGTCCAGGCGCGCGTAGACCTTCAGGCCGGTGCTGGTCGTGGTCGCGCCGATCAGGTCGATGATCACCTGCAGGCTCTCAAGCGGCCGTCCGCGCCAGTTGAGGCTGACGTAGCTGAACATGCGATGCTCGATTTTGTTCCACTTCGACGTCCCGGGCGGAAAGTGGCAGACGCGGATCGGCAGCGCGAGCTCGTTGGCGAGCTTCTGCAGCTCGGTCTTCCACAGGCGCGTGCGGCTGGAGTTGCTGCCGCCGCCGTCAGCAGTGATCGTCAGGCACGTCGCTTTGGGGTAACGCTTCTGGCCGAGGTACTGCCACCACACGCGGATCGAGTTGACCGCGAACGCGCTTGTGTCATGGGTGACACCAACGCTGACCATCCCCTCGTTGGCTTTGATGTCGAGCACGCCGTACGGGATCGCGTGCCCCAGATCCTTGTCTTTGAAGTCGTGGCAGCGAACCTCGACCGGCCGCCCAGTCGGCTCGTATTCCCGCCCGACAGCCTTGAAATCCCCGACCAGCTCGCGCTTTTTCGCGTCTACGGATATCACCGGCTGATCCGCGGCGAGCGCCGAGCGTGTCGTCTCGTTGATATGCCGAAACTGCGCGTCACGGTCAGGATGATCCTTCCCCTCCCGCGTCTTGGAGTTCGCGTGCAACCGAAACCCAAGCCCCCGCAAGAGCTTCCCGGACGTCCGATCGGACACCTGATGTCCTGCCGCCTGAAGCGCACTCGCGATGTTCTGCAAGCTCTTCGAGCACCACCGCAACGGCGAGCACGGATCCCCACGCGTATCCGGATCCACCAACGCCTCCAACGCTCCCACCAGCTCCGGATCAGACTCCGTCAACCGCGGCCGCCCCGCACCCGGCCGACGGACACGACCCGCCTCGAGCCGTGTCCCCTCCCGCAGCTCTGCGATCCCACGCTGCACAGTGTTCTTGCTGATCCCCGTCGCACGCACGACAGCCGCGATCCCGCCCGGCCCACACGACCGAGCCTCCGACGCCGCCCACAACCTGCGCTGACGCTCGTTCAACTCCGGCCCCAACCCCCGATAACGCTCAACAATCTGCGATTCATCGATCATGCCCCCGCGATACGCCACCACAACCCAACATCCTGCCACAGCCCACTAATTCATTCGTGAGCCCTAACGAGCACTTCGGCGACGCCTCGATCGCGCGGATCGACGGACGCCCGGCGAGCGCGATGCCACACGAGCGATCGTTCCGGCCCTGACCTGCTTTCACGGTCTGACGCGCCTCTCCGCGCAGTCGTCAGCTGTCTCGCTATGCGCGGATACGAGGGCACCGGGGGCCGCGTGCGCTCCTCGGCTGAACTCGACGGGCCCGGGTGCTAGCCAGATGTCCGGATGTTGCAAGCGTCGCGGCCACGTTGAAGTCCTCCGCCTCGTCCGCCCCGTTCTCGAGCGAACTCCCAAAAACAGTGTGACGCGCTAGGCGTTTCTGCGCGCATTAGAAGAATTGGGGGACGGTCTGGCGTCCGAACAGCCTGTCGATCGACTGCTTGGTAGTGAAGTGCTGAGCGAAGTCCTCTCGGAGGACGAGCGTCCGAAGGGTTCGCCTCGCTAGCAGGAAGGCGAGGCGCAGGTCCTCGATCGCGGTCGTATCCCACTCCTGGAACAGCCCTACCGGCCGACCGTGCACGCCTTCGGAGCGCGCGCTGTAGATCCGATCAGCGAAGTCGACGTCAACACCGGCGACCCCGACCATCCGAGCGATTAGCGGCAGCCGTCGCTTGAAGTTCCGCGTAAGTTCCCCGATCCTCGTCGCGATCAGCGACTCAAGTCCGGCCACGACGAGCGCCAGCGCCTGATCGGGCCATCTGCTCCAGGCCGCTAGCTCGCCGCGGCCGATTGCTAGTAACGCGCGCTCTGGCAGCTGACCCCGGCGGTGCCAATACGCGTCAAGAAGTGTCCGTAGCGCGGCAGCGTCATCAGCGTCGAGCCGGTCGCGCTCGACCAGCGGCAGCCTGTAGGCGTGGCTGGACTCGAAGAGCATGCGCGGCCTGACCTGGAACCCACCGTTGTCGTAGTCGACGATCCGAGCCGCGAATTCGGTGCCTGCCGCGTTGTCGTGGATCCACCGCGATAGCGCGATTGCGGTCACGATCACGTCCCCCGCATCCCATGACGAGCTGACGACGCCGCTCTCGTCGAGGGCATCCTCGGTGACGTCACGCCAAAATACATAGCGGTTCCCCGGTTCCCTTCACTGTCGCGGGGGTAGTAGAAGTGCCCGCGCGGACTGCAGGTGTGCACGATCAACCGCTCGGGGGTCCATGTCTCCGAGCATGAGGCCTCTACCGAGGTCCGCGGGACCGGGGTCGACCCTCTGACCCTGTTCGAAGTATTGAAGCCCGGCAGGCGGATGCGCGCCGAACTCACCGCCGAGATCAGCATCTCCGACGACGTGACCGATAGCTACCAGCAGCACGTCCCGTACGCGCTGCGCACGGCCACCGCTCGGGGGAGCCGCGCATGAGGACAGGCCCGCGGCGCTGTACTTCGCTTCGAGCTTGTCCATCATGGCCGGAACCTAATCGAGCTCGCGCCGGCTGTCGCGAAGAATCTCGCACCCACGTCGCACAACGACTTGATCTGCCCTGAGGACAGCCGCATATTCAAAACCCTCCTCGACCAAGGAAGTGCTCATTGTGGAGTCCGAGCTCTCTCCTGCGCGATCGGCCGCGGCTCGGAGTTATGGACGTACTGATGGTCTGTATCGCCCGCGATGAACTCGGGCGAAGCCTCTGAGAGGTAGCCGACACTCTGGGCCCAAAGCTCGATCCCGAAGTAGTTAAGGCTGACATGGATGCCCGGAGCGAGCTTGTCCGAGATCACCATCACGGCGAGCGCGTGATTCGGGTACTTGGAGTTGCCGAACCCATGCTGGACCGGAACCGAGGCGCGCAGCAGAACGGCGTCGCGGACGTGGTCATAGCGCGCGCGTGAGGTCTCTCCTGGTCCGCGGGCGAGCCAGAGGGCGCCAAGCCCTACTTTCATCAACGCGAAGGCGGTCTCTTTGCGCTGTGGCGCTCCGATGTTGCTCCAATTCGCCTTGGCGGTGAGAAGATCTCCGTCGATCGCGGCATGCCGACGATGGTTCGTCTCGACTTGAAGATCTCCATCGGCGGTCCGATGCATCTGCAGGTTCGAAGCACAAACGCTTGGCGGTTGCCCGGACCTCCCCGGAACGTTTGTGAGGGTTCGTGTTAGCGCGATGAACGGGTGCTCCCTCAGCTTCTGATCGAGATCCGCGAGCCGACCGTGGTTGCACGAGTGGCAGACAACGTCCGGCGGGATGACCCACCACCAGTTGCCCAGCGCGACACCGAGGACGTGCTCCTCACTCCCGGCCGGCTCGGGAGTCCCGCAATACAGGAACTACGACCGGCAAGCGCCGCCCAACGGCGATGCTCCGGTCCGAAGGTCGATCGCGGCCGACTGACCACGTCAGGGCTCACGTGTTGGCGCGCCGCGAACCCCGCCGCGACGATGAACCGATCGTTCGACAGGTCGAGGACCGGCATCGGAGGAGCTTGCGGCACCACAGCCGAATCTAGTCAAGGGTTCGGCGCATACTCAGCAGCCGCCACTACGACGCCGCCCCACCGGTCGTCTCGTCGGCCGAGTTCAGCGACATTCTTGCTTCTGCTCTGTACTGAGCACCGGCCAAAGCAGCAGCGCCCGTCTCGTGACTGCTCGGGCGACGATGCAGAAGTCTGACTACCGGACGACGAGACGGCTGCTGGCGTTCCCGAGCGGGAGTCTGGCGGACTCGCGGGGCAGGCCTTCTGGCTGCTGCTTTGTTGCACTGGCGATTCCAAGGGAGTGATATGCCCCGGGCCTGAAGGGGCCTGGACGACGTCGGACACCGGCGCTGCGTCGTGGACCGTCCGAACGCGGCATGCCTAAGCTGGTCGCTCGCTTCGGGCTGACGGACTCGTGACAGCCGGCCGGATGAACGACTCGGAGCTCGGTAGCCTGCCGACTAAGGGTTCACGAAAGAATTAGTGGCCCCTTTTGGGTTGGGTGGATCGTGTAGTTCCAGTCTGGATGGAACTGGTCGCGGGCGATGTCCACGGCGGCAAGCTCTTGGTCGGTGACCTTGATCCCTTTCTCGTAGTGGCCGGGGTCCAGGCGCGCGTAGACCTTCAGGCCGGTGCTGGTCGTGGTCGCGCCGATCAGGTCGATGATCACCTGCAGGCTCTCAAGCGGCCGTCCGCGCCAGTTGAGGCTGACGTAGCTGAACATGCGATGCTCGATTTTGTTGCACTTCGACGTCCCGGGCGGAAAGTGGCAGACGCGGATCGGCAGCGCGAGCTCGTTGGCGAGCTTCTGCAGCTCGGTCTTCCACAGGCGCGTGCGGCTGGAGTTGCTGCCGCCGCCGTCAGCAGTGATCGTCAGGCACGTCGCTTTGGGGTAACGCTTCTGGCCGAGGTACTGCCACCACACGCGGATCGAGTTGACCGCGAACGCGCTTGTGTCATGGGTGACACCAACGCTGACCATCCCCTCGTTGGCTTTGATGTCGAGCACGCCGTACGGGATCGCGTGCCCCAGATCCTTGTCTTTGAAGTCGTGGCAGCGAACCTCGACCGGCCGCCCAGTCGGCTCGTATTCCCGCCCGACAGCCTTGAAATCCCCGACCAGCTCGCGCTTTTTCGCGTCTACGGATATCACCGGCTGATCCGCGGCGAGCGCCGAGCGTGTCGTCTCGTTGATATGCCGAAACTGCGCGTCACGGTCAGGATGATCCTTCCCCTCCCGCGTCTTGGAGTTCGCGTGCAACCGAAACCCAAGCCCCCGCAAGAGCTTCCCGGACGTCCGATCGGACACCTGATGTCCTGCCGCCTGAAGCGCACTCGCGATGTTCTGCAAGCTCTTCGAGCACCACCGCAACGGCGAGCACGGATCCCCACGCGTATCCGGATCCACCAACGCCTCCAACGCTCCCACCAGCTCCGGATCAGACTCCGTCAACCGCGGCCGCCCCGCACCCGGCCGACGGACACGACCCGCCTCGAGCCGTGTCCCCTCCCGCAGCTCTGCGATCCCACGCTGCACAGTGTTCTTGCTGATCCCCGTCGCACGCACGACAGCCGCGATCCCGCCCGGCCCACACGACCGAGCCTCCGACGCCGCCCACAACCTGCGCTGACGCTCGTTCAACTCCGGCCCCAACCCCCGATAACGCTCAACAATCTGCGATTCATCGATCATGCCCCCGCGATACGCCACCACAACCCAACATCCTGCCACAGCCCACTAATTCATTCGTGAGCCCTAAGTCCGAGGCTGGGGGGCCCGACCGCAACCCGTGGAGCACGATCCACTCGACGGGCGGACCGAGCGGCGGGACGCCGGCGCCGCCAAGCCCGTGTCAGACTCCCGACACGATGATCGTCGTAGCGGGAGAGGCGCTGTTCGACCTCGTGCTCGGGAGCACCGACGAGCTGCGCGCGCATCCCGGCGGTGGACCGTTTGAACACCGCGCGCACGCTCGGCCGGCTCGAGCAGCCGGTCGCCTACCTCGGCCGGCTCTCGCGCGACCGCCTCGGGACTCGGCTGCGACGGCTGCTCGAGCAGGACGGTGTCGACCTCGGGGCGGTGGTTGACACCGACGATCCAACCACGTTGGCGCTGGCCGAGCTCGACGTCGACGACGGCGTCCGCTATCGCTTCTACGTGCGCGCCACGGCGGCGCCCGGGCTGACCGCCGACGCGGCCCTGGCCGCACTGCCCGCCGCGGTGGAGGTCCTGCACGTCGGCACGCTCGGGCTCGCGCTCGAGCCGGTCGCCGACGCGATGGAGGCGCTCGTCGAGCGCGTCGCCGGGCACGCGCTGGTGGCGGTCGATCCCAACTGCCGCCCGGCGGTGATCGCCGACCCCGACCGCTACCGCGCCCGCCTGCGCCGGGTGCTCGCCCGCGCTGACCTCGTCAAGCTCTCCGAGGAGGATGCCGCCTGGCTCGACCCCGGGCGCGAGCCGATCGAGGCCGCCCGCGCGCTGCTGGACGGCGGCCCAACCGCCGCGGTGCTTACCCGCGGCGCCGCCGGCGCAGCGGCGATCACCGCCGCCGGAGCGGCCGAGGTCGAGGCCCCTCCGGTCGACGTGGTGGACACGATCGGCGCCGGCGACGCGTTCGGCGGCGGGCTCCTCGCGCACTGGCGCCGCCACCGGCTGCCGCGTGAGCGGCTCGCCGACCTCGACGCGCTGACCGCGGCCACCCGCTTCGCCTGCCTGGTGGCCGCTCGAACCTGCGCGCGTGCCGGCGCGTCCCCGCCGCGGCTCGCGGAGCTCCCCGAGCCCGGCTACTAGCCAAAGGCCGTCGCAAGTGCCACCGCCCGTTCGCAACCCGACGACGCTCACGCGCGGCGGGTGATCGCGGCTCATCAGGGCTGGGGGAGCTTGTCCTGGGAGACGACGTTGTCGAGGGCGTTGGCGAAGGCTTCGGCGTCGTTGGTGCGCGCGTAGCTGATCACCGCGTTGTAAAAGCCTTCCTGGAACTCCGGGCTCACCGCCTCGCCGTGGGCCACCGACAGCAGCACCGGTAAGGTCCAGAACGCCTTCGACGACGCTCGCTGGTAGGGCGGCAACCGTGAGACGTCGACGTCGCGCACGACCGGAATGGATCCCTTCGCCCGGCTGAAGGGAAGCTGTGTGGAGGGCTGGTCGATGCCGGCGAGGAACGCGAGCGCGTTCTTCGCGTTCTTTGCTTTGGTCGCGGCGACGAACACGTCGACGACCGCCAGGAAGCTGTCGCCGGTGCCAGGAAACGCCGTCGCGCCGAAGTCCACTCCCTCTCTCGCGCCGGCAGCCACGAGCTCGCCGTAAGCGGAGTCGTTCATCGACTCGAAGGCGCAACCGCCCGACGCGAGCTTCCTCGTCGCTCGATCCCAGGTCAGCTTGTTCGCCTGCGGGTCGGCGAAGCTGAGGATGGCGCTGAAGTGCTTCAGCGCCGTTCGCACCTTGTCGCTGCGCCAGTAGAGGCCGTTGTGGACCAAGTCTCTCCAGCCGCTCGTTCCGATCGAGCTCAGCAGCGTGTTCTCGAACAGTTCGACCTTGGTGAACCTGTCCTTTCCGCCGAGGCACAGGGGCACCGTCCCGGACGCCTTGACCTTCGCGAGGTCAGCCAGGAACTGGGGGATCGTGTAGCCGCTCGACGGAGGCGTGACACCGGCCTGTGCCAGCAACTTCTTGTTGAACCACAGGACGTTGCTGCGATGCGCGCCGGTGGGAACCCCGTACGGCCGGCCGCCGTGCATCAGGGACTTGAGGATCGTCGGGTTCATCGTCGCGGACAGATGCTCGCGGTCGAAGACCGACGCCACGCTGCGGACGACGCCTAGGCTCGCGTAGCCTTGCACCGACTTACCGGCGAAGGTCTGCCAGACATCGGGCGGATCGTGCCTCTGCAGCCGCTTTGCGAGCGCGACGATCGCGTTGGAGCCCGCGCCGCCCGGCACCGCGGCGTTGACGACGTCGACGCCCGGATGCGAAGCGCGGAAGCTGGCGAACAGGACGTTCAGGGCGGCGACCTCGGACCGGGAGGTCCACCACGAGACGACCTCGAGATGCTTGGTGCTCGTCGTGGCGCTGGTCGGCGAGTTGGCGCCGCATGCGCTCACGGTCAGCACGAGAGTCGCGACGGCTGCAGCCGCCTGGCGCCGGGCGTTCACGCCGGACCGCCGGTGGGCTGCGCACCTCCCGCCGGCTGCGCGCCTCCGGCCGGCCGCGCCGGGATGAGGCGATTCCCCGGATCGGCGTCGGGCGCGGGCTGGCCGCTGATGACACTCGGCCCAGCCTTCAGGTCATACAACGCGTACAGCCCGACGACGACGAAGCACCCGGCGGGAACGATGAACGAAAAGGCCGGGCTCGTCGCGTCGACGAGCTTGCCCTGCACCAGCGGCATGATCGCACCGCCCACGATCGCCATCACCAGGCCGGCCGCGCCGAACTTCGTCGCCGGTCCGAGGCCCTTCAACGCGACCCCGTAGATCGTCGGGAACATCAGCGACAAGCAGAACGACAGCGCCACCACCGCGAACACGCCGGCCAGATTCGGGCTAGACATCGCGAACAAGCACAACGCCACGGCTAAGAAGGCGAGCACCGCGAGAACCTTGGTCGCGCGGATGTGGCCGATGACCCAAGTCATGAGGAAACGCGAGACGAGGAAGACCAGCAGGCTCGCCTGAAGGTACGCGCCACCCTTCACGAGACTGCCGCCCAGGGCCTGCCCCACATACAGGATCAGATATGTCCAAGAACACACCTGCGCACCCACGTTCGCGAACTGGGCGACAACGCCAAAGCGGTAGCGCTTGTTGCGCCAGAGCACACGGAACAGCTCACCCGTGCCGCCGGCATGCGCGCCAGCGTCAGGGAACTCCTCGACGATCCGCGGCGCCTTCTGGCTCGCGATGGCGACGGCGATGAGGACGAGCAAGAACGCGAGACCGAGGTAAGGGCCCATCACCGCGCCGAGCTCGCCCGCGCGGATCGTATGCAGCTGCTGGGGCGTCAGCGACGAGATGTCGACCGGGTCGGCGAGCTTGGGCAGGATCAGCGTCGAGGCCAGCAACACGCCGATGTTCGTGCCGACCGGATTGAACGCCTGAGCTAAGTTCAACCGCCGCGTCGCCGTGCTCTCCGGCCCAAGTGAGATGACGTACGGATTCGCCGAGGTTTCGAGAATCGAGCAGCCCGCCGCCATCGCGAACAGGGCGACCAGAAACGCGTCGTAGGTCATGATCTTGCTTGCCGGGAAGAAGAGGAACGCCCCAACCGCCGCAAGCCCGAGTCCGGTCAGGATGCCGGTCTTGTAGCCGAACCGCTGGTTGATGAATGCCGCCGGCAGCGCAAGCAAAAAGTACGCGCCGAAGTACGCAAGCTGCACGAGCGACGCTTGGAACGTGTTCATGTCAAAGATGCGCTTAAAGCCCGCGACCATCGGCGTCGTCAGGTCCTGCGCGATACCCCAGGCGGTGAAGCAGCAGATCAAGGCGACAAACAGCACCACCATGCCCCGGCCGATGAGCGGCGGGCTCTGCGTCCTCTGGCGCTCCTCGACGACGGATCCGTGGGCGATACTGCTCAACGACGCTCCTCCCGAGGCGGACGATCATACGCCCACCGGGGGCCTCGAGACAAGGCTCGCCGCATGTGGGCGTCATCACGCGCGTCCGCTGGTCTCATACCTCGGTCTCCGCTCGCACGGGCGCGGGGCGGGCAGCAACTGCGAGTTCGTCAGGCAGCCGATGGCGCGGCCAGCGAAACGCCCTTGTTCGCCCACTCCGTCGGGAACTCCAGGCCGTCACCACGGTGATTAGTGTGCCGCCGGTGACGAGCGCGCGACCGCTCTCGACCCAGAGCATGAGGTCGTTGGGCTCCATTCCTGTGGGAGCGCCTGGACCCCGACGGGCAACCTAACGCCAGCCCTGAACACCTGTTCTTTCAACGGGGTCCGGGTCGCCCTGGTCCGGCGGCGGCGCGTTGAGCGTCGCGACCAGACGCTCCGCCAGGCTCGGTGCGTCGCGCGCGTGCCATGGACACGTCAGAACGATCGTCCTCTCGCGATCGGCTGCGAGCTCGTCGATGAGGACGGGCGCGAGCGGGTCGAGCAGAATCAGCACGGCCTCGCAGGCGATCGCGTAGGACGAAACCATCTGGTCCCAGTCCTCCCCTGCTCCCCGTCCGGTGCGGGTACCGCCCCAGTGCCACAGTCCTGTCTGGACTTCGCCCACGTCCCCATAGCACGCCAATGCCGTTGAGGTGCCTGGAATCCGTCGCGGTCCGGGCGCCGTGCGGAGCGGCGAGATTTTCCAGCGGTCTCCGGACGCTAGCGCGAGGACCAACGGGTGGCTCCTCGCCAGAGAATGACGCCCGCGGTTGATCGCGAGCGGCAAACGATTAGCACGTTCCTCCTGAGCAGAGGAAACAGCAGCGGACCCAGCACTTGCGCTCTTGCACGAAGCCGCCGATCGTGTGCGCCGTCAGTAGGAGGAGATCCGGCACCAAGCTGCGGCCCGCCGGACACTTCCGGTTTCACGAAGAGACTGAGCCGTGTCGCCAGGCACGAACGCCGGGCCGAAGAGTTCCCCTTTTGGCCGGGGAGCTCACAGAGCAGCAGTCGAGCCATCACGGCCGGTGCGGCGACGAAGCGGAAGCGGTCGGCCGGCTCAGCCGGTCGAGGCGGACGCTCGGATTCACGCGAAAGCGCTCGCCCGGATCCGCCATCGCGTCGCGTTCTCTCGTGGCCAGACACCGGCTGCCGACGCTCGAGTGGACTCTCATTAGGTGCTTGCCGGCCTGCGGTCATGCAGCTAGTTCCCGGCGGCTCGGACGTGGCCGCAATTGCGGCTAAGCGGCTGTCTCAGGGGAAGGCCGCTTTGCCGCTGCACCGCTGCTCCTTGCGCACTGCTGCTTCAGGGTCCGCCTGCCAGAGAAGGAGCCGTCTGGCCGTGCGGCTGGTTGATCGCGACACTCGGCAACCACGGTCAATCGCGAGGCGGCGGTGAACCTGTAGATGAGATCGTGCCTGGGCGTTAGCCCGTGCACGGGCCCGGTCGCCCGTTGGTACGTGCGTACATCGCCACGGCCGCGGCAGTCACCGCTGCTCGATAATCGGGCTTGGAGGTCTCGTCTCCCACCCACAGCACGCAGCGCCCCTCACGGAAGTAGAGGTTGGCGGTGGATTGACCCCCAGGGGGGGCCAGGGCGACGATCCCGGTCGAGCCGGGGATTCCCGGTACCGCGAAGTGGGAGACCGCCGCCCCGCCTTGCTCGAGCGCAGCCTCTTGAACCGACGCGTGCTGCTCACGCGAGGCCGCTGCGGGGGAGCGAAGCTCGGTCACCGAAGAGCCTCCTTGTCCGCCGTCAGCGCCGCTCGTGTTGACCGTGACCCCTTGGATAAACCCCTCCGAAGTCAGCCGCTTCTCGTCGTTGGCGGCGTTCGGATTACCAGCCTCACCGGCCGCGACGGTGTGGGCGACTTGCGGTCGGCCGGCGGGATGGAAACCGGTCTCCTCGTTGCCCCGCACCACGTAGGCGCTGATCGTAAGGCCCGTCGAGCCGCTGTGTGAGCTGCTGCCGCATCCCGATAGCCCAAGCCCGACAGCCGTCGAGAGCACCAAGCCGATCGCCAGTCTCATCGCAAGCGCGACGCTATAACAACCTCGCAGCCGAGTCCAGCCGTGACGAACCCCGACTGCCGCTTCGCCGCTATGCGGCCACGCCCAGAAGGCTCGCCGTTAGCCCGAAGCCGCCGGCCAGCAAGCGCCTGGCGAGGATCACGCCCAGCCAGCCCAGCTGGCGCTTCTCCGGGGGTCAGGCGCCGGCAACGGCGGTCACCCGGGCGATCGCCTTGCGCGACAAGCGAGCGTCACGCCGGCGAACGCCTCGCTTCTCGTTTCACGAATTTGCAGTAGCCGTACGCGCGTTCGATCGGCCCCCCGTTGCCTATGCACGTGCACGGGTCCGGCGCGACGAGCAAGCCGGCCCGACGGTCCTGTCGGATAGCCTTCCCGCGTGCCGGCAGTTCCGGTCGGATGACGCCGCCGGCGGGCGATCGCGCCGGGCGAATGCGATCACCGGCCCTGGATGGCCGGGACGAGTGCAATGCCACGGTTGCGATAGTCGCGCCGACCGCGTGGCCGTGACCGCCGGTGATCCCCGAATTGTGGGCTCCGTACAACCGACGGCTGCGGACAGACGACCGCGGGCTCGCGGCGTGGCGCCTGCCCGAGGGACGATTGGCAGAAGCGTCGCGGCGACCTTCGGCGCTCCCGCTCACAGGCGGGCAAGCGCAAGCGCGCGTTCGTATGTCAGCGGCATTGACGCCCGAACGTTCAGGCGCCGCTGAAGGCGTCGGCGAGGGCCGCCGTCCAGCTCCCGTACAGATCGATGACAGTGGGTCATGTCGGTAGAAGTGGTGTAACGAGCGTCTCGGGGGTCGACCGCTGAAGAGGGGTCGGCCACCGTGGCGCGGAACTCGTCGGCTGTTATCGCAGTCAGACGAATGGAGACACCACGATGGCCGAAGTTCAGAGCATGACGGTTGCCGATGTCGTCGCCAAGACGATGGATGGTCGGCTTGAGGATTTCGTGCGCGAGGCGGTCGCGCTGGTCGCCCGCGAGGTGATGGAGGCCGAGGTCAGCGCTGAGGTGGGCGCTGGACGGGGCGAGCTCGCGCCGGGGACGCGGTTCACGCATCGCAACGGGTATCGGCCCAGGGCGTGGGAGACGAGGGTTGGGGAGCTCGAGTTGCTGGTCCCGAAGAAGCGGTCGGGTCCGGCGTACTTTCCGAGCTTTCTGGAGCCCCGCCGGCGCAGTGAGCAGGCGATCGTTGCGGTTGTGTTGGAGGCGTATGTGAACGGTGTCTCGACGCGGAAGGTCGATCGGCTGGTGGAGCAGCTGGGGATCGAAGGGATGACCAAGGACCGCGTGAGCGCGATCTGCCGGGCGCTGGATCAGCAGGTCGAGCTGTTTCGCGGGCGGCCGTTGGAGGGTGCCTACCCGTATCTCTGGCTCGACGCGAAGCAGGTCAAAGTTCGTGACCAGGGCCGGGTGGTGTCCAAGGCGCTGGTGGTTGCCTATGCGGTGCACGAGACCGGGGTGCGGGAGGTGATCGGCCTTGATGTCGGCGAGGTCGAGTCGGGCGCGTTCTGGGTCGAGTTCATCCGCGGGCTCAAGCAGCGCGGGCTGGATGGGGTGCGGCTGGCGATCTCCGATCAGCACGAGGGGCTCAAGGCCGCGATCGCCCGGGTGCTGGGCTGCCCATGGCAGTGTTGCACCGTCCACTTCTTGCGCGACATGGTGATGCACTGCCGCCGCGACCAGCGAGGACTCGTCGCCGCCGCGCTCAGGGAGATCTTCAACGCCGAGGATCGCGACCAGGCGCGCGAGCGGGTCACCAACGTGCTCGAGCGCCTCGCGCAGGTCGCACCGAAGGTGTGTGAGCTGCTCGAGCACGCGGAGGAGGACCTGATCGCGTTCTACGCCTTCCCCTCAGAGCACCAGACCAAGCTGCGGTCCACCAACCCGCTCGAGCGCGTCAACAAGGAGATCGGCCGGCGCGCCGACGTCGTCGGGATCTTCCCCAACGACCAGGCGGTGATCCGCCTCGCCGGCGCGCTGCTCTCCGAACAGAACGACGAATGGCTCGTCCAGCGGCGCTACCTGTCGGTCGAGTCGATCACGCTGAGCTGCGCCGACCCCGAGCCCCCGCCCCAGGTCGAGCAGGAGGTACCCAGTCTCACCGCCGCCTGAGCCACCCGCCGACCCAATCCAGCCAAGCCGTAACCCTCGGGTTGCACACGGACGCGTCCTGGGCCCGTCTAACGCCCTCCGGCCGATGACCGCGACCCACAGGAACCCACCCGCCGGCATCTGTTTCAACGCGAACGCTCGGCTCGGCGCACACCGGCAAACGACCGCTGCATCGAAGGGGGGGCGAAGCGACGGTTGGTCCGACCCCTGGCAAGGCGGGCTTCTCAGCTGCGCCAACGTCTGGCCGCTCGGCGAGCGGCTCACGGCGCCCTACGGGCGAGTCCCCCGCATCGATCATCCGGATTCCACGGCACGGCATCCATGACCGCTTGATCCCCCCGCGCATGAACCACCGATCAAACCGTTGCCCATTACCCCCGAAGTCACCAAACTACGAGGAAGTCCCGTATGCCCTCCCCCCAAGCAGACAACGAGGAGGTGAACACGTCTCAGCTCAGGCCTGAGACGCCAACCTCACCGACGAGCTCTACTCGTTACACCACTACATCCGACTTGACTTGACAGTGGACGGCGCGGGCCATTCTCCGGCTTGTAGTCGTTTGAGCGGTTCGCCGCCGCGCCGGCGTGCGTGGGTGCGCGACCAGTCGTAGGAGGACGGCGCAGCGCCGTAGCGCGCTCGCCAGGCGCGCATCGCCTTACGGCTCCGCTCGCGGGTCCATTGCCGCGCGATCGCCCCGGGACGGCAGCTCGCCGAGGCGGAAGAAGATGCCCAGCCAGGGGTTCCAGGCTTGGATGCGCCAGCGTATGTAGCGGGCTGTCCTGACGATCTGACAGGGGATGTCGATCAGAGCGGCCCGGAAGGTGCGGAACTCCATGGTGAGCAGTCGGCACCGCTGCTGTTCGTGCTGCGCTTCCCAGCGGGGTGAGACGGGCAGCATGAGCGCGCACCAGGCCTTGAGGGTCCAGGCCAGTGACGCCATGGTCATGTAGGCCCAGTTGGCGTAGAGGGTGTTGACGGGGGCGTGCAGGGCTCGCACCCCGCTTTTTAGGTTGGCGATGAGGTTCTCTTGGGGGCTCACGAATGAATTAGTGGGCTGTGGCAGGATGTTGGGTTGTGGTGGCGTATCGCGGGGGCATGATCGATGAATCGCAGATTGTTGAGCGTTATCGGGGGTTGGGGCCGGAGTTGAACGAGCGTCAGCGCAGGTTGTGGGCGGCGTCGGAGGCTCGGTCGTGTGGGCCGGGCGGGATCGCGGCTGCGGTGCGTGCGACGGGGATCAGCAAGAACACTGTGCAGCGTGGGATCGCAGAGCTGCGGGAGGGGACACGGCTCGAGGCGGGTCGTGTCCGTCGGCCGGGTGCGGGGCGGCCGCGGTTGACGGAGTCTGATCCGGAGCTGGTGGGAGCGTTGGAGGCGTTGGTGGATCCGGATACGCGTGGGGATCCGTGCTCGCCGTTGCGGTGGTGCTCGAAGAGCTTGCAGAACATCGCGAGTGCGCTTCAGGCGGCAGGACATCAGGTGTCCGATCGGACGTCCGGGAAGCTCTTGCGGGGGCTTGGGTTTCGGTTGCACGCGAACTCCAAGACGCGGGAGGGGAAGGATCATCCTGACCGTGACGCGCAGTTTCGGCATATCAACGAGACGACACGCTCGGCGCTCGCCGCGGATCAGCCGGTGATATCCGTAGACGCGAAAAAGCGCGAGCTGGTCGGGGATTTCAAGGCTGTCGGGCGGGAATACGAGCCGACTGGGCGGCCGGTCGAGGTTCGCTGCCACGACTTCAAAGACAAGGATCTGGGGCACGCGATCCGTACGGCGTGCTCGACATCAAAGCCAACGAGGGGATGGTCAGCGTTGGTGTCACCCATGACACAAGCGCGTTCGCGGTCAACTCGATCCGCGTGTGGTGGCAGTACCTCGGCCAGAAGCGTTACCCCAAAGCGACGTGCCTGACGATCACTGCTGACGGCGGCGGCAGCAACTCCAGCCGCACGCGCCTGTGGAAGACCGAGCTGCAGAAGCTCGCCAACGAGCTCGCGCTGCCGATCCGCGTCTGCCACTTTCCGCCCGGGACGTCGAAGTGCAACAAAATCGAGCATCGCATGTTCAGCTACGTCAGCCTCAACTGGCGCGGACGGCCACTTGAGAGCCTGCAGGTGATCATCGACCTGATCGGCGCGACCACGACCAGCACCGGCCTGAAGGTCTACGCGCGCCTGGACCCCGGCCACTACGAGAAAGGGATCAAGGTCACCGACCAAGAGCTTGCCGCCGTGGACATCGCCCGCGACCAGTTCCATCCAGACTGGAACTACACGATCCACCCAACCCAAAGGGGCCACTAATTCTTTCGTGAGCCCTTGGTTGCAGCGCTGGTGGGCTTCGCCGATCACCTGGTCGGCGGTGAGCTTGCGGTCGTTGGTGATGTAGAAGAAGTACCTATTTTCATCGAACAGTACGTTGTCACCCCGCTCGATCGACAGGTTCTTGCGCAAGGCGACCACGCGGTAGTCCTTCTTGCTAGCGCGCGGCCGGTAGGAGAACTCGACTACCTGTTCCTTCTTCGGTCGTATCGTCTTGTAGCCGCGCTGGCGAACGATGTCGTCTTTGACGTTTGTGGGCCGGGTCCGGGGCCGCGTCGCGATCTGGCGTTCGGCCTTGGCCACCAGCTCGTGGTAGAGATCTTCCGGTTGGCCTTCGGCGGCTTGGACGAGGTTGGCCTTGGCGTCGTAGCCGAAGACGAAGCGCACCCCGTCGGCGTCCCAGCGGTCGAACTCAGTTGTGAGCGAGAAGTCGGTGTCACCTCTCAGCAGGATGTCGGTGAACCCGGCCCGCCGGCACAGCTCGATCGATCGGTCATAGAGGGGAACGACCCCCTCATGGGAGGGACGGTTGGCGCCGTGGAGGGCCTGATACAGCGGCTCGGCGGTGTTGGCGAGCGAGACCAGCAACGCCGAGTAACCCCAGCTGCCGTTGTAGGAGATGTCCATGCCCTGCTTGCACTGCCCGTCGGTGCCCACGATCGAGGCGTCCGCGTCGATCCGGGCGGTCTGGGAGAAGAATGAGGCCGGCTGCTGGGACCACACCTTCAGCCGAGCCCGGTTGATCGCCTCCTGGAGGGCCATGATCGAGGCCTCGTCGAAGCGGCGGCAGAAGTCGCCCGCGGTGGTGGGGTCGGGCAGCGACGGCGTCCCCAGGCCGTCCAAGAACACCGCGTCGGTTCGGCGAGTCTCGATGTCCTCCAAGCGCGTGCCGCCGCACAGCGCGTTGTAGGCGATGTTCAACACGTGGTCGGACTCGTGGTAGGGGCGGTGGACCTTGAGCAGTTTGACCGAGGCGTCGATCTCGCAGGCCAGGCCGACCGCCTCGACCAGGCGGGCGATCATCCCCATGCCACCATGGGCTACCCCCCGGTCCCGCTCGGCCCACTCGTAGCGGATCGGGGCTCCCCCCAGGAGCGGGCCGGACAGGTTGGGGGCCACTGCGGCTTGCAGGCGCCGCTCGATCGCCAGCTGTTCGCGCTCGAGCCTGCGTTGCAACTGTCGCCTCGGGTTGCTCATCTCCACGCTCCCTCTGATCAACAATGTTATGTAACCATAGCAGAGATCAGCTATGGTTACATGGATGTCACCATCAGGATCAATCCAACACCCAAGGGAGGACGACTATGGCGACCGAGGCCCAACTGACCGACACGATCCAACGCATCAAAGCCGCTCTGCTTGCGCTAGGCGACCTGCGGCCAGGAGCGCTCTCCGAGCAGTACAACACCTGCCGCACCCCCGGTTGTCGCTGCAAAGCCGACCCGCCCCAGCGCCACGGCCCATACCACCAGCTCAGCTACAGCCACCGCGGACGAAGCCGCACCGAGAACATCCGCCCCGAACACATCGACGCGGTCAACTCCCAGATCGCCAACTACCGCAAACTGCGCGAACTCAACGACCAATGGATCGACGCCGCCATCGAACTGGACCGCCTCCGACGCAGCACACCCAGATAAGCGTCAGGGCCGCAAGCCCACAGCCGACAGCCGACGCCCCTTCACTTCAAACCGACACGGGCCATCCCGCCTCGGCACTCAAACCCCAGGAATACCGGGTCTTCCGGGCCTTCGATGCCCATCTACCACAGTCTTACGCTTGGTTTAGGTCTAGGTAGCGTCGGATCAGCCTCAACAGCCGCTTGTCATGAACCCGTCGCGCGACCCTGGCCATCAGTGCGTCGTGCTTAACGCGATCGAAGAACGAGTCGAGATCAAAATCGGCGCACCACACCGCGCCATCAGCGATGAACTGGCGTGCCCGCTCGACAGCGTGATGCTGCGAGCGCCCCGGGCGAAACCAGAAGCTATGGGGATGGAAATGCGGGTCGAACACAGGCGTGAGCACCTGCGCGATGGCCTGGCAGATCAACCGATCCACCGCAGCCGGCACCCCCAGCTTCCGCATCCCGCCCGAGGGCTTGGGGATCATCACCCTGCGCACCGACTGCGGTCGGTAGGTGCCCGCCTCGAGCATTGAGCGGATCTGTGGCCAGTGGTCGTGCAACCACGGCCGCAGCTCCTTCGTGCTCATCCCGTCGATGCCTGGGGCACCGGCGTTCTGCTCGACGCGTCTGAGCGCCTCAGCGAGATTCCCACGGGACAAAACCTGCTCCCACAGAGAGCCCGCCTCGGCGGGGTGAGCGACGGTATCGCCCGGCGCCGGATCGTTGCTGCGCTCTGGCTGGGAGCCCTCGGGCTTCACCCTCGAACCTTTCCGGCCAGGCCCTGCTGCGATCAACGCAACGATCACGAGCACGAACGTCCTGGCGCTCGGCTTCGCGTTCGGCCCTTCCCAGCCACCGACAGAATCCCGGCTGGTAATACGGCCTCTGCTGACTTCTCCACGGCGAGCGGCGCCCTCGCGAGCATCGCCGTCTCGCACCACCCAACGAGCACGCCCGAAGGCGTGGATGGGCATCCTGAGACACCCGTGGAGATCTCCCCGAATAAGACCAACGGCCTTCGCCGCGCACCCATCGCGTCTACGTGACGGCCCCTTGATGGACATCGGGCTTCGCCATGCCGAGCCAGCTCGCCCGGACCGCCCCGCCTCATACGCGCAGCCCACCCGACAGCAAACGCTCCGGGTACGCCATGTGTTCCTAGGGTCGCGGTTTCGCCTCGGGCTTCCTTCCCACCCTCCTCACGGAGTAGCAGTTGCCTCTGGCTTGTGGTTGGTGCCATCAACCTCCACAGGGGACTTTCACCCCCGAGTCGTTGGTCATGTCGGGCGTACTCGGGTAGGCGCCGGGCTCACCCCGACGCCCCCACACCACCGGACGTGCGGGTCCGCATCCGGCGGTTCGCGTCGCATCCCGGAAACGGCGGTATGGATCGGCGAACCCTTTGAGGCCCTGCTTGGCCCAGTAGGCGTTGGGCAGGGCGCGGGTGAGGATTGGGGAGCCTGACACGCGCCAGTAGCCCTTGCGCGAGTAAGACCACTCGGTCGCATCGCGGGCGGGGATTCCCAACGTGATCAGGTTGCGCCGCTTGGTTTTGGGGCGCTCCCACGCCCATCAAGACCTCCCGCCACGCCGCCGTGACGCCGCCTACTTCATCTCACTCAGACGACCGCCAACCATCCGCACCTACCCCACGGCCCGCGCCGCGCCCGCCGACCGCTGCCAGCGGACCGGCAAAGGTTTCGAAGAGCCGGGTGGGCTTTCTCCCAGGACGAGCGCGAAAAACCCCACGCAACCCTCCGCCGTAAGCCTTGTCTACGAGGCACGGGCAGATCACCGGCCCGGCGAACCCGCGTCAGTTCGCCGTTGCCAGTCCTCGGTTCGCGCTCCCGCCGGAGCGCGAACATGCAAGGCCGCCCCCTGGTGTCGAAGCAGACTGCCGGAGTCCGCGAATACGGACTATCGCTTTGATTCTGCGGCGACTGCCCGGCACGCGATCGGTTTGGCGACGTAGGACTGGTCCTGGTCAGACCGGGTCGGCGCGATACCGGACGATGAGATTCCCATCACCAGGCGTCCGCGGGCGCGGGGGACGCCGCCGCTCGCCGCTGTGTGCCTGCCGTCCGCAACATGCACCGGCTTGCGCTTCTCGTTCCCGCCCGGCGGCCGAGCTCGCTGCCCATATCGCGTGTGGCGAGCCGGTTTCGCGCGGCCGATGTGTGGCACGCCAAGGCGGGATGCGCTTGCGGGTGGTGCCGGCGGTCTATTCCGCGAACGGGGCGGCGCGGATCAGGATCGGGAAGGCAGCGTGGGTCGTGAGCCAGCGCGCTCTGCCTGCTGGCATCGCCGCGGCCTCAGCCGCCCAGCAGGCCAGGAGATGACGTTTGAGCTGGTGCCGGGGATGGCGTTCGAGGATCTGGGCTACCCACGCCGGGTCGAGCTGCTCTAAGCGGCTGCCGGCGACGTCGACGAATGCTCCGGCGGAGACGAACCCGGAGGGGTCGGAGAGGTCCTCGGAGGCTCCGGGGGTGATGTGGCCTGCGATCGCCGCGCCGATCGCGGCCGCGCGCACCGGATCCGCGCCGCGCTCGAGCGCGAACCGCTCGGCCCGCTCACCGCCGACCACGGCAAAGCACCGGCCGCTGGTCGGGTGCTCGAGCTGAAGGTCATGCAGCAACGACGAGACGTACGCCAGCTCCTCATCGACGCGGACCGTGTCGATCGACGCCAGCACGAGTCCAAACAGATACGTGCGGTAGGAATGCTCCAGCACGTGCGGCGAGAGCGCCTCGCGCGCCTCGGCCTCCGCATCGTGAGCGAGCTGCGAGTCCGGCCAGCGCAGCGCATCGAGATCAAGCCGACCGGATCCGCGTCGACCGAGCGCGATCCGCAACCGCGCGGCCGGATAGCGCACGACGGTCCTCAGCAAACGGGGTCAGCAGCTGCCGCCGCTGCCTGGCGCTCAGCGCCCCACCCGTCCGCGTCGCCCAATCCCAATCGATTCCCGCCGGCGCGCTCATCGCCGTGAGCTAAGCACACGGCGGGCACGGAGGCCAGGACAACCCCCGGACAGACCCTGCCATCGCCGCACCTCTTGAGCACATCGAGCCGCGGCCCCACAACAGGCGACGAAACTCATCCCGCCCGGACCACGCGAATCCAAAAGCCATCCCTTCTCCTGCGGCCGGCCAGAAGCGAGAAGGCGCCGCGTCGGCCTGGGGAGGCGTCCGCAGTTGGGTTCGTCGATCTGAAACCGGCAGTCCGAGCACCCGCGGCGGACACGGATCTCGGCGAGGACCGCGGCCCCGAGCGCGGCGGATCGCATTCGCCGTCCCGCCGGCACCGGGCGGGCGAGCGCCCTTGGCGACAACGGGATCACTAGCGGATATCAGGTCTGCTGGTTCGCCCCGGCCTGGGTCGGCACGGCGGTCTCGAGATTGGCGAAGAGAAGACGAACTCGACGAGCTGCGCTAAATCCGATGAAGCGCAATTGGGGTCGTCTCGGCGGTCTACCCGCCGAGGAACCGGAGCGCGATCGCGCTCAGCGTCTCGACGCCGATGCTGAGGGCGCCTTCGTTGATCGTGAAGCGCGGGTGGTGGTGGGGGAACGCCCCGTCTCCGCCGGCACCGACAAAGAAGAAGCAAGCTGGCGCGACGTGCAGATACGCGGAGAAATCCTCGCCCGCCATCAGCGGCGGCCGGTCGACGAGGCGGGTGCCCGCGACCTCGCGCACGAGCGCCGTCAGTTGCTGGTGGTTAACGACGCTCGCGTAACCCTCGACGTACTCGAACTCATACTTCGCCCGGTGCGCCGCGGTCACGCCCGCGAACACTCGCTCCATCGCCTCACGTGTCTGCTGCCGCAGCTTTTCGTCGTAGGTGCGCACAGTGCCGCCCAGCTCGACGCACTCGGGAATGACGTTGTCCGCGGTCCCTCCCGCAATGCGCGTCACCGATACCACTACTGACTCCAGCGGCGGCGTCTCGCGCGCAACCACATGCTGGAGGCTTGACACCGACTGCACCGCCGCCGCGATCGGATCAACGGACACATCCGGGAAAGCGGCATGGCCACCCCGTCCCAGTATCCGCACCGAGAAGACGTCGGCTGCCGCGGTACACGCGCCATCCAGCGCTGCGACCGTCCCCACATCCATATCGGATACGAGGTGGCAGCCCACAACCGCATCGACTCCCTCAAGCGCACCGCTCCGAACGATCTCGATCGCCCCGCCCGGAGGCAACTCCTCAGCGTGCTGGAACACAAACCGCACCTCGCCAGCTAGCTCCTCGCGCATCGCTGCCAACAGCCGCGCCGTCGCGAGCAGCATCGCGGTATGACCATCGTGACCGCAAGCGTGCATCACTCCGTCCGCCTGAGACGCGAATTCCACGCCGCTCTCCTCCTGGATCGGTAGCGCATCCAAATCAGCTCGCAGCGCGAGGGTCGGCCCGCTACCGGCGCCCCTCAGCGTCGCAACGACGCTCGTCGGCGTCGGGCTGGAGAGCTCAAGGACACCCAAAGCCTCGAGCCGCTCGCGGACGAACGCCGCCGTCCTGTGCTCTTGAAACGACAGCTCCGGATGCGCATGCAGATGCCTCCGCCACGCGATCGCATCCGGCACGACCTCTGCGACTTCCACGGGAGCGAGCCTAGACCGGATACTCACTCCACGCAACCGAAGCCGGCTAACGCCAGCCGGCCCCGCGCCGACCCGCTTTCGTCCCGTCGCCCTACATTGGGGCCGCTCCCGAGCGGGATCTCGCTTCAGCGCCGAAACCGCGCGTCGCCGGGACGACCGCATTCGCACTCGGGCGCGGCCCTCTGCGCGCCACTCCTTCGGCGACGATCCGCGCGCGCTTCGAGCTCAGCAGCCGCGAGGGCCGCGATCGCTTTGGCCGAGCTGGAGCAGTCGACGTGACCAGATCTCTCTCGACGGCGTCCACGCCCCGTCGGGCTCGCGCCGGAAGCTGTACGGCAGAGGTTGGCGCGCAGCTCTGTCACGTCGTGGCCAGCGCGCTGCAGACGTGAGGCTCGTCAACGTTGCACCAAGCCGTATCGGCATCATCGACTAGCCAATCGTGAGCCGACCCGGCGCGGGGCCGCCCCTAGAAGTGGTTGATGAGCCAGTCGTGCACGTCGCCGATCCGTTCGATCACCAAAGTCAGGTGACCGTCAGTGTCGCTGAGCGCTGACTCCGCTCCCGGAATGTGCTCGGCTAACCATCGACCATGCTGGACGCTGCGCCGCGAGGCGCCTTGTTGTATCCCCGGCGCAGCCGGGAGGAACTCGAAGGAATGTTCTTGGGTCCAATGGCTCTCGGGTTTCGCAGTTCATAGGCCGGCGGCTGCCCATGCCTGCTGGACTTGCGCTATTTCCGCGGGTTTGGGGGCGTGGCATTGACCTGGGTGAAATTGGGTGGCGATGATCACGCGGCGGAGCTTGGTGAGCTGCCCTGGGATTCGCGGAGGCTTTGAAACGAGGATTCGTTCCTCGAGCAAGGAACTGCAAGTTCATGCCGAGAGCCAGGAAGTATCCAGAGGAGCTGATCGACCGTGGCGTGCGTTTGGCGCTCGAGTCGGGCCGGCCGGTAGCTGCGGTCGCGCGCGATCTCGGTATCGGTCACGAGGTGCTGCGTAAGCGGGTTCGTCTGGCCGAGGCCGACGGCGGCCTGCGGCCGGATCTGCCCACGACCGAGGAGCGCGAGGAAATCAAGAAGCTCCGCAAGGAGAATCATGAGCTGCGTCGCGCGAACGAGATCTTGAAGGCTGCCAGCGTGTATTTCGCGATCGAGCTCGACGCAGACCGACCGAGGTGAGCGCGTTCATCGATGATCACCGCGACCGCTTCGGCGTCGAGCCGATCTGCCGGACCCTGGACGTGTCGGCGTCCGCGTACCACCAGCGCGCGACCGGCGAGCGGTCCGCCCGCCGCGTCGAGGACGAGCGGTTGACCGGCCGGATCCGGGAGGTGCACGAGGCCAACTACGAGTGCTACGGCTACCGTCGCACGCACGCTCAGCTGGTTCGCGAGGGCGAGACCGCCGGCCGTGACCAGGTCGCCCGGCTGATGCACGCGGGCGGCATCCAGGGCGCGAAGCGGCGCGGCAAGCCATGGAAGACGACTACCGCGGATCCTGAGGCGCAGCGGGCGTCTGATCTCGTCCAGCGGGACTTCACCGCCACCGCGCCGGACCGGCTGTGGGTCGGGGACTTCACCTACCTGCGGAGCTGGGAGGGCCGGTCGTTCTTCTCGTTCATCATCGACGTGTTCTCGCGGATGATCGTCGGGTGGCAGATCGCCCGTCACATGCGCACCAGCCTGGTGCTCGACGCGCTCCGGATGGCGCTCGCGATCCGCCAGCCCGGCGCGGACTTCGAGCTCGTGTCCCACAACGACCACGGCTCGCAATACACCGCGGAGGACTACACCCAGCAGCTCGACGATGCGCACGTGCTGGCGTCGGTCGGGTCGGTCGGCGACTGCTACGACAACGCGCTCGCCGAATCGTTCGTCGACAGCTACAAGACCGAGCTGATCGCCGATCGCGTGTGGCGCTCCCACGCGCAGCTCGAGCTCGCGACCGTCGACTACGTCGCCTGGTTCAACACGCGCCGGCTGCACTCCTCGCTCGGGAACGTACCGCCCGTCGAGCACGAGCAGCGACACGTCGCGGCGCTCGCCGCTGACCCTGAAGCGCTGCTGTCTCCGACGGGCTCTGTCACCCTTGAACCGCTCCGGGGTGTACGACCCCTTCGGGGTCGTCTCCGCTGTGAGGGTGGGTAACTATTCACACTAACTTGATATAATTACTCACAAGGACCTACAAACCCGGTCTCCGTCAAACCCAGGGCATTCCATGGCGAGCATGTCCGCGAACGACGGGGTGGTGTTGGTCAGGTACCGGGGGGAGCGTTGGCGGTGGTCGGTGACGTCGTTGGGGTGGTGTCCGTGTAACGCGTACCAGGTGGTCGTCAGTGTCATTGCCAGGAATTGGAACGGGACGGTTCGCTGAATGGCTTTGGGCGACCGGTTGCGCGCTTCGCCGACTCCGAACTGCTCCTTGCCTTCTTCGTAGGCGACCTCGGTGGGCCAGCGGTCGGCGTAGCGTTCGATCAGCTTCGCGGGAGCGGCTTGGAGGTCGGTCGAGATCAGCGCCAGCTCGTACCCGGAGGGCTTCTTGGCGTCTTGGATGATCACGACCTGCACCTGCTGGGAGCCGAACGGCTCGTACCACAGGCAGCGGACCGCGTGGACCATGAGCTGCTCTGTCTTGCCGTAGCGTCGGACGGTCGTCTTGACCGATTGGGTGGTGGGGTCGGTCGCGATCTGGGAGAGCTTGGGCAGCCTGGCGCCTTTCTTCGGCGGGCGGCCTTGCTTGCGCTGCCCCTTCGGCGGTCGGGGTGGCGGCAGCTGGTTCAGCGCGGCGTCGGCACGCAGCCGGGAAGTGATCGTGACGTTCTCAGGCAGGCCGGCGAACGCGCCCGAGGCGTAGGCGGCGTCACCGACGATATGGATCATCCGGTCTTTGAACCGCGCGGCGAGCAGGTACAGGATCTCCCTTGCCAGCCTGGGTTTCGAGGGTCGCTCGGGGTCGGGCTTGTGCTTGGGGATCTCCTTGCGCCGCGGGCGCCAGAGCCGGAAGAGCACCAGCAAGCAGACGGTCCGCTCAAGGAACGGCAGCTTGACGTTGATCCCGGCGGTGACCCAGTTGGTGCCCCACGCGAGCGATCCCTTGCTGCTGTTGGCGGTCGCGTCGTGATGCCAGAAGCAGCCGAACACCTTCCGTCCTCGGCGCTTGGTCAACGTGTCGTCGATCGGGACAACAAGCGGTTGATCGGGCGAGAGCAGACGCGAGACGATCACCTCGGCCACCTTGAGCCCAAGCTCATCGGCGCACCAGCGGGCGTGACTGAAGAACCGGTGCGCACGCGTGTGATGCCAGACCCCGGACAGCCGCGCGCCGATCAGCATCCCGGTCACGCACCGCACCCGGGTCTGGGAGATCTGACCGACCACCAGCGCGCAGAACGTCCGGTAGGTGGGACGGGAGAAACATGTCGCGAACAGGAGCAGCAGCTCGTTCAGCGAAGAGGGCAGGCAGAGCATCGGCGGCGAACCTCCGTGGGCAGCCGCGAACGGGCCTCCCACCCAGCCGCGGAAACGGACTTGACACCCACCGCTTCGCGGAAGCCACCGATGCTCCTTCCACTCCGCGCCCCACTACTCACGCCATCAACCCAGCAGCCACCCCACCGGCGACGCCGACAGCCCCCTCAAAAATGAGAAACCCGAGATGGCTTACCCAGATCCGAAAGGTGAACGGAACAATCGCATGCCAGATAAGCGACGGTCAGGCTCAGGTGCAAGAGCTGAGGCGTCGCGGGACCCGCGTGATATGGCGAAAGCTACATTGCCTGATAGCCCAATCTCCAGCAGACGAAACTTGGCGTCCGCCGGAAAGGCACCCGAAACCGGCGCCACGCCCTGCGACGGCATCCCGTCCTTGCCGACGCAACCTTCGGAGCGTGGAGCGTTGCCCAGTGAGGGCAATCAAGGAGATGAATGGGACGCCTAAGTCACGCTCGGACGTACAACAGGGACGAACGCGGGATCGCCTACAGGGCGCGAGCCCCAAGGTGACGGAGTGCCCATAGTAGTCGTGCGAGTCACGCCGCACCAAGGAGGACGGGAAAGCCGTCCACAGGGCGAAGGGGCACAGGCGACCGGACATCCGAAGGCCGTGAGGTATGCGTAATGCATAACGCCGCAACGGTACTCGATGCCCAACCACGAGCAATCGCGGAATGGTCGCTGGAGAGCCCGGTGATCGGAAACGGTCACGCCGGGTTCGGGAGGAGGGCGTCGGAAAAGGACCCGCAAGGGCACCTCGCCGACGCCCCACCTCACGGCAGGAACCGGTCATGACGGCCACGCCACACCTTTACCGGAACGCGGACTGACGCCAGATCAAACCCTCACGGTGAAAACTGCGCTACTCCGTCGTCCCACCACCCTTGATCCCCGGCCGCCAGCCCGTTTTGCTCGGCTCGAAGTAGCCACTCTGCGAACTCGCCGGTCAACACCGCAGCATCCGTCGCCGACAGCAGACTCGCGAGCATCTCTGTCTGCTGATCTACCGTCGTCGCTAGTACCTCATTTCGATCCTGCATATTCTTCTTCCGCGCCGCGTCGGGGTCAGAGAGGTACAGATTTATGTCGTCGATGTTGTCCTGGCCCATCCCGTCGAAGAAGTCCAATCCGGGCGCATCCCAGGGCCCCCCGCCAGCAAGCAGAGCCGCCGCCACCACCCGATCAGGCAGCATCGCCGCACAGGCCAGCGCGTACGGACCGCCGCCCGACCAGCCCCAAACGCCCATTCGATCGATGCCCAACTCATCGGCGACCGCCCTGACGTCGGCCGCGCAATCAGCAATCGAACGTCCGGGCCGTTCGCTCGAGCCCCCATACCCAGGCCGGTCATAGCTCACCAGTCGGATCCGGCGCCCAGCAGCATCATCGATCCACCGGCGATACAACAGCCCCGACCCGGGCGTGCCATGCATCACAAACACCGACCGTCGGGAATCTCCCCCGCTGACCCGAACACAAAGCTCCCGGCCGTCTCCAACCTGAACGCTCCTGATCTCGGGTTCCGTCATCGCATCGATCTCCAAGCTGCCATGACGGCGCGCCAGGTCAGGCGAGCACCAGGCTACCAGGCCACCGCTGGCCCCCGATCGAGAAATCCTGACGCCAGACCAACACGGCATACCGCCGCAACCTCGGCGCGCTGCCGCTTCCATGCAACGCAGCAGCGGACGCCACCACCACGCCCGACCTAACGGACGACTCACGCGGTGCACCCAGTGCGCCAGACCCCTCTTATCAAGGTCGATCTCGAGCGTCCGCGGCCACGATCCGCACATTCGCTTTTGTCTTCTCGCCGCCTCGCGTCGCGCGATTGCATCGGCGACTTCACGATCGCCCAGAGTGCCTACAGGTCGGGCGCCCTTGCCGACGACTGAATGGTCGCAATCCGATCGCCGGAAACGGGCGGGCGAAGGGGCGAAAGCGATCGTCTCGGATTCCGCGCCACTCAGGGACGTTGCCTTGCGCACAAGATGCTCGTGACTGAAAAAGTTCCAGTAGCAACGGCGCGTCTGCTACTGGTGGAACCGCTAGTGTGGCCAGCCCCTGAATCGCCCCGCGACATGGCCGGCGAGCGGCGTCACAGCGAGCGAGGAGAGCGAGAGATCGCCGGCGTTGAGGTAGATGCCGTTGCACGCCAGCGGCCATCGCCGCCGCAAGCCTGTGTCGTGAATCAGCGCCGACGTTTTCGTTGCCAGCAACGCCAAGTAGCGTGTGGCGCATCCGCGCCCATAAGCTGTGCGCATGCCGTCTGTGCAGCTCGCGCCGCTCGACGGCGGTCTCACGCTTCTGCAGATCGACCGGCCGCCGGCCAACGCCATCGACCTCGCGCTCCTCGACGAGCTGGTCGGCGCGTTCGAGCGCATTTCACTCGACCCTCCCCGGGCACTGGTGATCGCCGGAAGGGCGGGGTTCTTCTCAGCTGGGATCAACCTCAAGACGGTTCCCCACTACGGGCCCGGCGAACAGCACCGGATGGTTTCCGGAATCAACCGAATGTTGCTCGCCGCCTACGGGCTCGAGCTGCCCGTGGTGGCGGCGGTGACCGGCCACGCGATCGGCGGCGGCATGCTGCTCACGCTGTGCGCCGACTATCGCGTGGCCTCCACCGCCGGGCGCTACGGCATCCCCGGTGTGAAGGTCGGCGTCCCCTACCCGCAGGCTGCGATGGGCGTGGCGCGAGCGGAGCTTGCACCCCACGCCGCCAGGCGGCTCATGCTCGGCAACTGGCTGATCGACGCGGACGAGTGCGTACGGCAGGGAGCGTTTGATGAGGCGCTCGCGCCGGCGCGGGTCCTCGACCGCGCGCTCGAGATGGCGAGGGAGCTGGCCGTGCTCGACAGGACCATGTACGCCCGCACCAAGCTCGAGCTCCGCGCGGCGGCCATGAGGGCGATGCGGGTGGCCGCCGAGAGCGATCCGCTGCCGGGGCATCGGGTGGAGGCGGAGGCTGGTGGCGGCGTCTGAGGAGGGGTGGCGCCGGCGGCGTGGACCGGTGGCGGCGGCTGGCGCGCAGCGCTGCTTTTAGCGTGACTTCGTTTCATTGTGCCCACGGGCCGGACGCCAGGCGGCTAACGGGCTATCGAGCGTGGGTTATTGAATCGCCGGGGCACGGCCAGGGTGGCTGCGGTGTCGTAGAACGAAGTCGAGGTGGACGTCACGTGACGTCTGTATGACGAGACGATTCGCTTCGACTACGAGGCTGGCGTCGCCCTCGTGTGGACAATCTACAAGAACGAGCCAGTGGCTCGGCGCGACCGTCCAGGTGTCAGCGGGGCTCGCGCGCACGAGCGCCTGGCAACGGGGGGCCGCGCGGGTCGTCGTGCCCAGGGCCGGCCGAGCGGCTCAAGCGCCAACCGGCGCGGCCGTAGACGTCGAGTAGCTGAAGGCGTGTCGCGTTCAGAGGCTCGACGATCACGGACGCGAGGCTGCACATGAGCTCGTGATGCAGGTGGGAGTCCTCCTCGCAGCGCCGACGGAGCGCCGCGGCGTCGAAGCGAATCGCCCGTGTGACGCCGCGCGAGCGCGCGTCGAAGTGGACGAGATGCGGCTCGAACAACCACGACCAGCCGACTGGGTCGCCGGTGTGCAGCGTCTCGATCGTGATCGGTCCCGCGGGCGACTGGGTTTGTAGGGCGACGAGGCCGTCGCGGATCAGGAAGAACGAGTCGGCCGGGTCACCTTCGATCATCATCATGCGGCCGTCGGGAAACTCGACGTCCTCGCCCGCGTCGGCGAGCGCCTTGACCTGCTCCGGCGTCAGATTGCGGAACATCCGCGTTGCCAGCGCCTGCTCGATGCTCTCCACGCGTGTGGAGTGTCGGGCGCCCGAGTCTGGCTCGAGAGCGCTTCGGTGATGTACCGACCGGGCACTAGGAGATGCAGCCCACGCGGCCAGACCTGCCGAACTGGTCAAACCAGGTCGCGAGCACGTGTATCTGCCACTGGCGGTAGCGCGCGCGGCGAGCAACGCACCACGCTGTCAGTCGCGCTGTCGGCCATCACAATGATCCGAGGCATCATGCTCTCCCTCGTTCTGAACGTCTAAAGCTCCTGCCGCACTACCCAGGCGAGTGGCGTTGGTAGCAGTCGCTCCGGCCTCGCCAGTCCGAACGGCCGCATGCCTACAGCGCGCCAAGCCGCTGTCGAAGTTCACCGCCGCAATCACGACCGCGGCAGGCTACTGCCCACACGATCGCAAGCTGCGACAGCGGCCGCCCACCAGATGCAAATCATCGAGCGTGAGGTCCGGCGCGGGTGTGCGCGTGTTGAGCGCTGCGCTCAACAGCGCTGGCCCCGACGGGTTCACTCGCGGGTTGTGAGTGAGCACCATGACGTCTGCTTCTGAGGTGCCGATTGCGATGCCCCGGGGTTCCGCGCCATCGCGTCGATCCTGGCGTCGAGCGAGAGACTTCAGGGATCTCGGCAGGCGGCAGGCAGCACGCGGTAGCCAGCCGCGGTGAGCCATGAACGAGCCCGTCCAAGCCGGCGCTCCTCGGACAGTGCGTACCATCGCTCGAGCTCGCCAGGCCAGCGCGCGAGCTCGTCCTTGAACCGGCGGAACGCGCCGCGGCCTTTGATCGCGGTGGCCAGGCGCTCGGCACGATCGGGCTCCACGGACGCGATGAACAGCTCCATGTCCCGGTAGGCCTCCCGTGACCCCTCGCCGTGGACCAGCAGCCACCGCTCGGGGTCATCGGCGGTGTCCTCGTCTTCCTCTCCAGTTTCCAGGGCGTATTCAATCGCTGCCTGAGGCCAGACCTCACCGGTCGTGAGGTCGACGCGGCCGCCGTCGTGGACCGGGTCGGCTTCGAGGATGCCGGCCAGCTCCTCGAGGTCGACAGGCAGGGGCCGCAACATCGGCGCCGGGCCCCTGCCGAGCTGAGCATCGAGCTGGTCGGTGAGCTCATCGTCCCCGACCCAGCCTCGCTGCCGGACCGCCCCTCCCCCCAAGGTTCAGGGTTCACGTCGGGGATTATCGAGCGTGGGGCATGGGAGTCTCCTGCCTCACGCCTAGCCTCGACCAGTACATAGCCAAGCTCGCTGCCGCTCGGGCATGACGAATGCGTCTCGCCGCCTGGCGGTGATTCCTATGGCGGAAGGATTTATCGAGTAGCAGTGTCTTGCTCTGTATCCCGCATAGTCATCAGACATCTGATGTCGCCATCGTGGATCACAGGAGATCCGACCGGCGGCTCGTTCTCGCTGACGGTCGGCGACTGCAGATCCGGCCGATCGATCGAGACGACGTCGACCGACTCGCCGGGTTGTTCGCCAGGCTCAGTCCCGAGTCGCGCTGAAGGGAAAATAGCCGTCGGGTCGCGCCAGCGCTGGGGGTTCAGGCGGCCTGCGGCAGCTCCTCGAGTGTCACCTTGTGGCCGAGGCGCTCGAGCTGGGCGACGAGGCGTCGGGTCTGTCGCTCGGGGTCGCGTCTGCGGAAGTAATCGCCGCCGAGGTCGTTATACAGCTCGCCGTTTGTGAGCATGTGCCAGATCGTGCAGATGATCGAGTGCTTGACCGCGCCGAGCGCACGACCGTGGCCGATCCTGGGCCGGAGCCGCTGGTACTGGGCCTGGAGGTAGCTGTCGTTGGTTCTGATCGCGGACATGGCGGCGTTCTTGAGCGCGTCGTTGAGCCATTTGGAGCCCTTGCGCGTCTTGCCGGAGCGGCGCTTGCCGGCGGACTGGTCGTTGCCCGAGCACTGGCCTGCCCACGAGGCGCAGTGGCCGGCGGTCGGGAACACCGACATGTCGGTGCCGATCTCGGCGAGGATGTTCTGCGCGGTGCGGGTCTCGATCCCGGTGAGCGAGCGCAGCAGCTCAACATGCGCCTGGAAAGGGCGCAATTGCTCCTCGATCGCGTCGGAGAGCCGTTGGATCTGCTCATCGAGGAAGTCCAAGTGCGCGAGGATCGCGCCGATCAACAGCGCGTGGTGGGTGTCGAAGCGGCCCTCCAGCGCCTCCCGTAGCGCGGGGATCTTCGCGCGCAGCCGGCCCTTCGCCAGCTCGGCCAGGATGTCCGGGTCGGTGGTGCCCTCGCACAACGCGTCGAGCATCGCGCGACCGGACTTGCCGAGGATGTCGGTGACCACGCAGTCGAGCTTGATTCCGGTGTCCTCCAGCGCCTTGTGCAGGCGGTTGGCCTCGCGCTGGCGCTCCTTGACCTGCGCGGTCCGGTAGCGGGTGAAGTTCCGCAGCCGCCGAATCGGCTTGGGCGGCACGAAGCTCGCCCGCAGCAGCCCCGCCTCCAGCAGTTGACAGAGCCATTCGGCGTCCTTGACGTCGGTCTTGCGGCCGGGGAGGTTCTTCACGTGCCGGGCGTTGACCAGCAGGCAGTCGAAGTCATCCTCCAGGATCGCCCACACCGGCTTCCAATACACGCCGGTCGCCTCCATCGCCACCCGGGTGACCCCGTGTGCCTCCAGCCAATCGTGCAACACCAGCAACCCGCCGACCGTGGTCTTGAACTCGCGCACCTCCTGCGCACGGGACCCATCCGCTCCCGGCACCCGCACGCATGCGGTCACCTGCTCCTTGTGCACATCCAGCGCCGCCGGGCGCTCCAGGATCACATCCATCTACGGCCTCCTCGGCTCGATCGACAACTCTCGTTATCCGCCAGGGGCCTCGGAAACAGACGAGTCTGAAGAGCGTGCTCACGGCAACAGTCCCGGGA
This sequence comes from uncultured Solirubrobacterales bacterium, assembly GCA_963836065.1. Taxonomy (GTDB): domain Bacteria; phylum Actinomycetota; class Thermoleophilia; order Solirubrobacterales; family Solirubrobacteraceae; genus Palsa-465. Next base: position 81,115 of record CAWIII010000032.1, read on the forward strand.
TCCGGGCGAGGCTCCCACGCCAAACTATCGACGGGCTCACAGGCACCAGAGAGATTGCGGCGATCGGCAGACAACCCCGACCAGTTCGCCGCGCGACAGCCCTCGCCCTGCCACCCATTTTCACCCGCCGCGGGTGGGCGCAGCCCAGGGCAACTATCGCCGGTTTCTCTCCCCGAAGCCGCGTCTCGAGCCCCGCGAGCTCGCCCACCTCACGAACCTCGACCACGTCGACCACGATGCGCTGGCAGCGGTCGACGGCGACCGGGACTCGATCGTTGGCGTCGCTCGCTACGCGCGAGACCGATCGCGGCCGTCGGCGGCGCATGTCGCCTTCGCCCTCGCGGACGACCTGCAGGGTCTCGGCATCGGGACGATGCTCGCTCGGCTGACCGTTCAGCGGGCCAGAGAGAACGGCTATGAGCTTCTGATCGCCACGACGCTGTGGGACAACCGACCCGCGCGGGCGCTGCTTCGGCGCCTCGGGTTTCGAGCCTGCGGTAGCGACCAGGGCGTCGTCGAACTGGAGCTATCGCTGGGCGCTCGGTCATAGCTCCTCGGGGTCGAAGCTTTCGGCTTTGAGGATCGGGCGGCCATGGATGTCGAACCAACCCCGTACGTGGGCGATCGGAATAGACGTCGATTCCATTGCCGTCGGCTGTCCCCTCCCGGGGCAAGGCGACGTGTCGTCGACGCGGCTCGGGCGATCCGCGAGTCGACGGACCTCGACGGAGGCGCTGGACGGCCCGCAGTCCTGCTCGACGAGGCGAAGCAGCCACGCAGGGAGACTGCGAGACACTTGATCAGTCGCGCATGGCCGGGCCTCGGGCAAGCGGACGCTCGGCGCTGCTGCCCATCGAGGCAACAGCCGGCAAGACGACGCGGCGCTGGTGCTGTCCCCCAAGAAGATGCGCTGACCCGAAATGGCACTGAAAATCGCATTCGTCCTCGAGTTCCGCCCAAAACGGACGATTCCTTCGGCGCCTTATGTGCAGGTGGTTTGTGAACGTGCCGTGGTTGCTGGGGATTGACGTCGTTCACATGTGATCGACGTGGCTGTCGCGAGCGTCGGATTGACGGCTGACGACGTACGACATAAACGACATAACTGGTCGCAGGCCGGGGGAACGTCAACGGCGCACTGAAGGGAGGAGGCCCGCGCGGCATCGACGACGCCGGCACGCAAGAGGCGAGCCGGGGTGGCGGCAGTTCCCGCGGCGTCTGGAGACGCGACGTGCGAGCCTCCTCGGCCCGACGGACCGGCGATGGGTCCTCGTGCGAGCGCCGCGGCACCCATCGCCAGCGAGGCCGCCGTGACCCTGGCTCGTCGACCAGCGAGTTAACGTCGATCACGTCGATCACGTCGTTCACGACCTCACATATCGCGTCATCGAGGCGGTCGAAAGGCCCGTTCGTTCACGTCGTTCATGCCGAAATGGCAGCCTCACATAAGGCGACACAGCGCTCACGTAGCGGTGGTCGAGCGCGCCGGAACTGGGTGTTGCCAAAGGGTCGGAGGCGTTACGGGCATGACCCCGGCGCCGAGATCGCGCATGCAAGGCCACGCCAACGAGGGAAGTGCTGTACGCGGGCAGCCCTGCCTCAGGCCAGTCCCTGTACCGCGACCATGTTGAAGTCCGCCGCGCCCTCGCGCAGCCGCTTCGCAACCTGATACTCGGGCGACTCGTAGAACCGCTTCGCCGCTGCAAGATCGGGGAACTCGAGGAGCACTAGGCGCTTGGGTTGCCAATCGCCCTCCAGAACTGCAAGCTCACCGCCGCGCGCGATGAAGCGGCCTTCTCCGGCTGCCACGGCGGCAGGCGAGGCCTGCTTGTAGAGCTCGTACTGCTCAGCATCACGGATGTCAGTCTCGACGACGATGTACGCGGGCACAGAGACTCCTCTCGGACTCGGGGTGGGGTAAGGCTTTCATATGCGAGCTAGCACCCCGGTCCAGTTGCCCACACGAGTTGGAGCGCCAAACTGGAGCGGTCCGTCTTGGCCGAGACGACGATCGCTCTCGCCGTCGAGCCCGCTGCCGTCGTGTCACTGTTTTGGCGATGCAGGAGCCGCTCGAACGTCACGACCGCGTGACTCCATCTGTCCGGTTGCAACAGTCTGGGCGGTGCCGGCGAGGCTTGACGGCGGCCATGGGAATCTCCCCGTAGGCGGCCATCGAAAGTCCCCACTGATGGCCATCGGATCTCCCCATGGGTGGCCATCGGATCTCCCCACGACGAGCGTTCTGTCCTGAGCGGCCTGTAGCTCCCGGCGCTTCGTCATCGAGGCGCGTCGAGGAGGCGGGCTTGAAGAAAGCAGAGGAAGTCATGGAGATTCTGGAGGCGTTCGATTTGGCTGGTTCGCTGCGGGGAGCGGCGGAGTTGTGCGGGTGTGATCACAAGACGGTCGCGCATTGGGTAGCGGTCCGGGACGCTGCTGGTGGCGGGCTGCCGGTGTCGGTCAGGCCGCGGCCGATGGTCGACCGGTTCGCGGCGAAGGTCGAGGAGTTGGTCGATCGTTCGCGCGGGAAGATCCGGGCGGATAAGGCGCACGAGACGCTGGTCGCGATGGGCTATTTGGGGTCGGAGCGAACGACGCGTCGGGCGGTCGCGGACGCGAAGCGCCGCTGGCGGCAGGGGAATGGGCGTCGGTACCGGCCGTGGATCCCGGAGCCGGGGCTGTGGATGCAGTGGGACTATGGCGACGGGCCCGAGGTTGGCGGCCGCTCGACGGTGTTGTTCTGCGCGTGGTTGGCGTGGTCGCGCTTCCGGGTCGTGTTGCCGTTGTGGGACAAGACGATGCCGAGCGTCGTGATGGCGCTTGATCGGACGCTGAGACGGTTCGCGTCCGCGCCGACGTACGCGTTGACCGATAACGAGAAGACCGTGAGCGTGGATCAGGTGTGCGGGATCGCGGTCCGCAACCCGCAGATCGTGTCGGTGGGTCGCCATTACGGGTTGACGGTCGCGACCTGCGTGCCGGCGGATCCTGAGAGCAAGGGCGGGTCAGAAGCGACGGTCAGGATCGCCACGGCGGATCTGGTCCCGACCGACCATAACCTCCGCTCGGCGTATCGGGATTTCGCCGAGCTGGAGTCCGAGTGCGAGCGGTTCTGCGAGCGGGTGAACGCGCGCGAGCACCGGATCACGCGCCGGGCGCCGGTGGTGATGCTCGCCGAGGAGCGCGAGCGGATGCACCCGTTGCCGAAGGTGGCGCACACGGTGTGCTTCGGGCAGACGCGGAAGGTCGACCGGCAGTCGACGATCTCGGTTGGTAGTGCGATCTACTCAGTCCCGAGCTCGCTGGTGGAGGAGCGGGTGTGGGCCAGGGCGCATGGGTCGGAGTTGATCGTGGTGCATGTCGACTCGCCGGAGGGGCCGCGTGAGGTCGCCCGGCACGAGTTGACGACGCCGGGCCGGCCGAGCATCAAGGATGAGCACTATCCGCCCCGCCCGGCGGGCGCGCTGGAGCGTCGCCCACGGGCCCGTTCGCGGGAGGAGGCGGCGTTCTTGGCGCTCGGACCGGGCGGCGAGCAGTGGCTGATCAAGGCGGCCGCGGCGGGCGCGACGCGGGTCAGACGGAAGATGGCTGAGGCGGTCGACCTCGCCAAGCTCCACGGCGCCGAGCAGGTCGAGCATGCGCTGAAGGTATGCGCTGAGGCGGGCCGCTTCAGCGACGGTGACCTGGCCGCGATCCTCGCGCATCAGCGGGCGGGGACGGTGATCCCGTTCCCCGCCCGCGCGTCGGAGGACTCCTCGTTGCAGCGCTCGACTCGCAGCTGGGAGGGGTTCGGGCGATGAGCGGCTATCGATGCGAGGCGGAGGCGTTCGCGGGCCCGGCACGCGAACGGCTGCTCTACGGAGCCCGGCAGCTGTTGGTGCGCGTGCGGCTTCACGACGGGCCGGGCGCCGTCGATGATCACGGCCGGCCGACCAACCTGCCGGACGCGTATACCGATCTGCGGCCCGAGCAGGCGCGCCAGCTCGCGCTGGCGTTGCTGCAGGCGGCCGAGGACGCCGAGCGGCAAACGCTCCAAGCGAACTGGTGGAAGCAGGAGGCCGCGCGATGAGCGATTACCGCGACAGCGTCCACTGCCGGATCGATCCCGAGCAGGTCTGGCAACCAGACGGCGGGCGGCCGGTGCAGGAGATCAGCGTGATCATGACCGACGATCACCGCTTCGACTGCCGGCGGGAGCGCTGCTGGTTGCCGCCGGCGATCTGCACGCTCACACCCAATGAGGCGCGCGAGTTCGCGTCAGAGCTGCTGGAGTTCGCCGCGCAGGCGGATCGGATCGGAGCACGGCTATGACCGTCAAGCTACCAGCCCCGCCGCCGCTGCCCGACGAGCTCGACCGGCTGCTCAGACGACTGCGGCTGCCATACGTTCGGCGGGCGGCGCCGGACGTGCTCGCGACCGCCAACTCACAACGCTGGGAACACGCCGAAGTCCTCAGGGTGCTGCTCGCCGAGGAGGCAGCCGGCCGCGACCACGCCACGATCACTACCCGCAGGCGCGCTTCCGGGCTGCCCGCCGGCAAGACGTTCGATGCGTGGGAACCCCAGGCGTCGGCGATCCCGAAACCCACCCAGCAAGCGCTGCGCACGCTCGAATGGATCGACCGCGCGGAGGTGCTATGCGTTTGCGGGCCCAGCGGCACCGGCAAGAGCCACTTCGTCGAGGCGCTCGGGCATTTGGCGATCGACAAGGGCAAGACCGTCGCGTGGCACACGCTCGAGACGCTCGCCGTCCTGTTCCGCCGCCACCGCGCCGATGACAGCGTCAGCAAAGCGATCAGCAAGCTGATCCGCGCCGATCTGATCATCGTCGATGACGTCGGGCTGTTGCCGGTCTCGGCCGACGCGGCCGAGGCGCTGTTCCGAGTCGTTGACGCCGCCTATGAGAAACGATCGCTCGCGATCTCGTCGAACATTCACCCTTCCGGGTTTGACGAGCTGATGCCCAAGACGCTCGCGACCGCGACGGTCGAGCGGCTGCTGCATCACGCGCACGTGCTGATCACCGACGGCACCGACAGCTACCGACTCGCCCAGGCGACCGCCGGCAAGGGGGTGAGGCCCCTGACCTGAGACGGACTTTAAGCGACCATCGCCGCGGCGCCTCGCCCTCCCGGCTCGGCCCCCGCGACGACGGTCGCTCTCCCACCCGGTCGTGGGGAGAACTCATGGCCACCAGCGGGGAGAAAAGATGGCCGCCGGTGGGGAGAACCGATGGCCGTACTTGGGGAGAAACCGATGGCCATTGACAAGGGCTGCTGCTCTTGTGCTTGCTGCCGTCGGTATATCGGCTAGCGCCGGAGCCCACCAGCCGATCAGGCCGCCGGCGACCGCGAGACCGCTGCATCGCCGGGCCGGACCGGCACTCGCGGCCGTGTTGCTCGGCGTGACTCCAACGTTCCGCAGCGGTTATGCCGACATCGGCATAACTCCTTTCATGCCGCGCGGCTGGTTATGCCGCGTAGAGGTGGGACGAGGCGCGTTTTGGCTGCTCAGCGCGATATAGCGCGGTGAGCTACGCCGCATAAACGTCGTTGGTTCGCCGAGGCTTCCTGTGTTCGGTTTCTTCGATTCACGGGAGGCATTTATGGGCGGTCGGTTGTGGGTGCCGGTGACGTCTGGGCCGCTGGCGCCGTTCGCGGCGGGGTACGGGTCGTGGTTGGCAGCTCGCGGCTATTGGCGGTGGACGATCAGCCACCGGCTCTGGCGGCTGGATCTGCTGAGCCGCTGGCTCGAGCGTGAAGGGCTGCTGCCGGATGAGTTGATGTCAGAGCGGGTGGAGGGCTTCTTGCAAGCCCGACGCGCGGCGAGCTGTTCGACGTGGCTGTCGGTACGGAGCATGGCGTTGCCGCTCTCCTATCTGCGCGAGCTGGGAGTCGTGCCGGCCGCGACGCGGGCCGTCGACGACGATCCGCTTGAGCGGCTGCTGGAGAGCTATCGCCGGTATCTGTTCGACGAGCGCGGGCTGACCGGCCACACCGTGTTCGGTCGCTACGAGCCGACCGCCCGGTTGTTCCTGGCAGGGAGGCTGGCGCCGGACGGGTCGGGGCTTGAGCGGTTGAGCGCCGCGGACGTGAGCCTGTTCCTGGCGGCGGAGTGCCCGAAGCGGAGCATTTCCGCGGCGAGGGATGTGGTCAGCGGGCTGCGGTCGCTTCTGCGGTATCTGCACATCACTGGCCAGATCCCAGTCGCGCTGCAGTGGGCGGTGCCCGGAGTCGCTGACCTGCGCGACCGGTCGCTGCCGCGTGGCCTTGAGCCCGCGGTCGTCAAGAAGCTGTTGGCGAGCTGCGATCGGCGCGGGCTGGTGGGTCGGCGCGATTACGCGATCTTGGTGGTGTTGGCGCGGCTGGGGTTGCGCGCGGGCGAGGTTGCCGCGATCGAGCTCGATGACATCGACTGGCGCAGCGGCGAGCTGCTCGTGCGCGGGAAGGGAGGAATGTTTGACCAGCTGCCGCTGGCGACCGATGTCGGCGAGGCGATCGTCTCGTATCTGCGCCGTCGCCCGCGGGTGCAGAGCCGGGTGATGTTCTTGCGGGTGCTCGCACCGATCGGACCGCTGACCGGTGACGCGATCGGCGGGCTGGTGAAGGCCGCTTGTCGCCGGGCGGGGCTGCCGTTGGTGCGCTCGCACGCCCTGCGGCACACCGTTGCCACTGAAATGCTGAAGCAGGGCGCGTCGTTGCCGGAGATCGGGCAGGTACTCAGGCACCGCGAGCAGAAGACGACGGCGCGCTATGCGAAGGTCGACCGCAAGGCGCTGCGCGCGCTTGCACGGCCGTGGCCGGACGGCGGTGCGGCATGACTCCGCTGCGCGTTGCCCTGGGTGACTACTTGCGAATCCGCCGACGGCTCGGCTTCAAGCTCAAAGCGGACGAGCGACTGCTGGAGAACTTCGTCGCCTTCTTGGAGCGGGCTGGCGCGGTGCGGGTCACGACCGAGCTGGCGGTGATGTGGGCAAGGCTGCCGGTTGACGCCCGCCCGCCCCGCTGGCGTCAGCGGCTGGGGATCGTGCGCGGCTTTGCGCGCTACCTGTCGACGATCGACCCCTCAAGCGAGGTGCCGTCCAAGGACCTGCTGCCCGGCCGATATCAGCGCGTGGTGCCATACATCTACTCGCCCGCCGAGATCGCGGCACTGATGACCGCGGCCGGAGCGTTGACGCCGCCTTTGCGCGCTGCGAGCTACCAAGCGGTGATCGGGCTGATGGCCACAACCGGCGTGCGGATCGGGGAAGCGCTTGGCCTCGACCGCCAAGACGTCGATCTCGCCGACGGGGCGCTGCACGTGCGGGCAAGGCAGACCAAGCAGTGCGAGGTGCCGCTGCACCACACCACCACCAGAGCGCTGCGCGACTACGCCCGCCGGCGCGACCGTCGCTGCCCCGAGCCCCAGACATCAGCGTTCTTCCTCAACACGCGCGGAGGGCGGTTCACCAAGTCCGAGTTCAACCACACCTTCGCCAAGCTCATCCGGCAGATCGGTCTGGAGGGATGCGGTGAACGCGTCCGCCCCAGACCACATGACGTGCGCCACACCTTTGCTGTGCGAACACTGTTGGACTGGTATCAGGCCGGCGAGGACATCAACCGGCGGATGCCACTGCTCTCCACGTTCCTCGGACATGCCGATCCCGCTTCGACATTTTGGTATCTGGAGGCGGTCCCGGAACTGATGGCGCTGATCAGCAGGCGCCTCGAGCGGCTGCCGGAGGTGCTCTCATGAGCCTGCTCGCGCCGACGCTGCAGGCGTGGTTCACCGAACGGCTGATCACCCAGCGGAACTCCAGCCCGCACACCGTGGCGTCCTATCGCGACACGTTCAGGCTGCTGCTCGCGTTCGCCGCCGAGCGGACCGGCAAGCCCCCCTGCCAGCTGGACATCGACGACCTCGACGCGCCGCTGATCGGCGCGTTCCTCAACTACCTCGAAGCAGGGCGAGGCAACAGCGCCCGGACGCGCAACAACAGGCTCGCCGCGATCCACGCGCTCTACCGGTTCGCCGCGCTCAGACACCCCGAGCACCTTCAGACGATCGGACGCGTGATCGCGATCCCGTTCAAACGCCACGAGCGCCACGACGTCTCATACCTCAACCTCGACGAGATCAAGGCGCTGCTCGCCGCGCCAGACAGCAGCACCTGGCTCGGCCGGCGCGACCACGCCATCCTGCTCACCGCCGTGCTGACCGGCGTGCGGGTCACAGAGCTCATCACGCTCCGCATCGACGACGTGAGCCTGAGCACCGGCGCTCACGCGAGCGTGACCGGAAAAGGACGCAAGAAGCGCACCGTGACCCTAACCCGCGAGACCGTCGCGATCCTGCGCCAATGGCTCAAAGAACGCCAAGGCCAGCCCGACGATCCGCTGTTCCCCACCCGCCGAGGAGCCCAGCTAAGCCGCGACGCGGTCGAGCGGCTCGTGACCAAACACGCCACCGCCGCGGCGCGCGACTGCCGGTCCCTGAAGAACAAGCGAGTCACCCCCTGGTTTGCGTCTGATCTTGCGATAGAGCTGCCCCTGTTTTTCATGCCAATCCTGGGAGGCTGTCCGGGCCCCGACTCAGGAGGACGTGATGATGGAGAACGGCAAGCCGCGCAAGCGCCGGCAGCTGTCGCCGGAGGAGAAGTGGGAGGTGTTCCTCGAGGTCTGCTCGCAGCAGCTCTCGCAGGCGGACGCAGCTCGGAAGTGGGGCGTCGACGTGTCGACGGTGATTCGGATCAGGCAGTTGGCGAAGGACGCGGCGCTGGCCGCGTTTGCGGCCGCCAAGCCGGGCAGGTTGCCCTCTCCGGAGCAGGTCGAGTTGGAGGCCGCGTTGGCGGAGAACGATCGGCTCTCGGAGGCGCTCAAGGAGCTGGCGGTCGAGTTGAGCTTGCACCGGGGAAGGCAACGCTCGGGCTTTTCGGCCCGGTCCCGCGGCGCGTGAGCGCGCAGACCAAGCTCGAGCTGGTGGGGCTGATCGATGGCGCGGTGTCGGCGGGGTGGGCGCACGCGCGTGCGTGCCGGGTGCTTGAGATCGAGGATGTGCGCATGCATCGCTGGCGCGCCCGGCTCGCCGAGACGGGCTCGTTGGAGGACCGTCCGCCGGTCGGCAACCGGGTGCACCGGATCCTTGACTGGGAGGAGCAGGCGATCCTCGATCTGATCGAGGAGTGGGGCGTGGTGGATCGTTCGCATCGCAAGCTCGCGCATCGCGGCTCGTATGTCGGCACTGTGTTCGTGTCGCCCTCGACGCTGCTGCGCGTGGCGCTGAAGAACAAGGTCACGCTGCCGGGGGAGCCGATCCGCCCACGACCGCCAAAGCCCGCATTTCCCGAGATCTGCTGGGAAAAGAACCGGATCTGGATCTGGGACGCGACCCACTTCACGCGGTGCAAGCGGGTCGCGTACGCGATCGTCGACGTCGTCACCAGATACTGGATCGGCTACCTGCTCACGACCGAGCAGACGCACACGCAGGTGCAGCTGCTGTTCGCCCGGGCGCTCGAGGACCAGGGGCTGCTCGGACCGGACGGGCTGCCGCCCGACCACGCCCCTGAGGATCCGCCGATCCTGGTGGCGTGGTCGGACAACGGGTCGGAGATGAAAGCGATCGACACTCGCCAGTTCATGGCGCTGATGGCGATCGCCCAGCACCACGGCCGGCCCGGCACCCCGACCGACCAGGCGCACGTCGAGTCGTTCTTCAGCCACCTGAAGGGCGACTGGCCGACCCTGACCAGCATCACCGACCCGGCCGCGCTCGACACAGAGCTCGCCCGGATCCGCGGCCAGTACAACACGGTCCGCTTGCACGCCTCGATCGGCTACGTCACCCCCGACGACGAGCACCACGGCCGCGGCCCCGCGATCCGCCGCGCCCGCATCGCCGGGCTCAAGCGAGCGCACGCCCAGCGCATCAACGAGAATCGGAGGCGATCGAAATGACCGCGACCGAGACCATCCTCGCCAGCCGCCCGCTCCTGCTTCTGCGGGACGGAGGCTCGCTGCGCGAGGGGGTCGCCCGCCGGCACGGACGTCGGTGGAACTGGGCACGGACGACGCCCCGAACCACACCCACCAACACGGCCCACAAACACCCTCAGGCTTGGTGTGAAAAAGTCGGCCGCTCTGAAGGGAAAATAGCCGTCGGGTCGCGCCAGCGCTGGGGGTTCAGGCGGCCTGCGGCAGCTCCTCGAGTGTCACCTTGTGGCCGAGGCGCTCGAGCTGGGCGACGAGGCGTCGGGTCTGTCGCTCGGGGTCGCGTCTGCGGAAGTAATCGCCGCCGAGGTCGTTATACAGCTCGCCGTTTGTGAGCATGTGCCAGATCGCGCAGATGATCGAGTGCTTGACCGCGCCGAGCGCACGACCGTGGCCGATCCTGGGCCGGAGCCGCTGGTACTGGGCCTGGAGGTAGCTGTCGTTGGTTCTGATCGCGGACATGGCGGCGTTCTTGAGCGCGTCGTTGAGCCATTTGGAGCCCTTGCGCGTCTTGCCGGAGCGGCGCTTGCCGGCGGACTGGTCGTTGCCCGAGCACTGGCCTGCCCACGAGGCGCAGTGGCCGGCGGTCGGGAACACCGACATGTCGGTGCCGATCTCGGCGAGGATGTTCTGCGCGGTGCGGGTCTCGATCCCCGTCAGCGAGCGCAGCAGCTCAACATGCGCCTGGAAAGGGCGCAATTGCTCCTCGATCGCGTCGGAGAGCCGTTGGATCTGCTCATCGAGGAAGTCCAAGTGCGCGAGGATCGCGCCGATCAACAGCGCGTGGTGGGTGTCGAAGCGGCCCTCCAGCGCCTCCCGTAGCGCGGGGATCTTCGCGCGCAGCCGGCCCTTCGCCAGCTCGGCCAGGATGTCCGGGTCGGTGGTGCCCTCGCACAACGCGTCGAGCATCGCGCGACCGGACTTGCCGAGGATGTCGGTGACCACGCAGTCGAGCTTGATTCCGGTGTCCTCCAGCGCCTTGTGCAGGCGGTTGGCCTCGCGCTGGCGCTCCTTGACCTGCGCGGTCCGGTAGCGGGTGAAGTTCCGCAGCCGCCGAATCGGCTTGGGCGGCACGAAGCTCGCCCGCAGCAGCCCCGCCTCCAGCAGTTGACAGAGCCATTCGGCGTCCTTGACGTCGGTCTTGCGGCCGGGGAGGTTCTTCACGTGCCGGGCGTTGACCAGCAGGCAGTCGAAGTCATCCTCCAGGATCGCCCACACCGGCTTCCAATACACGCCGGTCGCCTCCATCGCCACCCGGGTGACCCCGTGTGCCTCCAGCCAATCGTGCAACACCAGCAACCCGCCGACCGTGGTCTTGAACTCGCGCACCTCCTGCGCACGGGACCCATCCGCTCCCGGCACCCGCACGCATGCGGTCACCTGCTCCTTGTGCACATCCAGCGCCGCCGGGCGCTCCACGATCACATCCATCTACGGCCTCCTCGGCTCGATCGACAACTCTCGTTATCCGCCAGGGGCCTCGGAAACAGACGAGTCTGAAGAGCGTGCTCACGGCAACAGTCCCGGGATCCGGGCGAGGCTCCCACGCCAAACTATCGACGGGCTCACAGGCACCAGAGAGATTGCGGCGATCGGCAGACAACCCCGACCAGTTCGCCGCGCGACAGCCCTCGCCCTGCCACCCATTTTCACCCGCCGCGGGTGGGCGCAGCCCAGGGCAACTATCAAAGGTTCAGATACACCGCACCCCGCACACGCTGCGGCACACCAACGCGATGCTCCTCCGAGCCCGCGACACCGACACCGCGACGATCGCACTGTGGCTCGGACACGAGAGCACCAAGACCACCAGCATCTACGAACACGCCGACTCAGCACTCAAGGAACAAGCCATCGCCCGAATCGCGCCGCTCGGGACCAAGCCCGGTAGATACCGACCATCCGACGCGCTACTCGCGTTCCTCGAAGGGCTCTGATTATGCCGCGCAGCTAACCAGCCAGAATCGCGCTGAGCAGCAGAAACGCGCGTTGCTGAACCTCTACGCGGCATAACCAGCCGCGCGGCATGACACCGGCAGTCTCGTCCCGGTGCCTGGTCGACTGCCGCAATGCCGGGGGCGACCGGGAGTCAGCCTCCGCCGATGAGATGCCTGGCCCTCGATCATTGCGACACCCACCCGCCGAGCCCAACGGGACCAGCTCCGATGCGTGGCGACGGCCCGGGGGAGGCCGGGTGCCGCCCGGCCTCCCCGGGGTTGATTGGCCTACTTGACCGACTTGTGCCTTGGTGGGAAGTACTCGCTACTGCAGAGCTTTCGGATGACCGGAACCTCACGGGCCAAGCCGACGGTGCTCGCAGCCACGATAATCCCACCGGGGAGCCAGTCGCCGGTGGCTAGGACGGTGATCCCGAAGATGAGGCAGGCTCCGAGGGCTACTGTGATGATCGCGGTTTGCCAGACGTGGTGGTTGAAGTCGTGGTGGTTGGCCATGATCGCTGACCTCCTTTGGACCCACCCCCATGTTCGTCGAACGTGATCCGGTTGCCATCCGGGATACATCCGCCCAAGCACCCGGACAAAGATGCAGAACTTCGGAAGACCACCGGCCCTCAAGGTGTCGGGTCGGCTGACAGGAACATTCGCCGGGGCAGCGTCCGCGTTGACGCGCGGGGCGTTGAGCTGCGCGGCTGCTTGCTCCCGATCAAACAGCTAGCGTGGAGACGTCCCGATGTGGGACCAGTAGCGGCTGAGACACGATTCTGCGGAAACCGAGATAAGGCAGTGGCGTCAAAGCAGACACAGGAAATCCTCAACCAGCACGCCGGCATTCGACGTCGCATCGCCGAGCTAAGCGACCATTGGGAGGTCAACCACGACGAGGAGACCGTGATTCTTGGCCTGGATGAGCTGTCAGCTAGCTCAGTAGCGTATCCATCAATCGAGGCGCTCCTGTTCGGCGCGGCCCGGCTGATCGAGGGCGGTGAGCCGCCGGGAAACGCTTGGAGAAGCTGTCTGATCACCTGCACGGGTACACCGTCGGCTGGGAGGACGCGGCTGACGTCGGTGGCTCGTAGCTGTGCCACCTGCCTGAGCGGATTTGCCCGCGACGCGTGGACGGGGGTCGAAGCGCCAACATGCGTCTTGGGTGGCTTCTGCGTTGGGCTACTTGCAGCGACCTTGATCGACCCGATCGGGCTATCCAACGCTGCTGCTCCTCCGGAACGGCACCAGCCAAGGCTGTCCCTCCGCTCCGGAGACCCAGCAGCCTGGGGGCCGCCCCCCATCGTTAGCTACGAACTCCTGAACAGCAAGCACCGGAGCGGCAGCGTCGCCGACACCGCCCGGACTGCTGCAACAGTAAAGCAGCGGCGAAGGCGGCGCACCGGGGCGTTGCCTACGCACGCGGGCGGTTCCGCAAGCCATCGCGCCCGCCCCGCTTACGGCGAGCGGCAGGCACGCGACACGTCGGCCAGACTGGGCTCCGTGCGGGTCTAGTCGTGGCGCGGGAGCAGGTGCCGACCAAGGGAACAGACGATCAGAGTTGTTGTCCTCCTCAATTCCGCACGCCTCGGCGGTGGGTGTCCGGCTTGGCGCAGAAGCGAGTTCGTGGTCCCGGGGACGATTGCGCTCTGGGATAGGGTTGGTTCGTATGCGGCAGCTCGAGGTCCGGCTGCTCGGACGCTTTGAAGTGCTGGTGGACTCGCGCCCTGTTCCGGCTGATGCGTGGGCGCAGCGGCGTGCGGCGGATCTCGTGAAAGTGCTTGCGCTCGCTTCGGGCCATCGCATGCCGCGCGACGTGGTGCTGGAGTTGCTCTGGCCGAAGCTTGGTCGGGATGCTGCCGCGTCCAACTTGCACAAGGCCGCGAGCTACGCGCGTAGTGCGCTGGGCGATCGTGGGGCGGTTGTGCTTCGCGGTGGAGTGGTGGAGCTCGCCCCGGCCGCCGAGGTAAGCACCGACGTCGAGCGCTTCGAGCGTGGTGATGACTCCGCCTATCGTGGCGAGCTGCTGCCCGACGAGCCCTATGCGGAGTGGACTCTCGGCCCGCGCGCGAGGCTGCGCGAGCGCCGCCTCGCGGTGATGCGCTCCCAGGGCCGCTGGGAGGAGGTGCTACGTGAGGACGCCGCCGATGAGGAGGCCCACCGCGCGCTCATGCGCCGTTACGTGGCGAGCGGCGACAGGCCAGCTGCCGCGCGTCAGTTCCGCCTGCTGCGCGATGAGCTCGCACGGCTCGGCGCGGAGCCTTCCGCGGAGACGCTGGTGCTCCAGCGCGAGCTCATGCGCGGTCCGGCGGTTCGTGCGGCTCGCCTACTGCGCGCTCCTGTCGAGGGGCGTGAGCGCGAGCTGGCGTCAGCGCTCGGGGCGCTTCAGCGTGCCGCGGCGGGAGGTGGTGGCGGGCTGCTGGTCACGGGCGCGCTCGGGATCGGCAAGACGCGCCTGCTTGAGGCGGTGCTTGCGGAGGCGGAGGAGCTCGGCTTTCATACGCTGCGCGGGGCGGCCCTGGAGGCGGAGGGCCGCACGCCGTATGCGCCGCTTGTGGAGGCGCTCGACCCGCTCGCCGCGCGGCGCCCTGAGCTGATCGGCGCGCTCACCGACAGCGCACAGGTCGCTCTGGCGCGACTGCTGCCGTCAGTGCGCCGGCCGGCAGGGGCGGCGGATGAACCCGTGGACCGCCGTCGGGTCTTCTGGGCTGTGGGTCAGCTGCTGGGGCAGGCCGCGGCGGAGCGAGGCGTCGCGCTTGTGATCGATGATCTGAACGCCGCCGATGAGGCGACGGTGGCGCTCGTGCACCATCTTGCACGGAGCGCGACCGGCGAGCGCCTGCTGGTCGTCGCCGTGATGCGCGATGAGGCGCTTCCGGAGGCGGCCGCGCTCGTGCGCTCGAGCCTGCTCGAGCGCGGCGCCGCAGTGGAGCTGGCGCTGGGTCCGCTCGACCGCAGCGCGCTCGCAGCGGTGGCGCAACGGGCGGCCGGGCGGCCGCTGCATCCCGGAGCCCTGGGTGCGATCGAGCGTTCGGCGGCGGGCAACCCGTTCTTCGCGGAGGAACTGGCGGCGTCGGTGGATGCTTCCGGTGAGGTGACGGTGTCGAGGCGCCTGCGTGAGGTTGTGGCGCGGCGGCTCGAGCGGCTCGAGCCGCTCGACGAGCGCCTGCTCGCCGCGTTCGCCGTGATCGACGACGGCTTCGCGGGGGCGGACCTCGCGGCACTTGCGGGCGCCGCGCGTGTTGACGAGGCGCTCGGCGAGGCCCAGGCCGCGGGCGTGCTCGAACGTGTGCGTGGCCGGTATCGCTTCCGGCACGCGGTGGTGCGAGAGGAACTGGCGGCCCGCCTGCCCGAGGAGGTCGTGCGCCGCACCCACGCCGAGGCCGCCGGGCTCCTCGCCGCAGACGACGCGCCCCCGGAACAGGTCGCTCATCGCCTGCTGCGGGCCGGCCGCGCGCCGGAGGCTGTCCCGCTCCTGACCCGGGCGGCCGAGTGGGCTGCGGGCGTGGGCGCCTATCGCGACGGCGCCGAGTGGGCCGACCTGGCGCTGGAGCATGCGGACGAACTTGAGCGGCCGGCGCTGCTTGCGCTGCGCGCGCAGCTTCTCCATGGGGCCGGCGAGGCCCGCGCTCCCGGCGCCTATGCCGAGGCGATCGCGGTCGCGCCCGCCGAGCGGGTGCCGGCGCTGCGCGTGCAGCAGGCGCGCGCGTACATCGCGGCGGGCGACATCGCGGGGGCGAAGGCCGCGCTCGAACGGTTCCGGGCCGAGCGACCCGAAGATCTCTATGAGTCGACCCTGGTGCGCGGCATGGTGGCCTGGCATACGGGTGATTGGGAGGGCGCGCGGCGAGTCGCGGCCGAGGCGGACGGCGTCGCTGCCGATCCGGGCGACCTCGCCGTGCTGAAGGGCATGCTCGCCCACGTGGATCGCGCTTGGGAGCGGCATTCTCGGCACCAGCTCTCCGAGGTGTGGGACTCGCCGGAGCTCGCGGGCCGCGTCTTCGACGCCTACCTATGCGTGACCGAATACGTGCTCACGGCGGGCGACCCCTACGACCGCGTCGCCGGTTTCGCGAAGCGTCTGCGCGCTCAGGCGCATCAGGTGGGCGCTCGCCGTGGCGAGGCGTTCGCCACTACGGTGTTGGGCGAGACGGAGCTGTTCACGGGGAGCCTCGAGGCCGCACGGGCGCACCTGGTGGACGCTTCGCGGCTTAGCCGCGAGGTGGGTTCGGTTGGGGGCGAGTCACTGGCACGCATGCGGTTGGGCGAGACGCTGCTTCACCTTGGCGATCGCGCTGGCGCGCGGGCGCAGCTCGAGGAGGCGCTTGAGCTCGCGCACATGTCGCCGCTCGCTGAGCATCTGGTGTTCCTCGTCTGCGGCGTGCTGCTGCAGGTGCCCGAGGACAACGCTGAGGCGCTCGCGCTGATTGAGCGTGCTGAGACCTTGTTCGACCCAGTCTGGGTTTGTCCATTTTGCCAACCGGCTACCACGTAGCGGCCGCGACGGTGTGCGCCCGCGCGGGCCAGCTCGAGCGCAGCCGCGAGTTCCTCAGGCGCGCCGAGTTTGGCGCGGGCCGCTGGCAGGGCGGCCCCTGGCCGGCCGCAGTGGCGGAGGCGCGGGCCAGTCTGCTGTTCGCCGAAGGCGACCAGCCGGCCGCCGCTTACGCCCTGCGCCGCGCCGCCGAGGGCTATGCCGCAGCCGGGCAGCTGCTCAACGAGCGCCGCGCGCGCGAAACGCTGGAAAGGCTCCACACGGCGAGGATCAGCGCCTAGGAAGGAAGGTTTCAGGAAGGCGTGCCGGCGACGCTGCCGGCATGCACACCGAACAGCACATAGCGGCCCTCGGAGACGTGGAGCCCGAGGCGCTCGATGGCCATCTCGCGAAGCTGCACCGCGTCTTCGCGGGCGAGCAGCAGCGACCCCCCGCCGAACTGCTGGGCGAGACCTCTGGCTACCCGCCGAACTGCGCTCACGGCATGAACTCGCTCACCGACGGGCGCTACCACCGTGCCCTCGCGCGCCTGCGCCGTGGCTGACCGTCGAACCGCAGACATCAATCGAAAGGAACGACCTATGTCCCCGTACCTGTACGCCCGACTCATGCGCGAGAAGCTCGCCCGGCTGCGCCGCCAGCGGGAGACGGTCCGATGATCCGCGTCGGTCCGATCGGCCGCCTCGGCCGCTACACAGCGACTCACTTCCGGGTCGTGCTCATCGCGTGGCTGCTTGCCGCGGGCATGCTCGGGTTCTTCGCTCCGCGCGTCGAGAACGCCCTATCGGGCGCGGGTTGGGAGACCACCGGCTCGCAGTCGGTGCAGGCGAGGAAGCTGATCGATCGCAACTTCCACGGTCTCTCCAGCTACGGCCTGATGACCGTGATCACCTCACCCACCAAGACCGTGACCGACCCGTCGTTCCGGGCCGCGATTGCCGACGTCGAGCGCACGCTGCGAGCTGACGGCGCGGTCAGCACCGTGCTCGCGCCGACCGCCGGCGTGTCGATCTCTCGTGACGGGCACACCGCGATCGTGCAGGCCGGAGCCGCACGCGATGCAAACGCGATGGTCCAGGCTGCGGATCGTCTGAAGGGCAAGGTCGCCGCGCTGACGTCCGGCGGTGTGCGGGTGAACCTGACCGGCGCGGCGGCGCTGTGGTCTGACTTCAACGCCGCCAACCGCTCCGCGATGCTCAGGTCAGAAGTGATCTCGTGGCCGGTCACGCTCCTGATCCTGCTGGTCGCGTTCGGTTCGCTGGTCGCGGCTGGGCTGCCGTTGATGCTGACGATGGTCGGCCTGATGGCGGCCGCCGGATCGCTGTACCTCGCCACCAGGCTCATGCCGGTGTCGATCTGGGCGATGAACTTCGCGCTGATGTTTGCGCTCGCGCTCGGGGTCGACTATGCGCTGTTCATCGTGCACCGTTTCCGTGGCGCGTTGTTCGGCTCAAGGCTGTCACCGGTCGAGGCCACAGCGGTGACAATGGACACCGCCGGCAAAGCGGTGCTGTTGTCAGGAGTGACGGTGCTGATCTCGCTGAGCGCGGTGATGCTCGTCCCGAGCCCAGCATTTCGCTCCACGAGCCTCGGGATCATGCTCGCGGTCATCTTCGTGCTCGCGGCGACACTGACGCTGCTCCCCGCCGTGCTGACACGACTCGGCCCGAGAGTCGACAAGCTCGCGCTGCCGTGGGCGAATCCCGGCGAGCGGCGCTCCGAACGGTTCGCCGCCTGGGGCGAGCGACTCTGGACGCGACCGGTCGCCTACGGTGCGCTGGCGCTCGCCGTGCTTGTCGCACTCGCGATCCCCGTGACCCACCTGAAGATAGCGATGCCGTCGATCAAGGTCATCCCGACCTCTGACTCCTCCCGCCTGGGCTACGAGCAGGTAACGGCCGCGATGGGGCCCGGAGCGACCGCGGCGATGCAGATCGTCGCGCCGGCGTCACAGGCCATCCGGGTCGCGCACGTCGCGCAGCGCGACCCCGGGATCGCCGGGCTGCTCCCAACCCAGACGAGCAACGGCCACGCGCTCGTCACCGCAATCCCCAGGCAGGATCCGTCCAACCCGGCCGTCGGCGCGACGATTGACCGGCTGCGGGCGCAGCTCCCAACCGGATCGATGGTCGGCGGTGCGGTCGCGGAGAACCACGACCTCCAGACCACGCTCTCAGCCAAGACCCCGGTCGTGATCGGCGTCGTCCTCGGTCTCGGGTTCCTGTTGTTGCTGGTCGCGCTGCAGGCACCGCTGCTCGCGGCCGTCGGCGTGCTCACCAACCTGCTCGCCACCGCCGCGGCGTTCGGCGTCGCCAAGTGGATCTTCCAGGACGGCGTTCTGCATTCGCTGCTGGGCTTGCAACCACAGGGATTCCTCGATGCGTGGGGACCGGTGTTCTTCTTCGCGATGATCTTCGCGATCTCGATGGACTACACCGTGTTCCTGCTCTCCAGCGCCAAGGAGCACTGGGACCGCAGCCACAATCCCAAGGAAGCGATGATCGGCGGCCTCGCCCAGTCAGGGCCCGTGATCTTCGCCGCCGGCGCCGAGATGGTCGCGGTGTTCTTCACCTTCGCGCTCTCCGGGCCGCTCCCGCCCAAGGAGATGGGAATCATCCTCGGCATCGCCGTGCTCCTCGACGCGGCCCTGATCCGGCTGCTCCTCCTCCCGGTGCTGCTACGGCTCATGGGCAAATGGGCCTGGTACCTCCCACGGTGGGCACAACGCGTCCTCCCCGAGATCTCCCTCGGACACGCATGACAAGTGCCACTCGAGAACCTCGATCCGACGAGCTGGTCGGGCGCTCGCGCCCACCGCGTCGCGCCTCGATGGCAACCGCACGAGCCGCAAGTACGGCGCCCCCCCAGCGTCTCGCTGCTCGCGCTCACGCCGCTGCTGTATCTCGCCACACCCCCGACCCAAACCGGGGTGGTGGCGCCCACGTCGCACAAGCGACCTGGGAGACGAGTCAACCAACACCACAACGACCCAGGAGGTCACACAATGAGTGCAGTCACAGACACGATCCGCAACGGCGTGGACACCGAGAAACTGTTCGCCACACTGGACCTGATCACGGAGCAGCCGGAGCTCGTGAAGTTCCAGTTCCGTGCCACCAACCGCTGGATCGACGGCTCCCATAACCGCTCGACGATCAAGGACTTCTACGCCGCGGGCGGGGAGGACACCACCCGCAGCGAGGAGTTTGTGATCGACGCCGGTGAACCGGCGATCCTGCTCGGCACCGACACCGGCGCCAACCCGGCCGAGTACCTGCTACACGCACTGGCCGCCTGCCTGACGACATCGATCGTCTACGTGGCCGCGGCGCGCAAAGTACAGCTCACCAGCGTCGAGTCGACCCTCACCGGCGACATGGACGTTCGCGGCGCCCTCGGCGTAGACGACGAGCCCCGCAACGGGTTCGAGCGCATCGGCGTGTCGTTCCGCGTGACCGGCCACGCCCCCCAGGAGAAGCTCCGCGAGGTCGTCGAGCGAGCCCAGAAGCGCTCCGCCGTCTACGACATGGTCACAAACGGTGTGCCGGTCGCCGTCGAGGTGACGACCTACTAAGCCTCGCCTGAGCCCGTGGCCGGAGCGATGCTCCGGCCACGCGGTCGATCACGAGCGAATCGGAGGATTGGCGATGCCGATCGAACTCACAGCCCATACCGAAGCCGGCGCCCGCCTCTTGGCGATCGCCGAAGAGCTCTCACCCCAGCTCGCCGCCCGCGCCGCCGAGCACGACCGCGACGGCACCTACCCGTTCGAAGCGATCGACGCGCTCAAGGCCGCCGGCTACTTCGCAGCGCCCGTTCCGGTCGAGCTCGGTGGGCTCGGCGTCTCGTCCGCGCACGACACGGTGGTCGCTTCAAGCCGCCTGGCGCGCGGCGACGCATCCGTGGCGATCGGCGTGAACATGCACCTCGTCGCGGTGCTCAACATGGAGCGCCGCCGCCAAGTCGCCGTCGCGGCCGGAGCACAGCGGCGAGCGCGCGCCTTCGCCTCGTCATTGGAGCAGATCGCTCGGGACGGCGTCGTGCTAGCCGCCGCGATCAGCGAGCGCGGACAAGACCTCACGCGACCGGGCACAGTCGCTACCCGCACCGAGTCCGGCTGGCGGATCGACGGCCGCAAGCTGTTCTGCACAATGTCGCCTGCCGCCACCGACCTGTACGTGGCCGTCACGTATGCCGACGGTGACGGCCTCCAGCGCTATGCGTACGCAATGGTTGCCACCGACGCGCCCGGCGTCGTCGTGCGCGACGACTGGGACGCGCTCGGCATGCGCGCCTCCGGCAGCAACTCGATCTCGCTCGAAGGCGTCGAGCTGCCCGAGTCCGGTGTGCGCGGTGGCTTTCTCGCCGGCGATCCGCTGCCGTACATGGAGCGCAACCTCGTTGCTGGACTGTTCCACGCCGCGGCCTCACTCGGGATCGCCGAGTCGGCGGATGCGATCGCGCGCCACGGGATCGCCGGGCGCATCAACGGCGACGCGCGCCCACGCATGCAGGTCGCCGACAACGCGATCGAGCTCGCCGCCTCACGCGGCGTCATCTCGCGCGCTGCGGCGCTGATCGACCACCACCGCGCCGCCAACCCGGCGTCCGACGGCAGCGCTGAGGAGCTCGGCGCGCTGTTCGCTGAGACCCAGGCCGCGAAGGCGTTCGTCAACGAGGCCGCCGCCCGCATCGTGGACCGTGCGCTCGCCCTCTCGGGCGGCGTGGGCTACGTCAACGGCAGCCCGCTGGCCCGCGCGTACCGGGACGTCAAGGCCGGCTCGTTCATGCACCCGCTCGGGGCGAACCGCGCCTACGATTACCTCGGCCACGTCGCGCTCGGCGAAGAGACGTTGCTGCACTGAGATGGCTATCGCAGCTCAGGACAACCTCTCGCCGGCGCTTGAGGCTCGCTCGTTCCGTGACGCGCTCGGCAGGTTCGCCACCGGCGTCGCGTTCGTCACGGCGGCGCCTGACGGCGAGCCCGCAGGTCTAATCGTCAACTCGCTCACCTCCGTCTCGCTCGAGCGGCCCCTGGTCTCGTTCTGCCCGTCCCATAGCTCGCTCACATGGTCCCGGATGCGGCGCGTCGGACGCTTCGGCGTGAACGTGCTCGGGCGGCAACACGAGCGGTACGCGATGCGCGCGACTCCCGCCGGGGCGGTGAGCCGGACCGGGTTTGACGGAGACTGGGTTTGTAGGTCGTTGTTGATTCTTCTTGTCTGAGTGAGTGAGTGTCTCAGCACCGTCGATCGGAGACGACCCCGCAGGGGTCGTATCTCGTTTGGGGGGTGTGAGCGGCTTCGAACTCGACCGGCGGGATGTCGCCGAGGGACTCGTGCAACCGGTCGTGGTTAAACCAGCTGATGTACTCGACGACGGCCAGCTCGAGCTGCGCTCGGGTGCGCCAGACGCGGTCGGCGATCAGCTCGGTCTTGAACGAATCCACGAATGATTCGGCCATCGCGTTGTCATAGGCGTCGCCGACCGAGCCGACCGACGCGAGCACGTGGTGGTCGTCGAGGACCTGGGTGTAGGCGGCCGAGGTGTATTGGCTGCCGCGGTCGGTATGGGCGACCAGGCGGAACTCGGCGCCGTGATCGCGGGTCCCCAGCGCCATCCGCAGCGCGTCCAGGACGAGGTCGGTGCGCATGTGGCCGGCGAGCTGCCAGCCGACCACCCGGCGGCTGAACACGTCGATGACGAACGCGAAGTAGACCACGCCCTCCCAGCAGCGCAGATAGGACAGATCCCCGACCCACAGCCGATTCGGCTGCGTGGCGGTGAAGTCGCGCGCCACCAGATCCGGACGGCGGCGCGCGTCGGTGTCGGGGATCGTGGTGCGCCACGGCTTGCCGCGGCGCTTGGCGCCCTGGATGCCGTGCTGGCGCATCAACCGCTGCACCCGGCAGCGCGGAGCGGTCTCGCCGGCACGTCTGAGTGCCTTCCAGGTGCGGCGGTAACCGTAGGCCTCGTAGTTGGCCCGGTGCGTCTCGCGGATCACGGCGAGCAACCGTTCATCCTCGATCTCCCGGGCTGACCGCGCCCCGCGGGCACGGTGGTAGTAGGCGGACGCCGACACGTCCAGGACCCGGCAGATCGGCTCGACCCCGAAGCGCTCGCGATGCCCATCGATAAACGCGGTCACTTCGTTCGGTCTTGGTCGAGCTCGGTCGCGAAAAACACCGACGCGGCCTTCAGGATCTCGTTCGCGCGGCGCAGCTCGAAGTTCTCGCGCTTGAGGCGCTTGATCTCCTCGCGCTCCTCGCTGGTCGGCAGATCCGGCCGCAGGCCACCATCAGCCTCGGCCTGGCGCACCGCACGCCGTAACGTCTCGTGATGGATCCCGAGGTCATCAGCGACGTGGCGCACCGGGCGGCCTGACTCGATCGCCAGCCGCACGCCCCGCTCGATCAGCTACGGTGGGTACTTCCGTGGTCGTGACGTCTACGGAGGGTCTCCTGACCCGAGGACAGATCGTCCTCGATTCAAGGCCTCTGCGAAACCCGGCCTGGCTCACGGATCGATTCGCCGGTCTCAACTGGGAACTCGGACCCCGGGGCATGCCGCTGCTCACCGACGCCCTCGTGACACTCGAGTGCGAGATCGTCGCCGAGCACCCCGCCGGTGATCATTGGATCGTCGTAGGCCACGTCAACGACGCGCGCACCTCGCCCCTGACAGAACCGCTCGTCTTCTTCGCCGGCGCCTTCGGCACCCTGCGATAAACGAACTGACGCCGCTCGACGCTCACGCGAACACCATTCCCTTCCAGTGAAGGAGTGTCTCCGCTGGGACGCCGACTGCCGAAATCAGACAGCCGCCCAACGGTTCGAACTGACTCGCCGTGCTTCCGCTTCCGCCGATCGCAGGAGTCCCGCGGCATCACATCGAACGTTGCGACACAACTCCCAGTTCGGAACGATCTCGGCATCTTCGCCGCTGGCTTCGCTGAGTAAAGCAGCCACGCCGGAGCAGGTGTCAGCATCCGAGATCAGCGAGACCTGCTCGTCGCCTATCTCGAGACTGCGCTTGCCGACCCGCGCCTATCAGTGCTTTGTTAGGTCTCACTCGTCGTGGCGGTCCAGGGTGAGTGTCAGTCGGTCGATGTTGATGCGGCGGCGGCAGGTCGGCAGCGGCCGGTCCAGCACTTGAAGGGCGGCTGCAGGAGCAGCACGGCCTTCGCGAGTGTCAGGCCGGCCGCGGGTGAAAAGGGTTCAGCCGCTCGAGCGTGAGGAACCCATTTGCGGCGGTGACCAGAGCGGTGTGGTGATACCAGCCCAGCCAGGAGCGGCCTTCGTAGTGGTCCAGGCCGAGCTCGCCTTTGAGTTGCTTGTAGTCGAGTTCGATCTTCCAGCGCAGCCGGGCGAGCCTGGCGAGCCGCTCGGGTGTGGTGTCGGCGGGGAGGTTTGAGAGCCAGTAGCCGATCGGTGTCTCCGCGCCGGGAGCCATTCGGCGATGAGCCATTCCTCGCGTGGGGGCAGCTCGGCGTCTGGGCTTGATTGGGGGCTGCGGGGTCGGTGCTGCTGCTCGCTAGGCGCATGCGCGACGTGCACGCGCGTGAGGATGAAGCTGGAGCTGACCGCTTGGCCGTCGGGTCCGTCTCGTAAGCTGACGGTCTGCGCGCGGCGCTGACCAAGCCGGGCGATCAGCTCGCCGAGCGGCTCGGGCTTGCGGTCCGGCCGCGGCCGTTAGCGCACGGCACCGCGCTTAGTCTTTCTCTCAAAGGTGGTGCCCTGCTCGAACACCAGCGGCTCAGGCCCAACCGCCAGCACGTACTCGCAACCGGCCTGATCGAGCCGCGCGCGCAGCCTGCCCCTGCGGCCGTAGTCGTGATCACCGAGCACCGGCGCCCACGGAACCGCCCAGCCACTGGCGCGCTCGACCAGGTCACCCGCGAGCTCGACCTTCGTCTTGAACACAACCTCGCCAGGAATCTTCGCCTTGCGCCGACGCTGTGCGTCCTCGCACCACCCCTCCGGCAGATACAGCGCCCACCCCAGCGGCACCGTGCCGGTCGTCCCGACCGCGTGCACCGACACCCCGATCTGACAGTTGGCGATCTTCCCCAGCGTGCCCGTGTACTGGCGCTTGACACCGGGCGAGTCCTTGCCGTCCTTCGGAAACCCGGTGTCATCCAACACCCACGCCTCAACACCAATCACCGCCGCGACCCGCTCAGCGACCGCCTGGACGACCCGCGCCGGATCCCACGGACTATCCGCCAGAAACTGCTGCATCGACTGATAGTCAGCATCTGCGCCCAACCTCAAGACCAGCGGCTCAAGCGATTTACGCGCCCCGTCCTCGATCAGGCCCCGCACATAAAAGCCGCCGTTGCGGACCTGCACCGGACGGTTCATCGCTCCCGCCAGCACCTCGCCCGCGAACGCCACCAGCCGCTCCTGCACCACCGACGGCCGATCAACATCCCGCTCAACCCGCGAACCCGCAACAGTCACAACCACCATCATGACCTCCCCGCGTTCGGCAGCAACCGCGAAGAGGATTCGACGCAAATAGCAAGAATTCTTACATCGAACCTAACAAAGCACTGCTATGCAATGGCTCGATTCTGCACGGCGTCTCGTCCGCCCCGCTTACGGCGATGGGCGCGTCTCAGCCACCAACCTCGTGCGAACATTGGGCCGGACTGCTCGCAGCCCTGCTCGTGGCGATTTGCGAGACCGGCGACGTCCTCCCAGTCGAGACCTGCATCCGCCGTCGCGCGGGCATTGCGGCCGGGACTCGCCTGGCTGCCTATGTCCCCCTTCCAGCAGCGACAGCGCCCTCCGCACCGCTGCTGCTCTGGTGCTTGCAAGTTCGGGGCGTCCGGCTAGCACACGTCTGTCGAGCATGGCGGTGGAGTGGGAATGTCCTAGGAATTGTGTAGGCATGAACGAAAGAGCGGTTCATCTCGACTTTCGTGATCTCTGGCGGCCTTGGAGGCTGACGGTGCCTGGGGTTGCGTGAGTTTCGGTGTGGTGGTCATCGGGGGTGCTTGTGCCCAAAACTCGTTGCGGATGAGTTCGCGGCGTAGCGCGGCGAGCATGTCGGCGTAGCTGATTGTCGTCTTCTGGCGGTACCACGGAGAGGCTTTGCGGCGGGCGTCGAGGTCGGCTCGCGGGTCGCCGTGAACGGCGTACCAGACGATCGTGATTGTCTGGGTCAGAAACCCGAACGGAACGGTCCGCTCGACTGCTTTCTGGACGCGGTTGCGGGCCTGTCCGACGCCGTGGGCTTTGGCCTCTTGGTTGCAGGTTTCGATTGTCCAGCGGCTGCTGCGGTGTATCTGAACCTTTGATAGAGCGGCCGACTTTTTCACACCAAGCCTGAGGGTGTTTGTGGGCCGTGTTGGTGGGTGTGGTTCGGGGCGTCGTCCGTGCCCAGTTCCACCGACGTCCGTGCCGGCGGGCGACCCCCTCGCGCAGCGAGCCTCCGTCCCGCAGAAGCAGGAGCGGGCGGCTGGCGAGGATGGTCTCGGTCGCGGTCATTTCGATCGCCTCCGATTCTCGTTGATGCGCTGGGCGTGCGCTCGCTTGAGCCCGGCGATGCGGGCGCGGCGGATCGCGGGGCCGCGGCCGTGGTGCTCGTCGTCGGGGGTGACGTAGCCGATCGAGGCGTGCAAGCGGACCGTGTTGTACTGGCCGCGGATCCGGGCGAGCTCTGTGTCGAGCGCGGCCGGGTCGGTGATGCTGGTCAGGGTCGGCCAGTCGCCCTTCAGGTGGCTGAAGAACGACTCGACGTGCGCCTGGTCGGTCGGGGTGCCGGGCCGGCCGTGGTGCTGGGCGATCGCCATCAGCGCCATGAACTGGCGAGTGTCGATCGCTTTCATCTCCGACCCGTTGTCCGACCACGCCACCAGGATCGGCGGATCCTCAGGGGCGTGGTCGGGCGGCAGCCCGTCCGGTCCGAGCAGCCCCTGGTCCTCGAGCGCCCGGGCGAACAGCAGCTGCACCTGCGTGTGCGTCTGCTCGGTCGTGAGCAGGTAGCCGATCCAGTATCTGGTGACGACGTCGACGATCGCGTACGCGACCCGCTTGCACCGCGTGAAGTGGGTCGCGTCCCAGATCCAGATCCGGTTCTTTTCCCAGCAGATCTCGGGAAATGCGGGCTTTGGCGGTCGTGGGCGGATCGGCTCCCCCGGCAGCGTGACCTTGTTCTTCAGCGCCACGCGCAGCAGCGTCGAGGGCGACACGAACACAGTGCCGACATACGAGCCGCGATGCGCGAGCTTGCGATGCGAACGATCCACCACGCCCCACTCCTCGATCAGATCGAGGATCGCCTGCTCCTCCCAGTCAAGGATCCGGTGCACCCGGTTGCCGACCGGCGGACGGTCCTCCAACGAGCCCGTCTCGGCGAGCCGGGCGCGCCAGCAATGCATGCGCACATCCTCGATCTCAAGCACCCGGCACGCACGCGCGTGCGCCCACCCCGCCGACACCGCGCCATCGATCAGCCCCATCAGCTCGAGCTTGGTCTGCGCGCTCACGCGCCGCGGGACCGGGCCGAAAAGCCCGAGCGTTGCCTTCCCCGGTGCAAGCTCAACTCGACCGCCAGCTCCTTGAGCGCCTCCGAGAGCCGATCGTTCTCCGCCAACGCGGCCTCCAACTCGACCTGCTCCGGAGAGGGCAACCTGCCCGGCTTGGCGGCCGCAAACGCGGCCAGCGCCGCGTCCTTCGCCAACTGCCTGATCCGAATCACCGTCGACACGTCGACGCCCCACTTCCGAGCTGCGTCCGCCTGCGAGAGCTGCTGCGAGCAGACCTCGAGGAACACCTCCCACTTCTCCTCCGGCGACAGCTGCCGGCGCTTGCGCGGCTTGCCGTTCTCCATCATCACGTCCTCCTGAGTCGGGGCCCGGACAGCCTCCCAGGATTGGCATGAAAAACAGGGGCAGCTCTATCGCAAGATCAGACGCAAACCATTTTTTGTCGTAGGGCGCGATCAACTCGCTGGCGCTGACATCGGCGTCGGTGCTGGCGAGCGCGACATCGAACCCCTCGCTGCGGCCGGGGTTGCGGATCAGGATGACCTTTGACCGCCCGCGTGTAGAACGGCTTGTACCACAGGCACACGAACTCGTGGACGTGCGCGGTGCGCTCGCGACCGTCCGGGCTGGTGATCGTGACGGGCGTGAAGATCGCGGTGCTGGCGATCTCGGCGAGAGTGGGAAGCTTCGCGCCTTTGAGCGGGGTGCGGCCCAGCTGGCCGGGGCGCCGGCCTGCGGGCGCGAGCTCGTGCACACGAGCGTTCGCGCGCATCCTGGTCGTGACCGTGACGCGGTCAGGCAGCCCGCGCCACGCCTTGCTGGCGTACGCGCCGTCCATCACCAGCTCCACGATCCGGGTCGGGAACCGCGCCAGGATCATCTCGATCAGGGCTCTTGCCAGCTCGGGCTGCGAAGGCCGCTCGCCGTCAAGCTCCGGGCGTGCCTGGTCCTTGGGTTCGAACAGCCTGAACAGGACGGGCAGACCGACCACCCGACCGCCGAGACACGGAAGCTCGATGACGAGCACGACCACGACCCAACAGTTCCCCCAACGCGTCCGCTGCCCGGACCCCTCGGGCTGGGCGCCGTCGTGCAGGTAGTGCGCGCCGAACACCTTGCGCCCCGAGCGCCCGAACAGCGTGTCATCGACCGTGAAGCGGATCGGCGCGTCCCGCCCGGCGAACACCACGACCACGAAATCCAGCAGCGCCAACCCGACCCGGTCGGGATCCCAGCAACGCCGCGCGAAGAAGTCATGCGCACGACTGTGATGCCAGCAGCCCGCGAGCCCCGCCGCCTGCAGCATCCCCGTCACCGTGCAATCCCGCACCTGGCCCGTGAACCCGACCAGCAGCATGCTGAACGTCTCGAACGTCGGCTGGGAAAAGCATCCCCGCAGCAGGGACAGCAGAGCAGCGAGCGAACTGGGAACCTGACACACGGCGGCGACCCCCCGATGAGCAGGCCACGGACAGCGCGCCAACGCCCCGCGGCCGATGGACTTGTCGCCCACCGGATTCGGGGTCGCCGCCAACCCTCCTTTAACCTGGGTTGTTCCGGGTTTTCCGTGGGTTCCACGGGGTGCGCTGGGGTTGACGCTGCGGGATCCCGGGCTACTTTTGGGCGGCGGCGGGGTTCGCAGGCGCAATACGACCGGGCAGCGAAGGGGCGAAGATGGTTGGGCGATCCCTGAGCCGGGGTTGCGCGTTATCGGCAGCGGTCACCCCAAGCGTCTACGACGCCCTGGGGGCGAGTCCCGCCGGGGATCATCCGGATATCAGGGCGCGGCGTCCGTGCCGCTTGATCTGCGGGGGGTCAGGACCCCACCCGGAGACTGCGGTCAACCCGCGGGGGGAGGGGTTCGAGGGGGCGTCGCGCGCCGGCAGAATCTGGCCGACGAGATCCTATCCTGCGCATCGTCGGAGAAACCTGGGAGGTAGCGATGCGCGATGTGGAGCTCTACCGGCTGCTGTTGGGGATCGAGGCGCCCTGGGAGGTGCAGAGCGTGGATCTGTCGGTGGCCGATCAGAAGGTCGACGTGATGGTCGGCCACGCCAAGAGGGTGCGCTGGCCCTGCCCCGAGTGCGGCACGGAGCTGTCGGTCTACGATCACGCCGAGGAGCGGGCGTGGCGCCATCTTGACTCCTGCACTCGCAAGAGAATCTCCCCGAACGCCACAAGCAGCGCTTCGCCGCGCTGAGAGCCACCAATCTCAAGACCGGACGGGCGTGGGCGATCAAGGAGAGCCTACGCGCTCTTGTGGCACTACCACCGCCTCGGCTGGGCCCGTCGCTTCTATAAGCACTGGTACTTCTGGGCCACCCACTCACGGCTTGCCTCGGTCATCGACGTGGCCCGCATGACCAACCGCCACCTGACAGGAGTGCTCAACTACTTCGCCACCGCGCCGATCACCAACGCCACGGCCGAAGGCCTCAACTCCAAGATCCAGACGATCAAGAAGATGGCCTACGGCTACCGCAACCGGGAGCACTTCAAGACCGCCATCTTCTCCCACTGCGGGGGTGGTTTGCGGCCTGCAACTCTACCCCGACCACCCCCTCACCCACGGAAATCCCGGATGACCCTTAACCTGCTCAGACCGGCAAAACGCCGCGGGCAGCGACGCTCAGGCCCACAACGGCCCGCCGCCCGTCAACGCCCCAAAAACACGAAACTCGAGGTTCATGCCTTCAACCAAAGAAAAAGAGGATCAATCAAGAGAGCTGTTTCTTGATCGGTATGGCGCCGGCGGCGAGCCGCCAGGCGAGCCGACGGCGCCGCCGTCGAGCTCTCGCAGACGATCGGGGATCAGTCAGGCCAGGGTGGATGACGCCGTGGACGGCGCCACACTGCGGCGCATGGTGGCGCGCCCCGATGGCGAGCAGATCCCGGACGAGGTGATCGACGCGCTGCTGGCGGGAGCCTCGACGGAGGAGGAGATCGCCGGCCCGGGCGGGCTGTTGGCGCAGCTGACCAAGCGGCTGGTGGAGCGCGCGATGGAGGTCGAGCTGACTGACCACGTCGGCTACGAGCCGCATCAGGAGCCGCCCGGCGGGGCCGGCAACACCCGCAATGGCACGACCCCGAAGACGTTGATCTGCGAGCACGGGAAGGTCGGGATCGACGCGCCCAGGGATCGGGACGGGAGCTTTGCGCCCAAGATTGTCAAGAAGCGCCAGCGGCGGTTCGTCGGGTTTGACGACAAGATCCTGGCCCTGTACTCGCGTGGGCTGTCCACGCGGGATATCGAGGCGCACCTGGCCGAGATCTACGGCGTGAAGGTCGGCCGCGATCTGATCAGCCGCGTGACCGACGCGGTCATGGACGACGTGCGCGACTGGGCCAAGCGGCCGCTGGAGGACATCTACCCGATCGTGTTCCTGGACTGCATGGTCATCAAGGTCCGCGAAGGCGGCTCGGTGGCGCGCCGCGCGCTGTACCTCGCCTTGGGCGTCACCCTCGACGGGGATCGCGACGTGCTCGGCATGTGGTTTCAAGAGACCGAGGGCGCGAAGTTCTGGATGCAGGTCCTCACCGATCTCAAGCAGCGCGGCGTGCAGGACATCCTGATGGCGTGTGTCGACGGGCTGACCGGATTCCCCGACGCGATCGAGGCGATCTTCCCCCAGACGACCATCCAAACATGCGTTGTTCACCTCATCAGGGCAAGTCTGAAGTACGTACCGCGGCGCGAGCGCGAGCAGGTCGCCCGGGACCTCAAGCCGATCTACACCGCCATCGACGCCGATGCCGCGCCGGCCGAGCTCGAGCTCTTCGACGAGAGGGGGGACAGCGGTTCCCCGTGATCACCCAGGCGTGGCTGAACGCGTGGGAGTACGTGATCCCGTTCCTCGCGTTCCCCGCCGAGGTCCGCCGCGTGATCTACACCACCAACGCGATCGAGGCGCTCAACCGCCAACTGCGCAAGGCGATCAAGACCAAGGGCAGCTTCCCCAACGAGGACGCCGCCCGCAAGCTCGTCTACCTCGCCCTGCAGAACGCCGTCCCGCAATGGACGAGAACCCGAAACTGGACGACCGCACTGCTGGCGTTCAAGATCCACTTCGGTGACCGCGTCCCTGACACTGCAAACTGAGTGTCACTCGTTGACACCCCCACGGAGTCACCGTTACACTAGCCATCAAGCCGCCTACACAATTTTCGGCTCTCCTCTCCGTTTGGGGGTGACTTGAGCGGTCGAAAGCCGCGAATGTCCTGCTATCAGCCGGGTTCTTGGCGATTCGCCCGCCGCGGAAGGTTGCGCACCGCTCGAACACCTTCCTTCCGTACCATTCCGCCGGCCATCCATGGCCGGCGGGCGACGACCTCACCACCACGCTCCACCACAAGCACGGGAGAGACGACGGCACGCGAGGAACGACCTGAAACTGGCTTCATCAGGCCGACAAACCGAGGGGACGCGTACCCACGCGGCGATCGGGCGCTCGCCGGCTGTCCTGCTGCTCGATCCCACGCATTGGCGACGACGGCCAGCCTCAGGTGCGACGGTCGCGGCCCCGGGGGCCCGAGTCACCCCCAAATGACGAGGAGTCCCCAATTTTCCTGACGCCCTCGGTGGAGTCCTCGCCGGCGTCGTGCGCCCTTTCCGCGCCAAGCAGGGCGCTGCTCGCGCCGGCAGAGATGCTCGTCACCGACCGAAAGCGGGGCTTTCGCTGCGCTGGTGGATCTGCAGGGATCCACCAGCCCGATCGCCCCTTGGCAGGTGGCGTGAGAGTTCCCCGTTTCGTGGATGCAGCAGTGACAATCTGACGTCGGTTGTCGCGCGTTGCTGCAAGTGGGCGGGAGTGTCAGCGATCGTGACGAGCGAGTGGGCTGGTGTTACACCTTTAGTCAGCATGTCTGAGGCTCGCGAGGTGTTCGTTGAGCGCGTGGCGCACTCGCGTCTCGTTGAGGCGCTGTCCGGCGGTGGCGTAGCCGGTGATGGCATGTCGGAGTGCCTGGGTCGCCGCCTCTTTGTCGCCTTCGGCGCCGAGCACGGCGCCGCGAGCCTCGGCGGCAGCCGGGGCCCATGGCCCACCGTTCCAGAGTCCGGCCGTCTGCTCCACGCGAACGAGGAAGGCGTGAGCACGGGTGGTGTCGCCGGCTCGGGCGCATGCGGTCGTGGCGGCGAGGTAGTAGTCGACGGGACAGAACCGGCATTTGGGCGTTTCGTCGAGCAGGGCTTCGGCGCGGTCGACCAGCGCGAGCGCTTCGGCAGGGTCTTCCGGGACGCGCAGGAGCGGGCCGTGGACGATGTACAGGAGGTGGTCAGCGAGGGCTGAGGCGTGCGCCAGTGCGAGGGCCTCGTCGAGTTGTTCGCGCGCTTCGTGGCGCTTGTCGATGTGGGTGAGCGCCTCGCCGAGGCGGGCGCGGGCGAGGGCTTCGCCGCCGATCGCACCGGCCTCGCGGCTCAGTGATGCGGCTTCGAGCAGACGCGTGCGTGCCGCTGGAGGATCCCCGGTAAGGAGATCGATTTCGCCGAGCAGGGTGGTCCCGAAGGCCTCTCCGCGCAGGGCGCCGCCGGCGCGCGCGTGCTCGCGCAGGCGACGCGCGAACTCGGCCAGGCTGGCGTAGGGGTCGCCGGCGTGCAGCACGTACTCGGTGACGCAGGTGTAGACGTCGAACACGCGCCCGGCGAGCTCGGGCACGTGCCAGACCTCAGCGAGCTGCCACTCGGCGTGGCCCTCCCACTTGCCGGCGGCGTGTGCGAGCAGCGCCTGGAGATCGGCGAGCTCTCCGCGTTCGCTTTCGGCTTCGTCGATCAGCGAGCTAGCCTGCTCGGCCTGCCGGCGTGCCTCGTCGAGCTCCCCTGCGTACCAGGCGACGATCCCGAAGGCGACTGCCAGCCGCGCCTGCTGGGCGCCGGTGGTTGCTGTCAGGCCACGCAGGATCTGCAACCCGGCGCTCGGGTCGCCGGCGGCGGTGAGCGCCCGGGCTTGCTTGATGCGCAGATCGGTGAGCCGGTCAGGGGACGCCGTGTCGGCGGCGCCGGCGAACGTCCGCGCGGCGCGCCGGTCGCCAGCGGCGTGGCGCAGATCGCCCAGCAGCTCAAGCAGCTCACCCCGGTCCGCGGCGGGGGCGTGCGCGAGGGCCTGCTCTGCCCACCGCTGGCCGTCGCGATATGCGCCGACGCCAGCCGCTCGCCGGGCTGCTGCTGTGAGCAGCGGCACTGCCTCGCGGCCACGGCCCGCTGCGAGCAGGTGGTAGCCAGCTTGTTCGGGTGCGCCGCCGTTTTCCTCAACGCTCGCCGCTGCACGGAGATGCGCCTCGATCAGCCGCTCGGGATCGAGCTGCCGGCGAGCCGCGTCGCGGAGCAACGGGTGGCGAAAGCGGAGTCCGGAGGCGTCACGCTCGAGGACGCCCCGGTGCAGCGCGGCGCTGACCGCCGCCTCAGCGCTCGCCGGCTCGACGCCGGCGACCACCGCGAGATCAGCGACGGCAAAGCCATCCTGCAGAGCGGCAGCGAGCAGTACGACAGGCCGAGCGTCAGCGGGCAGGCGACCAAGCCGGACGTCGAGGATCTCGCTGACGTGCTCAGGGACGCGCACATCGCCGTCGTCGACCGACGCAGCGATCTCCTCCGCGAAGAACGGATTGCCGGCTGCGGCGGCGGCGATCGCCTCGAGCGTTCTCGCACCCAGCGGCCGGCGGGCGGCGCGTTCAGCGATATGGGTGAGGGCAGGAGTCGCCAGGGGACGCAGGACGATCTCGACGCCGGAGCGCTGCTCGCGCACGCTGGCGCGCACGCGTGCCAGCTCCGGACCAGCCTCGCCGTGGCGGGCCGTGAGGATGACCAGCACCGGCTCCTGGCGAGCCGCGCGGGATAGGTAGTGAGCCAGGAGAAGCGTCGCCGCGTCGGCGGCATGCAGATCCTCCAGCGCCATGAGCACGCCAGCCTCGCCCGCGGCGGGGTGGACGAGCTGCCAGACAGCGGCGAACACATGATGGCGTTCGACGTCCCCCGGCGAGCCGGCGTCGCTGGCCGGGGCCGAGGGACAGAGTAGCGCCAGGAC
This sequence comes from uncultured Solirubrobacterales bacterium, assembly GCA_963836065.1. Lineage (GTDB taxonomy): Bacteria > Actinomycetota > Thermoleophilia > Solirubrobacterales > Solirubrobacteraceae > Palsa-465. The sequence goes on from CAWIII010000032.1 coordinate 115,031, forward strand.
CTTCCGCGAGAACTCGTTCAGAGACTCCAGCAGGTCGGGGCGAGCCGCGACCAGCGGGTCGATCGCCTCGATGATCGGCCCGTACGGCGGACGGCCCTCATCCTCCCGGGCAGCGCCACGTAACGTATGCCAGCCATGTGACTGCGCATCCTCAAGCACCGCGTCGACCAGCCGAGTCTTGCCGATCCCGGGGTCACCGAGGATCAAGAGCGCGCCCCCGCCGCCGCGTGCCGTCGCGTCCAGCCTCCTTCGGGCAGCAGCCAGCTCGCGGTCCCGGCCCACCATCGGCGGCCTCGACCGCGTCGGCGCGTGCACCGGATCCCCACGCGATACGTCGCGGACCAGCGACAAGCTCTCCTCCGACGGCGTCAGACCGAGCTTGGCCAGAGCCTCGCGCAAACGCCGGAACTGCTGGACCGCCGCCGCACGGTCGCCGACCCCCGCACGCTCGCGCATCAGAGCGCGGGTGATGTCCTCGTCCGTCGGGTCCGCCCGGAGCAGCTCCGCCCAGCGGCCGTCGCGCCGCAGCGCCGCGGTGCGCAGCTTCGCGAGCCGGTCGCGGTGCTCGACGATCCACTCCTCGTAGCGGTCCTCAGGCAGCAGCTCCGCCACCTCGCCGTCCCAGCCACCCTCCGTTTCCAGCCGCTCGACGTCGGTCTCGACGCGGTCCCCGGGGGCGAGCTCCATCACGCCGCGCCTCACCACGATCGCCTCAGGCCAGCCGAGCGCTCGTCTGGCGTAGTACGCGGCCTTGTGCAGATTCGCGACGCCGGCCTTGGCGCCGAGGTGCGGCCACAGCGCCTCGACGACCTGATCGCGCGTCAGGCGGTGCCCTGGCGATAGCGCGAGCAGCTTGACCAGGTCCTCGGCGCGACGGTGCTCCCATGCCAACGCGGCCACCCGCTGCGCGTCCACCGCGACCTCGAACCGGCCCAGGAGCCGGACATCCAAGGATCGCATCAGCCAGATCATGTCAGGTAGCCCACCTACCTATCTGGCCCGGCCGTCGAGTAACACCGTCAGGGAAGTTTTCGGGAAGCGGTCGCTCCTTACCGTGCCTGCACGCCAGCCGAGACAGTCTCGGCCAACCCAACCACAAGGAGCTCACAATGCAAGTCACCAACATCGTCAACGGCGTCGACCTCGACCGTCTCTTCGGAACCATCGAGCACATCAGCGCCGAACCAACGCTGGCGCGCTTCCAGTTCCGTGCTCGCAACCAGTGGATCGACGGCGGCCACAACCGCACAACGATCAAAGGGTTCTACGGGGCCGGTCAAGAGGACAGGAGCCGCACCGAGCCGTTTGTCGTGGACGCCGGCGAGCCGCCCGTCCTGCTCGGCGAAAACGAGGCCCCCAACGCCCCCGAATACCTGCTCCACGCCCTAGCCGCGTGCCTGACGGGCACGATCGTCTACCACGCCGCCGCCCGCGGGATCGCGCTCGAGGGCCTGGAATGCACGATTGAGGGCGACGTGGACCTGCACGGGTTCCTCGGCCTCGACGACACCGTCCGTCCCGGCTACCAGCAAATTCGAGTCGCCTTCAAGGCCACCGGGAACTTCGACGACGAGCAGCTCGCCGAGCTCGCCAGCCTCACGAGCTACTCGCCCGTCCGCGACATCGTCAGCAACCCCGTCCCCGTGGCGATCGACATGACCCGCGCCTGAGGGGACCCACATACGACGTCCGCGCCAGCCGCCTCGGCCGGCGCGGACGTCGAGCACCCGTGCGACGAAAGACGACCTGGGTCCACCCTGCCGGCCCCAGTGACAACACGTCGACCCCACTCCGAGGGGAACCTCCAATGTCCACCTCCACCAGCATCTCGCAACTTATCGGCATGGCGACGACCGCCTACGGCGTAATCGCAGGCCTCTCCGTGCTCCTGCAGGCACGGCAGATGCTCACCCGGCGTGCATCGTGTGAGGTCTCGGGACGCTTCTTCGCCTCGTATGCCGGCGGCTACGCGATCTGGCTCCTCTACGGACTCAGTCCCGGCAGCACGCCTCTCATCGTGGTCGACGCCGTCGGCCTGCTGTGTGGAGGGCTGACGCTCGCTGTCGTTCTGGCGCTCCGCGGTTCGCTCGTCCGCCCAACCACCTGGGCGAGCTGCAACGCGATCCCAGTCTCCCGGGAAGGTTCAATGCTCGCGCCGACGGCCATCCCGAACACCGTCGCCCGCGAGGAACTGAACGCCTAGGCCAAACACGAACCCGTGGCCGCGCAATCAATCAGTAGACCCTCGGATCGCCAGGCGAAAGCGATGGTCGGCGGCACCCAAATGAGGTGACGGTACGCACGAATCTGAGAAGCGTCGGCCGACCAGTCGGTGTCCAACCTGTGCGTAGTGTAGGTACGGACCTGCGCTCACGACTACGTCGGCGCCCACAGTTTGCGCCGTCGCCCAAATCTCATCGAGGGCGCTGGCGTCACGAACACCGGATGCGGCTTTCCGCAGATCGCCACCCCACAACAACGCGCCCGCCTCGCCGACGCGATCGTCCGACTCCGCGATCAGCACCGCGTCACCCGCACCCAGGCCGCCTGCGCGATCTACCACCTCAACACCCGATCCCAGCACCTCCTCGCCGCGAGCCTCACCCACACCATCGCCGTCACAGCCGGCGCCAGCCGCACCCCTGGCGGCCTTCAAATCGCCGCCTAACCCCGATCGTTTATCCGGGGGAAGTTACTAATCTAATCTTAATCTAACCTAGGAGCCCAGCCGCTGGTGTCTGATCTAGGCCTGATTCTTCTTGCGCATCCAGCGAGCCATCAGGCGTTGCACGCCCATCCCGAGCTTCTCGCCGAAGCTACCCTCGGTCGGCGCAGCGCCGAGCTGGCGGGCGAGACCAAGGTTGTCCCATTCCGTCCAGGTCTCGACCACCTTGCCATCCTTCCACTGGTCGATGCTGATGCCAGTCACCGACCCATGCGCGCCAGTCGGTGCCAGGCCCGCGAGCTCGCCACGGTGGGTCCCCTCGCTGTGCCAACGCAACACGATCTTGTCGCCGGCCGCGATCACGTCATCGACGGCGATCCGCACGTCGGGGAAAGCGGTGCGATACAGGCGCACCGTGCGCTTGAGCACCTCGGGTCCACGGAGGGCACGAAGCTCAGCCGGTTCGGCGGGATCGTGGTTGACCGCGTCTGCTGCGATCAGCTGGTCGGCCAACTCAAAGTTGCCGTCGTTGAAGCTCTGCTCAAGCAGCTGGCGTGAGGCATCAGCAAGGTTTTCCGGTGCCATCGGCGCTGGCGGGGTGTGGTCCGCGCCGGTCGTCGCATCGCTGGACATCTCCGTCGACCTCCGTTCTGTGTTTCAGCGAGCCTACGCCGGTGCATATTGCCCCGCAAGGCGACCGCCACCCCCTCCGCCTGCCGCGCGAATAGGAGGAGCCCGGCTCGCCCTTCGGCCCGACCCCGAGCGTGAGCACGCGGAGCGCGTTTCGACGGTCGTCGCGCGCTGCTCGTCTGTCGCCCACGGGCTGCGCGGGCTCGACTGCTGCTCGGTGAGCCTGCCGGCCCAAAGCAGAACTCTCCAACCCGGTGTTCGGACCTGGCGACACGGCTCGGTCTGCGTGATTCCAGCAGTCTCGGTTGGCGCGCGCTTCTGCACGCTCACAGCGACGGGAGGTGCTCTCGAAGCGACAAGATGGCCCTCGAATCGCGAGCGGCTCGACCGGCAAAGTCGGCCAAGACATCGTCGGTAATGACCGGACGTCCATGTTCGGGTCGGCGAATCGTACTCGGGGAAGGTACGTGCGCTATGACCGCGAACCTTCGGTTGTGCCTGTCGAGGGATCAGGCGACCGCCAGCGTTGGTTCGCGCGCGGCCCGAGTGGTGAAACTCCGCTCGAGGTTGTCGAGCGAATTGGCGATGCCTACGGTCTGGTCCTCTTCCTGATTCTCACGACGTTCGTCGTTGCGATGACTCTGCCCCCCGAGGGTGCAGGCGGTCGGGTGGCTGCGATTACGGTCGCCGGGCTCACGGCGATCATCGCGCTTACGAGCTCGGACGTGCGGTTGGGCCGAGTGCGGCTCGCAGCCGGGGTCGCGCCAGCGGCGGTACTCGCTGCCGTGCTGGCAGGCGTGCTCTCCTCAGATGCGCTGTTGGGTGTCGCGTTCGTTCTCGACTCGCTTCTGCTCGCGGTTGCGGCGATTGTGATCTTGCGCCGCGTTGTGCTTACCGCTCAGGTCGATTTCCGGACGATTCTCGGGGCAATCAGCGTCTTCACGCTCCTCGGCCTGCTGTTCGCGTTCCTGTTCCTCTCGCTTGGACGCTTGGTCAGCGGCGATGTGTTCAGCGGCGTCTCGAACGCACCGGCTCGCGACTACCTGTTCTTCAGCTACACCACTCTGACCACAACCGGCTACGGCAACCTTGTACCCGCCGGGACCGTCGGCCAGATCCTGGCCGTGTTCGAGATGCTGACCGGTCAAGTCTTCATGGTCACCCTCGTCGCCGGACTCGTGAGCCTATGGCGACCGGGCGCACGAGCGGCTGAGCGAGCCGCGCAGCCGGACGAGCAGCAAGCCTGACGCCCAGCCCACGAACCGAGGCACGAGCTGCTGCGGCCGATCACCCCCCGTCCACAAGCCTCCCTGGAACACTTCCCGTTTGGGGTAAACGGAGCCGCCTCGTGGGAGCTCCAGAGCGACCGCGAGACTTCCCCAATGGAACGAACAGCCACGCTGACCGAGACGGCCAAGGCTGCCCGTCCGCCCCGGCGATGCAGCAGCCCGGCGGAGCCGACCTGGCACGCGCCCTCCACCATTAGCGACCAACTCCTGAGCAGCAAGCACAAGATCAGCAGCCTCGGCGGCACCGCCCGGACTGCTGCATCAGGCGTAGAGGAGCAGCCCCGACTGGCGGCCTCGACCGCACCCTCCAGGGCGATACCGATCGTCTGAAGTGCTGGCGATCAGGCGTGGCCGCAGCGATCGAGATGTCGCCTTATGTGAGGCTGCCATTTCGGCATGAACGACGTGAACGAACGGGCCTTTCGACCGCCTCGATGACGCGATATGTGAGGTCGTGAACGACGTGATCGACGTGATCGACGTTAACTCGCTGGTCGACGAGCCAGGGTCACGGCGGCCTCGCTGGCGATGGGTGCCGCGGCGCTCGCACGAGGACCCATCGCCGGTCCGTCGGGCCGAGGAGGCTCGCACGTCGCGTCTCCAGACGCCGCGGGAACTGCCGCCACCCCGGCTCGCCTCTTGCGTGCCGGCGTCGTCGATGCCGCGCGGGCCTCCTCCCTTCAGTGCGCCGTTGACGTTCCCCCGGCATGCGACCAGTTATGTCGTTTATGTCGTACGTCGTCAGCCGTCAACCCCACGCTCGCGACAGCCACGTCGATCACATGTGAACGACGTCAATCCCCAGCAACCACGGCACGTTCACAAACCACCTGCACATAAGGCGACGAAGCAATCGTAGGCTCCAAGGCGGCTCGAGAGGCGAAAGCGATCGCCGACGAGGTGCGCGGTTTCCGTCCTGAGCACGGCCTGCGTCCAGCCGGGGCGAAATGCTCGTGCTCGAACGAGAGCAGGGCCTTACAGCTGAGCTGCTTCGCCGACGGTGTCGCCACACGCGACCCGCCACCGCTTCGCGCGCACGAGCGCGTGCGAGTCTCGACACCGACGGCGGCGAGCCCCGTTCGCGTCGTCACGACGGCACGGGGGTCGCTCCGCGTCACCTTGCCGGGCCTCGGCCGGTGCAAGGCCCAGTGATCGCCGCGACGGGCGCATTGAGACTGTCACCGACAATCGGTACCTCGATCGTGGTCGTCAGCGAGGTGGGGCCGAGCGTCGCGGTGCCGTTTGACGCGACGTAGTCGGAGCCGGCCGTCGCACCGAGATTCTTTGTCGTCCAGTCAACGGACACCGGGTTGGGAAAGAGCGGCTTGGCGGCCGCGATCGCGTGAGCGTCAAGGTGGCGAGCGTGGTCCCAGAGTCGCCCTCGGTTACGCTCACCTGGTCGATCGAGATCAGCGGCGGCTCGTCGTGCGGCTCGGCCTGCCAGCTGGGAGAACCTGCCTGGTCATTCGTGAGCCGCCTGACGTTGCTGCCGCTCGCATCCATCACGTAAATGCTTGCGGCGCCGCCGCTGTCGGATTGGCGGGCTGTTTCGGTTGCTCGTGAACGCGATCCGTGTGCCGTCGGGAGACCACGCCGGCTCGCTGTCCTCCGCCGGATCGTTGGTGAGGCGCGTCTGGCGGCTGCCGTCGGCGTTCATCACATAGATCTCTTCGTTTGTGAACCCGGTGTCTGGATTCGTGTCCCGGGTGCTCATGAACGCGATCTGCTGGCCGTCGGGCGACCAGATGGGCTGGGTGTTGAGCGCCGGAATGCCGACGGGCTGGGTGGTGTCGCTGTGGGTCAGGCGGGTCTGACCGGTGCCATCGGCGTTCATGACGAAGATCTGACCGGTGACATCGCCCTCGAGACCGCTGACGAACGCGATCTTCTGACCGTCGGGCGACCAGGCCGGCAGTTCTCCCGGCGCCAACGGGTTCGGACTCTCACCGGTGCCATCGGTGTTGATCGAGTAGATCCCTGAGGCGCCTGGCGTGTCCGAACTTCGAAAGAAGGCGATCTGCAGGCCGTCGGGCGACCATGCCGGCTCGCTGTCGTCGGCCGGGTTGTTCGTCAGTCGTTTCACATCGGTGCCGTCGGCGTTCATCACCTAGATCTCGGGGTTGCCGTCGCGGTTGCCTGTAAACGCGATCAGCTTGCCGTCGGGGGACCACGCAGGTTCGGCGCCATCCGATGTGTCCAGCACGATGCGCTGGCGGCTGCCGTCGGCGTTGATCACCGAGATCGACCCGAAGCCTTCGGGGGTGCCCTCGAAGGCGATCTTCCCGTTATCGCCTGGGGGGAACGCGGCTTCGGAGCGCGGAAGGCAGCGCGAGGAGCACCCCCCCCGAGGGCCAGGATGACGCCTAGCAAGAGCCGACCCGCGCCGATCAACCCGGTCGTGCGAGCACTGGTTTCGTTCCCTTCCCTCAGGTGACCCATAGCCGACGATCGTCTTTGGCGGGAACCGGGCTCGCATCGTGGGACCCCAACGAATTTCTGTTTTGGTTGCCCGAGCTCTCGTTCGCTGGGATGCTTGCTATGTGCTGGTGCAGCGTGAGGAGGAGCTCGGGGCGATCGAGCGCTGGCTGAACGGCGTGAATGGCGGTGAGGGCGGGATTGGCTTGCTCGAGGGCCCGGCGGGGATCGGCAAGACCGCGCTGTTGCGGGCAGTCGCCGAGCGTGCCGAAGACATTGGGCTGAGCGTGTTGCACGCGCGGGGTGGGGAGCTCGAGCGCTCCGCGGCGTGGGCGGTCGCGCGTGAATTGCTGCTGCCGGGACTGACGGTGCTTGATCGCGAGGAGTTGTGGAAGGGGCCCGCGGCAGCGGCTGCAGCAGTGCTGGACGGTGCTCCGGCCGAAGAGTCGGATGGACCGGATCAGGCGTTCAGGGTTGCGCATGCTCTGACCTCGGTGGTGGTTGAGCTGGCCGGGCAACAGCCCTGGTTGTTCCTCGTCGACGACGCGCACTGGGGCGATCGGCCGTCGCTGCGGTGGCTCGAGTTCTTGGCCCGAAGGCTCGAGCGGGTCCGGGCGCTGGTGGTGCTGGCTGCGCGGCCGGTGGAGGGCCCGGGTGATGGGGCGCTGCAATCGCTGGCGGCCCGGGCGCGAGTGCTCCGCCCGCGCCCGCTCGGACCCGATGGCGTACAGGAGGTCGTTGCGGCGCAGTTCCACACACCGCCCGAGCCCGAGTTCGCCGCGGCGTGTCACGAGGTCACCGGCGGCAATCCGTTTCTGCTCACCGAGCTACTGCGGGAGGCCGGCGAGGCTCGATTGGCGCCGTCGCGGTCGGAGGCACATCGGGTGCGAAGTCTGCGCCCGGCGTCGGTCAGGCGCTTGGCGCTGCTACGGCTCGCGGGTCTCGGTCCCGGCGCGATTGACCTCGCCCGGGCGGCCGCATTGCTCGGTGATGGCACAGTCCCGACGACTGCCGGCGCGCTGGCGGGGCTGAGCGAGCAGGCCGTGATCGCGGCGGCGGAGGCGCTCGCTGCCGCTGAGATCTTCACGGATGATCCGGCGCTGAGCTTCGTCCATCCGCTCATGCGGTCGGTTATCTACGAGGACATTGCGCCCGCAGCGCGAGCGGTCTGGCATCGCAAGGCGGCTCGGCTGCTGGCCGAACGCGGGGCGCCGGACGGGAGCGTCACCACGCAGCTAATCCTGGCCGAGCGGACCGGCGATCCGTGGGCGGTGACACGATTGCTCGACGGCGCCACAGCAGCGCGGCGACGCGGCGCACCAGAGGTCGCCCGTGAGCTGGCCGAACGCGCGCTGGACGAACCGCCGTCGGCCGACATGCGCGCCACCGTGTTACGCGAGCTTGCGTCGGCCGAGCTGGACCTCGGCGACGTGGAGGGCATCGAGCACCTGCGCGACGCGGTCGCCGGGGCGGCATCTGCACCGGAACGCGCGGAGATGGCGCTGCTCCTCGGGCCGACGCTGACCATCCTCAATCACCACGAGGAAGCCATCAACCTCTTGACGGCGTGCCTGGACGAGCTCTCACCGGACGCTCAAGCAGAACTCCATCCGGCAGTGGAGGCCGAGCTGATAGCCGCCGGTCTCGCCCTGCCTGCGACTGTGCAGTCCGCACGCCAACAGATCGAGATCGCGCTGGCGCGGCGTAATGAGTCGATGCTCGAACTCGACCCCAGGATCCTCGCGATGATCGGATTCCTGGACATCGGACAAGGACGGGTCGAGGAAGGCCTGCTGCTGGCACGCCACGCCCTGTCGCGCCCGGCGTCACCGTCGCACGGGATATCGCTTACCACGAACTTTGCGGCGGCCGCGCTGAGATGGGCTGACCAACTCGACGAGGCGCTCGTGGTCTGGACCCTCGAGGTGGAGGACGCCCGCCGGCGCAGCGCCCCGCTGCGGCTGGCGTGGGCCTCCGACCGCGCTATCGTCCTCCTGCGACGCGGAGAGGCTGCGGCCGCCGAGGTCGACGCCCGCACCGCCCTCGAGCTCATGGACGCGTTGTACCCTCGTCCAATCTCGGTCGCGCTGGGGACGCACGCCGAGGCGTTGATGGAAACCGGCGCTTCGCGTGAGGCCGCCCAGCTGATCAGCCACGCGCCGCTGGGCGATTCCGACGGCGAGTCTGACAACGCATTCAGGGCGGAGCCACTGCGCGTGCGCGCACGCATTCGCGCCGCGCAGGGCGATCCGCGAGGCGCGCTGGCTGATCTTGAACGTATCGAGCGCCTGGCCCGCCGATACGGATTCATCAATCCCGGAGCGACGCCGTGGCGGGCGCAGGCTGCATTGATTCGCGCCGCGAACGGGAGCAACGATCAGGCTTTGCGTCTCGTCGAAGAGGATCTCGATCAGGCTCGCGCGATCGGCAGTGAACGCGCGCTCGGCTCCGCCATGCGCGTCCGCGGCCTGCTTCGCAAAGAACATGGTCTGGAGGATCTGGACGAAGCGGTGACGATCCTCGCGGCCGGCCGGGATCGACTCGAGCACGTCCGAGCGCTGGTCGACCTCGGCGCGGCGCCGCGCCGGCAGACGCGCTGCCGCTCGTTCGCCCCTGCGCGAAGCGCTCGACCTGGCCGTCCGGGGTGGAGCCACGGCGCTTGCGTCCGCTGCCCGCGTCGAGCTGCTGGCAAGCGGCGCGCGGCCACGACGCGACGAGCTGCGGGGGCGCGACGCCCTGACCGCAAGCGAGCGCCGGATCGCCATGCTGGCGTCCGAGGGTCGCTCCAATCGCGAAATCGCGCAGGCCTTGTTCGTCACCGTCCGGACCGTCGAGACGCATCTCACACACGCTTACAGCAAGCTCGGCATCGAGCGCCGCGAGCACCTCTCGGGCGCTCTTTGATCTGCGCATTAGCGAAGCTGCGGTCGTGCTCGCCGCTTTGCTCAGCCGGCGAGCTTGCGGTAGGCGGCGATCCCCGGATCCGCCGAGGTGATCGCGGTGCAGTCCTGCGCGACGACGATGTGACAGCGGCTTGGGGTCACCGTAATGTCCACGTTGTTGGGCGCGTGCAGCGGAAAGTTGCCATAGGTCCACGGCCTGCACAGCTGGCCGAGCGTCACGATCTCGCGACGATGCGGCAGCTCATCCTTCAGCTCGAATTGCGAGACCGACCGGTAAGTCTCGCGTCGTGGTTAGGCGGCACGCGCCGTGACGCAGTGGTCGCCCAGTTGCTCTTGGCACGAGTAGCGCGACAGGACGCTCGCTTGCTGTGAGCGCGTCGCGGCCGCCGCGGCGGGCCTTCGGCGCCGATTTGCGCCGCACCAGCTGCGGCACGCTCACGCGGTCGAGATGGCGCACGACGGCGTCCCGCTGGTCGTGATCCAGCGCCAGCTCGGGCACGCCAACCTCGGCATCACCAGCGTCTACCTGCAAGGCATCGACAGCAGCGAGATCATCACCACCGTCCACGGACGGCCATCGCCGACGATCTCCGCAAACGCCGGCCTCCAGCTGAGGCGATAGCTCCCAACGCGTCGGGTCGGCTCCGGCGTGTCCCAGCCGACCCGTTCGCCACCCCCGGCTGGCGAGAACCAGGACGCGGCCGAATTTGGCCACGAGACCTCTCGGGAGATGAATGCGGGGCCCTGGACGGGCCTCCGGCGCCGGGCCCGCGTACCCGCGCTAGAAGCAAAGCAGGGCGTTCGGGCCGACCGCGACGACGACGTCCCGCCTACGGCGTGGGGCGACCTGCAGGTGGCGATGAGCAGGTCGTCTGAGTGTGCAGCCGAGATGCCTGCTTCGGCTCGGCCGCAGAACTCCAGCGCTATGGGGCGGATGACTAGAGTGCGGCGTGTGGAAGGCGCGAGTACTTCACCATTGGCGCAAATCATCCGGATCGGCGAGATCGATCTCCGGTCTTGGATCAGGGCGAGGGTGCGCCGGTAATTCTGCTGCACGGGTTCCCTGACCGCGCCGAAGAGTGGCGGCACGTCGGGGAACGGCTGCGCGCGCGCGGTCGGCGGACGATCGCGCCGGACCTACGCGGGTTCGGCGAGAGCTCGGCGCCCGCTGGTCGCGCCGCTTATCGCATCGATCTCGTGCTCGACGATCTCAATGGGCTACTCGACGCGCTCAACGTGTCCGAGCCGGTAGACGTCGTTGGTCACGATTGGGGCGCGTTTGCCGGTTGGACGTGGTGCTTCGCTAGGCCGGACCGGATCCGGCGGTTCGTCGCGGTGTCTGTTGGTCATCCCACCGCCTACGTGTGGGCCGGATTCGAGCAGAAGCGCAAGGGGACGTACATGCTCAAATGGCAGATTCCTCGCCTCACTGAGCATGCGCTGTCCCAGGACGGCTTTCGCCGGTTTCGCGCCTTTCTGGCGAGCAACCCTGAGCTTGACCAGGCAGTCGCGGACATGTCCCGTTCCGGCCGCCTCACCGCCGGACTGAACTGGTACCGGGCGAACTACTTCGCTGGCGTCAGGCGTCGCTGGCCGCACTGCCGGGTACCGACCCTCGGGATCTGGAGCAGTAACGACAAGTACCTCGCCGAAGACCAGATGAGCAAAAGCGGGAAGTACGTGGACGCCGATTGGCGATATGAGCGACTCGACGGTGTCGGGCACTGGATCCCGCTCGAGGCGCCCGATGTCCTTGCCGACCTCACTCTCGAGTGGCTTGATCAGCGATAGCGCTCGTGGCACCTCTCGTGCGCGACCGGACCTGGAGCTGCGTTCGGCAGCACCGATCTCGCGGGTCCCGCTCCGGTCGCGGCACGAGCATCCAGCCAATGCACCGGCCCGTCCCGCTTTGCGCGGTCAGCAGGGGAGCTCGCCGTGCCCCGGCGCTCGGCGGTACCCACTGACCCGCCCGTGGCGAACACCAGGAAGGCGATCGGCATCCAGGAAGAGGGACGCTTCGGTGCGGGCGCGTGCTCCGATCGGGCGTCGCCTGGTCGCCAGCGCTCCAGCACCGGCCTGGCGTCCCAACGGCCGGAACTGCCCGATCGAGGGCGCCCGGCCCGAGAATCGGATTGGGTCGAGCAGCGATTCAAGGCGACGGTGCGGGCCTCGGGACCGGCGTGTGGGTCCGTGCGTTCCGCCGGTGTGCGATCGCTGCGCCAGGCGGATGCCGATCCTGGGTGCGCACTGACAACGGTCGTGGGAGAGGTCGCTCGAGGCCGGGTCGTCTACCAGGTCAGTTCGATTTCGAACTCGGTCTCGTCGTCCTCGACCTCGAACTCGATCTTCAGCGCGACTTCGGCGGGTACTTTTGCGACGAATCGCAGCTCGCCCCCTTGCATGATGATGTCGTTGCCGGAGGCGAGCTCATCTGCGATCTCGTGCAGTCGAGCCGCGGCGGCCTCGCGGGACATCGTGCTCTTCTCTTTCAGTTCAAGTTCCATGGCAGGTCCAATCGTCGTGGCTGGAGTGAGAGGCGGCTGCGGCCCAAGACCGCTGCCTGGCACTCTCCGGCTTCGGAGTTGTGCCTCTGTGGCGATGGTCCGTGGCTCCCCGAGCGCGCGCATCATCCCGAGTGGATGATGGGCGTCCACGCGGCGAGTGTGCCGACGGCATCAGACCGGATTCGACTGATCCCAGCGACTCGATGTGGGCTACACGATCGCGCCGATCAGGATCACAACGCGTGCAGCAGGTATACGAGCGCCGCCACGGCCGGAACCGCCACGAGCACGACCACGGTCGTCACGGTACCCACCACGGCGATCCCGGCACGTCGCGTCCACCGTGCCAGACGCGTCCGCGCGACCAGCACACCGGCAGCCAGACGGGCTTCGAGCGGCGCGCGATGCTGCAAGACGAGGGCCGCGCCGACCCGCTGCTCCCAGCGGACAGTCATGCTCACAGCCTCCCGCCGCGCGCGCACCCGGTACCACGGCAGCCGCCTACTTCGCCGGCGCCAATACTCGAGCGACTGGACCCCATCATCCAGATCCGGAGGCGCCTGCAGCTGCCTCAAGAGTTGCTCGTCGGTCGATCCCCAGCGGCTCCTCGTGGCGAATTCGTTGCGTCTCGCGACCATGCACTGAGCATAGGTCGAGTCGGCGGGCTACGCCATCGGTAGACCAACACGATCAAATCCGTACTAAGCGGACGCCAACGCGATCATGACTCTGAACAGACAGACAATTCTCGTCGGCACGGATAACGCCAAGAACCAGTTCGCGCGCCCCGGTCGCGCCCGACGATGCTGAAGATGCGCATCGACGAGCACGGACGAGCGGCGCGCTGAGCCCCGCTTTGCCTCTCCCGGAGTGCTTCAGGCCGCTCCGCGCGGAGACCTCTTAAGCGCGGACTGCAGGGCTCGGGCTTGATGTTCAGCCGGCTAGCGTCAGGCGGCTTGGAGCGCCGGGGCCAAATCCTCGGCAGTGGCCTCGACCGTCTCAGGCACGGTCACGATGAGCCGCCCGTCGCGATCCAAGACCTTACGCGCGTTGATGACCGTCAGGCCAACGATCCGCTGGGTGCCTGGCGCGAACCGAACAACGTGTCCTTCGGGCGTTTCTTCGCCTTCGCCGGGCTGCGGCCGACCAACATGCAGGTATAGGACGTCGCCGTCGGCGTCATAGTCGGCATGGTCGAACTCCAGCGGGCCGATACGAATGTTTACGGCTTCCATCGCTTGGGATCCTTCCGGTTGGCCAGCGCAGTGATGATCCGCGCCGGCTGCTGCTCATAGCCTACGACCGCCATCAGCCAGCGGCTGGGCCCGACGTTGCGCCGGTAGAACCGTGTGCGGGCGGGAAGCGCGTCCGGCTCGACGTGACCGGGCTTCGCGACTGTCTGCATTACAGCATCAAGTTGATCGACGAGTTCGGGATGGTCGCGAGCGATCTTGGCCTCCCAGATTCGGGCAAGAAGCACGACCTCCCGGCCCTGGGGGTCGGTGACGGTTGCAGCACGACGGTCGTCGCTCGCCATTTCGGGCAGCCTGCCGCACCGCTCGGACGAGCAGCGTCGTAGCGGCGGCTCGGTTCGAATAGCAGCCACCGTCAACCCATCCAACGGAGGGATTCATGGAATCCGTGCTGCTGGACGCTGCAGGGCATCGCCGCTCGCCGGCGACGATGCCTGGCTATCACCGAGGCCGCCCGCCGCGCAACAAGGGGGAGGAATATCCGGCCGATCCGCCGACGGTTGAGGAGATCGTCGCCGTCATGCGCGCGGTCGGGGACCCCCCGACGGCCATAGGCTTCGCGCGCTGATCGTGCTGTTGTGGCGGGCCGGGCTGCGGATCAGCGAAGCGCTCGCCCTGCAGGAGAGCGATCTAGACCGCGGCCGCGGCGCCGTGCTGGTTCGGCGCGGGAAAGGCGGCAAGCGGCGCGAGGTGGGGATGGACCGCTGGGCGTGGGAGCACTATTCCGATGTGCTGGTTATTCCGACTTCGGTCGGTGACCCGTTTGGTGGTGGGTGGATCGGCGCGTTGGCGTCGGAATAATCACAGTGCTTCGAGGAACGCGAGTAGCGCGTCCGGTGGTTGGTAGCGGCCGGGCTTGGTGCCGGGTGGCGTGGTGCGATCGATCGCTCGCTGCTTGAGCTTGAGGTCGGCGTGCAAGTAGATCTGCGTGGTCTGGTCGCTCTCGTGGCCGAGCCAGAGCGCGATGGTGGCCGTGTCGACCGGAGCGTGAAGCAGCCTGACGGCGGCTGTGTGCCGCAGGATGTGCGGCGTGATCTTCTTTCCCGCAAGCGAAGGGCAGACGCGGCGGGCGGTGCTGGCGTGTTTGGCAAGCCGGTGCTCGAGCGCGTCGTGGCTGAGTCGCCTGCCTTGGCGGGTTGGGAATAGCGGATCGCTGGGAGAGCCGGCCCGTTCGGCAACCCACACCTTGAGGGTGGCGACGGTGATCGGGATCAGCGGCGTGACGCGGTGCTTCCGGCCCTTGCCCAGGCAGTTGACGTGGGCGCTCGCGCCGAGGTGGATATCGCTGCAGTCCAGGCCGATCAGTTCGGCGGCTCGCAGCCCGGTCTGGGCGGCGAGCAGGATCAGCGCGTGGTCGCGCCTGCCCGTCCAGGTGGACCGGTCCGGGGCCGCGAGCAGCGCGTCGAGCTCTTCCTCGGTCAGGAACGTGACGATCGGCGTCTCCGCGCGCTTGGGCGGGATCGCAAGCACGCGAGCGATCAGCGCAGCGTGCTCGGGATGGCGCAGACCGGCGTAGTGGTAGAGCGAGTGGATCGCCGCCAGCCTGGCGTTGCGGGTTCGGACGGTGTTGTGACGCTCGTGCTCGAGGTGTGCGAGGAACGCGACCATTAGCGGCGCGTCGAGATCGGCGATGTCGAGCTGGTGGGGCTGTTTGCCGGTGCGCTCGGCGGTGAACTGGAGCAGCAGCCTGATCGCGTCGCGGTAGGCGATGATCGTGTGCGGGCTGGCTTGGCGCTGGCGGAGGAGGTAATCGGTAAAGAAGGCCTGAAGTGTCGGGGCGAGGGCGCTCACGTCCGGTCTCCGATTTGGTCGAGGTGTCGTTGCAGCCGCTCACCGGCGAGCTGAAGCAGCTCGGGGGCGGCCGACAGGTACCAGTAGGTGCTCGAGGGGTTCACGTGTTGGATATGCGGGTGATCGCACGGTGATACCGAGGCCCGATCACCCGCATAATGCCCGAGGTAGGTGGACAGCACCGACAGCCGGGTGCCAGCGGCGGAGATGAACACCGCCGGGGTACTCGGCACGGGGCATGGGTAGAGCCGGCCGCGCCGCTGGAGGTAGTCCTCGAGTGCGTCCATTGCGCTCGGGTGAAGCGGCACCAGCCGGGTCTTGCCGAACTTTGTTCCGCGGATCACCAGCAGCCCACGCTCCCAGTCGATGTCCTCCAGGTCGAGGCGGATTGCTTCTCCGACCCGCAGGCCGCTGACCGCCAGCAGACCGATCAACATGCGGTAGGTGGCGACCAGCAATGGGTAGCGCAGCAACGCAGCGGCGTCGATCAACGCTGCGATCTCGCGGTCGGAGTAGACGTATGGGGTCGCGCGTCGCTTGCCGGCGCGCAGCAACCTGCCCGGCGGCACCTCGGTGGCGGAGTCGATCGTTCGCAGATAGGAGGCGAACTGGCGCACCACCGTCAGCCGGTTCGCCAAGTACGCCGGCGCCCCAACCTGGGGCAACGTCGCCCAGTCGAGCGCCAGCTCGGTCGTCACCCGCTCCGCGCCACACGCTTCCAGGAACTCGACGAACCCACGCAGCGTTCGCTCGTCCTTGGCCAGCTTGTAGCCCACCGCTCGCCGGATCCGCAGGTAGTCAGCGAGCGCGGCACGCAGCCGACCATCAGTCGCTGGTGTGGCGCGGGTCGCAGTGCCGTTCTGGGTCGTGTCGCGCAGTCGGCCGCGTGGCCGACCGGTTCGTGGCTTGCCGGACGGCAACAGTCCCCACGGCGGGACCTCGTGTGCCGGATCGATTGTGCGCAGGTAAGCGGCGAACCCGCGCACCATTGTCAACCGGTTCGCCCGATGCCTGTCGGTGGCATCCGTGGTGAGCACCGCCCACTCCACCGCCAGCTCAACGGTCACGTGGTCGGCGTTCCTCTCTTTGAGGAACTCGACGAAGTGCTCCAGGGTCGGGCCCACCTTCTTGAACTGCACGCGCTCGGCGTGACGGATCCGCAGATATTCGGAAAGTGCCGCCTTCAGCGTTGTCATGCCGCCGCTCCAGGCCACGGGCGCGCCAGCAACCGCAGCGTCTCCACGTCGGCCTTCGCATAGATCGCCGTGGTCTCGGGGCGCCGGTGGCGCAGCACCTGGCCGATCTCGGTCAACGACGCGCCCTCGCGCATCATGTCCGTCGCTGCGGTGTGCCGCAACCGATGCGCCGTCACCCCGCTCACGCCCACCCGTCCGGCCGCGCGAGCAACGACGTAGCCCACGGTGCCCGGGGTGAGCGGCCGATGCGGCGCCCTGATTGACACGAACACCGTTCGCATCTCAACCGACGGCCGGTCACGCCGCAGGTAGTCAACCAGTGCCTGGCCGACATCGCACGGGACGGACACTTGATACTGCAGCAGCGGGTAACCGCTCTGCAGATTCGCTGGTGGTC
Source organism: uncultured Solirubrobacterales bacterium (assembly GCA_963836065.1). Lineage (GTDB taxonomy): Bacteria > Actinomycetota > Thermoleophilia > Solirubrobacterales > Solirubrobacteraceae > Palsa-465. The sequence goes on from CAWIII010000032.1 coordinate 132,074, forward strand.
ACGCACCCGTTCCACCCGCTGCACGGGCAGCGGGTGGACGTTTTGCGTGTGTGTCGCTACCGCGCGGGGCCCCGGTATGTGTGTGATGGCGGCGTGTTCGGCAGGCTGACGCTGCCCGAGGACGCGACCGATCGCGGCCCAGAGCCGTTCGAGCGGGTGCTGAGCGCCGAGGTGCTGGTCGAGGCGGCCGCGCTGGTCGCTGTCCTCAGCGCTGAGCGGGAGGCGCGGCGATGAGTGCTCTGAGCTCCGGCGGTGACCGCGATGTGCCCGCGCGCGCGTGTGAGCTGGCGGCCCGGCTGTCGGTGTTGTTCGAGCGCGACGTTGAGATCGTGAAGCGCGTCAACGATGCTCAGAGCCGGGTGAGAGAGGCCAACGAGCGGCTCTGGTCGGGGTTCTCGCCTGACGCGTTCGGTCTGCTCTACGACGGTGCCGGGCCTGCCGGTTCGAGTGAGATCGCGGTGCTGATGGACGGCGCGCGCGATCGCGAGAGCGCGGTGCTGGCCGCGGTGCAGGAGATCCATTGGGCAATCCATCGTGGCTTCTGTGACTACCGGTCGGCGTGTGAGGAGCGCCGCCAGCTCGCCGTGGATGTGGGCGAGATCACCGCGAAGTTCATCGAGGTTCTGTGTGGCGCCGGTTTCAGCGAGGACGACGCGCGTCAGGCCAACGTGCACGAACTCGCCAGGTCAACCGCGCCGGTGAAGGATCGGTGAGCCTGGTGGCGAATCACTATCAGGGCCATGAGCGAGGTGGAACTCAGCGAGTTGAGCGTCTCCCAGTTGCGTGCGCGCAAGCGGCGACTGGCCGATGCAGTATCGGATCCCGAGCGGACGTTGCGCGGGGCGCTGCTGCACGAGTCACGGCGCTGCTCGAGCGAGGGCTGCCGCTGCCGGCGCGGGGAGCTGCACGGCCCCTACACCTACCTGGCGGTCTACCTCGCCGGCAAAAGCCGGATGGTCTACGTGCCCAAGGCGCTGTCCGAGCTCGCCGCCGAGCACGTGGCGGAGACGCAAGCGAGCGAGGCGCTGCTCGCGGAGATCTCGCAGCTCAACCTCGAGCTGCTGCGGCGGCGGGCGCTGGAGTGAGCGGTGAGCGACAACTTGACCGCCGCGGCGGCTGCCGTCGCGAACATGCTGCAGGCCGCGCTGGCGGTGGGGACGGGCGCTCGTGAGCGGCTCGCAGAAGATCCAACGCGCGCATCTGGAGCGCCTGGCGATTGTCTATCTGCGCCAGTCCTCGCCGCGTCAGGTGCGCGAGAACTTCCGCTCGACCGAGCGCCAGTATGGGCTCGCCGAGAAGGCCGCTCAGCTCGGCTGGGAGCCGGCCCGGGTCCTGACCGTCGACGCCGACCTGGGCATCTCTGGCCGCGGCACGCACGCACGCGAGGCCTACAAGGAGCTGGTCGGCCGTGTGTGCCTGGGTGAGGTCGGCGCGATCTTCGGCCTGGAGGTCGCGCGGCTCGCGAGAAACAATGCGGAGCTGTTGCGGCTGCTTGAGTTCTGCGCCGTCACCGACACGCTGGTCGTGGACACGGACGGGATCTATGACCTCAAGGACTTCAACGACCGCACCATTTTGGGCTTGAAGGCTCAGTGGTCAGAAGCCGAGCTGCACATCATGGCCTCGCGCCTGCAAGGCGCCAAGCGCCACGCGGCCGAGCGCGGCGAGCTGCGCCTGCCGCTCCCGATCGGCTACCTCTACGACGACGAGGGCAGTGTGATCCTCGACCCCGACGAGGAGGTCCAAGCCGCGGTCACCGACCTGTTCCGGGCGTTCGCGCAGACCGGCTCCGCATACGGGGTCGTCGGCGTCTTCAAGGACCGTCGCTTCCCCAAGCGCGTGCACGCTGCCCCGTGGACGGGCGAGCTGCGCCGGGAGCGGCTTCGCTACTCGCGCGTGCGTCAAGCGCTAACGAACCCCTGCTACGCCGGCGCGTACGCGTTCGGGCGCCACCGCTCGCGTCGCGCGGTCACGCCGGAGGGCACGATCGTGACCAAGAAGGCCGCGCTGCCGCGCGCCGAGTGGGCGGTGCTGATCCACGATCACCACCCGGCGTACATCAGCTGGGATGCGTTCCTGGCCAACCATGCGCGCCTGGCAGCCAACCACACGAGCACGGGCGAGCGCCCCCCGCGCGAGGGTTCAGCGCTCTGCCAGGGGATCGTCAGCTGCGGCTCCTGCGGACGCACGATGGGGACGCACTATCAGCGCGGGACCGTCGCCTACAAGTGCTCACGCTCCCGCCTTGAACACCTCAACACGCCCGGCTGCCGCGAGGTCAAGACCGCTGTCGTCGACGAGCTCGTCGCCCGCCGGCTGCTGCAAGCGCTCGCACCCGAGCAGATCGCGCTCGCGCTCGCCGCCACCGACGAGGTCACAGAACGCCACGCCCGCGCCAACCGCGCGCTCGAGCTGCGCGTCGAACGCACCCGCTATGACGCGATCCGCGCCGAACGCGCGTTCCACGCCTGCGAGCCGGACAACCGTCTCGTCGCTCGGACCCTCGAGACCCGCTGGGAAACCAAGCTCCGCGAACTCCGGGACGCCGAGGCGGAGCTCACCGCGCAGGCCACGCCGGCGCCCGAGCCATCACGCGAGCAGACCGAGGCGCTCGCGCACGACCTGCCCGCGCTATGGGCCACGAACAGCACCACCGACAAGGACCGCAAGCGACTGCTACGCGCGTTCGTCAACGACATCACGCTCACCTGCCAGCCACACGGCGACGAGCTCACGGTCGGGATCCGCTGGCGCTCAGGCGCCAGCGAGCAGCACACCGTCAAGCGACCCGAGCGCGACCAGATCCCGCAGGCCACACTCGACCTGATCGGGCGCCTGGCCGCAGACCACAGCGACGCCGAGACCGCCGCCGAGCTCCACACCGCCGGCCTGCGCACACCACGCGGCCGCCAGTTCAACGGGCCCGCCATGAAATCGGTCCGCTACCGCTACAACATCTCCCTGGGCCCGTTCCACTACGACGGAGAGCTTCGCCCACCCGCGATCGCCAAAAGCCTCGACGTCTCAGAGAGCACCGTCTACGACTGGATCCGCCACGGCAGGCTGCAGGCCCGGCGCGGCCCGGGCGGACGGCTGTGGGTCCAATTCGGGCCAGACGTCGAGCAGGACTGCCGCGAGCGCATCGCGAACTCAGGCCACATCCACACAAAAACCAAAGACAGGATCAACGGAGGTTCAGTATGAAACGGCCGTCGGGACCGGCAGCCGCTCGACCCGTCGGCTCTTGCCGCACACGAGCACCTCCCCGGCGCGCCAGTCGATGTCCTCAAGCTTCATCGCGGCGACCTCGCCGCGGCGCAGCGCCAGCCGCCACAGCAACAGCAAGATCGCGAAGTCGCGACGCCCAATCGTCGTGACCCTGTCGCAGGATTCCACCAGCCGCTGAGCAACGCCTGGCTCCAGCGCTCGCGGCAGCCCCGCCAGCCGCCAGCCGGCGACCCTCGGGACCGCATGCGCCAACGACTCCCCAAGCACGCCGTCCACGTGAAGGAAGACCAAGAACGACCGCAGCGCCAGCGTCAGCTGCCTGCCCCAGTTCCTCGAGCGACCCGGGCACTCGGCCAGCACGAACGCGCTCACGTCAGCCGCCGTCAACTCCTCCAACCGAAGACCGCCAGCGGTCGTCCGCCACGCAACGAACCGGCGGACCTTGACGAGATAGCCCTCGGCAGCCTCCACACAGATCCCCCGTTCGCTCCTCAGGTACCGCCGATAGCGATCAAGCCACACCCGCTCCGCGGTCAACGGCGGACGAGGGGCCGGCGGCAGCACCGGCACCGCGCCCACGGCGCCCCGCGCGACGACCCGCCAAACCACGAGGCACCGGATTGCTCGCCACCCCGGCGTCGCCGCGCGCGAGCAGATACTCGAACAGGCCGGCCACGCTCGACAGCCGCCTCGCGATCGTGCGGGCCGCCAGCCCCGGCTCGCCGTCCTCGATCCGCACCACCCGCTCGCCGCGGCGCGGCGCGCGCTGCGCCGCCAGAAACGCGAACACGTCAGCGGCGGTTACCTCCGCCGGATGCTTCGCGACCACCTCGAAGAACACCTTCAAGTCATACGCCGTCGCCAGCCACGTGTTCGCAGCGCCGCGCGCGCCGACGAACTCCAGATACGCATCCACCAGCGGATCACCGAGCGTGATCGAGGCCAGCTCCGATCCCTCCATCGACCGGACCACACACGGCACGAACGTCATCGCACAGCTCCTTCCTCGACGGGACAGAGCACAACGATCGACCCCCCGCCGGACGGCGCGCACGCGGTAGGCGCTCCGCTCCGGCCGCCCTCCGGGCGACCTCGCATATCACCCGCATATCCAACGCGCCAACCTCGGCATCCCCAGCGTCTACCTGCACTGCGCCGCGAGGCGCTCTGTCGTATCCCCGGCTCAGCCGGGAGGAACTCGAAGGGATGTTCTTGGGTCCAATGGCTTACCCGGATCCGGAAGGTGAAAGGAACAATCGCATGTCAGGAAAGCGGCGGTCATGCCCAGGTGTCAGGGGTGAGGCGTCGCGGGACCCGCGTGATATGGCGAAAGCTGGATTGCCTGAAGCCGAATCTCCAGAGGATGAAAAGGCGCATCCGCCGGAAAGACACTTGTTACCGGCGCCATGTTCTGCGATGGCATTCTTGCAGGGCCGTCGCAACCTTCGGGGCATGGAGCGTTGCCCAGTGAGGGCAATTAAGGAGATGAATCGGACGCCTAAGTCACGCTCGGACGTACGACAGGGACGAACGCGGGATCAACCTTCGGGGCGAGAGCCCCAAGGTGACGGAGTGCCCATAGTAGTCATGGCTGTAGCGACCCACCAGGGGGGACGCTGCGCCGCGAGGCGCCTTGTTGTATCCCCGGCGCAGCCGGGAGGAACTCGAAGGAATGTTCTTGGGTCCAATGGCTTACCCAGATCCGAAAGGTGAACGGAACAATCGCATGCCAGATAAGCGACGGTCAGGCTCAGGTGCAAGAGCTGAGGCGTCGCGGGACCCGCGTGATATGGCGAAAGCTACATTGCCTGATAGCCCAATCTCCAGCAGACGAAACTTGGCGTCCGCCGGAAAGGCACCCAAAACCGGCGCCACGCCCTGCGACGGCATCCCGTCCTTGCCGACGCAACCTTCGGAGCGTGGAGCGTTGCCCAGTGAGGGCAATCAAGGAGATGAATGGGACGCCTAAGTCACGCTCGGACGTACAACAGGGACGAACGCGGGATCGCCTACAGGGCGCGAGCCCCAAGGTGACGGAGTGCCCATAGTAGTCGTGCGAGTCACGCCGCACCAAGGAGGACGGGAAAGCCGTCCACAGGGCGAAGGGGCACAGGCGACCGGACATCCGAAGGCCGTGAGGTATGCGTAATGCATAACGCCGCAACGGTACTCGATGCCCAACCACGAGCAATCGCGGAATGGTCGCTGGAGAGCCCGGTGATCGGAAACGGTCACGCCGGGTTCGGGAGGAGGGCGTCGGAAAAGGACCCGCAAGGGCACCTCGCCGACGCCCCACCTCACGGAGAGCCGTCCGCAGGGCGAAGGGGCACAGGTGGCTGGACATCGAAGAGCCGCGAGGTATGCGTAATGCAGAGCGCCGAAACGGTCCTCGACGTCCTACGTGATCCAACCACGGTCACGACATAGTCACTGGAGAGCCCGGTGATCGGAAACGGTCACGCCGGGTTCGGGAGGGCGGCGTCGGAGAAGGACCCGCAAGGGCACCTCGCCGGCGTCGTACCTCGGCAGGCATCGACAGCAGCGAGATCATCACCACCGTCCACGGACGGCCATCGCCGACGATCTCCGCAAACGCCGGCCTCCAGCTGAGGCGATAGCTCCCAACGCGTCGGGTCGGCTCCGGCGTGTCCCAGCCGACCCGTTCGCCACCCCCGGCTGGCGAGAACCAGGACGCGGCCGAATTTGGCCACGAGACCTCTCGGGAGATGAATGCGGGGCCCTGGACGGGCCTCCGGCGCCGGGCCCGCGTACCCGCGCTAGAAGCAAAGCAGGGCGTTCGGGCCGACCGCGACGACGACGTCCCGCCTACGGCGTGGGGCGACCTGCAGGTGGCGAAATCCAGGGAAGCTCCGGCCGTCGTATGACGCCGGCGTCTTCCCTCAGATGAGGGCAAACCAGGGAAGAGGCGCATGCGCCCTGCTGTCGCGGGAAAGCAGGGCCCTCGAGCTGATCCCGTTCGGCCACCGACGGTCGACGACGACGCGCGTCTCGAGATTGGCGACGAGCAGGGCGCTCGCGATGTGGGCCGGCAGACCCGCTTTGCCGTGGTCGCGCTACTGGGCGTTCCGTTAGCGCGTCGCGCTGCTATCTCTGGCGCTGTCAGCACCCGGCGTTCGAAGCGTCGCTCGCCGCGAATCTGGATTGAACCGATGGGTCCTTTGGCGTTAGGTTTGCCTTCTACCCGGTCGAGGTGGCGATGCGGGAATTCGCCTGATCGCCGTCACTGTGGAAGGGGGTCCAAGGGTGTCTCGAGATCAGAAGCGGGCGCGTTTGGTTCGGCGTGCTCTACCTCATCAGGTTCGTCACGTCGATCCCCGCGCTGGCGCTCTACGAGGTGGTGCTCAGACATCCCGTGGCGTACATCGCCGGTGGTGGGCACGACACGCAGGTCTTGCTCGGCGCTCTGCTGGAGCTGCTGCTCATCATCGCGAACATCGGCACTGCCGTGGTGGTCGTCCCGATCCTCAGACGTCAGAACGAGGAACTGGCGATCGGCTACGTGACGGCGCGGCTGGTCGAGTGCACGTTCATCCTCGTCGGCATCGTCTCGATGCTCGGCATCATCACGTTGCGCAACCAGGTTGCAGGTCCGTCGGAGGGGACGGTCGCGTACACCGCTCGCGGCGATTAAGGACTGGACGTTCCTCCTGGGCCCGGGGTGGGTCGTCGGTTGGGGGAACGGGCTGATCCTCGGCTACCTGATGTACCGCTCGGGCCTGGTGCCGCGGCGCGCAGCGTGGCTCGGGCTCATCGGCGGACCGCTGGTCATCGTGACCGGGACGGCCATCGTGCTCACCGGCAACCATCCGAGTAGCACGCTGCGCTCACTGCAAGCCATCTTGACTGCCCCGGAGTTTCTATGGGAGCTGTTCCTCGGGATCTACTGCACGATCTGGGGTTTCAGGCGCGAAGCCCCGATCCTTTCCGGGAGCGTCCGATGAACCCTCAACCTCGAGCCGACTCCGCACACCCCGGTTGTCGCGACCGCCGCGCTCCGACCGCCGTAGCAGCGGCTCCACGCCCTGTCCGGGGTCGCGTTCATCCCGGGGCCCTGGGGAGGGTGCCCGCTGCAAAGTGACGACGCCAAGCTCTGTTGCCGTCTTCGGGAGACGCGCCTCGCGGCGGTTCGCGTCCGGCGAACTGGGATGCTCAGGCCGGCGGGCGTGTGCGGCGCGGCGCTGCGCGGACGTGCATCCGCTGACCATGGCTGCCGTGGACGCTGAGGATCTCGACTGGCTCATCACCCGCTGGGCCGAACCAGTGCGGCAGCTGGGTGTCGAATTCGGCGGCTTCGCCGGGTCGCATGGTGATGTCGTGCTCGCCCAGGATCAGTCTCATCTCGCCCGAGAGGACGTACAACCACTCGTAGCCGGCATGGGTTCGCAGCTTGCGCTCGCGCTCCGGTGGGATCACGACTTTCCACACGGCCATGCCGCTGGAGTGCTGCGTGAGCGGGAACACGAGTCGTCCGTTGCGGGTGCGCGCCCGCGTCCGCACGCGGGGGTCACCCACGGGCGGCGCGCCGACGAGTTCGTCGAGCGGAAGGTGGTAGGTCTCTGCCAAGGGCAGTAGTAGCTCGAGGCTCGGCTTACGCTGCCCGGTTTCCAACCGCGAGAGGGTGCTCTTGGAGATCTCAGTCTTCGCGGCCAGCGCGGTCAACGTGATGCCGCGCCGCTCCCGCAGCCGCCTGAGGCGAGGCCCGAGCTCGGCCAGGACGTCCGGCATCGCTGACGGGTCCCCCATGGACGCGACCCTATCGACGGTTCCCAGAAACGGCAACGAAACGTGCGACCCACGGCGCCGGTGTGCATAGTGGAGCGCATGGAACTCGAAGCACACGATGTCGCAATCATCGGAGGCGGCCCCGCAGGTCTGAGTGCGGCGCTCGTGCTCGGCCGCTCGCGACGAAGGGTTGTCGTGATCGACGCCGGAACGCCGCGCAACGCGCCCGCCTCGCACATGCAGGGGTTCCTGTCCCGAGACGGGATGCGGCCGACTGCGCTCCTGAGAGCCGCACGCGCTGAGGTCCAGGGCTACGGGGTGGAACTGATTGACGACCGTGTCGTGGAGGCGACGGCCCGGTTCGTGCTCCGGCTGGCCGGCGGCCGCACCATCAGGGCGCGTCACGTGCTCCTCGCGACTGGCGCAGCCGACGAACTGCCCGACGTCCCGGGCGCTCGCGAACGCTGGGGACGCGACTTCCTGCACTGCCCCTACTGCCACGGCTGGGAGGTGCGCGACCAGCCGCTCGGCGTTCTCAGTACCGGCCCCGGCTCCGTCGAGCACGCGCACCTTCTGCGCCAGTGGACCGACGACGTGATCCTCTTCACGCACGAGCACCCGATCACCGACCGCGAACGCGCGGCGCTCGACGGCCGCGGGATCGCCGTCGTTGACGGGCAGGTCGAGCGCCTCCTCGTCACCGACGACCGCCTACGCGGCGTTCAGCTCACCGACGGTCGGACCGTCTCGCGGGCTGCCCTCTTCATCCGGCCGGCGTTGCGCGCCCACCACGACGGGCTCGCGGCAGCCCTCGGCTGCGAAACGCTCGCAGGCGGGCTCCTGCGAACCGACTCGGACGGCCGCACGACTGTGCCCGGCGTCTGGGCTGCCGGCAACGCCGCCAACCCGCGCGCCCAGGTGATCACCGCCGCCGGCGAAGGATCCGCGGTCGCCATCGCGATCAACACCGAACTCGCCAAGGAAGACGTCGATACCGCCGTCCAGCAAGCGGCATTGTCGGCGTCGTGAGCAACCACCCAGAGCGAAAGGACCCCATGACCAATACCCAGAACCCGCCCGCGCCGGCACCCCCGCCTAGCCGCCACCAACTCGCCCTGATGATCTGGCTCTGCGTCTTCCCAACGCTGACTGCCCTCAACCTCACCTTCGGCAGCTGGCTCGCCACCATGACGCCGCTCACTCGGACGTTCGTCCTTGCAACGGTCGCGGTGCCGATCGTGATCTACGGGCTGATGCCGCATCTGCACCGCGCGCGCGCCCGTCTGCTTTCTGGCTGGACCAGCGCTGGAACGCGGCGTTGAGTTTTGCGACCCGCGGCGTGGAGCGCTCCTCCTGGCCAAGCCGAGGTGACGCCGCTCTTACTTCGGTCTCCGGACAGGCATGTCGACGGCACCGGCGCGTTCCCCCGTTACGCGCGCGGCAGGCAGGGCCGTCGCCCGCCGCCCGGCTCCGTGCCGGTCGCGAGCGCGCTCGCGGCGAATTCCATGACTGCAGTCCTGTCCCCTTCGAGACCTCCTCCGCTGTCAGCGCAGCACTCCGGACGGATGAGCTTGCGAACTGTGCCGCGCCCAGCCGAAGCATCGGTCGGGAGGCGTCGGGGTTGCGGGTGCGGGCCGCGTGCCTGATGGGGCCAACGTAGCGGCCGTGATGCGGCCTCAGCCCGCGCAGACGAGAGCCTTGGCCGGCTGAGGCTATGTCCCAGGGGCAGGACATCGACCGGCAGCGCCGAAACCGCGGTTGATGGAAAGCTCAGGTCAGACGCCCGCACCCTCGCCGGGCGATGCGGTTCCGCCGAGCGGTGGTCACGACTACCCGCTCACGTTCTCGGTCGACTATCCCGACCGCACCCTCAATCGCCTCAGCACGGCCTTTCGGATCTTCACGATCATCCCGATCGCGATCCTTGCCTCCGCGCTCGAGGGCGGCAGCTTCGGCGCTCAAGCCGGAGGCGAAAGCGTCCGGTACGCCGGCGGCGGCATCGGGATCCTGGTCATCCCCGTGCTGCTGATGCTGCTGTTTCGCAAGAAATACCCGCGCTGGTGGTATGACTGGAACCTGCAGCTGACCCGGTTCACCAACCGGATCGCCGTCTACTTCGCGCTGATGGACGACCGCTACCCCTCCACCGACGAGCAGCAGGCCGTCCACCTCGACTTCCCCTATCCCGACGTCGAGCACGACTTGAGCCGGGGCCTGCCGCTTGTCAAGTGGCTGCTCGCGATCCCTCACTACATCGTGCTGTTCTTCCTCACCATCGGCGCCTTGTTCGCAGCCCTCCTTCGCTAGGCGAGGAGTGCTTCGCCCAGCTCAGACTGAAAGTCTGGCAACCAGGACGTCTCGCGGCCCAATCCAAAGGGGCCCTTCCCAGATGAGCGTGGTTGAGGGCTTCGCTGTCTGCGGCGTGTCAGCGGGGTAGAAGGCGTCAGGGCCTTCACGATCAGCGGCGACCAAGCTGCTGAACGAAAGACCCTGACCCAGCGGCGCGATGACTACTACCACGAGCCACACTACACCCGACACCCGGCTGATCGCCAGTAGTGGAGCCGCCGAAGGCGAGCTACGGACCGGCAGGCAGCGGTCCGGCGACGAGGGGCCATCGTGATCTTCGCGTGCGACTCGCGTGCGACAAGGCGCGGACCGAGAGGGGTTGGAGGGGGTCGCCGGGGGCAGCTCCGCGAGCACAACGAGGACGCCCCAGCCCTGCGGCGATCCTTCTTCCAAGCTGGTCATGCGGGTTCGATTCCCGTCACCCGCTCCCACAGAGACGTGCAGGTCAGGCACCACTCCCCCGGCGTGAACCTTCGTCGTTTCTCGCCTCTGGATCATCCGCGTGCGATTAGCTCGACGGCTGGCCGGCATCGCCGGCGGTGTCACGGTGGCTCTGGATCAGCGCTTCGAGACGGTCCGCGATCTTGCGATCCGCACCTTGTGTCTTGTGCTGGTAGATCAGCGCCTCTCGCATGCTGTCGTGGCCCATGCGCGTCATCAGGTCGCGCAGGGAAGCCCCCGACATGGCTGCGAACGTGTTGCCCGTGTGTCGCAGGTCGTGGAAGTGCAGCCCCGGCGCGGCGATCGCGGCCACGTTCTCGACCTAGCGCACCCGCTTGTTGAAGTTCCCCCTGTGCAGCGGGCCGCCCTTGTCGCCGGCGAACACCAGCGCACCCCCATCATCGGCGACGTTCTTGGCCAGGTGCTCGGCAAGCAGCTCCATGATCGGGCCCGGCAGGGCGACCGCCCGGGTGCTCGCCCTCGACTTGGGCGGTCCGACGCACGACCTCGCCGCTGTACCGGCGAGTGAAGCCCGTACTCACCCGCACCACACCCTCAGCCGTGTCGACGTCGCAGCGGCGCAGAGCCGTCGCCTCGCCCCAACCACACCACGGCTGCCGGGCACCATCCACTTCCGACGCAAAACGTCGCATTTGCGGCCTGGATGACTGACCATGGCCATTTTTCGCGTGGACCCGATACCCGCCTCCAACCACTCGACCTCCCCGCCAGTCGTTCGCCCGGACTCCAGCGTGCGTCGGACCGCCCGAATCGTTGGGGTCCTTTTCCTTGCGGGCTACTTGGCATATGGCGTAGGCAGCCTCATAGCGAAGGGCATCGTCCGCTCCGCTGACCGCAGCGGCTCCACCGCGTTGTTTGTCACCGGCGCCGCGCTGATGCTGCTCAACTCGGCATTCGTGATCGGCATCGGTGTCCTGATGTTCCCGATCCTGCGAGCCCACAACAAGGCCATAGCTGCGGGCTACCTGGGCACGCGGATCTTCGAGGGCGTCGTCCTGGCCATCGGTGTCGTGAGCCTCATCGTCGTCACCGGCTCCCACGACGCCATCCACGCGAATTCCGTCTGCTACAACGTCGCCGAGGCCGGGCTCGGTATCGGAAGCCTCTTCTTCTGCGCTCTGCTCTTCCGCACCGGACTCGTTCCGCGTTTCCTAGCTGTCTGGGGTTTCATCGGCTACGCGTGCTTCGCCGGGGGCACACTGCTGGAGCTGTTCGGCGTCGCGGGCGCCGGGGTCGTCGGCGCCATCCCCGGTGGATTGTTCGAGCTGACGTTCGGCATCTGGCTGATCGCCCGCGGGTTCGCCTCCACCGCGACCGTCCGCTCGCGCGCGAGCACCTGACTGACGTGAGCGCCCCGCCCGCAATCAGGTCTGTCTGGACGACCTCCGGAATACTGGTTGAGATTCCTATTGCCATGGTCCTGCTGCCCAGAGTCTTGAATTACAGGGCGAATCGCGTGGCAAACCATGGCCGTGACGGTGCCGGGACCAGGGCAGGTGGACCTCGCGTTGTCGTAGTCGCCGGAATCTGTCTTCCTACCCGAGCGACGCGTGGATCGAGCAGTGCTGCTCTGGCGTGATCGGGTATCGAGGTGAGCGGCAAGCCCGACCACCTACGAGCGCGCCGCGAGGTCCGCGCGGTAGCGTCAGGCTGAATCCCACGAGGGACAACAGGTCCGGCGATGGCTCAGGAGTAGATCGATGAAGGCGATCGTTCAATCGCGGTACGGCTCACCCGACGCCCTGCGGCTCGAGGAGATCGCCAAGCCGGTCGTCAAGGACGATGAGGTGCTGGTCCGCGTGCGCGCAGCGGCCGTCAATATCGGCGACTGGCATCTGCGGAGGGGTGTGCCATACGTCATGCGCTTGGTGTTCGGGCTGACGGGGCCGAGGCGCAGGACGCCGGGACTCGACATCGCCGGGCAGGTTGAGGCGGTCGGCGGGAACGTCAAGCAACTTCGTGCTGGCGATGATGTGTTCGGTTGGTGCAAGGGCGCGTTCGCCGAATACGCGTGCGCCGCCGAGAACAACCTCTTGTGCAAGCCGACCAACCTCACGTTCGAGCAAGCCGCCGCGGTTGGGGATTCCGCGCTGACCGCCTTGGCCGCCGTTCGCGATCAAGGCAAGGTGCGGCCCGGGCAGCGGGTGCTGATCAACGGCGCGTCGGGTGGCGTCGGCACGTTCGCGGTGCAGATCGCAAAGTCGTCCGGGGCGGACGTGACCGCGGTCTGTAGCACGAGGAACATCGACCTGGTCCGGTCGCTTGGCGCCGATCACGTCATCGATTACACCCGTGAGGACTTCACCCAAAGCGCGGAGCGTTACGACGTGATGCTCGATCTGGTAGGGACCAGCTCGTTATCGGACTGCAGGCGGGCGCTGACTCCCCGAGGAACCTACGTCCTAGTTGGCGTGAAGGACATGGGGCGCTGGTTCGGACTCGGCCGTCAATTCAAGGCGCTGTTGCTGTCCCCGGCCGTGAGCCAGCGGATGCGGGTGTTCGTCGTAAGGCACACCAGGGAGGACCTCGTGATCCTGAAGGAGCTCGTCGAGACCGGAAAGGTCGCACCGGTCATCGATAAGCACTACTCGTTGAGTGATACCCCCGAGGCCCTCCGCTACCAGGGAGAGGGACATGCCCACGGCAAGATCGTAATTGTCGTGTGAGGCACGAAGCGCCCGCCCCGTGTTTGGTCCTGGAGGCCTGCGCCAACGGGCTTCCGCACGCGGGTCGGCTGCGTGACGATCATCGCGTGCCGCTGGAACTGGTGGCTCCCGCGTCGGCCAGCACTGCTGCTCCGCGTCGAGCCCTCCGGATCATGCCTGAGGCCGACGCCGTTCCGCAGCCAGCCTGGTGACCTGAAGGCCGGCCCGGGCTGCAGGCCGGAAACGAGGGCCTGGATCACTGCCAGGCCTCGGCGTCTCGTTCCCTTCTTGCGGCGGTTCTCGCCAGCCGGGCTCTTGCTTTCATGCCGCGACGCACATCTCGCGGCTCCCCGCGCGAGCCCTCCTAAGCGCGGCAAGCGCGAACGCCGGCCGCATCGCGGCGACGAACGAGCTGCCGGCGACCGCTGAGGAGCGCTTTCCGCGCAGAGCAGGTAGGACGTCGAGCGGCCGGGAACGCGCGTCCTCTCAACAAAGCGGGTGCGTTCAGTCGGTCGCTAGCAAGGGTGACGGCGTGCGGTGAGTGATGGTCTGTCGGGGTCGAGCGCCGGGGTCGTCCTCGCTTTCGGGCAAGCTCCTGCCCAGTGTCGATTCTCGCTGAACGGTTGGCGGCGCAGCTGCTCGCTGGTCCGCCAGCGCACGACCCCGTCGCGGTCGCCGAGCGGCTGCTGGCAATCCAAGCCCAGGATCTGCGCGGTGCTCGTCTTGCGGTCCGTGCCCGGAGCGATCGTCTGTCGGTCGCAGATGTAGACAGGGCGCTTACGGAGCACCGCTCGCTGGTTGTCACATGGCTCAACAGGGGCACGCTCCACCTTGTCCGCAGTGAGGACTTTCCGTGGCTTCAGGCGCTGACCTCTCCGCGGTTGCGGACGGCGAATGCCCGGCGTCTTTCGCAGGAGGGGGTGTCGTCGGATGCCGCGGAGTGCGGCATCGCTGTGATCGAGCGGGAACTAACGGAAGAAGGCCCGCTCGACCGCGATCGTCTCCGCGATCTGGTTGCGGCCGCAGACGTCCGCACGCAGGGGCAGGCATTCGTACATCTCCTGGCGCTAGCGTCGATTCGCGGGCTGATCGTGCGCGGTCCAATGGCGGGCGGAAAGCATGCGTTTGTCCTCGTGCGGGATTGGCTCGGTGAATCGGCGTCGGTGGATCGTGACGTCGCGCTCGCGGAACTTGCCCGCCGTTACCTGGCCGGGCATGGCCCGGCGGACGATCAGGATCTCGCGCGATGGTCCGGCCTGCCGCTCGGTGACGCACGCGCCGGGCTTGAGGCGATCGCCTCGGAGCTGCATCAGCACGATGACGGCCTCGTCGATCTAAAAGGGCGAACTCCGACCGCGCGGCTGCCAGAGCCGCGATTGCTGGGCTCGTTCGAGCCCGCCTTGCTCGGCTGGAAATCGCGCGAGCTGCTCATCGGCGAAGCCGAGTCCTTCGTGGTGAGCGGGGGCCTGTTTCGGCCGTTCGCTCTCGTTCGCGGACGCGCCGTCGCGACGTGGAGGCTCTCCGGTCAGAAGGTCGAACTCAAGCCCTTCGCGCGGCTCGCTCGCGCAGACCGCGAAGCGCTCAACACCGATGCGAGAGACGTAGCGCGTTTTCTCGCCGACTGAGCCGCATCCTGACCTACCAGTTCAGCGACAGCTGCGCTTGCCGCGCTAAGCGGGGCTCCGCGGGCCGCGGTTTGAGGTGCCCGTCGCGGGAGCAGAGCAGGGGGCTGCCAGGTGGTCGCAGATGCCGATGATTTGGGTTCGAACCGGGTCGACGACCGCTGGATCGGAGGAGCGACATCGTCGGTTGTCAGGTTCTTCGAGCGATGCGTGTCTAGGAGGTATGTACGTCACTTATCGGGTTATCACCATCCTGGCGGCGCTTGCGAATGGCTACGTCGCCTCCTTGAACTTCGTCGGCGCCGAGTCGGTCGAGGTCATCGCTGACCGGGTACAGGTCTCCAACGGTGGATGCTCCCGCTCGGCACGTTGTTGGCCTCGGGCGCCGTCGGACTCTTGACGGGGTTCGCCGTTCCGGCGCTCGGACGGCTGCTGAGATCGGCCTCGTCCTGTACTTCATCTGCGCCGTGACCGCCCACCTACGAGTCCGCGACGACCAGGTCGGGGGAGCCGTGTTCTTCTTGCTGCTGGCGGCGGCGGCCCTGACCGTCGACCTCGCCGACCACCACCACAGGTGAGCCATCCGATCGGCGGAGCGGAGAGCTGACCATTGGTGAGCGCGAGTGGCTGACCGAGCGGTTCGAGCAGCAAGGCCCGCATCTCCGGGCGGTCACCTACCGGAGGCTCGGGTCGGTAAGCGAAACCGAAGATGCCCTGCAGGAGGCCTGGCTGCGGTTCGCGACGAGGATCCGGGGACCGTTGAGAACATGCGGGCGTGGCTGCGACCGTCGTCGGGTGTGTCTGAACATGCTGCGCTCGCGGCGCGCCCGGCAAGAGGAGCTTTCAGTGCACGTCCCCGATCCAGTGGTGGCCTTTGAGGAAGAGGCTCCGAACACGAGGCGCTGCTGGCCGAGTCCGTTGGTTTGGCGCTACTCGCGGTGCTCGACGCGTTCACTCCCGCTGAGTGACTCGCATTTTGTGCTGCACGACGTGTTCGGCGTGCCATTCGCCGACATCGCCACCACGCTCGACCGCTCCGAAGCGGCAGCCCAGCAGCTCGCCAGCCGACCCCGCCGCCGGTTGCGCAACTCGCCGGAGCCCGACCGCGACCTCGCGAGACAGAGACGGGTCGTCGATGCGTTCTTGGCCGCTTCGCGCGGTGGCGACTTCGATGCCCTCCTGGAAGTGCTCGATCCCCACGTCGAGCTGCGGATCGATGGCGGCGCTCTGCGCGCAGATGCCTCGTCCTGCTGCACGGCGCGGACGCCGTGGCCGCGCACACCACGACCTACTCGAAGCTCTACCCGTTCGTCAGACCCGCGCTCGTCAACGGCGTCGCCGGAGCGGTGGTGGCGCCCCACGGCCGCGTGTTCTCGGTGATGGCCTTCACCATCACCATCTAGATCCCGAGGACGGTCGCTCGCTGGCGGCGGTGGCGAGCGACGGCGCACGCCGCGCCGAGCCAGAAGCTGGGGAGTGTCCGCAGAGTGGCGCTTTCGTGCGGAGCCGCGGTGCCGCACCGCTACGTCGCTGGCGGCGGCACAGCAGCGACGTGCGAGTCGATCGATTGGTGTGCCTGCACGGTTGTCGCCGCCGCGAGGCGGGCTGCTGAGTCTGGGTCGTGGGAAGGCAGGTAGATCGTCGGGTGCTGTGCGCAGTGAGCCAGGATCGTCTCCAGCGTCGCGATGTGAACCTTGGGGTCTGGTGCGATCGCGTCGGCGCGTCGGGCGTGGAGCTGTTCGAGGGTGTCGGTGGCGTCACCGGCGAGCATCACGTGCCGACCGGAGTCGTGGACACAGATCACGGACAGGTGGCCGGGCGTGTGCCCGGGGGTCGGGACGGCGACGATCCGCCCGTCATCGCTGAGGTTCCGGCCGGTGGGAAACGCTCCAAATGGCCCCCCGTCGAGTGCGAACGGCTCGGGCGCGAACCCGGGTGGGAGCGGTTGACGCAGGATGCGACGCATCACCCGCCATCGGCGAGGAGAGGAACCGCAGCTCGGTCTCGTTGATCAGCACGGTCGCGTGGACGTGGACCAGCCCGTCGATGTGGTCGCCGTGCGCGTGCGTGAGCACGACCTCGGAGACATCGTCGAGGTTCAGCCCGGCGGCGGAGATTGCGGCTGGGAGCTCCTGCTCGCGCGCGACCTCCATGCGCTCGAATGGAACGTTGTGGGCCGCTGCGTCTCGCCGGTGTCGACGAGTCGCAGGACACCCTCGTGTTCGATCGCCCAGCAGTGGATCGGCAGCGGGTCTGAAAAGGGGCCTGGCAGGAACAGATCCAGCTGGCGTCGCGGGCCTTATCTGGCGAACAGGAAGCTCTGCTTGACACGCGTCGCTCCGGTGGTCAGGGCGTGGATCCTCATCGTTTCCTTCTCTCTTTTGGGTTGGCGTCGGCGGTGACGCCTTTGTCGGTTGGCGCGAAGCCGCGCAGAATCAGCTCGACCACGCCTTCGTGCACGGCGTTGGTCGATCGGCCCGCCGGTTAGCAGCAGGCGATAGAACATGGCGCCGCCCAGCACATCGAGCGCGAGGTCGATGTCGAGACCGCGACTCAGTTCTCCACGCCGAATGCCGCGCTGCAGGACGGCGACCGGGACCGCAGCCGACGTCGAGCACCCGCTGCCCGTCCATCGCCGCCCTTCGAGCGCGTGCGGGCGTGACCGGCGCGTCGCCGAGCTCGTCCTCGACAACGGCGAGCGTTTGGCGGTACTTCGCGCGCGTCGTAGGCGCGAGGTCGGGCTGCGACAGGAACGCGTCGATCGCCGCGGCGAGGTCGACCCCTGCTACGGCGGCGAGGCGGAGCGCTGGCCGGCTGCTGGTGGATGTCACGAGCGCTGTTCTACAGCTCGATCTCCTCGCTCACCAGGCCCCGCGCCGGGCGACTTCGCAGGAAACGTGTCGTCTTCGCGCACAAGCAACGCGGCGCGCAGGCGCTCTCGGCCTCGCCCCGCGTCGAGATCCGTCGGGCTCGGCCGGTCGACTTCGCGGGGAATGGACCCCTCCCTGCGGGAAGCGGGGAACGGCCGGTGGTTGCCCGAACGAGCAGCTACTGGGGTCGCGGGGTTGTCATGCGGGGCCCAGGTGGTCACGAGCCGAGCGCCCGGGATGAAACGCGCGCGCCTCGAGCACGGCCCCTACCTGGCGGCCCGGGTCCTCGAGGTCGACAAAGCGCCGCCCGCCGATCAGCGCCTCACCGCTCGTCGGCGCGACGAGCCCGAGCAGCATCCGCAACGTCGTCGTCTTGCCAGAGCCATTCGGACCCAGCAAGCCGACGACACGCCCCGGGTGGATCTCAAAGCTGAGATCATCGACAGCACGAGTCGACCCGAAATCCTTAGTCAGCCCGTCAACGGTAAGCTCAAGCATCGGCGGAATCCAAGCTGGTAGATGGCGCGGTGAGAGCGCCGAGCACCGTCGTAAGCCAGGGCGGCTTGATTCTGAGCTTGGGCATGCCTCTGACCTTGAGGTGCCTCGGCTCGGGCGCCGCGGTTAGTGCGGGTCCCGGCCGAGCTACCGGCAGCGCGCGGGGCGACGTCAATGGCGGACCGATCAAGGAAGTGCGGGGGGCGAGGATCACAGTCTGCTCAGAAGTTGGGAGTAAAGCCGTCCAACGCGCGGCCAAGGAACCGCACAACGCGAAGCAGATTCCCCAGAACGAAGTTGGTCATGCGGATCGGTAAGGATCTGATGCCACGCGGCTCGCCAGGTTGGCGCGGCTCAGGGCTGGGGACGGCGGGATTCATGCGAGAACCTCTCTGTTGGGAACGGTTTGCGGGCGACAAGTCGATCGGTGCGGTCGCGTCGGGCGGATTGAAGCCCCCGGCTGCGGCTCGGTAGATGCCAAGGGGCGGAGCGCGGCGCCGTCGTCGACAGCGCGGATCGAACCGAAGTCCTTGGTCAGCGCGTCAACGGCTATCTCAAGCATCGACTGAATCCGAGGTGGGAGGCGGCGTAGTCGCGGGCGAGCGGTCAGGCGGTGACCTCGCGTCGGGTGATCCGCCAGGCGCCGATCAGGAGCGGGAGCACCATCCAGATGGCGAGCGAGGTGCCGGCGTGCGCCCATTGGGTGGCGCTCATGACCTCCTCGGTCATCTGGCCGAGGGCGCGCGCGTTGTCCACCCACGGGGCGACGCCGGAGAACAAGGGCAGCGAGACCACCGCCATCCACGACATCGGCAGCGCGAAGAGGAGGACGATGGCGGGCGCGGAGGTGAGCAGGATCGCGCCGAACGCGACGCCAACGACCATCCCGGTCGTCAGGTAGACGGCCGACTGGCCGATCAGCGGCGCGGCGTCGGACCAGGTCCCTTCGACGCCGGGCGACGAGACGAGCACCCCAGCGGCGACGACGGCGACGGACATCGCCAGCATCGCGACGGCGCGCAGGAGGCTCGCGATGAGCTTGGCGCCGAGGACGCGCGAGCGCACCGGGACGAGCGCGAACGTGATCAGCCCGGTGCGCTGGGACCACTCGGAGGTGACGAGCAGGATGCCGAGGACCGGCAGCAGGACGGCCGCCGGCTGCAGCCCGACGTCGAGGACGGACTGGAACGTGTGGTGCGCCGCATCGCCGACGAGCAAGCGGACGACCACGACGACCACGGTGAGCGCCACCATGGCGACCTGCAGCCAGAAGCCGGCCCGGGTGTCGACCATCTTGCGCAGCTCGACGGCGACGAGGCGGCCGAGGCCGGGGCGCGCGTGGACGCCGGCGGTGTTCACGCGGATCGGTGCGGCGAGGGTGGTGGTGCTCATGCGGTTGCTCCTGCCAGCTCGGGATGGATCGAATCGGTCTGCGTTGACGGAGTGCTTGCGCCGGGCGTGGTCAGCTCGAAGAAGAGACGTTCGAGGCCGGCGCCCTCGGCTGGGGCGAGCCGGCGCAGCACGACGCCGTCGGCCATCGCCGCGCGGGCGACGACCTCGGGCTCGGCCTCGACCAGCCGCCGATCGCCGTCGGCCGGGTGGGTCGCCAGGCCGGCGCGGTGAAGCGCGGCATCGAGGCCGGCGAGGTCGTCTGCCTCGACGATGGTCCTGGACTCGGTCAGCAGCTCGGCGCGGGTGCCCTGCGCCTGGATCCGTCCGCCGCCGATGATCATCATCCGGTCGGCGACGGCCTCGACCTCGGCCAGCAGGTGCGAGGAGAGCAGCACGGTGCCGCCGCGGTCGGCGAAGTTGCGCAGCACGCCCCGCATCCAGCGCATGCCTTCCGGATCGAGGCCGTTGGCGGGCTCGTCGAGGATCAGGACCTCGGGGTCGCCGAGCAGTGCGTGGGCGAAGCCCAGGCGCTGGCGCATGCCGAGCGAGTACTTGCCGACACGCCGCCGGGCCGCCGTCTCGTCGAGGCCGACGAGCTCCAGCAGCGCGTCGACGCGCTGCGCCGGCACGCCCATGGTGTGGGCGGAGACGGCGAGCGCCTCGCGGCCGCGGCGCCCGGCGTGCTGGGCGGACGCGTCGAGCAGGATGCCGACGCGCCGGCCCGGGTTCGGCAGGTCGCGGTAGCGCCCGCCGAGGATCTGGGCGTGGCCGCTGTCGGGCTCGGAGAGGCCGACGAGCATCCGCATCGTGGTGGTCTTGCCGGCGCCGTTGGGGCCGAGAAAGCCCGTGACGGTGCCCGGCTCGCAGCGGAATGTGACGTCCGAGACGACGGTGCGCCCGCCGAGCTGCTTGGTGAGTCCGTTGGTTTGGATCATGCCGGCAGACTCGCGGCCCGCCGGGTTTGCAACCACGGTCCGCGGGCTACGCTCGCCGAGCCCTGCGGCGGTGGCAGACAACGACTTTGGTAGGGGGTCGCGGCCGTGACGGTCGCCTAGCCTTCGTCCTCGAGCGATGGCACGCCAGGCGACAGCACGCTTTACCGATGGCCTGTCCGGCTGGTTGCGCTCCGCGCTGCCCGGCGTCGTGATCGACGCCCCCGACGAGGAGCGTGGCCGCCGCGACCGCGTCGTCGACGCGACGATCTACCTGGTTGCGTTCGCGATCAGCGCCGCCACCCTCGCGGACACTTGGCAGATGCACCCGCCCTGGCTGCGCGTCGTGGACGTCGTGGTCGGGATCGCGACGCTCGTCTCGCTGCACTGGCGGCGCACCCATCCAGCCGCCGTCGGGATCGGCATCGGGGCGGTCTCGCTCGTGGTCCTCACGGCCTCCGGCGCGAACCTCGCCGCCACCTTCAACGCCGCGATCCGGGCTCGCGGCCGTGATCTGGCCGTCATCGCCGGGCTCCTGATCGCCTGGGCCTTCGCGAGCCCGCTGCTCTACCCCCCCGCCGGTAACTACTGGGTCAACGCGGGGGCCTGCCTGCTGCTGACGGGCGTCGTGCTCGGCTGGGGACTCTTCGTACGCGCGCGGCGAGAGCTCGTGCGATCACTGCGCGCGCAGGGCGATCGCGCCGCGGACGAGGCCCGCGCGGCCGAGCGGCGGCGGATCGCCCGCGAGATGCACGACGTGCTCGCCCACCGCCTCTCGCTGCTCTCCGTACACGCCGGCGCGCTCGAGTTTCACCCCGACGCACCGGCCGAGGAGGTCGCCGAGGCGGCCGGCGTGATCCGCGAGAGCGCGCAGACGGCGCTCGAGGAGCTGCGCGGCGTGATCGGCGTCCTGCGCGAGGACGGCGGCGAGAGCCTGACGCAACCGCCCCAGCCGACGCTCGCCGACCTCGCTGCCCTCGTCGAGGAGTCGCGGGCGGCCGGGATGCGGGTCACCGCCCGGATCGAGCTGGGCGACGCGGCGCCGCCCGCCGCCGTCGGGCGCACCGCGTACCGGATCGCCCAGGAGGGCCTGACCAACGCGCGCAAGCACGCGCCGGGAGCAGCGGTGACGCTCACCGTCCGCGCGCCCGACGGCGACCTGCAGGTCGAGGTCCGCAGCCTCGCGCCGGTGGCCGTCGCCGCGGCCGCGCCGCTGCCCGGGGCGGGCACCGGCCTGATCGGGCTCGCCGAGCGCGTCTCGCTCGCCGGCGGCACGCTCGAGCACGGCGTCGACCCCGACGGCGCGTTCGTCCTGCGTGCGAGCCTGCCACGATGATCCGCGTCCTGCTCGTCGACGACGACGCGCTCGTGCGCTCCGGCCTGCGGATCATGCTCGCCGGCGCCGCGAACCTCGACGTGGTCGCTGAGGCCGCGGACGGCCGCGAGGTGCTGGGGGCTGTCGACCTGCACCGGCCCGACGTGGTCCTGATGGACATCCGCATGCCCCAGCTCGACGGCATCGCGGCCACCCGGCTGCTGGCCGCGCAGCCCGACCCGCCCGCCGTCGTCGTCCTCACGACGTTCGACGCCGACGAGCTCGTCCTGCGCGCGCTGCAGGCCGGAGCAGCCGGCTTCCTCCTGAAGGACACCCCGCCGGCGGAGATCGTCCGCGCGATCGAGCTCGTCCACGCCGGCGACGGGATGCTCTCCCCCGCGGTCACGCGACGGCTCATCTCCCTTGTGGCCGGCGACTCCGACGCGGCCGCCCGCACCGACCACGCCCGCGACCGCATGGCCACGCTCACCCCACGCGAGCACGACGTCGCGCTCGCCGTCGGCCGCGGCCACGCCAACGCCGAGATCGCCGCCGCACTGCACCTCTCCGTCCCGACCGTCAAGGCCCACGTCTCCCGCCTGCTCGACAAGCTAGACGTCGACAACCGCGTCCAGATCGCCCTGCTCGTGCAAGACGCGAGCGGGCACTAGTAGATCAACCAGATTCGTCTCGACCTCGCAGGGAATAGCCTGTTCCCTGCGGAGTCGCGGGACGCGATCGAGGTCTCGTCAATCCTCGTCGGGTGCGTCGGGTGCGTCGGGTGCGTCGGGTGCGTCGGGGTCGCGTAGCGCCCGTCGCTCGCCGGCGAGGTTGGTGGGGGCGAAGGAGTAGTGGCCGTGGAAGTTGATGTGGCGGCGCATGTATGGCGACAAGCGTGCGACGTCGGCGTCGAGCACGGGGTATCCGGTCGTGCGTAGCTGCCCGATCGCGTGGTCGAGGTAGATGGTGTTCCAGAGGGTGATCGTGTTGAGGATCAGTCCGAGCGCGCCGAGCTGGCCTTCCATCCCGTCGCGGTAGCCGTGACGCAGTTCGCCTTTGCGGCCGTGAAACATCGTAGGGCTCGTCGTCGACGTAAGAGAGGACGTGTAGCGTCTTGGAGATCCGCCCGTAGTGCGCGAGCGCGTCACCCAGCTGTGTGGGCGTGCCGCCGGGCGCGAGAACCCTGACGATGTCGTAGGCCGGGACGGCGCCGGGGTGAATCGAAGCGACGACGTTCAAGATGTCCGGCCGCTGCCGCTCGATGCGTGCCAGGTCGATTTTGCCGCGCGCCGCGGCGTTCAGCGGCCCGTAGTCCGCGCCGATGGCGATGCGCCACAGCTTCGCGTCGGGCAGGTCGGCGAGCTGCGGGCGGTAGTCGAAGCCGAGCAGCGTGATCGGGGCGAAGACGATGTCGCTGTAGAGCGGGTGTCGGTGATGATCACGTCGGGTCGCTGGCCGGCGTCCTGGCTGTAGATGAGGTCGATCATGTGCAGCGAGTCCCTGGGGGTGCCCGACAGCACGCGGCCGGCGAGGCCGACGGCCTGGTCGTTGAGCATGTTGAGCCACGTCGCGCCGCGCCGGCGCCCGAAGTACTTCGGGTTCGGGCGCGCGTGGATGCTGCGCACGGGAACGACGAACCGCATCCCGTCGATGCCCGCCACCAGGCCGCCGCCCCACTGTCGGGCGAGCGCTATGTCGTCTTGCGCGGCGATCAGGACGCTGGTGGCGGCGGTGTAGTTCTCGGGCGCAGGTAGTTCTGGTCGACGTGGCTGATGCGGCCGCGCGTCAGCGCCTGCACGCCTTCGGAGATCACCGGGACGTAGCCGACGTTCAGCGCGTGCGCGGTCAGCGCGGCGGCGATCGTCACGTGCAGGTCGGCGAGTCGGCTGCGGCCGCCCGACACCCCAGCGAACGCCGCCACGAATCCGGGGTGCCAGGCCATGACCTCGATCAGGTCCGGGAGATCGACCCGCGGGAGCATGCCCTCCAGGCGGCGGCGCAGATCGACGAGGCTCGGCGGGTCCGCGATCGCGTCGATCTTGTCGGCATGCAGCCGCCCCTCGGCACCGAGGATCATCGCCGAGTCCGGGCGGTGCTGGCTTTCCTCGGATCACACGCGTCGATCCGACCAGACGCCTAAGTTTGGTCACAACGAGGGCTCCACTCTCATCGACGTGCTACGGGCCCTCGTGAGATGAAAGCAGGGCCCGCGACCCCTCCCGCCGGAAAGACCTCCTCGTCGCCACTTGCGCAACTCGGCGCGCCGTAGACCCGTCTGACGCGACGGCCGTCGGGCTGAAAGCCCTGCTTTCCATTCACCGCGTGTACGCGCTGCCGCTCGTGGCCGGAAGGACCCGTAGCCCCGCTTTGATTGCGCGACAGGTCTCCTCGCCGGGATCGGCTCAGACCTCCTGTTCGCCAGATGCACGTCCGTCCCGAGCGCTAGCCACGACCCCGCTCGGTTGCAAGCATCCACACGGAAAGCAGCCATCTCGGCCTGGCCGACGAGACTGGTGCTCCTGGTGCGAAGCGGTCACCACGCCGAGATGCCTGCTTTAGGCGTAGAGGAGCAGCCCCGACTGCCGGCCTCGACCGCACCCTCCAGGGCGATACCGATCGTCTGAAGTGCTGGCGATCAGGCGTGGCCGCAGCGATCGAGATGTCGCCTTTGCGATCGCGCGGTGCCTGCCCGAGCTGGCGACTGCATTCGGGGCAAAGCGCTCGTCCGGTCGCCGCGCTCGTGACGATTCCTCTGGGCGAACGGCGCGGCGCGGCGTCCAGGTCGTCGGCTGATGCTTCGCGCACCGCCGGCGCCGAGCCGGTCAGCCCGCGAGCGCTTGCGGACGGCGCCGGGTCGGGGTCCGTGCCTAGCAGCTTCAGGCAACGCTGCTGCTGAAGGTTCTACTCCGTAAGTCATTTCGCTGGTGGGAGAGGCGGGCCCGCAACAAGGCGCTTGGAAGCCAGCAGAGCGGTTAGCGCCGGGGCTTGTGGGCTAGTGCCCCTTCCATCCCTCGTCGGACCACCGCCCGGCCAGGGGAGCCGCGCCCTGGAAACGAGCGCGAGGTTATGCGAGCGTCATCGGGGCGCGGCGTTTGCACATCTATGAGGTTCGAGGTACAGTGGCGACCGACGGGGCAACAAGTAGAGGAGCGAGATCCATGTCCGACGGTGAGCCCACGGGAAATGTGGAACAGGTTCAGTCCACGCCCGTGATCCAAGGAGGAGCCGGTGACGGTCCGGGGACCGCAACCCCGCCGGACCAGGGCGCCGGACGGTTGATGGAACTTGAAAGTCCAGAGGGCATTCTCCCTGGGTCTGGCGACGGGCCAGGCACGGGTGACCCACCTCCCCAATCACCTCCCCGATAACCGTTCACGACCCCGTTGGATAGCTAAGGCCGGGCTGTTCCGCTAGTGAGCGGATCAACTGCTAAGGGCCTGTGGCAGCGGCCACAGCGTTTGGGCTTCGCGGCAGCAATCACGGGAACTGGCGGGATAGTCGCGCCATTCCTTGCGGGGTTCTCGTTGTCGACGATCGCGATCTTGGTGACCGCATCCGATCGCCCCAAGCTCACCGAACCGGCGATTCTGGCTTTCGCCGGGGCCGCGTCGATGCTTCTGCACAGCATGCAGGTCGGGTTCATTGCACTGGAGCATTACGCGTCACCAGAGGATTGGCTCGCCTGGTATCCGGAAGCGACCGTGAACAAGCTGTCGTTGAACGGCATCCGTCAGCGTCAGGCAGTGGCACATGCGCGAATAGTCGCGTCCGCCAAGCGCCACGCCATCACATATGAACTCGGGCTAATGCTGTTTCTCCTCGGCCTCTTCCTCCTCATATGGCCGACTTGGCCAGCGAAGGGTCACCCTTCGATTTGGCGGCTTGTTGGCCTTGCGGTCGTCGGCGTCGCATTCCTGATTGAAGTGTGGTGGAGCGTTGCTCGTCAATACAACGCCCGGCAGGAAACAAAAGGAAAAACCAAGCGGATGAGGCGACCGACCCCATGGCCAGACGTATCAGACATAGTTGTTGCCGAGGCCACGCCCACAGAGCTAGCCGCGGCTTTCGACCCCGAACGACGGGAAGGAGCCCATCTCGGGTATCCGGACCTGAGCGCCCGGGCACATGAAATCTGATTGCCGCGCGGACATCTGGCCCATGACGGCCCGCTAGCTAGGGAATCCGCTGCGGTGGAACCTCGCCGTCCCACGGGTTGGCGACGAGGGAGGCGCCCGAGCGCTGGCCGGCGGACGAGTGCTTGGCCACGAATGCAGTCGCCCGCAGCCGACCGGCCCGGACGAGTGCAAAGGCGACAACGCGATCACCAGTGATCCGCCCTGAACCGCACTGCTGGTGACGGATTGGGGTGCGTTCAATCCCGAGATCTGCATAGGCAGAATCGGTCGCGGCCAACTGGCGTCGTTAGCCCCGCTATCGGCGAGAAGCGCGTCCCGCCTGCCGTCTGCGGACGACCGCTTTCACGAGAGGCCGTCGCACAAACCATCGCGGGTCTCGACTTTTTGTGCGTTTGCGACAAGGTGAGGATTCGGGGGCGAGCCTTTTCAACCGCGGAGGACCCGCTCTGACCGCCTGAGCCGCTCTCACGAGGTCAGCGAAAACAGCCGTTGTCAAATTCGTACAAGGGGTTTGGTTTGTGCGACGGCCTCACGATTGGACTGACTGCCTCAGGGCGCGCCCGTTGCGCCGCCGGCGTCCATGAGGGGCGACCGGCCCCGCTTGTCCTATCGCCTAAGAGCATGCGTCCGCTCCGATCGGGGAGGACGACCGGGTTCAACGGCAAGCACTCGTCGCTAGTCGCGCGGCGCCGAAGTGGGATCAAGCCGTCGAGGCGCGGGCCGTGTGACGCTCGCAATGCCAAGCTTTCGCTCGCCGGCGCGAAGCAGGAGTGGTGCGCGGCGAGCCGCCAACCGCGTCTACCTAACGCCCGCTTCCGCAGCGACCGGAACCGTGGGCAGAGCGTGAGCGGAGCCTTGGGTCGGGCCGCCGGCCGGCCCTTGGAATAGCGTGGGGGAGAGGGGTCGGCCCCTCCTCTCACGCTCGGGGGCGCGCTCGCCGGGATCGCTGGCCGCTGCCTGCGCGATTCTGAGGCGGTTTATCGCTTGGCTCATTCTGCTCGCTGGTCCGCTGCTGACCCGTCGGAGCGGATCTCCCGCTCGCTCAGCACCTCAGCGAGGCCTCTGGCGGCGTCCGCAAGAGAGTTCAGAGCCTCCGCCAACCTCCCGTGATCCTCACCCACAAGCGCGGCGGTCGAGTCTGCCAATGCAGTGCCAAGCCGCGCCCACTGGCCGGCCTGCTCTTCGGCTGCGGCGACAGCGATGGCGTCATCCTTGGCGTCACGTGCCGTCGCACCTGCGGCGAGGAACTCGTCGAGGTCTGACTGCCTGATCCGGACCCGCCGCTCGCCGACGCGCACCGCGGGAAGCTCGCCGCGATCGATCCAGTTGCGAACCGTTTGTTGGTTCGGCCTGAGAAGCTCGGCGACTTCCCCGACGGTCAGGTAGGCAGGCAAGATCTGCCGAATGGTCCCATCTCGATCTGATCGAGTCCAATTGGGTCGCGGTAGCAAGACCATGATCACGACACGTGAGCCGACCTTGTCCCCGCTGCCGTCCGGTTGCGAGGCCCCGGCTCTGCGAGGTCGCGCTCTAGACCCAAGTTCCCGCGTGGCCGACCCATTAAGGACGCCACCACGCGCGGGCACGCGCGGCTCCTTCAGGTGGAATCAGGTGTGCAGCTGCGCGCGAGGAGGGCTGTCGGTGCGCTCAGCGGCGCCCGTCTTCTCACGTCTCGCTCTAGAAACGAGGCTTCGAGCCCGAAGCGCATTACTTAGTAGTCAGAGCCGAGATGCCGACAGAGAGAACACGATCCTGCCCAGTTCGCGCGTGCTCACACGTCCCTGAGCACCCGAAGCGACCACCAGGATCAGCCAGGAGCTCACCGATGGCGCTTGAGCTCGCCCGCGCGGATGGACGGAACGCTCACATTTGCGGGCACGCGGACCTCGGCGCGGTCAACATCGTGGCCGGCGGTGGTCGTGCGTCGAGCGCCGTCAATCATGGTGTGGCGCTTGTCGCCGGTGTGGCGTCAGCGGTCAGCGACCCTGAACGGAGTGTGTTGCTGTGAGCGATCGGATCCTCACGGCCAGCGACGTGGAGGCGATCGTGGAGGCGATCGTGCGGAAGGTTGTGGAGATCGTCGTCGCCCGATCCACTATGTTTGGGCTCGTCGACGCGCGGGCGCTTGCTGAGGAGCTCGGCGTGTCGATTGACTACGCGTACGCGCACGCCGCGGAGCCCGCCTCGATCAGACCCGGCTCGGGCCGAAGGCGCGGATCCGCTTCGATCTTGACAAGGAACGGCAGACGCTGGACGCGAGACGCCCGCGGGCACCGGGGAAGCGCCGGGCACGCACCGCGACGAGGGGGGGATGCGCTCAGTGGTGGCACAGCATAAAGAGCCTCAACTTGCTCCGACGTCGACTGGCTCATCGTCGGGGGAGAGTCCGGACTCCGCCATCGGCCATGCAATCCGGACTGGGTGCGCGAGCTTCGCGACGATTGCCTTCACCAGCAAGAGCTGTTCGGTCGTCCGGTGTTCTTCTTCAATCAAAGGGAGGGTGCATGTGGGACGAGATGCCCCGTACGCATACCCCTGGGGACGAGGCACCCCGTTCCCCGCGATGGTTGCGGAGCCAGGCGGGGCGATGATCTTCCGGCCTGAATTGGCCGAGACGGTGGTGACTGGCGAGAACCGTCGCGCGGCGGCTGTTCTCAGACGCCTCTCGCTCGCTGTGGTGGAAAGGTGGTTGCGCGCTGCGGCCGTACAAAGAGTATGCGGTCAAGCCGGGTCGCCCAAAGAACGAGACCGGCCGCGTGGTGATAGGGAGTGTTCGCCGCAAGCTGCCTGGCATGCTCTCGGACGGCGAGCTGAGGCCGCCGCAGAAGAAACGATACGGCTAGCCGAGCTACTCGAAGAGGAGTTGCGGATCGCCTGCCAAGCCTGCCCGCCCCCGATTCCCCTTGCCCTTAATGCGTGGGACGCCACGATGGCCGACCGGTTCATGCATGCGATCCTGGACTTGCGCCATCCCGGCTGGGAGGGCGAGTGAGCCGATTCCTTACCGTCCAGGAGGTCGCCGACCGGATGCGGTGCGAGCACCGCACAGTGCGCCGGGCGATCAAGCGCGGGGAGCTTGAGGCAGCGTTGATCGGCGGCCGATGGCTGGTGCGGGAGAGCGCGGTGGAGGCGTGGTTCGAGTCGCGCGCACGCGGAGGGGCGGTCACCGTTCAGGAGCCGCGTGGGCGCCCGCGTCGTGTTCCTTCCAAGAGCGTCGATCGTGCGGGTAGCGTTGCCCGGCTAGAGGGGATCGACGAAAGGGCGGTGACGGGATGAGCGTTCGCAAGCGCGGCAGGCACTACGAGGTCCGATGGAGCGAGGGGGGCCAGAAGCCGTCGCGCACGTTCTTGCGCAAAGAGGACGCGACCGCGTTCGATATCGATGTGAAGCGGCGGAAGCAGCTCGGCGCGCTCGCCCCTGGCGTGATCCAGTCCCGCCAGACGCTCGCCGAGTTCATGGAGGAGGAGTGGTGGCCGCGGTACGCGATCCCGAACCTCGCCGACGACACGCGCCGGCGGTATCTCGAGGTGTGGGGGACGCATCTGCTGCCGCGTGTCGGCGACTACGAGCTGCGCGCGATCACGAGCCTTCTGGTTGAGGATCTGCGTGACCAGCTGACCCTGGCGAAGGTGCCGGCTCCGACGCAGCGAAAGGCGCTGATGCTCTTGCAGGGCATCCTACGGCGTGCGGTGGTACGCGGCCTTATCCCCGCTAATCCTGTGCAGCTGGTCGCCAAACCGAAGCAGGCGCCAACGATCATCCCCCAGCCGCTTGCCCCGCTGACAGTCGAGCGCATTCGTGCGCAGCTTCGTCCCCGTGACGCGATGATCGTCAGTCTGCTCGCTTACGCGGGCTTGCGGCCGAGCGAAGATCGTGCTGGTCGGTGGGCGGACGTGCACGGCCGCGCGTTGCACGTGACTGCGACCAAGACCGGGCGGGGGCGCGACGTCGACCTGCTCACACCGCTTGCGCAGGACCTCGCCGAGTGGAGGCTGGCATCCGGTCGGCCCGCCGGAAAGGAGCTGATCGTGCCGCGCCCGACCGGCGGCGAGTGGACCCGGGCGGATTGGGCGAACTGGCGGCGGCGCATCTGGCGCCCTGCTGCTATCGGGGCAGGCGTCACCGGCGATCTCAGGCCATATCGGCTGCGCGGCTCGTTCGTATCGCTGCTGCTGTGGGAAGGGCGATCACTGGCTTACGTTGCCGAGCAGGCCGGGCACTCGATTGCGACGCTCGCCAAGCACTACAGCGGGGTGATCCGCGAGCTGGAGGACAAGCCGCGCATGCCCGCGGCAGAGGCGATCCGCGAAGCGCGCGAGCAGATCACCGACCGAAGGAGGAGGACGGGATGAAGAGACAGCCAGCAACCGGCGCTGGGTTGTGCACTGCGACTCGACCGATCCGCGCGGGCTGCCTGTTCGGCGGGACGCCCCGTTCCCAACGCCTCGTGTTGGCCGCGACCGAGGACCAAGCCGCGCAGACAACGGCCAGCCAGTGAGCGTCGCCGCCCTGCGAGGACGGCGTTCGCTTGAGATTGTTCGCCGTTGATGAGCCCGTGGCCGATTACACACGGCAAAATGCGACGGGGTGGCGATGATCGGCGGCGGTTCCCGAGCGATCTGGGTATCGGCGGGACGCTCTCGAGACGCAGTTCCTCGATAAGGAGGACGTGGCGTGAGCACGAATGCCCTGCAAAGAGGCGTATGGACGATGCTGGGCTCGAACCAGCGACCTCCGCCTTGTCGAGACGGCGCTCTCCCAGCTGAGCTAATCGTCCGGGAGCCACAAATGTAGCGTGGACTCGGCGTCGGGAGTGCCTGGCTAGCATCGTGCACGTGGACTACGAGCTTCCCGATGGCAGCAGGCTGAATCTTCCGGACGGCGCGACCGGCGCTGACGCGGCCGCCGCGATCGGCCCCGGGTTGGCGAGAGCTGCCTTGGCGGTCAAGGTTGACGGCGAGATGCGGGATCTCGCGCGCCCGCTGCCGACGGGTGGCGCCGCCAGGAAGCTCGAGATCGTCACTGACCGCAGCGGCGCCGACGCGCTCGAGCTGATCCGTCACGACACCGCCCATGTGCTGGCGGCCGCGGTGACGGAGCTATACACGGGTGTAAAGATCTCGATTGGCCCGCCGATCGAGAACGGGTTCTACTACGACTTCGATTTTCCGCTCGGCGTCTCCCTGTCGGACGCCGATTTTGCCCGGATCGAGGCCAAGATGCGCGAGCACGTCGATGCCGACGAGCCGTTCGTGCGTGAGGAGCTGCCGGTCGCTGACGCGCTAGCGCGCTTTCGTGCCGAAGGCCAGCCGTACAAGGTCGAGCTGATCGAGGATCTCGTGCGAGGCGAGGGTGTGCAGGACGTCTCGCTGTACACCAACGGACCGTTCACCGATCTGTGCCGCGGCCCTCACGCGCCATCGACCAAGCGGATCAAGGCGTTCAAGCTCCAGTCGGTCGCCGGTGCCTATTGGCGGGGCGACTCGAGCAAGCCGATGCTCACGCGCGTGTATGGAACCGCGTTCTTCTCGCGCAAGGAGCTCCAGGAGTACCTCGAGCGGCTCGAGCAGGCCCGAGCGCGCGATCACCGCAGACTCGGCCCGCAGCTCGGGCTGTTCACTTTCTCAGACGTCGCCACGGGCTCGGCCTTCTGGCTGCCGGCCGGCACCGAGGTGTTCAACTCGCTGGTCGCGCTCAGCCGCGAGATGGGACGGGAGCGCGGCTACCAGGAGGTCAAGACACCGCTGCTGTACGACAGCTCGTTGTGGAAGACCTCAGGTCACTGGGACAAGTACCGCAAGGAAATGTTCGTGACCGCGTCTGAGGACAGGGCGCTGGCTCTCAAGCCGATGAACTGCCCCGGACACGCCCAGTTGTTCTCGCTGCGCCCGCACTCCTACCGGGACTTGCCCGTGCGTTACTTCGAGCCGGGGCTGCTGCACCGCAACGAGCCGAGCGGCACGCTGCACGGGCTTATGCGGGTCCGGCATTTCGTGCAGGATGACTCGCACATCTTCTGCGCCGAGGACCAAATCCAGGACGAGGTCGCCCGGTGCCTCGAGTTCGCGTTCGCGACCTACCGGATCTTTGGGGTTGACGTGCGGCTCGAGCTCTCGACCCGGCCCGAGCAGAGGATCGGCGATGACGCGCTGTGGGACCTCAGCGAGGCGGCGCTCAAGCAGGCGCTTGATGACCAGGGGCTCGAGTACGACCTAAACGAGGGCGAAGGCGCCTTCTATGGCCCGAAGATCGACATGCACATGACCGACTCGCTCGGACGCTCCTGGCAGCTCGGCACGATCCAACTCGACTACAACTTCCCCGCGCGCTTCGACCTCGCCTATACGGGCGCTGATAACAGCGAGCATCGCCCGGTGATGATCCACCGGGCGCTGATGGGCTCCTACGAGCGCTTCATCGGGATCCTGCTTGAGCATTTCGATGGCGAGCTACCCGTCTGGCTGGCTCCGGTGCAAGCGATCGTGCTCCCGATCGCCGACCGGCACGCGGACTTCGGCGCGACGGTGACGGACCGGCTGCGCGGCGCCTCACTACGGGCGGAGCTCGACGAGCGAACGGAGTCGGTGGGGCGCAAGATCCGCGACGCCGAGCTGCGCAAGATCCCGTACATGCTCGTCGTCGGCGACCGGGAGCGGGAGTCCGGCGAAGTGGCCGTACGCGAGCACCGCCAAGGAGGCACGGGTTCGGTCTTCGTGGATGACTTCGTCGAGCGTTTGCGAAGTGAGAGCGAAAGTCGCTCAACTGGGTAAATCCATCGCTATACTTGCCCGCGTTGACCCAAGCGCTTCATCACATACGGTCCGGCGCCGCTTGACGTACCGCCGGCTCTCCAGCTAGTGCCGGTCCCCAGAAAGTTCGACCGTCGTCCCCCTGAGCGGGACCAAACTCGGATCAACGACCGGATTCGCGTGCCTGAGGTCCGTCTGATCGGTGAGGACGGCAATCAAGTTGGGATCGTGAAGACCGCCGAAGCGCTCGCGTACGCGCAACAGCGGGATCTCGATCTGGTCGAAGTCGCCCCTGATGCGCGGCCGCCCGTCTGTCGCGTGTTGGACTACTCCAAGTACAAGTACGAGCAGGCCCAGAAGCAGAAGGCCGCCCGTCGCCACCAGCAGCAGATCACCGTCCGCGAGATCAAGTTCCGTCCCAAGATCGCCCAGAACGACTACGACACCAAAAAGGGGCACGTGACCCGCTTCCTGCTGGGCAAGGACAAGGTCAAGATCACGATCATGTTCCGTGGACGCGAGGTCACTCACCCCGAGCGCGGAAGCGCCTTGCTCGATCGCCTCGCGAGCGAGCTGTCGGATATTGGCGTCGTCGAGCAGTCCCCGATCCAGGATGGCCGCAACATGACGATGCTGCTCGCCCCCTCCAAAACCGTGCTGGCCGGCGAGAAGGACAAGGCTGGGCCCGACGGATCGGCGACCGACGGTCATGGCCGCTCCGATCGCCGCGCGACTCCTAACGGAGATCTTGAGGGCGGCGCGCGCACGCCGGAGCAGAGCGACGCTGCCGTCTAGCTGAGCGCTGTGCCGGGCCCGGGTCGGTCTGCTTTACTAGTCCACCGGCCATGCCCAAGATGAAGACCCACTCCGGCGCCAAGAAGCGCTTCCGGCTAACCGCCACCGGCAAGGTGCGTGGTCGTAGCGCGTTCACGAGTCACATCCTCGAGAAGAAGTCGGCCAAGCGCAAACGGCGCCAGGCGCGCCCGGCCGTCATCTCCCAGCACGACGAGCCGCGGGTCAAGACTCTCCTGGGGGCGAAGCGCTCATGACCCGCGTCAAGCGCTCGATCCACGCGCGCAAGAAGCGCCGGGCGACGCTGGCGTTGGCCAAGGGCTACCGCGGCGACGCCAGTCGGCATTACCGGACCGCGAAGGAGGCGGTGCTCAAGGCCGATCAATACCGGTATCGCGATCGGCGTAACCGCAAGCGTGACTTTCGCCGCCTGTGGATCACCAGGATCAATGCCGCGGCGCGGCAGAACGGTCTTTCCTACTCGCAGTTCATGCACGGGCTCGCCCAGGCCGGGGTGGAGCTCGATCGCAAGGTGCTCGCGGACATCGCCGTCCGCGACGCCGACACCTTCCGACGCTTTGCCGACCGCGCCCGCGAGGCGCTGGCGGCCGGCTGAGCGTAGGCCGAGCAACCAGCACCGCCACCCGGGCGCCGCTCCACCAGGAGGGCGCCTTTTTTCGTTCATGTCCATTACCAGCACCGACAACCAGAAACTCAAGGAGATCCGAAAGCTTCGGATGCGGCGCCGGGTGCGCGGACGGGCCGGGCGGTTCGTGGCCGAGGGCGAGGATCTCCTTGCCGCCGCGGACGCGGCCGGCTGGCGGCCGATAGAACGGTTCTGCGCGACCGGAAGTGGCTTGGCCGGCACCCCGGTCGACGCCAAGCTACTGGCAAGCGCATCCGGCCTCGGCTCCGGTACCCGGACGCTGGCGGTCTATGAGGAGCGGTGGACAGAGAAGCCCTTCGGTCCGCTGTGCCTGTATCTCCACGGCGTACACGATCCCGGCAACGTGGGCGCGATCCTGCGCTCCGCGCACGCGTTCGGCGCCGCCTGCGTCGGACTTGGACCGGGCAGCGCCGATCCGTTCGGACCGAAGGCGGTGCGCGCCAGCATGGGCGCGATCTTCGCGACCGCGGTCGTGCGAACCGGGAACGTCGCCGAGTTGCCGGGCGCCAAGATCGCGCTGGTCGCTGGGTCCGGAGTGCCGCTGGCTGAACTTTGGCGATCTACCTCCGGTGGGCGGAGGAGAAGCGCCAAAGTTCGCGAGCGCGGGCCCGAGGCGGCGCCCGAGCACAGGGAGGCGACCTTCCTCATCGGCTCGGAGCGCCACGGTTTGCCGGAGGCGATCACAAGCCAAGCCGACCACATCGCCCACATCCCAATCAACACACACTCGCTCAACGCGGCAATGGCGGCGGCAGTCGCGCTGTACGAGGCAACTAGGATGGCGCCCGCGTGATGACCGATCGGATCGCCCAGATCAAGCACGAGGCCGAGCGGGCGATCGCGGGCGCCGAGGACACGCCGGCGCTGGAAGCGGCGAGGGTCCGGTTCCTCGGCCGCAAGGCGGAGCTGCCCAATCTGCTGCGCAGTGTGGCCCAGCTCCCGCCCGAGGAACGAGCCGTGACCGGAAAGGCCGCAAACCAGGCCAGGCAGGCCCTCGAGGCCCAGCTCGACGAGCGCGGGCAACAGCTCCGCGCACAGGAGCTGGAGCGGCGTCTGGTCGCAGACCGCGTCGACGTCACGCTGCCGGCCGACCCGCTGCCCGCAATTGGTCGACTGCATCTGATGACCAAGACCCGGCGCGAGATCGAGGATGTCTTCATCGGGCTCGGCTTCAACGTCGCCGAGGGCCCCGAGGTCGAAACCGTCTACTACAACTTCGACGCGCTCAACCACGCGCCAACCCATCCGTCGAGGCTTCTGACCGACACGTTCTACCTCGAGCCGGGCGGCGACATCTTCAATCCAGAGACCTTGCTCCTGCGCGTCCACACTTCGCCGATGCAGGTCCGGGCGATGGAGGCACAGCCGCCCCCGATTTACATCATCGTTCCCGGTCGCGTCTATCGGCCCGACTCGGACGCCACCCACACGCCCCAGTTCCATCAGATCGAGGGCCTCGCCGTCGACGAGGACATCACGCTCGGCGACCTGCAGGGAACGCTGCTCACGTTCGCGCGCGCGATCTTCGGCGGGGACCGCCGAGTCCGGATGCGGCCCCATTTCTTCCCGTTCACCGAACCGAGTGTCGAGGTCGACGTGTCCTGCTTCAACTGCCGGGATGGCGTGACGGCCGGCGGGCAGCGCTGTCCGCTGTGCAAGGGAACGGCGTGGATCGAGATCCTCGGGGCAGGAATGGTCGATCCGAACGTGTTCGAGCACGTGCGCGAATACGGCTACGACCCCGAAAAGGTGCAGGGGTTCGCGTTCGGAATGGGGATCGAGCGAATCGCGATGCTCAAGCACGGCGTACCCGACCTGCGGATGTTCTACGACAACGACATCCGCTTCCTGGAGCAATTCGGCTGATGCGTGTTCCGCTGCAGTGGTTGCACGAGTACTGCCATCCCGCGCTGACCGCGGACGCGCTGGCTGACCGGCTGGCGATGACCGGAACTGCGGTCGAGCGAGTCGAGCACCACGGCGTGAGCGCACTCGAATATTTCGTGGTCGGCAAAGTGCTCGATGCTCGCAAACATCCCGACGCCGACCTCCTGAGCGTCTGCCTGGTCGACATCGGCGACGGTGAGCCGTCGCAGATCGTCTGCGGCGCGCCGAACGTCAACGCCGGTCAGATGGTCGCGGTCGCCAAGCCAGGCGCGGTGATGCCCGACGGGAGGAAACTGAAGAAAGCCAAGCTTCGCGGCGTGGAATCCAACGGCATGATCCTCGCCGAGGACGAGCTCGCGATTGGGACCGAGCACGCCGGGATCATGGTGCTCGAGCTTAACGGTCTGCGTCCGGGAGCCCCACTCAGCCAAGCGCTCCCGATCTCCACCGATGTGCTCTCGCTCGAGGTCACCTCGAATCGGCCCGATTGCCTGGGGGTGTACGGGGTCGCGCGTGAAGTGCACGCCGCGACGGGCGCGCCGCTGAACCCTCCGCCGTGGGCGAGCGACCCGGGATCGGTGGGCGAGCTCCCGGGGGCGCAAGCCACGGTGGTGGTGGAAGATCCCGATCTCTGCCCGCGCTTCACCGCTCGGGTGTTTGAGGACGTCCAGATAAAGCCCAGTCCCCCGTGGCTAAAGGCGCGTCTGATGGCCGCGGGCCAGCGACCGATCTCGAACGTGGTGGACATCACCAACTACGTGATGCTGATGACTTCTCAACCGGTACACGCGTTCGACCTAGATCAGGTCGCGGGAGCGCGGCTGACGGTCAGGCGCGCGAGAGACGGAGAAACCGTCGCTACGCTCGACGGCCAGAATCGCTTGCTGGACGGCGACATGATGCTGATCGCGGACGCCGAGGGCCCTACTTCGATTGCCGGGGTGATGGGCGGCGCGCGCTCTGAGGTTGGCGACGACACGTCTCGCGTGCTGATGGAGGCCGCGAACTGGAATGGGGCCAACATCCACCGCACGTCGCTGACGCTCGGCCTTCGTACCGAAGCGTCGACCCGGTTCGAGAAGCAGCTTCAGCCCGAGCAGGCGATCGAGGCCCAAGCGGTGGCGACGGCGCTGATGATCGAGCTCACCGGTGCCCGCGTCCTCCCGGGCAGGATCGACATCGGTGGCCCGGGGCCTGAACCGAAGACGATCCGTCTCCGGGACGCACGCATCACCAGTCTCCTCGGAGCGCCGGTGCCCCGCGCACGCAGTCAGGAGATCCTCGAGGCACTCGAATTTACTACCGCCGAGGCCGAGGACGGGCTCGACGTGCAGCCACCGCCGTTTCGCCGCGACGACATTACCCGCGAGGCTGACGTGATCGAGGAAGTGGCGCGGTTGGACGGACTCGAAAAGCTGCCCGCGACGCTGCCAGGCCGCCACGGTGCCTCCGGTCTTCTCACCCCCACGCAGCAGCTCCGCCGGCAGGCGGCCGACGCGATGACCGGGCAGGGGCTGCACGAGATCGTGGGCTGGAGCTTTGTCTCGCCCGAGCTGGCGCCCAGGCTGCGTCTGGATGAGCACCGCGCGGTCAAGCTCGCCAACCCGATGTCCACCGAGCAGTCTGAGCTGCGGACAACGCTGCTCGGGTCGTTGCTCGACACCGCCCAACGCAATCGCGCCCAGGGAGCGTCCGCGGTCCGGCTGTTCGAGACGGGCGCCGTGTATCTGCCGGGCTCTGACGATGGCCTTCCGCGCGAGCCCCACCACGTCGGCGCCCTGTTGATCGGGCCCAGCCGTCCACCCAGCTGGCGCGATCCGGATCCACTGCCCGTCGACTTCTTTGCTGCCAAGGGGGTATTGCAAGGACTGCTCGCGACGCTGCGCGTCCCGTGGGAACTGGAAGCGACCGCGGCGATCGGATTCCTACACCCCGGACGCGCGGCGAGGATTCTCGTCGGCGGGGAGCCAGTCGGCTGGATCGGCGAGATCCATCCGCTCGTCGCCGGTGACTGGGATCTCAAGGAAGCGGTCGCCGGCTTCGAGCTGGATCTCGATGCCGTCGCCCCGGCAGCGCCGACGGTGACGCTGCACGAGGATCTGACCACCTTCCCGGAGGTGCGGGAGGACCTGGCCGTCGTGGTCAGCGACCAAGTCACGGCTGAAGAGGTAGTCGGGTTGGTGCTCAGGACCGGCGCGCCGCTGCTGGCGCGCGCCGAGGTATTCGATGTTTACCGGGACCCCGACAAGCTCGGTGCTGGGAACGTCTCGCTGGCGATCCGCCTGGAATATCGCGCGCCAGAGCGGACGTTGACCGACGAGGAGGTCGCCGCCAAGCGCGAGGCAATCACCGCGGCCCTCGCCGCCGGGCTCGGAGGCAGGGTCCGTGACTCATAGCGTCTCGGTGTTCGGCGCCGCCGGCTTCGCGGGAGCGCTGACCGCGCGGCTGCTCTATCGCCACCCGTCCTTCGAGCTGGTCACCGTGACCGCCCGCAGTGACGTCGGCCGGCGGCTAGACGACCTGTACCCGTTCCACCGAGTACCGCTGATCCTCGAAGAGCTCGACATCGAGCAGCATGGCGACCTCGAGGCGGCGGTCGTGGCCTATCCGCACGGCTCCTCCGCTCCGGTGGTCGCGCAGCTGCGTGACCGGGGCGTGAAGGTGGTCGATTTGAGCGCCGACTTCAGGTTCCACGACTCCGAGGTCTACGAGCAGTGGTATCGCCGGCACCCGGCTCCAAAGCTCCTGGAGTACGCCGTCTACGGATTGCCGGAGCTCTATCGCGATCAGATCAAGACCGCGGAGCTCATCGCCAACCCGGGCTGTTACCCGACCGCCGCGTTGCTTGCCCTGGCGCCACTCGCTCGTGCCGGGCTGATCGGGGACGTGATCGTCGACGCGAAGTCGGGTGTCTCGGGCGCGGGACGGGCCACCACCGACAAGACCCATTTCGTAACCGCGGACGAGAATGTCAACGCGTACGGTGTGCCCCGGCACAGGCACACTCCCGAGATCGAGCAGGAGCTAGAAGCGATGGGCGCCAGCACTCCGATCACGTTTACGCCGCATCTGGTGCCGCTCGACCAGGGCGAGCTCGTCTCCTGCTACGTCACGGTGATCCCCGGTCAGGAGGCGGATCTCGATCAGCTCTATCGCGAGGCCTACGCCGCCGAGCCTTTCGTCGAACTCGCCGAAGCTCCCCCCGGGGTTCGCGATGTCCGGGAGACGAATATCTGCCGGATCTCGGTCCACCGCGACGAGCGCACAGGCCGCGTGATCGCGTTCGGCGCGATCGACAACCTGTGGAAGGGCGCCGCGTCCCAGGCCGTCCAGAACCTCAACCTGATGTTTGGATTGCCGGAGGGGGAGGGGATCTCGTGAGCGGCTTGCCGGCGGGGTGGGAGAGCATCCCGTGAGCGCCACAGCGCGCTTCTTCAGCTCCCGCTGGATTCAGGTCCCGCCTCAGGTCGAGGAGTCCGGCGGCGGCTTGCCGGACGGATTCCGCGCCGCCGGCGTGGCCTGCGGGATCAAACACAGCGGTGCGCTCGATCTCGGCCTGATCGCCTGCGCATCGCCGAACACGACGAGCGCCGCCCGCTTTACCCGCTCGGGTACGCAGTCCGCCCCGGTGTTGCTGAGCACCGAGAAGACGGAGCTCGCCGGGATCCGGACGGTTGTCGTCAACTCGGGCAATGCGAACGCCGCGACCGGGACTCCTGGGCTCGAGAACGCGGCCAGGATGCAAGCCGAGGCCGCCGTCGCCACCGGGGCGAGCGCCGGCCAGGTGGTTGTCGCCTCGACGGGCGTGATCGGGGTGCCGCTGCCGATCGAGGCGGTGAGCGAAGGGATCGCCGCCGCGGCCCGCGAGCTCGGCCAAACCGGCGCCGACGCCTTCGCGGAGGCGATCCGGACGACCGACGCATTCGCCAAGCAGGGATCCCTGAAGGTCGCGCTGCCCGGGGGCGCCGTGCGACTCACCGCCCAGGCCAAAGGCGCCGGAATGATCTCGCCCGGCTTCGCGACGCTGCTGGTGTTCGTGCAGAGCGATGCCGTGCTCTCGCCGGAGACCTGCGATCTGCTCCTCGGGGTGACGGTCAAGCGCTCGTTCGAGCGCATCAGCGTCGACGGCCAGCTCTCCACCAGCGACACCGTGATCCTGCAGTGCAGCGGCTCCTCCGGCGTCAAGGTCGAGCCGGAGACGGAAACCGAGCTTCGATTCGGCGAGGCGCTCGACGTACTGCTGCGCCAGCTGGCACTCGACGTGCTGCGCGACGGAGAGGGGGCACGGCGCGTCGGCCGGGTGATCGTTCGCGGCGGCGAGGAGCGCGCCGTCGCACGCGTCGCCAGAGCGGTGGCCAACTCCTCACTGGTGAAGACGGCGCTCTACGGTGGTGATCCCAACTGGGGTCGCATCGCTCAGGCCGTGGGGATGGCGATGCCGGGGACGGCTCCGCTGCCGGTGGACATAGCCATCGAGGGCGTGCAGGTCTGCTCTGGCGGTGCCTACGTCCCGCACGCCGCGGGCGCCCTCTCCGCCGCCGTCAGGCGCGAAGAGGTCGAGTACGAGGTCGGTCTGCCCGGCGAGGGAGCCGAGACCGAGGTGTACTTCTCCGACCTTGGGCACGAGTACGTGACGATCAACGCGGACTACACGACTTAGTACCGCATGAGAGACGTAGCCACGCTTCTGGAGGCGCTGCCGTACATCCGGCACTTCCACGGCAAGACCGTGGTGATCAAGTATGGCGGTGCGGCAATGACCGATCCCGTGCTGAAGGAGGAGTTCGCGCGAGACATCGTGCTGATCAAGTACGTGGGTATGAATCCGGTGGTCGTCCACGGCGGCGGACCGGAGATCACGAGCTACATGGAGCGGCTGCAGCTGCCGGTGCAATTCGTCGACGGCCTCCGCGTATCCGACCCCGCAACCGTAGAGGTGGCGAAGATGGTGCTGGTCGGCAAGGTCAACAAGGACATCGTGCTGCTGATCAACCGTCACGGCCAGCCGGCGGTCGGGCTGTGCGGAGACGACGGGCTGCTGTTTCGCGCCAGCCGGCAGGCATCTCCGAGCGGGCAGGACATCGGGTTCGTGGGCCGGATCGAGCGCGTCGACGTGAGCGTTCTGACCCACGTCGCCCAGGACTACATTCCGGTCGTGGCGAGCGTCGGGGCCGATCGTGAAGGTAACTCGTACAACATCAATGCCGACGAGGCGGCGGGCGCGGTCGCGCGTGCGCTCGGCGCCCACAAGCTGATGTTCCTGACCGATGTGCCGGGTTGGCTGCGGGATCCTGGAGATCTGGGGAGCGTGGTCTCGACTACCACCGCCGGTGAGGTGGAGACGCTGCTCGAAGGGGTCACGGGCGGCATGCGCCCGAAGCTCGCGGCCTGCGTCGACGCGATCAACGGCGGCGTATCCTCGGCGCACATCGTCGATGGTCGGGTCCCGCACTCGCTGCTGCTGGAGCTGTTCACCGACGCCGGCCAGGGCACGATGGTCGGGGCGGTGTGATGAGCCTGGCAGCGCTCCAGGAGCTCGAGCGCGCGTACGCCGTCCCGACCTACGCGCGCAATCCCGTCGAGTTCGTGCGCGGCTTGGGCTGCCGTCTGTGGGATTCCGAGGGAAACGAGTACCTCGACTTCCTAGCCGGGATCTCCGTCCTGAACGTCGGTCATTGCCATCCCCGGGTGGTCGAGGCGGTGCGGAAACAGGCTGGTCGCCTGATGCACGCCACGAACCTGTACTACACCGAGCCTGCACTGAGGCTGTCTGCCAAGTTGGCCGAGAGCTCACTCGGTGGCAAGGTGTTCCTGACCAACTCAGGTGCGGAGGCCAACGAGGCGGCGATCAAGCTCGCCCGACGGGCACGTCCTCACGGCAAGATCGTCGTCCTCCAGGGCGCGTTCCACGGTCGCACCTACGGCGCCCTTTCGGCGACACCGCAGGAGTCAAAGCAGGCGCCGTTCGCGCCCCTCGTGCCCGGGTTCATCGTCGTGCCGAAGGATCCGGTGGCGCTCGATCGAGCCGTCGATGGCCAGACCGCGGCGGTACTGCTCGAGGTGATCCAGGGAGAGACCGGGATCCAGGTCCTCTCCGAGGAGCTGCTCGAGGTCGCCCGGGCGGCGTGCGATCGCACCGGGGCCGCGCTGATCTTCGACGAGATTCAGACCGGGATGGGCAGGACCGGCACGCTGTGGGCCTACCAGCAGACGGGCGTGGTACCCGATGCCATCACGAGCGCGAAGGCCCTCGGCGGTGGCCTGCCGATCGGCGCGC
This sequence comes from uncultured Solirubrobacterales bacterium, assembly GCA_963836065.1. Classification (GTDB taxonomy): domain Bacteria; phylum Actinomycetota; class Thermoleophilia; order Solirubrobacterales; family Solirubrobacteraceae; genus Palsa-465. Next base: position 174,635 of record CAWIII010000032.1, read on the forward strand.
TGGTGACCTCACCGAAGCTCTCCGATGTGCTCCAGCCAGGCGACCACGGTTCGACGTTCGCCGGCGGACCGCTGGTAGCGGCCGCAGCGCTCGTCGCCCTGGAGACCTGCTCTGACCCGGAGCTGCTGGCCCGAGTTCAGGTGCTGGGCGAGCGACTTGCCGCCGGGCTTGCGTTGCTTCCGTACGTGGCTACAGTTCGCGGCCGCGGTCTGATGCTCGCGATCGACCTAACAGATGGCAGCTCGGCACCGGAGATCGCTCGCCGCGCGTTGCTCGAGCAGCGGCTCGTGGTGAATGCCACCGGACCTGCCACGATCCGGTTGGAACCTCCGCTGGTGGTTTCCGAGGAGGAGATCGACCAGGCCGTCGCGCGGCTGCGGGAGCTCACGCCATGAGCGACTTTCTTGCGCCCGAAACGCTGACACTCAAGGAGGCGGGCGAGACTCTCTCCACCGAGCTGGAGCTCCGAGTTGGGCCGGTCCGCGAGGAGCAGCGAACCTTCTATGACACCTTCGACGGCCTGCTGCACGCCCGCGGATTTTCGGTCGTCAGGGAGGGCAGCGATCTGGCGCTGATCTGCAGTGACTCGGGCGAGGAGCGAGCTCGTCAACCATCGAAAGATGCGAATGACACGATGGTCGCGCTCGATCTGGAGCCGGGGCGCTTCCGCGAGGCCTTGACGGCGATTGTCGATGTCCGCGCTCTGCTGCCGGTGGCCAGGGTGCAGAGCCGGGTTCGGGCGCTCGACGTGCTTGACGACGAGCGCAAGACCGTCGTCCGGATGATGCTCGAGGTACCTGAGCTTCTCTGCCCCTCGGGGTCCAAGCTCCCGCTGCGTCCCCGCCTCCGCCTGGCGCCGGTTCGCGGCTACGACGCCGAGCTCGACGAACTTCACACACGACTCCGGAGCAGCGGTTTCCTACCTGCCGACCAACCGCTGGTCGACGAAGCCGTCACCGCTTCGGGGGGCGCCCCGGGTGGGACATCCTCGAAGATCGACGTCCCCCTTCATTACCAGCAGCGATCGGACGCTGCGGCGGCAGCGATCCTCCGCCGCTTGCTCGAGGTCATGGATGCGAACCTCGATGGCGCGATCGCGGACATCGACAGCGAATTTCTGCACGATTTCCGGGTCGCGGTGCGCCGCTCCCGGGCGGTACAGCGAGAGCTGCGGGGGGCGTTTCCGCCGGCGGACCTGGCTCGGTTCCGAACCGGCTTCCGCTGGCTACAACAAGCGACCGGAGACGTTCGCGATCTCGATGTGTACGTGCTCGAATTCGATCACTACCGAGAAATGGTGCCGGAGGTCATGCGAGCTGACCTTGACCCACTGCTGAAGGTGCTGCGCGACCGGCGCCGTGTGGCCCGCCGGAAGATGATCCGTGCACTGCGGTCGGACCGCGCCACGCGACTTCGCTTGCAATGGGCATCATTTCTCGAGCAGTTGGTGGAGCTTCCCGAAAGCGATCGTCCGGAGGCCGCGCGACCGATTGGTGAGCTCGCCGGCGAGCGGATCGGCAAGGTGTATCGGCAGATGGTGAAGATGGGCCGGCAGATCGACGAGGCAAGCCCACCCGAGAGATTTCACGAGCTGCGCAAGAAGGGCAAGGAGCTCCGCTACCTGCTCGAACTGTTCGGCGGACCGCTCTACCCGAGTGAGGTCGTCAAGCCGATGATCGGCGCGCTGAAGGCTCTCCAGGACGTGCTGGGGCGCCACCAGGACCGCGAGGTTCAGGTCGCGACCGTGCGTTCGCTGGGCAACGACGTGGCCATCCTTTCCGGAGGAGCGACCACGCTGATGGCGATGGGAGTGCTGGTCGAGCGGCTGTTCGACGACGAGCAGGCGGCGAGGGGGTTGTTCGCGGAGCGGTTCGCCGCCTTCGCGTCCAAGGATCAGCGCATCCTGGTTAAGGACACCTTTGCGTGAGCAAGGTCCTCGCTACCTACAACATCAAGGGTGGCGTGGGGAAGACGTCGGCCGCGGTCAACCTGTCCTATCTCGCCGCGCGGGAGGGCCTTAGGACCCTTCTGTGGGACCTCGATCCCCAAGGCGGCTCGACCTACCTGCTGAGGATCAAGCCCAAGGTCCATGGCGGTGGGCGCAAGCTGCTGGGCCGCAAGAGCGACGTGGAGAGCCTGATCAAAGGCACCGATCATCTCGGGCTGGACCTGTTGCCGGCCGACTTCTCCTACCGCCACATGGACTTAGCGCTCGACAGCTTCAAGCGTCCGACACGGCGGCTGGCGCGGATCCTCGAGCCGCTGCGCGACGAGTACGACTACATCTTCCTCGACTGCCCGCCGAGCATCTCGCTCGTGTCCGAAAGCGTGTTCGAGGCGGCGGACGCGCTGCTGGTTCCGGTGATTCCGGCGACACTGTCGGCTCGCACTCTGCGAGCACTCGAGCAGCTGGTCGACTCCGAGACCCAGGTGTTTGCCTTCTTCTCGATGGTCGATCGCCGCAAGCGGCTCCATCGCGAGGTAATGGAGCAATTGACGTCCGACGGGAAAGTGGTCCTGGACGTGGCGATCCCCAGTTCGGCGGTGATCGAGCGGATGGGGGTCGAGCGGGACGTGGTGGCTTCGTTCGCTCCGCGCTCGGCGGCGGCGATCGCCTATCAAGAGCTGTGGGGCGAGGTGAGGCGTCGGCTGGGCGACCGCTAGCTAGCTGGTTCTGCGAATACTCTTCGCCGACGAGGTCATGCCCGAGCCCTCCCATACCATCACTAGCTCCTACGAAGCCGATCCAGCGCAAGTACACCGCGTCCTGTTGCTGTACAGCGGTGGCCTGGACACCAGCGTGATGCTGAAGTGGATCCAGGACGAGTACGAGGCTGAGGTCGTCGCGCTGACGGTCAACCTGGGTCAGCCCGGCGAGGACTACGGGGTGGTTCGCGCCAAGGCTCTTGCGCTGGGCGCGGTCGAGTGCCTGATCGCCGATGCGCGGGAGGAATTCGCGAACGAGTACGTGCTGCGCGCGATCAAGGCGAACGCCATCTACGGCCTCGGGTATCCGCTGTTCACCGCTCTTGGCCGACCGTTGATCGCCAAGCTCGCCGTCGAGCACGCGCGGGCGACTGGCTGCGACACGATCGCTCACGGGTGCACCGGCAAGGGCAACGACCAAGTCCGAATCGAGGCCACGGTGGCGACCCTGGCGCCTGAGCTTCGGGTGATCGCTCCCGTCAGGAGCTGGCGGATGGGGCGCGAGGAAGAGGTCGCATATGCGCGCGCGCACGGCATCCCGCTGAAGGGCGGGACCGAGGTGGCTCCGTACTCGATCGACGACAACCTATGGGGCCGATCCAGCGAAGGGAGATGGATCGAGGAACTCGATCGCGCTCCCGAGGACGATGTGTTTCAGCTCGTCACGCGTCCCGAGGCGGCCCCTGAGGACGCCGCGATCGTCACGATCGAGTTCGATCGCGGAGTGCCGGTGGCCCTCGATGGTCAGCGGCTGACGATCGTCGAGTTGCTGGAGCGCGCGGCGGCGCTGGGCGCCCGCCACGGCGTCGGGATCGTCGACCAGATCGAGGATCGGATCGTCGGGCTGAAGGTACGAGACATCTACGAGGTGCCAGCGGCGGCGATCCTCCTGCTCGCCCATCAAGAGCTCGAAAGGCTGGTGGGCACGATCCACCAGAATCAGCTCAAGCCGACGCTCGATCAGAAATGGGCCTACCTCGTCTACGCGGGTCTGTGGTGGGAGCCGCTGCGGACCGATCTCGACGCCTTCATGGAAGCTGCCAACCAGCAGGTGACGGGAACGATCGGGGTCAAGCTCTACAAGGGCGCGGCCCGGGTGGTCACGCGTTCGTCCCCGAACGCTGTCTATGACGCGCAGCTCGCGAGCTTCGCGCAGTCCGGAGGACTCTTCTCGCAGGCCGCCTCGCCCGGGTTCATCGAGCTCTGGTCGCTGCAGTCGCGGATGGCCTGGAGGGTTCGGAACTCCGACGAGGGGTAGGTCGACGGCAAGACCGTTGCGGGCGGGCCCGATCAAGACAAGCCGCTCAGAGCGGAACTGACGGCTCCAGTCGTCCGCTCCGATGCCTATGCTCGGAAGCGTTGCCGATGAGCGCCCCCTGCGTCCACCTCCACGTCCACTCGGAGTACTCGCTGCTCGACGGAGCGTGCAAGATCGGAGATCTGGCCGCGCGCGCGGCGGCTTTCGATCAGCCAGCGATCGGCCTCACCGATCACGGCGTTATGAACGGCGCGGTGGAGCTGTTCACGGCTTGCCGGAAGCACGGGATCAAACCGATCCTGGGTTGCGAGGTATACGTCGTCGACGATCACGCCCGCCGCGCCCCCGGGCGGCTGGAGCGCAATCACCTAACGCTGATCGCCGCCACGCCGGTCGGTTACCGCAACCTCGTCAAGCTCTCCTCGGCGGGCTTTCTCGACGGCTATCAGCGCGGCAAGCCGTCGGTGGATCTCGGACAGATCGCGAGCCACGCCCAGGGCGTGATTGCGCTCACGGGATGCCTGCAATCGCGCTTCTGTCAACACCTGGTGGAGGGGCGCGCCGCACAAGCCCGCGCCCACGCCGAAGTGCTGATCGACGCTTTCGGGGCCGAGAGCGTCTACTTCGAGGTCCAGAAGAATGGCCTTGCGGCGCAGGACAAGGTCAACGAGGGGATCGTGCGGATCGCTCGGGAGCTCGGCAGGCCACTGGTGGGGACGGGCGATGTGCACTACCTCCGCCGCGAGGACTACCACCACCATGCCGCCCTGCTCTGCGTACAGACGAAATCGACGCTCAGCCAGCCGAAGATCAGCTTTGAGACCAACGAGTTCTATCTGCGCTCGGGCGAAGAGATGGCGAACTCGTTTTCCGAGTGGCCCGAGGCGATCGCCTCCACGCTGGAGATCGCCGAGCGCTGCGACGTCCAGCTCGAGCTCGATCGCCAGCTGATTCCCCGGTACCCGACACCCGCCGGCGAGAGCGAGGGCGACTACCTGCGCACGCTCGTGCAGGAGGGGCTCCGGTTCCGTTACGGAGCTCCGCCGCCCGCCGAGGCGCTGGAACGGGCTGACTACGAACTCGATGTGATCGAGCGGATGGGCTTCAGCGGCTACTTCCTGATCGTCTGGGACTTCGTCAAGTACGCCAAGGACGCGGGGATCGCCGTCGGGCCCGGTCGCGGATCGGCGGCCGGGTCGCTGGTCGCCTACTGCCTGCAGATAACCGACGTCGATCCGCTTCGGTACGACCTGCTGTTCGAGCGGTTCCTGAATCCCGAGCGTGTGTCGATGCCGGACATCGACATCGACTTTTCGGTGCGCGGGCGCGATTGCGTGATCCGGTACGTGACCGCCAAGTACGGCAAGGAGTCCGTCGCCCAGATCGTCACCTTCGGGAAGATGTTTCCGCGCGCGGCGACGCGCGATGCGGCGCGCGTGCTCGGTCACGACTATGGCGCCGGCGATCGGCTGGCGAAGCTGATCCCGGACCCGATCATGGGACGTCCGCCGAGCTTCGAGGATTGCCTAAAGCCGGGCCAGCCGCTGCGGGCCGAGATCGATCGCGACGGCACTGCCAAGCAGATCGTCGACGTCGCCCAGGGGCTCGAAGGAATTGTTCGCAACTCATCCATCCACGCGGCGGCTGTCGTGATCGCCGACCGTCCGTTGACCGACATCGTGCCGCTGCAGATCGCCGAGGCCGGGACGGACGAGAACGGCGACAAGATCTTCCGGATGGTGACGCAGTTCACGATGAAGCCAATCGAGCAGATCGGTCTGCTGAAGATGGACTTTCTGGGGCTGCGCAACCTGGACGTGATTGAGGATGCACTCGACATCGTCGAGCGCTCGGCCGGTGAGCGGCCTGACATGGCCACGTTGCCGCTCGATCATGCGCCGACCTACGAGATGCTTGCCCGCGGGGACTCGATCGGCGTGTTCCAGTTCGAGTCCGAAGGCATGCGCGAGGCGCTCAAGAAGGTCCGTCCGACCGAGTTCGATGACCTGGTGGCGCTGGTCGCGCTGTACCGCCCGGGGGCGCTGGATCAGATCCCCACCTACGCTCGCGGCAAGCGTGACCCGGAGTCGATCTCCTACCCAGACGATCGGCTGCGATCGATTCTCGAGGCGACCAAGGGCGTGATCCTGTATCAGGAGCAGGCGATGCGGGTCGCCAAGGAGCTGGCCGGCTTCAGCGGCGCCAAGGCCGACGACCTGCGCAAGGCGATCGGAAAGAAGAACCGTGAGGCGATGGCGAAGCTGAAGCCCGAGTTCATTGCCGGCTGCCGCGCGTCCGGAACCGGCGAGCAGGTGATCGAGTGGCTGTGGGCCACCAACGAGCGCTCGGCCGACTACTCGTTCAACCGCTCGCACGCCGCCTGTTATGCGTTGATCGCCTACCGCACGGCATGGTTGAAGGCCAACTACCCGGCCGAGTACATGGCCGCGCTGATCTCATCGGTAATGGACACCAAGGACAAGGTTCCGTTCTTCGTCGCCCAGGCTGAGCAGATGGGCATTGTCATCTTGCCGCCGGACGTAAACCTCTCAGACCACGAGTTCGTCGTCGTCGAGGCCAACATCCGCTTTGGCCTCGACGCGGTCAAGGGCGTCGGCTACCAGGCGGTCGAGGCGATCAAGCGGGCACGGGAGCAGGCGGGCCCGTTCCGCGATCTTTGGGACTTCTGCGCCCGCGTCGATGGCCGTGCAGTCAACCGGAAGGCGATCGAGGCGCTGATCAAGTGCGGCGCGTTTGGCTCGACAGGCGCGTCCCGCAAAGGGATGCTGTCGGTGCTCGAGCAGGCGCAGGCAGCCGGACAGAAAGCCCAGCAGGACGCGCTGATCGGGCAGGGATCGATCTTCGATCTGGGCCTCGACGCCAGCTCGGGCGACGGAGGATTCGGCGGTTCGGGCGCCGGAATGGTCTCCTCCCCGAGCCACGCTCCGATTCCTGCCGGCGAATATGATCGCACCGAGCTGCTGGCGGCGGAGAAAGAGGCGATCGGCCTGTTCATTTCCGCCCATCCGCTCAAAGAGGTCGGGACGGCATTGAGCGCGCGCGTTGACTGTTCGCTCGGCGAGCTAGCCGGCCGCCGGGACGGCGACTGGGTGACGGTCGGCGGGATGCTCACGCAGTCAAAGCGGATCAGGACCAAGAAAGGCGATCCGATGATGTTCGCCACGCTCGACGACCTCGAAGGCTCCGTGGAGATCTTGGTGTTCGGCAAGGCGCTGGCCGCCCACGAAGACGCGCTCACGACCGACTCGATCGTGCTCGTACGCGGCAAGGTCGATCACAAGGATCGCGACAAGACCTGCATCATCGCCCAGCAGGTCGAGCGGTTCGAACCGACTCTCGAGGAGGTCCGGGATGCCGCCGAGCAGGCCGCTAAGCAGGTCCTTGCTCCGGCGATGCTGCGACTGCGTCTCGACGCGACCGCGCTCCCGGCGAGCGCCCTGCGCGAACTGAAGGATGTGCTCGCCGGCTTCCCGGGTGACGCGGACGTGCTGATCGAACTGAAGACATCGGCTGGCCCGCGCCGGCTGAAGCTCGGGGCGGAATTCCGGGTCGAGAGAAACGCCGCGCTCCACGCGGAGCTCGATGCGCTACTGGGTCAGGCGATACTGACGGAGCGCATCGCGTCGGCCGAACAGGTAAGCGTCGCGGCGGGTGGGGCGTAGGTCAGTCGCCGGGCACGTTCCGAGCGGGCGCCTGGCTAGGAAAGTTGGCGCACGCTCTGAGGCATCTGGTCAAGCCGCCTGACAGCCGCGCGGCGATCGTGATCACACCGGCTTCGTGGCGTTGGGTAACGCCGCCTCCGGCAGCGCTGTGGCCCCGCCACTGCTGCCGCCGTTCTACGGTTTCATCGGTTGCTACCTGCCCGCCGGCGCGATCGTCGAGATCATCCGCAACGCCGGCTACTTCCGCCACGATCGGCACGTGCAGCCGCTGATCGTCGAGGCGAGTTGGGTTGTGGGGACATTCGCCGCGCTGATGCTGGCGACGCGCCTTCGCGGCCACCCGCCCGGACAAGCCTGAGGCGGGGGCGCCCCGGAGCGCTCAGGCCGGGGCCTCCTGCGACAGCCACGGCCCGTGCCAGCCGCCATACCCGTAGACGAGCTGATCCGCCGCCTCCGGGCCCCACGAGCCTTTGGCATACCTATGCACGGGCGGTGGATCGTCGAGCAGCGGCTGCATGATCCGCCACTCTCCTCGACATTGTCCTGGCGGGTGAAATGGGTGCTGTCGCCGGTCAGGCCGGCGTGCAGCAGGGCCTCATACGGCGTGGCGTCCTCGCCGCCCTCCTGCGCGAACTCGATGTCGAACTGAATTTTTTTCGGACCGGGATCGTCGGCCCGGTGGGCATCGAGGATCATCTGGATCCCGGTCGTCGGATCGATCTTGAAGACGATCTGGCTCGGCTGCGGCCGCCGATGCGCATAACTGATGAAGTGAATCTTCGGCGGGTGCCGGAACACCAGGCGCACCTCCGTCTGGGTCACGGCCATCTGCTTGCCGGTGCGGATGAAAAACGGCACTCCGGCCCAGCGCCAGTTGTCGATATCCAAGCGCATTGCCGCGAACGTCTCGGTGCTTGAGTCTGGTTCGACGCCCGCGATCGTCCCGTAGCCGTCGTACTGCCCGCGGACGCAGCGCATGGGATCGGCTGCCTCCATCGCGCGGAACACCACGTGTTTTGAGTCCTTGAGCGTTTCCGGATCACCGCCGGCTGGCGGCTCCATCGCCGCCGTGGCCAGCAGTTGCATCAGATGATTCACGACCACGTCGCGCAACGCACCGACCGGGTCATAGAAATGGCCCCGGTCCTCACCCCCGAAGCGCTCGGCCATCGTGATCTGGACGCACGCGAGGTAGTTGCGGTTCCAGACCGGTTCGAGCATCGTGTTCGCGAACCGCAAATAGAGGATCTCTTGGAGCCCCCTCTTCCCGAGGAAGTGATCGATCCGGTAGAGCTGAGACTCCTCGAGATACTGATGCAGATCTGCGGCGAGTGCTCTGGCTGAGTCAAGGTCGTGACCGAAGGGCTTCTCGACGATCACCCGCCGCGGTGAAGCGACGAGCCCCGCCTTCGAAAGCCCCGAGATCACCATCCCAAACAGCGAAGGGGGGTATCTCGAGGTAAAAGGCTGGATTGCGCGCATCAGCTAGCGCGTGCACCACGCGGGCGTAGGTCTGCTCGCCGCTGACGTAGCCAAGCCGCGCCGCCAAGCGCCCGAACACCTGCTCGTCGATCTTCTCGCCGGCGTTCTCGATCGACTGGTGCGCATGCTCGCGTAGCCGCTCCACAGACCAGTCGCTGACCGCCACGCCGATCACAGGACATGAGAGCAGGCCACGCTGCTCGAGCCGGTAGAGCGAGCGCAGCGTCATCTTCTTGGCCAGATCGCCGGTGATCCCGAACACGACCAGCGCATCTGCGTGGTGGTTGCCCATCGCGCCAGCAAACCTACAGATCTCGCCGGGAGAATCCCAGCAGGCCAGCCACCGGATCGCTCGAGCTCACCCCCGGCTGCGGGACCCTCGCCGGCGCGAATTCTTCCCCCGCCGGCGGAGCTTGAACGCCAACGCTACGTCCTCGACGGCCGGACCGCTGCCCTCACGCCCGGTCTCGAGCACGCACGGAAGCTGCTCGAAGCGCGGCTCGGAAAGGAACGCCGCGCAGCCGTTCTTGCCGAGCTCTCCTTCGCCCAAAAGGGCATGTCGGTCGCGGTTGGAGCCAAGCGGGGTCATCGAGTCGTTGACGTGGAGCGACTGCAGCCGCTCGGCACCGACGACGCGTTCAAATTCGTCCAGCGTGTCAGTCAGACCCTGGGCGGTTCTGATGTCGTACCCGGAAGCCAGCAGATGGCAGGAGTCCAGACACACGCCGAGCCGGCCGTTGCCGCCACCGGCCGCCAGCAGCTCGGAGAGCTCCTCGAATGAGCGCCCCAGCGTGCCTCCCGCTCCGGCAGTGTCCTCGAGGTGGAGCGGGCAGCGCTCGCTCTCCGAGAGCGCCTCTTTGATGACGGTGCCCGCCCGCTTAATCGCCTTACCGACATCACCGGTCTTCGCCGATCCGGCGTGAAGGACGACTCCGCAAGCTCCGATTCCGGCTCCCACACGCAGAGACTGATTCAGCGAGGCCCGCGACTTCTTGCGAATCTCACGATCCTCGGAGGCACAGTTGAGCAAGTAGACGGCGTGGATCAGAACGGCCTTGATCTCGGTGTCGGCGATCGCCTCCCCGAAGGCTGCGAAGTCCTCCTCGCCGTAGGCGGTCGGACGCCACATCCGTGGCGACTGGTTGAAGATCTGGATCGCCTCGCAGCGTTTCTCGACCCCTCGCTGAACGGCCTTCGCGAGCCCGCCGGCAGGCGAGACGTGGGCGCCGATTAGCATGGGGTAGACGATTTCATGCGAGTCCGCTTTGCTCCATCACCGACGGGTGCGCTGCACATTGGTGGCGCCCGCACCGCCTTGTACAACTGGTTGCTGGCCCGAGGCAGGGGTGGCACGCTCGTGCTGCGGATCGAAGATACCGACCGCGAGCGATCGACTCCCGAGAACGTAGAGCAGATCCTCGATGCGCTCGGATGGTTGAACCTCGATTGGGACGAAGGCCCCATCTTCCAATCCGAGCGTGCGGCGCGTCACGCGGAAGTGCTGGCACAGCTGCTCGCGAGTGATCACGCGTATCACTCGAGCGCGAACGCCGAAGACGTCCGGGCCTTTAAGCAGCGCCATGGCGCTGACCATGGCTTTCGGGGAACGAGCGAGGACAGCGGCGCCGTCCGACTGCGTGTACCTGACACCGGCGAGACGGTCGTCGATGATGTGATCCGCGGCCGAGCACTGTTCCCCAACGCGAGCATGGATGATCCCGTGATTGCTCGTGCCGACGGATCGGCGCTGTACAACTTCGCGGTCGCGGTGGACGACCTCGATGCGGAAATCACCGATGTCGTCCGCGGGGAGGATCACCTCTCGAACACGCCCAAGCAGCTGCTCGTGTTCGAAGCGCTGGGTGCGCCGGCGCCTCGCTACGCCCACCTGCCGCTGCTTCACGGGCCCGATGGGCGCAAGCTATCCAAACGTCACGGCGCTGCCTCGGTGCAGGAGTTGCGCGGCGCCGGTTACCTGCCGGAGGCGGTCGACAATTACATTGCGCTGCTCGGGGCCGGCTTCTCCGCCGACGAGGAGCATTTCAGCCTTCAGGAGCTTGCTGAGCGCTTCCAACTCGAACGAGTGTCAAAGAGCCCGGCGGTGTTCGACGAACAGAAGCTCAGGCACATGAACGGCGAATGGCTACGCGAGCTGGGGATCGACGAGCTCACCAGGCGCCTCGAGCAGTACACCGGTCGAACCGGACTCCGGGGCGCGGTCGAAATCTCGGCCGAGAAGATCCAGACGTTAGCCGATTTCTGGCCGCTGGTCGGATTCCTGTTCGACGGACCTGCCGACGATCGTGCGGCCTTTGAGCGAGTGATCGGCCAGGACGGGGGGGTGCAGACGCTCCGAGCTGCGCGCGATGCGCTCGCAGATGCTCAGCCTTTCACGCTGGAAAATGTCGAGGCCGCGCTGCGGGGAGTCGTCGCGCGGCAGGCAACAAAACCCGGGAAAATATTTCAACCGGTTCGGGTGGCGATCGCCGGTACGACCGTCTCGCCGGGTATCTTCGAGAGCGTAGTGTTGCTCGGACGTGACGAGACGCTGGCCCGGATCGATCGGGCGCTAGAGCGCGCTTGCCCCAAATGACCGCTAAACCGCCACCCCACGCCTGCCGATAAGTAATTTGCGTGAATTCTTGGGAATTGCCGACAAGGATCCAACGCCCTCCGATCCGATGACGAGCGAGAGCGAGCCTCCGGTGGCCCCTCTAGCGGCTGCGAAGATAGTCCCAACTGATCCATATGCGGCGCGGGAGCGCCGGCACAACGAAGGCCACGGCCGGCGGCTGACGGCCGCCTTCGAAGCGCTTGAGGTGTTTCCGATGCTCGTCGAGTCCCGTAACCGCGTGATGCGTCTGTTCGAGGAAGGTGAGCCATCGACAGCCGACGTCGTGGTCGCGGTGGAGGGTGACGTGGCGCTGGCGGTTAGTGTGCTGCGCCTCGCCAATCAGCTCGACGGGCAGACCCGCGGACATGTCGAGAGCGCTGTGAAAGCGGTTGAGGTGCTCTCTCCGCGGACCGTGCACGCCGTCGCCCGTCGCGCTCGGACATTTGACTTCTTCGAGCGTACGACCGTCTGGCAGGGCATCCCCGAGCGCTTCCGGCTGCACGCGGTGGCGACACAGAGTGCCGCCGATCGCCTGGCTAGGGAGCTTGGTTACGAGATTCGTGACCGGTTGATGGTCACCGCCCTGTTGCACGATGTCGGCAAGCTCGTGCTCGTTCAGGCCTACCCCGGCTATCCACGACAGATCCATGGCGACGCTCGCACTCCTGAGGAGCGAATTGAGCGCGAACGGCGAGAGCTGGGGGTTGATCACGCTGTCGTCGGCGGCGTGCTTGCCCGGCGGTGGGGGCTGCCAAACGCGCTGGCGAGCGTGATCGAGCGTCATCACGCCGATGACTGCGACGGCGAGGCTGCCCTCGTCCGTCTCGCGGACATGCTCGCCCACTACGTCCTCGGCGGCTCCGTCTCCCCGTCAGAACTGCTGAACGTCTCACGGATCGTCGGCGTCAAGCCGGCGGAGCTGCGCGCGGTCATGTACGACCTGCCGTTGACGACCACCGGTGGGCGGCCCAGGCAGGTTGATCCCTGTCCGATGTCCAGTCGTGAGATCGATGTGTTGCGGCGCCTGGCGCGCGGCATGGTCTACAAGCAGATCGCCAGTGAGCTGGGACTTTCCACCAGCACCGTCCGGACCCATTTGCACAACGTGTACGGGAAGCTCGGGGTGATGGACCGGGCACAGGCCGTCCTGATCGCGACGGAACGCGGCTGGATCTGAGCCGCCGCGCCGGCATGCGATCATCGGTCGCGAATGATCTCGATCACGACCAAGTCCCCTTATGCGCTGCGCGCGCTCGTCGAGCTCTACCGCCACGGGGACGTCGGCCCCGTCCCGATCGCCGAGCTGGCGCGCCGCGGCGAGATTCCGGTGCAGTTCCTAGAGCAGCTGTTCGCGACCCTGAGACGGGCCGGCGTTCTCCGCTCGCAGAGGGGCGTAAAGGGCGGCTACAGCTTCGCCCAACCCGCCGGCGAGATCACCGTGCTGGCGATCGTCGAGCTGCTCGACGGTCCTGTCGGTCGCGGTTCGACGGGGGTGTTCGCTGACGCCGCCGCCGCGGCGCGCGCGGTGCTCGGCGACTGCACGGTCGCCGACGTCGCCGAGGCGGAGCTGAGGGCGGCCGGCGCTCCGATGTATCAAATCTAAGCGACCCGCTGGTCCCGTATTCCCCATATGCGCTAATGATCCAGATCCCCACCAACATCGAAATCCCGACCAACATCGCCGATCACGTCGGGCGCACGCCGATGGTCGCGCTGACTCGCATCGCCCGGGACGCGGAGGCCCAGATCTTCGCCAAGCTGGAGGCCTACAACCCCGGTGGAAGCGTCAAGGACCGGATCGGCGTCTCGATGATCGAAGCGGCCGAGCAGGAGGGCCGGATCGAACCCGGTAGGACGACGATCGTCGAGGCGACCAGCGGCAACACCGGGATCGCGCTCGCGTTCGTGTGCGCTGCCAAGGGCTACGACCTCGTATTGACGCTGCCCCAAGGCATGAGCCGTGAGCGCGAGGGATTGCTGCGCCTCTACGGCGCTCAGGTCGAAGTCACGGAGTCACTTGGGGGAATGACCGAGGCCGTGCAGGCCGCGCAATCGATGGCCACGCGAGACGACGTCTTTCTCCCGGACCAATTTTCCAATCCCGCGAATCCCGAGATCCATCGCCAGAGCACCGGGCCCGAGATCTGGGACGCGATGGATGGCAGCGTGGACGTTTTCATCGCCGGTGTGGGAACCGGTGGCACGATCACCGGTGTCGGAGAGGTGCTCAAGCAACGCAATCCGAGCTGCCGCGTGGTGGCGGTCGAGCCGGGCACCTCCGCGGTTCTTTCGGGCGGCCGAGCCGGCACGCACAAGATCCAAGGGATCGGCGCCGGTTTTGTGCCCAGCGTCCTCAACCGGGAGGTGATCGACGAGGTGATTCCGGTCGACGACGAGGACGCGATCGAGACGGCCCGCAAACTTGCCAGGCTCGAGGGGGTTCTGGCTGGGATCTCCGGCGGCGCGGCGGTGTGGGCGGCGCTCGCGCTCGCACGGCGAGAGGAGCTGCGCGGCGCCCGGATCGTGGTGATCCTGCCCGATTCCGGAGAACGATACGTTTCCACGCCATTCTTCGCGCCATAGGCAACGTCCCGCGGCGGATGCTCTCTCAGCGCTGCGGCTCGCCTCGCTACGCTTTGTCGATGTTCGGTTTCGGGCCTATGCCTCGCGCCGCGGCTGAGATTCGGCGTGACATTGCTGCGGCCCAGAGCCGCGACCCGGCCGCCCGCGGCGTCGGCGCCGCCGAGATCCTCGCCGCCTGGCCGGGCGTTCACGCGCTTCTTGCCCATCGCCTCGCCCACTTCCTGTGCCGTGCCGGAGTCCCTCTACTACCGCGGATGGTCGCCTTGATCTCGCGGGCGATCACCGGTATCGAGATCCATCCTGCGGCAAGCATCGGCCAGGGCTTCTTCATCGACCACGGCATGGGCGTCGTGATTGGCGAGACCGCCGAAATCGGCGATGACGTCACCCTCTACCAAGGCGTGACACTTGGCGGAACCGGATTTGCGACTGGCAAGCGCCACCCGACCGTGCAAGACAACGTCACGATTGGTTCGGGAGCCAAGCTGCTCGGCCCGATCACCGTTGGCCATGGCTCGAAGATCGGTGCGAACAGCGTCGTGATTCATGACGTACCACCCAACTCGACCGTCGTTGGCAATCCGGGTCATCCGGTGCGAGTCGAAGGACGCCGGCCCGAGGGCCCGGATGCCGACTGGGTCCATCTCCCCGACCCGATCGCAGACGCGATCAAAGGATTGGCGAGCCGGATTACTGCGCTCGAGCGCGGGGAGAGCGAGCACCGCACCGAGGCGGAAGTACGGCCGCTTCGCGCCGCCGCCGAGTCGCCTCCCGAGCCCGAGATTCGGGCGAACCGTTCGTTAGGACCTAATCCCGCGGGCGGCTAGGCGCCGTCGTCGCCACCCGCTGAGGCTCGGCCACGGGGGGCAGCGCTGTGTCGAGTTCCTCCTGCGCCGGGATGTTGCGTCGCGCGCGCACCAGGTACAGCGGCCGTCCCTTGACCTCGTCGTAGATCCGTCCGACGTATTCGCCAATGATCCCGATCGAGATCAGCTGGATCCCTCCGAGCAGCAGCACGGCGATTGTGATCGAGCCGAAGCCTGGGAGGTAGGAGCCCGTGACGCGCAGCGCGATCACCACTGGGATCGCGATGAAGGCCACGGTCGAGATGATGAATCCGAGCAACGTCGCGAGCTGCAGTGGACGGTGTGAGAAGGAAGAGATCGCGTCGAGCGAGAACCGCAGCATTCTCGCGAACGTGTACTTGGTCTCGCCGGCGGTCCGGGGATCGCGACGGTAGGGAACCGCCGCTTGTCGGTAGCCAACCCACACCGTCATCGCGCGCAGGAAGCGGTTGCGCTCCCGCATCGACAGCAGCGCATCGAGTGCCCGGCGATCCAGCAGCCGGAAGTCACCCGAGTTGGGCTGAAGCTCGACCTGGGCGAGCTTGTCGAACAGCTTGTAGAACCAGCGTGCGGTGCCGAGCTTGAAACGTGACTCGCCTTCGCGCTGCTCCCGGACTGCGTACACGACGTCACAACCTGCGCGCCAGTGATCGAGCATCGTCGGAATCAGCTCCGGTGGATCCTGTAGGTCGGCATCAAGCATCACGACGGCGTCGCCGCGCGCATGATCGAGTCCTGCGGTCAGAGCCGTCTGGTGACCGAAGTTCCGCGACAAGTACACGACCCGCACGCGCGGGTCGTTCTCGGCAAGACGTTCCAGCAGTTCGGCGGTGTTGTCGCTCGAGCCATCATCGACGAGCACCAGCTCGAACCGCAGCGGTTCCAGGGCGGCGCATACGCGACCGTAAAACGCCTCGAGCAACTCCTGTTCGTTGTAAACGGGCGCAACAACACTGAGAAGCTCAAGCGGCCGCGTGCCGTCGTCCTCGCCCATGGCACGTCCGCTCATTGCATCATCGTAAGGGTTTGCGGCTGACAACACACCGGCGTACAAGCTCGTTTACTCACAGGCCGAGTGGGCTTCCGTGAGGGATATAACCGAGCACCTGGATGCACTGGATTACGACCGTCAGCACGACCGCGGTTCGCCACAACCTCCGATCGCTCGCGATCGCGGCCAACGGCAACAGCCAGGCGACGTACCAGGGGAGCAGCGCACCGGCGGTAACGATCATCGCGAGGGTGGCCCAAGCGGCGCCGTCGATCCAATCTATCTGCCCGCGCCACGCCTTCAGGACCAGCCAGCAGGTGACACCCAGGAAGATCACCGCCAACACGATGCCGACCACGTGGCCGATCGTCCCCAGTCCGAGACGCGTGGAAATGAAGCCCGGAATGCTGTGCCAATCGCCTTCGTCCTGCGTCTTTTTCAGCGTGCTCAGCAATTGCAGCGGGCCCGTTCCGAACAGCGCAAAGGACGGAACCGCGAACAACGCTGCGACGATCGCGGCACCGAACGCCAGATCGCGCCGGCGACTGCGGGCGCCGCGACGAGCGCCGCCGGCCAGCGCGAATGGCAGCATCAATCCAGCAGTCATCTTGAGCGCGGCGCCGAGAATCATCACCCCGCCCGCCGCCCGCTCGCGGTGCTGGAGCATCAGGTACACGCCGCCGACGACAGCGGTCATCATCAGCAGGTCGTTGTGTCCACCACCGACTCCGTACACGACGACCAGCGGGTTCAGCCCGACCAGCGCGGCGGCCCGGACGGGGTCGGTTCCGCGCAGCCGCGCCGCGTTCCAGACCAGTGCCACGGTCGCCAGGCTCGCCGATGCTGCGATCGCCTTGTAGGCGAGCGCACTGGCAGCGATCGACAGCGGCGCGAGCGCGTAGCTGAGCGCGGTGAACAGCGGGCCATAATCGGTCGGGATGTACGACCACTTCGCACCGATGAACGGGAACAGGGGATCGAGCGCGATGGCGTGCGGGCCGAACAGGTACGGGTTGGTGCCGTAATCCGCTCCCATCCGCGCGTACGCCTGGTAACTGAACACGTCAGTTGAGAGGAGCGGGGGAGCAAGCAGCACCAGCGCATGGAGTGCCGCAATGGTCATCAGCACCGCCCGCGGAGAGAGCCGATCGGCAGCCTGCACCGCGAGGACGTAGGAACCCAGCATCATCAGCAGCACTGCGATCACGCCGCCACTTCCGAGGTCCAGGCCGGTGCTGCCGAAGGGGCCCGCGAGCCAGCTTGGCACCGGTCGAATGGACTCGGGCAGGAGGACGTCGGAACCGGGGGCGGCCACCGAGATGACTAGGCCGGTGATGATCAGCCCAGCGAGTCCGAGCATGCCGACGCGCGCGCCCCGAAGGGTGCGACGTAAGCCCAGGCTCGATGTCCGGAGCTCGAGCGCGCCACTCTGGGGCGTCGCGCCGAGGGGGCTAGGGCGGCGACTCATCGCTATCGACAGGATGCCCGCGGGACAGTCGGCTCCCATTTGGGGAGTGTTGGGATTAGGTTAGGAAAAATGACGTGAGAATGTGAGTTTTGTTACTTCGACTCGGTCACCTGGCGAGCGGTCGCTGCGCGCTGCACCGCTGCGGCCGCGCTTCGACGGAGTCGCGGCACACGCCACATCGCCTCAAGTGCAATGCGCGCAGACATCTTGCTTGATCCTTCGGTCCGATCGGAAAACACGATCGGTACCTCCTGTACGCGGAACCCCGCCAGCAGGGCCCGGTAGGTGACCTCGATCTGAAAAACGTACCCCTCGGCCCGGACACTCGCGAGGTCGATCCCTTCCAGGACGTTGCGATGTATGCACTTGAAGCCGCCCGTGAGATCGTGCACATCAACTTGCAGAATCGCCCTCGCATAAAGGCCGCCGCCGCGACTCACGATCCTGCGCAGCGGCCCCCAATCGCGCACACCACCGCCCGGTACATAGCGCGAGCCGAGCACGAGGTCGGCAGCTTCCGCGGCGCCCAGCAGTTCGCCGAGGTAGGCAGGGTCGTGCGAGAAATCGGCGTCCATCTCGACGACGAGCATCGCGCCGGCCGCAAGCGCGCGAGCGAAACCCGCTAGGTACGCCTGTCCCAGCCCGTCCTTGGTAGGTCGGTGCAGGACTTCCAATACCTCCAGCTCGTTCGCCAGCGAATCGGCGATCTCTCCGGTGCCGTCAGGAGAGCCGTCGTCGACCACCAGGATGCGATACTCGCCAGGGGCCAGCCGGCTCAGCTCCGCGTCGGTCGCGCGGACGATGCGCTCGACGTTGGGCGCCTCGTTGTATGTAGGGATCACCACCCAGAGCGACGCTGGCATCGAGGCAGGAGCCTAGTCGGAGGCCGTGACCATGGCCGCGTGGCCGCACGTTGCTGGCGGACCCGGCATTATGGGTCGGGGTATCCAGGTGGACGACGGCGTTACCGCACTACTCAACCGGCCGCGAAGGCCGCCCCCTCGCTCGCGGAGGCCTCCGCCGCGTCGCCGTGCGGAGCGCCACCATCTGCGGCGTCGGGCGATCGCGCTGCTCGCGATCGCCGGCATCGCGGTGGCGATCGGCCTGTCGGTGAGCGGCGGTGGGAGCGGGGGCAGCGCAGCCGCCAACCATCAAGCTCATCACGCTTCCGGGTTCTTTGCTCGGATCGAGACGCTCGCCGGCACGAAGGCGGGTTCGTTCGCCGCGACCGAACAGGTCGCCGAGAACGCGGCGATCAATCGCACGCTTAGCTACACGCCATGGGTCCGGGTTGCCGGCAAGCAGCATCGCGAGATCGCGTTGACGTTCGACGACGGCCCGGGCCCGTACACGCCGCAAGTGCTCTCCGTACTCCACCGCCATAAGGTGTCTGCGACGTTCTTCGAGGTCGGGGTGATGGAGCGGTACTTCCACACCTCAACCACGGAGATCGTCTCCAACGGCGACGTCATCGGCGATCACACCGAACTCCATGCCCCGATGTCGAAGCTGTCTGCGGCCGGGCAGCAAACACAGCTCCTTCAGCAGAGCTCGGCGATTGAGCGTTACGGCGCACCGTTTCCGCGGCTGTTCCGCCCACCCTACGGGCTCTGGAACGCGACCACGCTGAAGCTGCTGCACAAGTTCAAGATGTTGATGGTCCTCTGGACGGTCGATACCAACGACTACGAGCTGCCGGGCGCTAAGGCAATCGTGCACTCGGCGGTATCCGGCGCGCGGCCGGGAGGGATCATCCTGTTGCACGACGGCGGCGGCAATCGTCAAGAGACGGTCGACGCCCTGCCGAAAATCATCAGAGCGCTCCGCGCCCGCGGCTACAGGCTCGTGTCCGTGCCACGACTGCTGCTAGACAACCCAGCGCCCCGCAACCAGAACATCACAGCGATCCTCGGGTCCGGGGGTTAGGGGGCGGGCGGTCGTCGCGGGGCGGGGTCGCGGGTCGCGGGCGGGCGGTGGTCGCGGGGCCCCCCGCGAAGATTGGCGTTTTACCTCCGCCCCCCGGAGGTAAAATGCCAACGTTCGCGCCGGATGGCTGGATCAGCAACGCTTCGAGCGCCGACATACTCCTCGCGAGCGCCGATCAGCGCCGATACGCGACGCGATTCCAGCTCGGCTCCGGCGCGAGCTCGATCGGCTCACCGCCCCGGTCGGGCTGGACATATATGAAGGCGTTCGAATCCTCGTCGAATGACACATCGAGCTCACCTTCCTTGACTCGCTGATCGAGCCACGCGCCGCGGAAAATCAAGCGGCGCAACCAGTGCACGAGCGACCGCTCGGATGGCCCGACGAGCTCCGGCCAGCATTCGTTGACGTGTTCGCCCAGCGCCGAGGCGGGGTCGGTGACCTCGCCGTTGACGACCAGATTGATCAGATCTTCGGCCTCGTCCTCCTCAACTCCCCCGGCCAGGAACCCGAGCTTGCGAGCAGCCTGCTCGCAGCGTTCGCGAAAGTCGCGCTCGCTGAAGGTGAAGCGAAGTTCGCCGTATTCGAGCACGAAATCCTCGCCGGAGTTGTAGTTCCCGCGCCGGTACATCGAAGCGTCGGCATCATATGTGTGAATCCTCTTCGGACGCAGGGCTTGAATGGGATGTTGCAGGACAGGCCCGGCGATCGTCCAGCTCGGACGATCCCGAGACTTACCAGCTCCCACGTCTTTGGCCAAAGGGGGTGATTTCTGTTCTGCTGCAGGCTCTGGTGGGCATGGAGCGAGCGCAGGCGACGATCTTGATCGTCGAGGACCATGACACGACCCGGAGCTTCCTCGCCGACAACCTCGCCGCGGATGGGTACGAGCTGATCGAGGCCGACTGCGCGCAGGATGCGCGACGGCTGATGGAGACCCGAGTCCTGGACCTAGCGATTGTCGACCTCGGGCTCCCGGATCGTGACGGCCTCGAGCTGCTCCGCGAGGTTCGCGACTCCGATCGCATCGCGGGGCGGCTCGACCCTGACCTTCCACTGCTGGTTCTGACGGGGAGGGTCGGCGAGCTGGATCGGGTGCGTGGTTTTGAGCGCGGTTGTGACGATTACGTCGTCAAACCGTTCAGTTATCCCGAGCTCCTGGCGAGGGTTGCGGCGCTGTTGCGGCGCAATCGCGGGCGTCCGCGCGTGGGAAGGCTACGAATAGGTTGCTTGGAGTTAGATCCCCTCTCGCGTCAGGTCTGGCTTCACGGCGAGCAACTGGCGCTGTCCAAGAAGGAGTTCGCGCTGCTGCGGGCACTGGCGGCGGATCCGACACGAGTATTCACGCGGGAGGAGCTACTACGCGGCGTTTGGGGATACAGGTCGCTCGTGCCAACGCGAACCTTGGACTCCCACGCCCATCGCCTGCGAAAGAAGTTGTGCGCGTCGGGGGACAGGTTCGTGGTCAACGTCTGGGGCATCGGATACCGACTCGTCGATGGGAGCATCGGTTGACCAGTCAGCTCGCTCTCGTAGGAGGCTGGGTGACGGCGACCGTAGCCGGAGCACTCTTGCTGCTCGCCTGGCGCGCGCTGGCTGCGCTGACCGAGGTTGTCGCGCACGCCTGCCATGAGCTCCGCGGGCCGATCACGGCCGCACGGCTTGGTCTCCAGCTGGAGGAACGTGCAGGAGGGCTCCCGTCGGCGAGGCTGCGGGCGATCGACCTGGAGCTCGGGCGCGCTGCCCTGGCGCTCGAGGATCTGACCAACTCCCGGGACTCCGGCTGCGCGCCGCGGATCTTTGAGCAGGTCGACGTGGCTGACCTCCTCGCGGATTCCGTCTACGCGTGGCAACCGAGCGCGCGCCACCGCCGAGTAGAACTCGGGGCGCGGTGGACAGGCGGGACGGCGCACGTGGTCGGCGAGCGTGTGCGCCTCGCGCAGGCGACCGGAAACCTGATCGCGAATGCAATCGAGCACGGAGAGGGACCGGTCGAGGTCCGGGGTCGGTCCGATGGAGTCATCGCGCGGATAGAGATCAGCGACCACGGACCCGGATTGCCCGCGCCGGTAGCGGAGCTGTCGCGGCGAACCCACCGCCGCAGCGCTCAGCGCGGCCGAGGGCTTGCGATCGCCGCCGGGATTGCAGCAGCCCACGGTGGCCGTCTCGCCGCAGCGCCAAGCGATCGCGGGGCGAGACTCGTACTCGAGCTGCCCGTCTCGCGGCCTGCTCCGTCGGCATGCGCCGCGCCGGCAGGGGATCGTTGATCATCCCGAGGGGCGCGCGTCGGCCAGGTCGTCGCACAGGCTCCCCTGCCGGGCGGCAGTAGATCGCGGCCGAGGCGTTGGTGCGGCACTGATGTCTGCGGTATAGCCGTTACGGCGATCAGGGCTCGGCCACGGCTTTAGTCGCCGGCGCGGAGTCGCCACGCGAACGTTGGCTGTTCACCTCCGGGGGCCGGAGGTAAATCGCCAAAGCTCGTTCGCCCGCGGGTCGCGACCGACCCGCGACGGCCCCACGCACATCCGCCGGACGGAACCATCGCTGTGATGCAT
Organism: uncultured Solirubrobacterales bacterium; assembly: GCA_963836065.1. Classification (GTDB taxonomy): domain Bacteria; phylum Actinomycetota; class Thermoleophilia; order Solirubrobacterales; family Solirubrobacteraceae; genus Palsa-465. Next base: position 196,746 of record CAWIII010000032.1, read on the forward strand.
GCCGTCGTTCAGTTCCGCCGCTTGCGAGGGATCGTGCAGCGCTGGCGCGTGTGGCCGTGACTACCCGATCAGCCCCAAGTGGCCGGGATCACGGCCAAATCGGGCTCCGATGGCTGAGGATGGGGTGGGGTGGGAGAGGGGATGAGAAATGAGTTGCATTGTGGGAGGAAGTGGGTTACAGTGGGGCATGCATGCAGAACCCGGGTGGCGGGGCTCCTCCCACCCAGCCACCCGGGTTCGGAATTCGGTCAGCCGAACGAGAACCCTTGATCTTCCGCGGAACCTTCGAACACGCGCTAGATGCCAAGCACCGGCTCACGGTCCCAGCGAAATTCCGCGCAGCCCTCGCGGGCGGTGTCGTGCTGGCGGCGTCGCCGGAGACGACTCCGGGGGCGCCTCGCTCGATTGCAATTTGGACGCCGGACTCCTACGACGCGTACACGAGTGCGGCACTGGCTGGACTCAACCCACTGTCGGCCAACGCTCGCGATCTTGAGCGCTTCTTCTTCAACTTCTCTCATGACACTGAGCTCGACTCCGCCAACCGCGTGATGATCCCGGCGCCGCTGATGGACTACGCCGGCCTCGAAAAAGACGTGATCGTGACCGGCTCAGGCAAGTCCCTCGAGGTATTCGACCGCACGAAGTACACCGGCTACAGCGACGACGTTTTGATCCGCGTTCCCGACATCGCAGCGAGCCTTGGCCACACTGCTTGACATGACGCATACGCACATCCCGGTGCTGGCCGGCGAGCTCACCGAGCTGCTCGATCCCCAGCCCGGCGAGGTGGCCGTCGACTGCACGTTTGGCGGCGGCGGCCACGCCCGATTGATCGCTGACCGGATCGGGCCGGCTGGGGTCCTGATCGGAGTCGACCGCGATCCGATCGCCGAGGAGCGGTTCGCCGAGCTCTCCGCGGAGGTGTCGTGTGACACGCGATTCATCCGAGCCGATTTCGTCACCGCGCTCGCGCAGCTGCACGAGGAGGAATTACACCCAGACCTGATCTACCTCGACCTCGGCATGTCCTCGATGCAGGTCGACACGTGGACGCGCGGCTTCTCCTACGCTTACGACGCGCTGCTTGACATGCGGATGGATCCCGACCAGGAGCTGACTGCCGGCGAGATCATCAACACCTGGGACGAGCGTCGGCTGACACGCGTCCTGCGCGACTATGGCGAGGAGCGGTACGCGCCACAGATCGCGCGGGCGATCGCGCGTGCTCGGCGCCGTCGGGAGCTCGGCTCCACGCACCAGCTTGTCGATGCGATCAAGGCGGCCGTTCCGACTCCAGCCCAGTTCGCGGGTGGTCACCCGGCGCGTAGGACCTTTCAGGCGCTGCGGATCGCCGTAAACGATGAGCTGGAGCAGCTTGACGCCGCGCTTCCGGCGGCCTGGGAGCTGCTGCAACCGGGCGGTCGGCTTGCGGCGATCTCGTTCCATTCGCTCGAGGATCGTCGGGTGAAGCGCTTCTTGGCGGCGCGAGCGCGGGGTTGTGTGTGCCCGCCGGATCTCCCGATCTGCGTGTGTGGGCATCAGCCCGAGGCAGAGCTCCTGACCCGTCGTGCCGTCGCGCCCACACCGGGAGAAGTGGCGGAGAACCCACGGTCCAAATCGGCGCACCTGCGCGCCGCGCGCAAGCTGGAGGGCAATCTGCCATGACGCCACCCGCGATGACTCCGGCCGGCAGGCGGACGGCGGCCCGCGACCAGGCTCGCGGCCCCGGGTCGCGGAAGTCGGCAGGCCCCGCCGGTTCCGGACACCGCCGAACGCTGTCTCGGGATGCGGCGCCACGATCACCGCGCCGGGTTTCCGGCCCCCTCGCCGGCAGGGCCGCAGCGCTCATCGGGCGCGTGGCGGGAACTGCCGCTCGGACCGCGCCGCGAACCAACCCCCGCACGACTTCGCGAGCCGGCGAAGGGCCGGCAGCACGCCCGGCCTCACAGACGGCAGCACGCCCGGCCTCACAAAGGGCAGCACGCCCGGCCTCCCGAACCCCAGCGCGCACCGCCTCTCAAAGCGCCCCTCGCACCGCTCCGCGGCCGCAGCGCGCCCGCCGCTCGACGGCGAGGCCGAGCGCTGGCGCGGCGATCTCGGCGCGCACACTCGCTTTCGTTGGGTCGCTGCCCGATCATTCGCTGCTAGACCGAATCGTCCGCGGCCGGACCTGGATCGCGTTGCTTGGTCTGATGCTCGTCGGGATCGTGGCGATGCAGGTCGAGCAGCTGAAACTCGGAGCCAGCATCGGCCGCTCGGTCGAGCGCACGAGTCAGCTTCAGACTCGCAACGAGCAGCTTCAGGCAAGCGTTGCGCTGCTGTCAGACGAACAACGGATTGAAAGCGTTGCCGCGAAGGAGGGCATGATCATGCCGCCGCCAAGCGCGGTCGGGTTCCTCGCCAATCATCGTCAAACAGACATCCAGAAGGCGCTCTCGAATATCCACGCGCCCGACCCGTCCGCGTTCAGCGCATCGCAAACAGGTAGCGGTGCGGTGGTGACGAGCGCAGACGTCAACGCGCCCGGTTCCGGGTCGCTCCCCTCGACCCAGTCAGCGGCAACCTCGGCGTCGACGATGACTCCAGCGACAGCGACCGCGTCGACCGATGCGACGGCCCCGACAGCGACCGCGTCGACCGATGCGACGGCGGCCCCGACGGCGACGGCGTCAACGGACACGTCAAATCCCACTCCCCAGGCGCCGGCCACCGCGCCGGCCACTGCGTCGACTCCGAGCAGCCAGGATGCGGCCGCTGCATCCGTGTCCGCGTCGCCGGGCGGGGGATAGGAGGTCCAGTGCCGGGAATCGACCGCCGCGTCGGAATCCTGTTCCTGGCATTTCTCGCGCTCCTCGGAATCGCTATTACCAGAGCGACCTATCTCGGGGTCGTACGCGCCGGCTCGCTGCAACGCGCGGCGGCGACGCAGCAGGTCAGCCAGGTTATGGTCCCGGCGCCGCGCGGAACGATCACCGATCGAAACGGTGTCGAGCTCGCGATTAGCGAGACCGCCGACGATGTGGTCGCCGATCCTTACCTGATCAAGGATGCGCCCGCCGCGGCGCAGAAGCTCGCCCCGCTGCTCGGCAAGCCGGTCATGACCGTGCTCACGGCGCTGACCAAGCCGCACACCGGCTACGTCCCGCTCGCCTATCTGGTGCCGAGCGGCCGCGCAGCGGCGATCGGGAAACTGAGCATCGACGGGATCTCGATGATCCCGGAGGTCAAGCGCTACTACCCGCGATCCTGGGCCGCTTCCCAGGTGCTCGGGAGCGTTCATCTGAACGGCCAGGGCTACAGCGGCGTCGAGTACCGCTATAACGGCGTCCTGGGCGGCCGCAACGGCGTCCGCCGGATCGTCAGCGACGCCAGGGGCCAGCCGATCTCGGTCACCGACGTGCGGCCGACGCGTCCGGGCAGGCCGATCAAGCTGACGATCGACGCTGCGCTCCAAGACGAGGTCGAGCAGGTGCTCGCCGGGGTGGGCGCGCAGTACTCGCCGAGGGGCGCGACAGCGATCGTCATGAACCCGAATACGGGCGCGATTCTCGCTCTCGCCAACTGGCCGCGAATCAACGCCAACGACCTAGCGGGCGCGCCCTCGTTTGCCAACGAGGACCGGGCGGTTATCTTCAACTACGAGCCCGGGTCGACCTTCAAGGCGATTACGGTCGCGGGAGCGCTTCAGGACGGATTGGTCACGCCCAGCACTCAGTTCAGCGTCCCCTCTGTCCTGCAGGTAGCCGACCGGCAGATCCACGACGCTGAGTCTCACGGCGATGAGACGCTGACGGTTGCGCAGATCCTCGAGGTGTCGAGCAACATCGGCGCCGATGAGATCGGAATCCAGAAGCTCGGACCACGGCGCTTCGACCACTGGGTGCGCAGCTTCGGCTTCGGCGTACCCACCGGCGTTGATCTTCCCGGGGAAGAACAGGGAATCGTGCTCCCGTGGTGGAAGTACTCCGGCTCGTCGATGGGCAATCTTCCGATGGGACAAGGCGAATCGGTCACCCTGATGCAGATGGCGACGGCATACTCGGCGATTGCCAACGGGGGAACTTTGCGCTCACCCCATATCGTCGAAGCAGTCGGCGGCAAGCCGACCGTGCTTCCCCGCGGGAAGCGAATCATCTCGCCGAGCGTGGCACTCGAGTTACGCCAGATGTTGCAAGGCGTGCTCGCCGACGGCGGCACCGCCTCGGGTGCCGCGATCCCGGGTTACGACATGGCCGGAAAGACTGGTACTGCGAGCATCGCGATCAACGGCCACTACTCTGACAGCGCCTACGTCGCGTCGTTCATCGGAATGGTGCCGACTCGCGACCCACAGTTGCTGGTCGCGGTGATGGTCGACCAGCCTCAGGGTTCGATCTACGGTGGGTCCGTGGCCGCGCCGGCATTTCAGAAGATCGTTGGCTGGGCGGTTCCGTATATGGGGATCTCGCCCCGCTAGCGGGCTTCACAACGGTGGCTGGGAGCGCCGCCCCTCAAGGTGTGCGGTCACCGCTCGCGTGCCAGAAGCGCTCGTCCTCGGGCAGAACCTGAGCACGCCCGGCGCACGCTGCGCCTTAGGCTCCGGTGAACAGTTGTCGATAATTGCCTGGATGACGGCTCACGGAGGAACCTCACAACGGGGCGAGCGCCACCGGCGCCTGACTGTGCTCTCGCCGTGGACGCTGGCACTGGCGGTGATCCTCCTGGTAGCCGCCGACTGGGGCACCAGGCTCGCTGGCGACACAGTGATTCCGGGCGGCCCGCTGGATGAGCTCGCGCATCTGCTGAGCACCTTGCTGGTGTTCTGGGCGTTCGGCCCGCGAGTGTGCGAGCGGTTTCTGATCCCGGCCCTCGTCGCCTCAGTGGTGATCGACTTCGATCACATCCCTGACCGGCTAGGCGCCGAATGGATCACGGCGGGAACCCCACGTCCCTATACCCACTCGCTGCTGACGATCGCTGTCGTGCTGGCGATCGCTGTGCTCTGGCGTCGCCGCCGGGATCTGCTAGTCGGGATCGCATTCGGCCTGGCGATCCACTTCTGGCGCGACATGGGGGAGGGCGGAAGCGGCGTCTCGATTCTGTGGCCGATCTCATACCACTCGTTTCAGTACCCCCACGGCGTCTACGTCGCCGTGATGGCGGTGTTCGTGTTGATCGACGCGGCGCGTTGCTCAGCGGGTAAGGGCGCGATTGATCGCCCAGGAAGGGGGCGGCCGCTGGCGGGGCGATCAGGAAGCTATGTAAGAACTCCCGAAAAGGCATGATTCGCAGCTAGCCTTTGGCGCTGGCGTGCCGATGAATACCTGACGGCCGAATAATGTCCGCATGAAGAGAAGCCGTGTTGCCCGCAAGCATGTTCTCCAGAATCCCGCGCACGAAGCTGATCGTATGCCTGCTTTTCGCCGCGCTGATGGCAGCGGTTGGGCTCGGGCTGTACGGATGTGGCGCGATGCCAGCCAAGGCACGAGCCGACGCCGTCCGGTCACAGCGAATTGTGACGGGGCGGCGCGAACCGATGCCGGTCGGCAACCTCCCGGGATGGCGACAGGTCTTCAGCGATGATTTCAATGGGAGGAAACTCGACTCCTCCAAATGGCGCCTTTACTGGGGCAAGCCGGGTGGCGATCCGGCGGGCTGGTTCGATCCCCGCCACGTCACCGTTTCGCATGGGATGCTGCTGATCAGCGGCTATCGCGACGGGCGTGACGGGGGACGCTGGGCAACGGGTGGCCTCTCGAGTAGTCCCGGACTGGTTCAGACGTACGGCAAGTACCTGGTTCGCTTCCGCCTGGATCCGGGGGTTGGCATCGGTCACGCTGCGCTGCTAATGCCGGCCAACAACTCGTGGCCTCCGGAGATCGACTTCAGCGAGGACAACGGCAGCGGACGGACCGGCACGCTCGCGACGCTCCATTACGGCAAGCACGACACGCATTGGGATTCGTGGTTTGGGAAGGTCAACCTGACCCGGTGGCACACGCTGGGCGTGCAGTGGACTCCCGGCAAGCTCCAGTACACGCTCGACGGCCGAATCTGGGAGACAATGACCGGTAATGTCGTGCCAGCCGTGCCGATGGTGCTCGACCTACAGACTCAAACCTGGCCGTGTTCGGGAACCTGGGGGCGGTGTCCAAACAAGAGCACGCCGCGGGTGGTCAGGATGTATGTCGACTGGGTCGCTGCCTATGCGCATTAGGCGCCTGCGACGGCGCCTCCAAGCTCTGGCAGTTGATGGCTGTCCTAGGACGGTGCGTACGCGACGACCCAGTCGACGTCCAGGTTGACGCGCGATGGGGTGCTGGCGTTCGGGCACTGCTCCCAGGTGGAGGTACCGCACGCCCAACCCTGCGTCTGGATGTCGAGCACCATCGGGTTCGAGGGCGCGTTGGCGTTGGTCACCGTCGCCCACGTCTGTCCGTCGAGCGTGTACTGGAGCTTCCCGCGAGTCCATTGCACGCCAAGCGTGTGCCACCGTGTCAGGTTGACGGCCTCGCTCCTCTGGACTTGCGTATCGTTGGATCCGTAGTGGAGGGTCGCGTAGTCGATCTGTCGGTTAGCCCCGTTGTCCTCGCTGAAGTCGATCTCCGGCGGCCAGGTGTTGGTCTGCGGCCAGAGCAGGATTGCGTGGGCGATTCCCTGACCGGCGTCCATGCGGAAGCGGACCAGGTACTTGCCGTAGGTCTGCGCGAACGACGGCGAGGAGCTGATCCCCCCCGTCACGTAGGTGTTCGGACCGGCGTCCCACGCCCCGTCGGCCGGGTCCTTGTACGCCGAGATCACCAGTTGGCCGCCGGAAACGGCCACGTGGGTAGGATCGAAGAACCCGCCCGGGTCCCCGCCCGGCTGCCCCCAGTAGGCCGTCCACTGCCAGTCAAGGCTAGTCCCGGCGAAGTCGTCGGAGAACACCTCGCGCCAGCCACGAGGGCTGCCTGTGGGCAGCGGCACTCCCCCCGGATCGGTCGCCGAAGCCGCCTCACGGGCTTGGACGTGGCGTGGCGAGGCCGTCAGGCGCCGGTGCCGCTTGGCGGCATGCCGGCGTACCGCGTGGTGACGGCGTACGGCATGATGGCGGCGTGCTGGGGTGGAGGCGGCTCGAGCTGCGGCGAGCGCGGGCACGCTGCTCAATAGCATCCATGCCAGCATGAGCGCGAGCCCAGCAAACCGTATCTTTGGTTGCCGGTGCATAAGCTCAGGATCGACGCCGACCCTAAGTGGCGTATGGTGGTCCGACGGCAGACGAGCTGATAGCGGTGGGTTTGCGCGCTTGGGTGTTGCAAGATTGGGCCGTTAATGCGTCCCGGCCTGAGTCGCAACTGATCCTGGCCTGGTTTCGCCTTGCCCAATGGGCGGCGACTCGATGGGGACCCGCGGCGCGCCTGATCGTCACCCCGTACTGGCTGACGTGCTCGCTGGTGTTCAGCGTGGAGCTGCCCGTGACCGCTCAGGTAGGCCCCCGACTGCGCCTCTATCACCCTCACGGGATCGTGCTCAGCCCGCATTGCCAGCTTGGGAGCGACTGTCACCTGCGCCACAACGTGACCGTCGGGAACCGCGTCGACCGTGATGGCAACGAGGTGGGCGTGGCAACGGTCGGCGACCACGTCGAGCTCGGCGCAGGCTGCGCGGTAATCGGTGACCTCCACGTCGGCGAGCACGCCCGGATCGGCGCGTTGGCGGTGGTGGTCAAGTCGGTTCCGGCGTGGAGCGTCGTGGTCGGCAATCCCGGACGTGTGATCCGGGTCGATGAGCCCGCGCCGAGCGCATGAGCGAGCCCTCTGTCAGCGTTGTGATCGCCTGCCATGCTGAGGAGCGGTTCGAGATGCTGCTAAGGGCGATCGCCTCGGTGCAGACGCAAACTCCCGCGCCGGCGCAGCTGATCATCGCCGTCGACCAGAACGATGTGCTCGTCGAACGCCTGAGCTCGCAGGTGGAGGGCATCGAGGTCGTCGACCACCGCGGTCAGCGCGGGGCATCAGGTACGCGAAATGCCGGGGCGGCACTCGCCACGTCGCCACTGTTGGCGTTCATCGACGATGACGTCCAGGCGCGAGGGGGCTGGCTCAGAGAGCTGACTGCACCGTTCGCTGATCCCTCGGTCGTCGGGACCGGCGGAATGACCAAGGCGGCGTGGCACGGTGCGCGCCCGCGCTGGTTCCCAGATGAATTCGGCTGGGTCGTGGGGGCGTCGTACGCTGGTCTCCCGACGGAGGTGGCACCGGTGCGCAACGTGTGGAGCGAGAACATGGCCGTGCGGCGCGAGGCATTTGAATCCGTTGGTGGCTTTCGGCATGGCTTTGGAAAAATCGGACGCGTATCGCGCCCGGAGGACACTGACCTGTGCATCCGGGTCGGAGCCAGCGCTCCCACCAGCCATTGGCTCTACGTCCCGGGAGCAGTCGTCGACCACGAGGTGCCATCAGATCGCGCGACCTTCGCGTTCTTCCTACGCCGTTGCTTCTGGGAGGGGGCCGGCAAGGTCGAGCTCTCAGCGCACCTCGCCGGGGACAGCGACCTCGGCGACGAGCGCTCCTACCTGCTGCGCACCCTGCCGCTGGCCGTTGGGCGTAACCTCGCCACCGGCAAGCTGGCGCGTGCGCTGGCGATCCTGGCCGGCGTCGCGGTCGCCGGGGCGGGCGGCGCCACGAGCATCGTGCGCCGTCTTCAGTCGAGCGTCAGGCGGTAGATCGTCGTACCGGAGTCGCGATAGACGGCCGAGCCCCGCAGCGCGGTTGGAATCTCGGTAACTAGCTTGTCGTATCCGCGTGGAGCGCCGAAGTACCTGGCGCTGGCGCTCATGCTGCGGCTGACGACAATGTAAGCAGTGCGGTGGCCGAGACCCCCAATCCAGCGCTTCACTTGCCCGAGGTTGCCTTCGTCCAGCCACGCCGCTCCGAGCTGGGGATCTGCTGGCATCACTTGCAGCTGGTATGAGTTGTAATCGGCCGTCTGCAGCGTCGGGAAGTTATCGACTGGGAGCACGATCAGCGAGCCTTTGGGAGCGTGGGCGTAGAGCCAGCGGCTGGCGCTCAGCTCCGAACCGGTGAACGCGTTGACCGATACGGGACCGTAGAGTCCCTGAAGTCCCGCGAACAGGGCAGCTACGCAGATCGCGGCCGTCAGGGGCCAGCGGATCGGCAGTCGACGCGGAAGCCGCAGCTCGAACAGCGCTCCGGCGATCAGCAGCGCGCACCACGGTGCCGAGAACAGGAACACGCGATAGATCGCCTCTCCCCCGTAGCTCTGGGCTCCAAGGATCACGAACGGGCTGAACGCCAGCAGCGCGGGGATCAGAACGCGGCCGAGCGCCTTGCGTCGCTGCACGACGGTGCCGAGGGCTAGCAGCCACATTCCCGCGGCGAGTGCACGCACGCTCTGGGCGGTCAGAGCCTCGCCGCCGGCGTGGTGGGTGCCACGTGCCCCGGAAGCGTTCTGGATCGGGTTGCCGCCGCTGAACAGGCCTCCGAAATTGTTCGCGATCAGGTTGTAGCGCGGGGCCAGGTAGGCGGCTGCGACCGCGGCCAGCAAGACCACCAGCCAACGCGGGCGCAACAGGTCTGCAAGCGCCAGTGCGCCAACCCCGGCCAACACCGCGTACGGGGTGAGCTGGTGCGCGGCGACGATCGCAAAGTAGATCGCCGTGACGAGCACGATCGCGACCAGCCGCTGGCTCCGGGTGGTCTTGGGCACCGCCGCCATGCCCGCCACGAGCGGCGCCCGCAGCCGGGCGAGGCGTCCGCCGGCGCCGGGCTCCGGGGCGGGGGCGCGCAGCCACCGCAGGATGATCAGCGCCACCGCGAGCCACAGGAGGTAACCGAAGGCCTGGGGCGACAGGTAGTCCTGACCCACCCACGCGATCATCCCCTCATACAGGGCGACCGCCAGGAAAGCCACTCGCCGCTCGCTGACGAGCAGCCGGAAGATCGCAAACAGCAGCAGCGCATCGGCGAGCTCGAAGGCAAGCGGAGCCCACGCTGCAAAGGAGAGTGTGTTCACATGAGCGAGCGAGCTGATCGCGGCCACCGCAGCAAACAGCGCCGGCCACTGGTCATAGATGTTCCCCGGATCGGTGAGCCGGCCGGAGTGCGCGAACGAGGAGATGATGCCGACGTGCTTATAGACCCACGCATACTCGGGAGTACCGCCGAAGATGATCGGGACGGTTGCGTGGATCGCGACGATCAGGCCGATCAGGTCCAGGGTCAGCAGCCAGCCCCGCGGCGCGCTGCGGGCAAGCTCGAGCACGAAGCCGACCATCAGCAGCGCCAGACCGAGCAGGAAGAACACGTTGGCGCTCGCCAACAGCCCGTAATCACCGATCGCCGAGGGACGCAGCTGGGTGACCCCAAAGGCCCAGGCGCCGAGTCCGATCAACGGCAGCGCGAGCTGAGGTTGGATCCGCCTGCTCAGAGACTCACCCCGCGTCAATGGCACCCCGCGGCGCGGATGGTCGACGGCGCTCACCGGGGGCCTTCCAGCTTGTGCGCAGTCCGCAATCGCAGCGTGCAGGAGATGACGGCCGCGCCGGCGAGCACGAGCAGCGCGCGGGGCTGCCATGCCGCCAGCCAGATCATGAGTGCGCTCGCCAGCGCCAGCACAGAGAGAGACACAGCGAGCGTCAGACCGGCCTGAGCGGCGTTCTCGCCGCTGTCGATCCAGCACATGACAGCGGCTCCGGCCGGTACGCAGGCCAGCACTAGCGCGCCGACCAGCGCCAGCCAAGGTGTCGGCGCGATCAGTACCAGTGCGACGGCCAGGACGCTCCCCGACAGTCCGGCGTAAGCGGTCAGCTCGGTGCGCGACCTGGTCATCGAAGCCGCCTCGCCGGGACCCCGCCGTAGACGGCGCCCGGTTCGCAGTCCTCGGTTACCACAGCGCCCGCCGCGATGACCGCCCCCGCGCCGATCGTCACCCCGGGAAGAACGGTGGCACGCGCCCCGATCCAACAGCCGTCGCCAATCTCGATCGGACGCGACTCGGTGGCGCGGCCGATCACGCCGTCGGATCCGCGTGGGTGCGTAGAGGTAAGGGCGAGCACCTCGGGACCGAGCAGGCAGTTCTCGCCGACCTCGATCTCGCCCGCGCCCTCGAACCAGCAGCCTGCGTTCACATAGGAGCCGGTCCCGATGGTCACCTTGCGCGACTCAAACCAGCAGCGCTCGAGGCCCCAGACCATCATCCCGAGCTTGACGCCGCCGGCGCGCAGGAGCATGCGGCGCACAGCGAGTGGCAGCAGCGGCGAGGTGGCCAGCCCGCGGCGCAGCCATCCCAGCGCCTGTCGAGTGTCGTCCGGCAGCGCGCCGATCGCGGCGCGGTGGCGGTTACGCAGCTGCTCGTCAGTCAACGGTGGCACTCCGACGATACTCATCCGGCGACCGCCACAAGACCAGTACGCAGCCGTCGTACCGACAGCGGTAGCGTCGCGACCGCGGCCAGCGCCTGAACTGCGAGATTGGCCCATCCGACGGCGACCAGGCCCAGGTGCGGCAACAGCACCAAGGTCAGGCTGAGCAGGGCGACGCCGGAGGCAGCTTGGAACGCTGCCAGCAGCCAGACGCGCTTGTCGATCCACATCAGCGTGCAGTACACGGCGACCAAAGCAGTGAAGGGAGCGGCGCACCCAATCAGACGCAGCAGCTCGGTCCCGTGAGCTGCATACGACGCGCCGGCCAAAGACAGCAGCGGTCCGGCGCCTACCACGCAGACCAGCATCGCCCCGGTCACGACCCCGGCCCAGAGCATCAGCGTGCGGTGCAGCAGCGCGCTGGAATGCTCGTGAGCTCCGGCCAGCTCGACGACGAAAGCAGACGCCACGTTCCACAGCAATACCGTAATGCCCATCGAGATCAGCCACGGCAGTGTGAAGTACGCGACCTGCGCCGTCCCGAGCCGCCAGACCAGGATCAGCGGCATCACCTGGGTCGTGGCGGTCGCCCAGATGGCACCCATATATTCGCCGGCGACGAATGACATCAGGCGGCGGCGTGCAGGCAACGTGCCCTCGGTATGCTCCACCGCGCGCAGGACCCGCCAGAACAGCAGCGCGCTGATCACGATCACCGCCACAGCGGCGGGCACGACCCACGAGATCACAATCGCGCCTCCGATCGGCAGCAGCACGAGCGCCGGCAGCAGGGCGAGCTTGCCCGTGGCGAACGAGATGTTCTCGATCGCCACCCACGGAGCCCGGCGGAGCGCGGTCAACACGGAGTCCTGAAGCGCGAAAATCGCCAGCACCGGGACGGCGGCCACGAATGCCGCCTGCGCGAGCAGTCCCCCTTGCACGACGCTGGCGCCGAGGCCGCTGGCGACATACACGGCACCCACCAGCAGCGAAAGCGCGATTACTGCCAGGTAGCCGCGAGCGATGAGCCGCCAGCCGAGCCGGCCGGCGCTCGGTAGCAGGCGGATGAACACGTTGGTCAGGTTCAACTGGGAGATCGTCGCCAGCAGCGTCAGCGCCGCGACCGCCGCGGCGGCGCGCCCGACGATCCGCGGCGCGTCCAGGCGTGCCGCGAAGGTCCAGAACACGAGCCCGAGGGCGTTTGTAGCCACGGTCGCGGTCATCAGCGACAGCGCGTTGAACGTCACGGACTTGTGCACGCGCAGCAGCCTCATCGCGACCTCCGCAATCGACTGCGCAGGTACACGAGCGGACCGGCCGCCATCCCGCGCAGCTCCATCCGCGCGAGCTCGCGGGTACGCGGACTCGGTTGACTGCGAGCGTCGAGCTTGTCCCGATAGCCAGCCGTCATCACCCGCACCGCGCGGCGCGCCGTAGCGAGCATCCGGCCGAGGTGACGGGGATCCTCTAAAACCAGCGCGGTCAGCAGGGCGCCGTAGCCAACTCCGTAGCCCTCGATCTGGCGCTCCAGCGAGCCCGCATCGCGGCGATGAGTGTGGTGGACGAGCGCGGCCGGCTCAAAGCCGACGCCATATCCGCGCCAGGCGAGCCGGGCAAACATCACCAGGTCCTCGCCGCCGCGAGCTTGGGTGCCGGCCCCGAGCGCGAGGTCAAAGCCACCCAGTTCGCGCAGAATCCGGGCGCGGAAGGCCATGTTTGCCCCGGTACCAAAGCTTCCGGCAGCGTACAGCGAGAAGCTCCCGCGCACGCGTCCGTCGTCGCCGATTGCGTCGACGGTCGCCGGACGGAGAGGCGAGCAGTCGCGCGGAGCCTGCATGCGATGGGAAACCGGCTCGTACAGACGCGGCCCGAAGCCGCCGTAGTACTCCTCGACGGCCACCTGGGCGGAGGTTTCGAGCTCGCGCGGGAGCGCCAGCCCAGCGACGCCCGCCTCCTCGGGATGCTCGGTCAGTCGATGCCCGATCGCGAGCAGCCATCCCGGATCGACCTCAACGTCATCGTCGGTGAAGGCGACGATCTCGCCGGTGGCTTCCGCGAGGCCGCGGTTGCGTGCGGCGGAGATACCCGGGCGCGGCTCGCGCACGACGCGCACGCCCGCTAGCTCGACTGGTGCCGCGCCGGCGGGTCGGTTGTCGACGACGATCACCTCGTAGGCGGGATAGTCCAGGTCCGTTAGCGACTCGAGACACGCCCGCACACCTTCCGCGCGTTCCAGCAGACTGGGAATCACGACCGAGATCGAAGGGAGCGTGCGCTCCTGCGCGCGCTGGGGAGCCGGCCGGCTGGCGGCGGCTGGAAGTGTCGCGATCGCGGCGGTCAGCTGCTCGCGCGTGACGCACTCGTCATCGAACGGAACCTGGATCATCCCGCGCGGGCGGCCGCCCTCCCGCACGAGTGCCCACAGGGCCCCATAGCCGGGTCCGCCGCCGATCGCCTCGGGGCAGCTCTCGACGTCGATCGCGGCGAGCTTGATCGGTCGAAATTGCGTCTGCTCGGACTCGATGGCAAGCTGGCTCACGCTGCCCACCGCCTCTGCATCCTCCGCGCGCGCAGGTATTCCACGGGTCCCGCGAGCATCCCGCGCAGCTCAGCTGCACGCAGCCCGCTTGGAAAATCGACTGTGCGGTTTGCGCGCTTGGGCGAGGTGGGATCCCGCAGCGAGCGCAACCACGTCGGCACGACCGACGCCAGGCCTACGAAGTGGCGTGGGTCGCGCAGCGCGATCGCCGTCAGCATCGCGGTGAAGCCGACGCCGTAGCCGTGGATCTGGCGCTCAAGGTCCGCGATCGTGGCGCGATGGGTGTGATGCACGATTGCTCCGGGCTCATACGCGAGGCGGTAGCCGGCAGTCAGGAGCTCCACCAGCACGGCGAGGTCCTCGCCGCCCCGGGTCGGCGTGCCCGTGCCGAGCGCCTCGTCAAATCCTCCGGCATCGCGGAGCACGGAAGTGCGGAATGCCATGTTGGACCCGAGCCCGAGCTCGCCCATCTCGTAGAGAGAGTGGACGCGCTGGCTGCCGTCCTCCAGATCCCGGCGCCTGATCTGGAAGCGACCGGCGCGCTCGAAGGTGAGCGCAGCATAACCGCGATCGAGGCCGCTTCCGGACTGCTCGAAGAAGATCTGAGCCGGGGTCTCCAACTCGGCCGGGACGACGAGCCCACTCACCGCGGCAACTTCGGGCGCTCGCGCGAAGCGCTCACCCAATGCGCGCAGCCACCGCCGGTCGACCTCGACGTCGTCATCGGTGAAGGCGACGATCGCGCCGGTGGCTTCCGCGAGGCCGCGGTTGCGTGCGGCGGAGATACCCGGGCGCGGCTCGCGCACGACGCGCACGCCCGCTAGCTCGACCGGTGCCGCGCCGGCGGGGCGGTTGTCGACGACGATCACCTCATAGTCGGGATGATCGAGCTCGGTCAGGCCGCGCAGGCAGCGGCGAAGCTGCTCGGGCCGCGACATCGCGGTGGGTACGACTACGGTGGCCCGCTCCAGCGGCGGGGCACCGGCGACAGGCGCCCGATCCCAGGCGTCCCCGACTCTCATGCGAAGCTCGCGCTCGAGCTGCGCGGCGGGGATGCGCGTTCCGTGCAGCGGCAGCTCGGCGCTGCCGAGCGGCTGCCCATCGCGGCACGCCAGGACCCAGGCGGCCGCGTACGGCGGCTCGCAATCGCGGGTGCAGTCCAAATCGAGAATCGGCTGGGCAACGTCGATGACGGCGACACGGATCGGCGCCGGGGCGTTCATGACGGCACCCCCTGCAGGCGCGCGGCCTCTGGGGGTCCCCAGCCAACGCATCGCCGGCCCATATACCAGACGTGTTGCTTGGAACGCGCCCGGACGCGCGCTGCCAGGGGCGCTTGCCACCTGGCCATCGCGATCAGCGCCTCGGGGGTCGTGTCGCTGAAGACCTGGAGGCGCGGTAATGCCCAGCGGTTGTCGCCTGGTCGAGCGGGCAGATCGCCGACCGCGCACGCCTGCCGGTAGCCGGCGGCGCGCACTGCGCGGCGGCCGGAGGGCGAGTGATAGCCGAACGGGTAAGCGAAGCTTTGAACGGCGCGGCCGATCCCGTCCTCGAGCTCGAGCCGGCTGGCACGGGCGTCTTGCTCGACGAGCGCTTCTCCGTTGAGATCTGCCGCCAGATGAATCTGGCCGTGCGAGCCGATCTCGAAGCCCTCGGCGGACAATGAAGCGATCGTCTGCCAGCTGAGCATCGGGCGCTGAGCATCCGCGCCCCGCAACCAGCTTGAGTGGCCGCCCACATAGCCGCTGGGTACGAACAGCGTCGCGGTCATCCCGAGCTGCCCGAGAACGGGGATGGCGTTTTCAGCGACGTCAGCGAGCCCGTCGTCGATCGAGATCGCGACCGCCTGGCGCCCGGTCGCGAGCGCCTCGGGAACCTCGCCAAACGGGATCACGTCGAGGTTCTGCTCGAGCAGTGCTGCCATCTGTTCGGCGAACAGCGAGGGGTCGACGGTCAGACGAGCAAAGGTAGGCGTCGTCTGAGCCGCGATGCTGTGGTAGGAGAGCACGGGCACGGTTGTCCGATTCATTCCGGTCAGCTCCCAGCCACGACGTTGGCCATCCGGCGCGCCCGCAGCCGAGCGCCCGGGTACATGAACGCGCCCTGAAGCAAGCCGGTGCGGTTGATGCGCAGGAGCTCCACGGGGAAGCCGTTCAGATCGGTGAGCCGTTGACCGGCGGGCGAGAGCTGGGCGTGCAGCGCTCGACCGGTGAGGCGCACGAGCTCCGGCAGGCACCTCGGATGGCGCACGAGCATGCTCGCGTAGTAGGCGCTCAGCCCTCGGCCGTAGCCCAGCATCACCCGCTCCAGGGAGCCGTAGTCGCGACGGTGGCGGTGGTGCACGATCGCGCTCGGCTGATACACGATCGTGCCGCCGGCGAGCAGCAGCGCGCTCAGGGCGGCTGTGTCCTCCCCGGCAAGCGTGGCCGTGCCAGTCCCCAGAGCGCAATCGAAGCGGCCGATCCGCTCGACGGCGTCGCGCCGGAAGGCCATGTTGGCCCCGGCGCCGTAGGGCGGCAGGGGATAAAGTGGGCTCTGCTCGCTCGCGGTCGCGGGCGAGAACACGGCGCGCGCGAAGCCGCGTCCACGGCGCACGCCACTGTACTGCTCAAACCAGGCTTGGCTCTTGGTCTCGAGCTCGGCGGGCGCGACCATCCCGGTGACCGCGCCAGCCTCCGGCACTTCAACAAACGCGCGCGCGATCTCTGCGGCCCACCAGGGGTCGCAGACCTCGTCGTCGTCGGCCCAGGCGATGACCTCGCTGTCGGAGGCGTCGATCGCCCGGTTGCGCGCCCACGAGAGACCCGGACGAGGCTCGGTCACGTAGTCGATCTCGCGCGTCCGCGCCAGCTCTGAGACCAGCCGACGTGTGCGGTCGTCGGAGGGAGCGTTATCGACGACGAGGATGCGCAGGCGGGGATACTTCTGCGCCTGGAGGCTGTCGAGCGCGCGCACCAGGTCGTCGGGCCGATCGCGCGTGCAGACGGCCGCCGTGATCTCCGGGCCCTCGAGGAGGGCGCGTTCACGGCCGGCGATGAAGCTTGGTGTGCGGCCAGGCTCCAGCCCGCTGGTGGGCAGCGACCCGGTCCACGGGATGCCGCAGTCAGAAAAGCGCTCGCGCAGCTCAGGGCCGAGCTCGGTGACGATCTCAAGGGCGAGCCCGGCGGGTGTCAGGCCCTGTTCGGTGAGCGTCAGGCTGAGCATCCCGAGGGGCTCGCTGAATAGGCGCACGAGCACCAGTGCGGTTGTCCCCGGCGCCGATCCGGCGATCGCGGGAATCTCGTTCGAAAGCTCGCAATGAACGACGATTCCGACCGCGGGGGAGCTTTGGCGGATGCTCATCGGTCAGCTCCTCGCGCGTTCAGGCCGCTCGCTGAGATTGATACATTCGCCCCGTTACGGAAGCGACGGAACTTAGGATCGGTGAACTCAGGCGCCGCGTCCACCTTGGCACGGAGGCCGTCTACCGCGTCTGCGACTGGAACGACGAACTGGCGGAGGTGGAGGTCGTACATGCTCCGGGTCTGCACCGTGGCCAGCGTTTCAAGTTCGACGTCGCCGCAGTCCGCGACATGGCAGTCGTGGGGGCGCCGGCGGACCCTGGTGGGCCGCCCCGCGAGGGAAGCTAGATCCTGCGCGTTCATGTGGTCGTTCCTTTAGGAATGAGAGCTACGCCGACGAGGCGAGCTCGTGAATTGAGGGAACCGGGGCGACCGGCGTGCGCCGGCCCAAACGCTCGGAGAGGATGGTCCGCAGAACACGGAGGCCGTCGCGGATCGGGTGCAGCTTGCTGACGCCGTGAATCCGCTCCTGTTCGATGCTTGGTACCTCGGCCACATTGAGACCAGCCTTGGCCGCCCGTACGTTGATCAGCGTCTCGACCTCGAATCCGTCGCAGTCGACGTTGATCGTCGGCAGCACGTCGGACCAGAAGGCGTTGTAGCCGTAGCAGAGGTCGCTGTAGCTGGTGCCGAACAGCACGTTCACTGTCCCGTTGAGGAACCGGTTGCCCTGCATCCGCAGCGGCGTGATGTCGACGCTACCGCCGCCCTCCATGAATCGCGAGCCCTTGGCGAGGTCCGCACCGTCGAACAGCGCGTCGACGTACGCGGGGATTTCCTGTGGGTCCGTCGAGCCGTCGGCGTCGAGCATCACGATGATGTCGCCCCGGGCGGCCGCGAAGCCGCAGACCAGCGCGTTGCCCTTGCCCTTGCCGTCCTGCAGCAGGACGCGGACGGAGGGGCACAGCTGGCGCGCGATCTCGATCGTGTCGTCGGTCGAGTTTCCGTCGACAAGTATGACCTCGTGCAGGTCCTCGAACGGAAGCCGCGCGAACACATGAGGCAGGTTGGCTGCCTCGTTGAGCGTGGGAATGACGACGCTCACATCCGCATGCCGGCGTGGGGGCCTGGCGATCTGATTTTCATATGTTGGTGATTCTTGACTGGTTTTCATTGCAGCTCCAATATTTCATCGAGAGTCCGTTCTCCACTCCACACAACCAATATCGGCGGAAACACGTGTTCCCGCCACCCCTAGGTGTTTTGCAGAGGCGAGGGGGCTGAAACATCTGCCCTTCCTCGCTTTAACCATCGGCCGGTTCTAGGGATCTCTTAAGCGGCTGCTAGCTACCGAAACTGCAACTCGAGCGCTGCCAGACGTCCGTCCCACTGTCCGCCGACAGCGGCCATCCACAGACCGCGTCCGACATCGGCTCGGGCGTGACGAAGTCGGGACGCTCGCATCCAGCCCTTCGAGCGTCCCGCAAATAGCTTTGAGCAACCAGTCAAGACCTCGAAGCGTCGAACGAAAGTGGGCCGACTGCCAGCGCGAACCTGCGCGGACTCAATATCCCGCTTACTAGGTCGATGGCGCCGGCGGCGGGTCTCAGCAGCCCCGCCGCCCCCGCAAGTACCCTCTGCACCGATGCGGCTCGACCAGGTGATCCCCGGCGCGTCGGCTGGCGCACGGGACATCGAGGTCACGGACCTCGCGTATGACAATCGCGCCGTCAAGCCGGGCGCGCTTTTCTTTTGCGTGCCCGGCTTTACGCGCGACGGGCATGAATTTGCCCATGAGGCGGTTGAAAACGGCGCAGTGGCACTGGTCGTAGAGCGGCCGCTGCGCCTCAATGTCCCCGAGATCCAGGTGACGAGCGTCCGGGAGGCAATGGCCCCCGCCGCTGCCGCTTTCTACGGCGACCCAACCCGAAGCTTGCAAACCGTCGGCGTGACCGGCACCAATGGCAAGACCACCACCGCCTTCATTGTCCGGGCGCTGCTCGAGGCGGACATCCGCCAAACCGGCCTGCTGGGAACCGTCAAGAGCTTCATCGGCAGAGTGGAGCATCCGGTGGAGCGCACGACCCCGGAAGCGATCGATCTTCAACGGACTTTCAGAACCATGCTGGACCACGGGGATCGCGCTTGCTCGATGGAGGTCTCCTCGCACGCGCTCGCCCTGCATCGCGCCGACGCGATCCACTTTGCGGCGGCGATCTTCACCAACCTGACCCAGGATCACCTGGACTTTCACGAGTCGATGGAGGAGTACTTCGAGGCCAAGCGGCGATTGTTCGCCCCCGGGCGCTCGCAGCAGGCGATCATCAACGTGGATGACCCGTACGGCGTGCGGCTCGCCGCCGAGCTGAGCGATCCGGTCACGTTCGCGCTCGAGGCCGACGCGACCTTCCGGGCATCGCGTGTCGAGACGAACCTGGGCGGCTCACGCTTCACGCTCACCACACCCGACCAACAGCTCGAGCTGCGATCGCCGCTCCGGGGCCGCTTCAACGTGTACAACGTTCTGGGGGCGCTCGCCGCCGCCCGCGTGCTGGACGTTCCGATCGAAACCGCGGTCCTGGCGATCCGCACCGCGGGTCAGATCCCTGGCCGCTTTCAGCCGGTCGACGAAGGTCAAGATTTCGCGGTACTGGTCGATTATGCGCACACGCCCGACTCGCTGCAGAACGTCTTGGAGGCGGCGCGCGAACTCACCGGCAGACGCGTCCACGTCGTCTTCGGCTGCGGCGGTGACCGGGATCGTGGCAAGCGCCCGCTGATGGGCGAGATCGCTCGGCGCCTGGCTGATCGCGTGATAGTCACCTCGGACAATCCGCGATCCGAGGATGCTGAGGCGATCATCAGCGAGATCCTGGTTGGTGCCGGCGATGATGTTGAGCACGAGGTCGACCGCCGGGCCGCGATCGCGGACGCGATCGCCGGGGCCGATCCCGGGGACGTGGTGGTAATCGCCGGGAAGGGTCACGAGCAGGGTCAGGAGTTCGCGGATTCCCGCAAGATCCCGTTTGATGATCTGCTCGTCGCGCGCGAACTACTACACGGCGCGATGACGGCTCGCCGATGAAGCCCTGGACCCCGGAACAGGTTGCCCGCGCCGCCGGGGCGCGCCTCGTTTCTCCGCCACCGACTCAGCTCGGACCCGAACGAGCCGTCATCGACTCACGGCAGGCCGGCCCCGGCGCGCTGTTCGTTGGGCTGAAGGGCACGAGCGTCGACGGCGGAAAATTTGCGCCCCAGGCGCTGGCGGCAAGCGCATGGGGAATCCTGACCACTCCCGAGCACGCCGAGGCCGCCAGGTGCGCTCCATCCGGCGTGCTGCTCGCCGCCGATGATCCCTTGAAAGCGCTCCAGCGACTCGCGACGGCGTGGCGAGTCGAGCTGCAAACCAAGGTGATCGGCGTCACCGGCTCGACCGGCAAGACCTCGACCAAGGACATCCTGCTCGCCATTCTGAGCCCCCACCGGCGCACGGTCGCCTCGCGCGCGAACTTCAACACCGAGATCGGACTACCGCTCGAGATCCTGGACGCGCCGCTGGGCACCGAGGTGCTCGTCCTCGAGATGGGCATGCGTGGTCCCGGGCAGATCGCCGAGCTGGCGTCGATCGCGCAACCTGACGTGGCCGTGATCGTGAGCATCGGACCGGTGCATCTCGAGCTGCTCGGAACAATCGACGCGATCGCGGCCGCAAAGGCGGAGCTGATCGAGGCGCTGAAGCCGGGAGGCACGGCCGTGGTCCCCGCCAATGAGCCACTGCTCGAGCGCCACCGGCGAGAAGACCTGAGGACCGTCACCTTCGGCGATGGCGGAAACGTCCGGCTGTGTCGCGCCGGTGACAGGCGTCTGGAGATCGATCTCCACGGCCAGTCGATCACGCTCGAGGTTGGGTTCACGCAGGCCCACCTTCGCCGGAACCTGCTGGCGGCGGTCGCGGCGGCCCGCGCCGTCGGCGTGACGCCCGGCGGGATTGTCGAGCTTGCGCTCAGCCCGGGTCGCGGCCAGCGGATCCGGCTACCCGACGAGGTGACGGTGATCGATGACTGCTACAACGCCAACCCGATGTCGATGCGAGCCGCCCTGGACGATCTCGCCGCCACGGCCGCGGGCGAGGAGGATGCTCGCCGGGTCGCGGTACTCGGCGACATGCTCGAGCTTGGCCCGGATGAGCGCCGGTTCCACGCCGAGATCGGCCGCCACGCCACCCGAGTCGGCGTCGACGTGCTCGTGGCCGTTGGCCCCCTCGCGGCGTCGATGGCCGAAGGCTTCGACGGCGAGCTGCATGAAGTCGGCAACGCCTCCGACGCCGCCGGCCTTCTCCCCGGTCTGTTGCGGCCGCGGGATGTGGTGCTCGTCAAGGCCTCCCGGGGCGTCGGCCTGGAACTTGTCTGCCGGGCGCTCAGCCAGCGAGTCACCGCCTGATGGCCTCCGTCTCCGGTCGCGTCCTGATCGCGGGAACCGCCTCGCTCCTGATGTGTCTGTTCCTGAGTCCCAGATTCATCGAGCTGCTCCGCCGCCGCGAGTTCGGTCAGAACATTCGTGAGGAAGGCCCCCAGGGCCACCAGTCGAAGGCCGGCACGCCAACCATGGGCGGAATCATCATCTTTGCGGCGTTCGCGATTCCGTTCCTGATCCTGTCCACGCGCGGCTGGCAATCAATGGGGGTGTTCGGAGGTGCGGCGGCGTGCGCATTGCTTGGCTTCGCCGACGACTACACGAAGATCGTCAGACGGCGCTCGCTGGGGCTACGGGCGCGCACGAAGTTGCTGGCGACGGTGGCGATCTCGATCGGGCTGTGGTGGATCGCCACGCAGAAAGTCCATTTGCCGCCTGAGATCAGGTTCCGGTTTGTCGATGTGTCGCTTGATCTCGGTCCCCTGTACCCGGTCTTCATCTACCTCGTCGTCGCCGGAACGACCAGCGCCGTAAACCTGACGGACGGCCTCGATGGTCTGGCGGCCGGGTGCGCGTCGATCGTGCTGCTCGCCTACATCGGGATCACTTTCATCACCCCCGGCCAGCCCGATCTGACGATTCTCGCGGCCTGCCTGGTGGGAGCGTGCATCGGGTTTCTGTGGTTCAACAGCTTCCCGGCGAGCATCT
This sequence comes from uncultured Solirubrobacterales bacterium, assembly GCA_963836065.1. Taxonomy (GTDB): domain Bacteria; phylum Actinomycetota; class Thermoleophilia; order Solirubrobacterales; family Solirubrobacteraceae; genus Palsa-465. The sequence goes on from CAWIII010000032.1 coordinate 219,031, forward strand.
TCATGGGTGACACCGGCTCGCTGGGACTTGGAGGGGCGATTGCGGGGCTGGCGATCATGACCCAAACCGAGGTGCTGCTGATCCTGCTCGGCGGGATCTTCGTGATCGAAGCGCTGTCGGTCCTGATCCAGGTGTTCTGGTTTCAGATGTTTCGCAAGCGGGTGTTTCTGATGGCGCCGATCCATCACCACTTCGAGCTGCAGGCGTGGTCCGAGACCAAGATCATCCTGCGCTTCTGGATCGTCGCCGCCGCCTGCGCGGCGATCGCGTTCACCGTGTACCGGCTGAGTATCCGGGGGTAGCCGTGGCTGGAGCGCGTCGTGCGCTTGCGGGCAGCAGAGCCCGCGTAGCCCAGAATCGGTTATGAAGCCGCGGCCGCCGCTTCCGCCTGGGCCATACATCGTCGTCGGCCTGGCCCGCTCCGGTGAGGCGTCGGCGCTGGCGTTGCGCGCCCGCGGAGAGGAGGTGATCGGCTTAGATGCGGGCGCTCACCGGGATCGGCGGCTCGGCGAAGTTGCCGGGAGGCTTTCCGAGCAGGGCGTCGAAGTCCACCTGGATGCGTCACGCGACGCCCTTGCCGCCGTTAGCGGAGCTGGGACGCTCATCAAGAGCCCCGGCGTACCCCAGCACGCGCGGCCCGTGCTGGCCGCGCGGGCCAGTGGCGTGCCCGTCCTTGGAGAGCTCGAGCTCGCGTGGCGGCTGCTCGGAAACGAGTTCGTCGCGGTGACGGGGACCAACGGCAAGACGACCACCACCGAGTGGATCGGGCACGTCCACCGGGTGGCTGGTCTTCCGGTCGCCGTCGCCGGCAATGTCGGGACCGCCGCCTCCTCGCTCGTCGGCAAGCTGAATCCGACCACCACGGTCGTATGCGAAGCATCGTCGTTTCAGCTCGAGGACTCGATCGCGTTCGCGCCGGAGGCCGCCGCGCTGCTCAACCTCTCTCCCGATCACCTCGACCGTCATGCCAGCTACGACGACTACGTCTCGGCGAAGCTCCGGATCTTCGCCAACCAGGGCAACGACGACATCGCGGTGGCGCCGCTCGACCTGCCGGTTGAGGACTTAGGCGGCTGCGCACGACGGGTGCTGTTCGGAGACATGCCTGAGGCCGAGCTCGCGCAGCGCGCGGGATATCTGTGGTGGGACGAGCGGCCGCTGATCGCCGTCGGAGAGCTCGCGCTGCCGGGCGAGCACAACCGTCAGAACGCGATGGCCGTGGCGGCGATATGTCTGGCGCGGGGGATCGACGCGGAGTCGGTTAGCCTCGCCCTAAAGACCTTTCAGGGCGTGGCGCATCGCCTGGAGCTGATCGCCCGGAAAGGCGACGTCGCGTACGTCAACGACTCCAAGGCGACCAACGTCGCCAGCACGATCGTCGCGCTGCGGGCGTATCCCGGCGGGATCCACCTGATCGCCGGCGGGCGCGGCAAGCAGCAGGACTTCTCTCCCCTGGCGCCGCTGGTCGCCGAGCGCTGCACCGCTGTCTACCTGATCGGGGAGGCCGCGGTCGAGCTCGCGGCTGCGCTGCGGGGCACCGGGGTTCCGCTCGATGATGTTGGCGACCTCGAGCATGCCGTCGTCGCCGCGCGCGACGCCGCAGTCGCGGGCGAAGTCGTCCTACTGTCGCCCGCCTGCGCGAGCTTTGATCAGTACCCGGACTATGAGGCGCGGGGCGAGCACTTCCGGGCACTGGTAGCGGAGGGCTCCTGATGGCGGCGAGCACTCGGCGCGTTCCGCCTCCGCTCGAGCACCGGATCCTGATGACAGCCGCGCTTTGCCTGCTCGCCTTCGGGGCGGTGATGGTGTACAGCGCCTCGTCGCCGTCGGGCGTGCTCGGAGGCCAGGGAAACGGCACCGGCGAGTTCGTGCGCTACCTGGTTTTCGGCGCGATCGGGTTGACGGCGATGCACATGTTCGAGCGTCGTGGGGTAATGCTGCTCGACCGCCGGCTGGTGAACCTGCTGCTGCTCGGGTCCTTCGCACTGCTCCTGCTCGTACTCCTGCCCGGATTCGGGGTCCAGGTCAACGGTGCCCGGCGGTGGTTTGCGGCGGGGCCGATCCAGTTTCAGCCGTCCGAGCTGATGAAGCTCTCGCTTGTCCTGTACGTCGCGCGCTACCTTGCCGAGAACCCCAAGCGGATGCGCAGCTTCAAGAACGCGGTCGCCCCGATCACCACGGTCACCGCCCCAGCGTGCCTGCTGATCGTGGTGGAGCCCGACCTCGGGACGGTGCTCGTGATCGCGTTCACCATCGCTGCGCTGCTGATCGCGGCGGGGATGCCGCTCCGCTACCTCGGACTGCTCGCCGGGATCACAGTCGTGCTGGTGATTCTGCTCGCCTTCGCCCAGCCTTATCAGCGCGCGCGCCTGACCTCGTTCCTGCATCCCTGGTCTTCGAGGTCGACGGCTGGTTTCCAGGCCGTGCAGGGCCAGATTGCGCTCGGGTCGGGTGGGCTGCTGGGGGTCGGCCTCGGCCGCTCGGTACAGAAGATCTTCTACCTTCCCGAAGCGCAGACGGACTTTATTCTCGCCGTGATCGGCGAGGAGCTGGGCGTGCTCGGGATCTGCGGCGTGGTTTTCCTCTATGGGATGATCGCCTATGCCGGGCTCCGAACCGCGCGCCGGGCGGCAGGACGGTATGCGAAGCTGCTGGCGACCGGCCTCACATCGCTGATCCTTTGCCAGGGCATCCTCAACATCTTCGTCGTGCTCGGACTGGCACCCCTGACGGGGGTGCCGCTGCCGTTCATCTCCTACGCACCGACGAACCTGTGCATCATGCTCGCCGCCGTCGGGGTGCTGCTGAACATCGCGCGTCCGGACGCGCGCCGGCTCGAGGTCGTCGAGGCGCCACCGCGTGAGCGATCCGCGGATCGTGATCGGCGCCGGCGGGACCGCGGGGCACGTCGTGCCGGCGCTGGCGGTGGCCGACGCGCTGCGCACTGAAGGCGCCGAAGTCGTGTTTGTCGGGGGCGAGCGGGCCGAGCGCGAGCTCGTCCCGGAGGCCGGTTACGAGCTGCGCACGCTGCGTGTGGAGCCACTGGCGCGCAAGCGTCCTGCGCAAGCGGCCCACGCCGCCTTGATCGACGCCGCGGCGGTTCGCGCCGCCTCCGGCATCATCCACGAGTTGCGCCCCGTCGCGGTCCTCGGGGCCGGGGGCTACGTAGCCGGACCGGTCGGCCTGTCGGCGGCGCTGCGCCGGATCCCCCTGGTACTGATCGAGGCCGACAGCCACCTCGGCCTGACGAATCGACTGCTGGCGCCACTCGCCCGGCGGGTCTGCCTGGCGTTTCCGATCGAGGGGCGCCACGGCTCTCGATATCGGGTCACGGGACGCCCCGGGCCGCCTGCTGCCACCGATCGCCAGGCCGCGCGAACTCGGTTCGGCATCGCGCCCGAAGAAACCTGCGTGCTGGTGTTCGGCGGCTCGCAGGGCGCGCGCTCGATAAATCACGCCTCGGTCGAGGCGTTCGCGGGAGCCCGGTTTCATGTCTTGCACGCCGCCGGCGAGCGAGACCTGCCGGATCTGGAAGCGCCCGGCCCTCATTACGACCTTCGGGGTTACGTCTCGGACTTCGGCCAGGCCCTGCTGGCGAGTGATCTCGTGGTCGCCCGCTCCGGAGGCTCGGTGTTCGAGATCGCTGCCCATGGCCGGCCGATGGTGCTGGTGCCGTATCCGTTCGCCACCGCCGACCACCAGACGCGCAACGCCTCGTTCATGGAGCGTGCCGGGGCAGCCGTCGTGATCAACGATTCTGATCTGAACCCTTCCCGACTCGCCCAGGAAGTCGGCCGGTTGCTTGGGGATCGCGGCCGTCTGGCTGCGATGACGAAGGCCTCAGCCGAACTCGCGAGGCCCGACGCGGCGGGTGAAATTGCGCACGAGCTCCTCGCCGCCGCGCGCGGCGGGTGAGCTTGCGGTGCGTCCGCGACGCGCCCGCCGCGAGGGCACGCTCGCTAGCCTCGCGAGGCTATGAAACGCGACGACTGGGCTTCTCGCCGACTCCATTTCGTCGGCATCGGCGGTGCCGGAATGAGCGGGCTGGCGCTCGTTGCCCACGCACTCGGAGCTCAGGTGACGGGCTCCGATCGCGCCGAGTCGTCGTACACCGAGCGCCTCCGGGAGCATGGGATCGAGGCGGCGATCGGCCACGCGGCGGGCAATGTTCCCGCCGGGGCCGAGGTCGTCTACTCGACGGCGGTGCCACCGAGCAACCCTGAGCGTCTGGCGGCGAGCGGTGAGGAGCTTCACCGCGCCGACCTGCTAGCCCAGATCGCCGCGCTCCGCCGGCTGCTGGCGGTGACGGGCACTCACGGCAAGACCACGACTGCGGCAATGGTCGTGCACGCGCTGCGCGGCTGCGGCCTCGATCCGTGCTATGTGGTCGGAGGCGAGCTGCGCAGCACGGAGTCGAACGCCGGCTGGGGGGAGGGGGAGTGGATTGTCGTCGAGGCTGACGAATCGGATCGTTCGCTGCTCAAGCTCGCGCCGGAGGTGGCGATCTTGACAAATGCCGAGCTTGACCATCACGCGACCTACGGCTCACGGCTCGATCTCGAGCAAACGTTTCGCACCTTCATGGCCCGTGCCAACGATAAGGCGGTGGTCTGGGACCGGGCACCACTGCTCGCGCTCTGTCCCGCGGACGCCGTCCCCTACGACGCACCCGAGCCTGTTCTGTCGCCCAGCGGCTCCCGGTTTCAGTGGCGGGGGATCGAGGTTGTGCTGCCCGTCCCTGGCGCCCACAACGCGATCAACGCGGCGGGCGCCCTGACGGCCGCTGCGCTGGCGGGTGCGGATCCGCATCGGGCGACGGCGGCGCTGGCTGACTTCCAAGGGGCCCGGCGGCGGTTGGAGCCCCTCGGCGAAGCGCACGGTGTGCCGATCTTCGATGACTATGCCCATCACCCGACCGAGGTCGCGGCGGCGATCGCGGCGGCGCGCACGCTTGGCCCGCGGCGGCTCGTCGCACTCTTTCAGCCCCATCTCTACTCCCGCACGCGCGCCCTGGCGCGCGAATTCGGCGCCGCGCTAGCCGGCGCCGACGTCGCCGGGGTCCTGCCGGTGTACCCCGCCCGCGAGCGCGCCGAGGATTTTCCCAATGTCGACGGCCATCTCGTTGCGGCGGCGGCCGCCGATGCGTCAGCAGGAAGGCAGGTAGCTTGGCTGCCGAGCTTCGAGGTCGCGCGCCGGTTCCTCGCCGATACGCTGCGATCGGGAGATCTGTGTCTGATGATGGGCGCCGGGGATATCGACTCGCTGGCCCGCTCGCTGATCCAGTAGACCGAGCTGACCGGCCGAGCCGGCATCTACTCTGCCGACAATGCCTACGCTTCCTTCCGGCGTTCAGCGCGAGTACCCGCTTGCCCGGCTGACGACGATCCGCACCGGCGGTCGCGCTGAGCTGTTCGCGCGCCCGAGCACACGCGAGGAGCTCGAGCGGCTCCTGGCGTGGGCAGCCGCGCAGGATCTCGAGGTAGGGGTCGTTGGTTCGGGGTCGAACCTCCTGGTAGCGGACGTCGGCGTCCGCGGCTTGGTCGTGAAACTGGACAAGGAGCTGAGCAAGATCGAGTTTGACGGAACGCGAGTCCGCTGCGGCGGTGGTGCGCGCCTGCCAACGGTCTCCGCTCGCGCCGCCCAGGCTGGCCTGACCGGGATCGAATTCGGGGTCAACATTCCCGGAACGGTCGGGGGGGCGGTTCGAATGAATGCCAATGCCTATGGCGGCGAGCTGGCTCGCGTCCTGGAGTGGGTCGATGTGAGCACCCCTGAGGGGACCGAGCGCCGCCACCCCGACGCGCTTGGGTTTGCCTACCGCCGCTCGAACTTAGGCCGAGCGGAGGTCGTTGCGCGTGCCTCGTTCGGGCTCGCCCCCGCTGCGAGCGAGCAGGTCAAGGCGACTCTCGCTGATATGCGAAGACGCCGGAAGGCGGCCCAGCCGTCGGGAATCAAGACATTTGGCTCGACCTTCAAGAACCCCGGCGATGGCCCGGCCCCGGGACGCACCGCGGGCCAACTGCTCGACGCGGCGGGCTGCCGGGGTCTGCGCGTCGGTGGCGCAAGCTTCTCCGCCAAGCACGCGAACTTCATCGAGAATCATGGCGACGCCACCACGTCTGACGTAATCGCCGTGATGGCGGAAGGCCGCCGGCGCGTGAAGGAGCGGTTCGGGGTGGAGCTGGAACCCGAGGTGCAGGCGTTGGGACCGGTCGCGCTTCCCCCCGATTGGCGCGGGAGATGATCGTGCAGGACAGGGCGGAGAGGGCGCGCCGCGGGCGCTGGTCAAGACGCCGGCGCGCGCTCGCGCGCGCGGCGGCGCCAAGCCGCTCGCGGGCCGGGCGCCGGCTCCGGCGTCCGGGGCCCCGAATGTTGGCGGTCTGCGTGCTCATGCTCGCTTTGCTGGTGGGGGCGTGGCTGTGGGTGCGCGACTCTTCGCTGGTCGCCGTCCACCGGGTTACGGTGACCGGTGCAGGCGGTCCTGATGGCGAGCAGATTCGCGGAGCGCTCACCAGTGCCGCGCGCAACATGACCACGCTCGACGTACACATGAACGACCTGCGGACCGCGGTCGCGCCGTATCCGGTTGTCAAGGACCTCCGGGTATCGACGGAATTCCCTCACGGAATGCGGATAAGAGTCGTCGAGCAGATCCCGGTAGGAGCTGTGGTCGTCGGTGGCCGAGCGATCCCCGTGGCCGGCGACGGCACGCTGCTGCACGACGTCACCCCGTCCGCCTCGCTTCCCTCCATCCCCCTGCGGGTGCTGCCCGGTGGCTCCAGGCTCACCGACCCGCAGGCTCGCGGCGCGGTGGCCGTGCTCGCTGCGGCACCGTCGCCGATCCTGTCGCGTCTCAGCCTGGTGACGAGCGTCAGTACACATGGCCTGGTGGCGCAAATCCGGAACGGCCCGAGCATCTATTTCGGTGATGCCGCGCGCCTACCGGCAAAGTGGATTGCGGCCGCCGCCGTGTTGGCGAATGCCGGCTCCGCCGGCGCGGACTACATCGACGTGACGGATCCCAAGCGGCCGGCGGCCGGCACCACCACGAGCTCCACGAGCGCTTCCTCGGCAGGATCCTCCGGGGCCAGCGCCAGCGGCTCGGCGACCGGATCTTCGCCCCCGGTCGGAGGCTAACTCTCAACCTGAGGTTGACACCATCAAAACCGTGACTCTCGCCTGCTTATCGAGAGTTAGGTGTTTTGCAATCAACGTTGCGAACCGGCGGCTCGCGTTGACTCAGCGCATCTGCAGGCCTTAACGTGCGAAACTCCCACTATTGAGCGGGAGAGCGATAAATGCTCAACGCTACCTCGAGGGTCGGACGGTCACCATGGAAAGCGGTAGTTACTTGGCAGTCATCAAAGTCGTCGGCGTCGGTGGCGGTGGCACGAACGCGGTCAACCGGATGGTCGATGCAGGGCTGCGCGGCGTGGAGTTCATCGCCTGCAACACCGATGCCCAGGCGCTCGCGATGTGCGACGCCGACATGAAGCTGAACATCGGCCACGAGCTCACCAAGGGGCTTGGAGCAGGTGCCAACCCGGAAGTTGGGGAGGGCGCCGCGGCCGAGTCGCGGGACGAGATCAAGGAGGCGCTCAAGGGCGCAGACATGGTGTTCGTGACCGCTGGAGAGGGTGGTGGAACCGGGACCGGCGCTGCGCCCGTGATCGCCGAGATCGCCAAGACCGAGATCGGTGCCCTCACCGTTGGCGTCGTGACCCGGCCATTTTCGTTCGAGGGCACCCAGCGCGCGCGTCAAGCGCAGGAAGGAATCCAGAAGCTGCGCGAGCATGTCGACACGCTGATCGTGATCCCCAACGAGAAGCTGCTGGCGATCGTCGAGCGGAGAACCACGATCCTCGATGCGTTCCGCGAAGCTGACAATGTGCTGCGCCAGGGCGTGCAGGGCATCACCGATCTGATCACGATTCCTGGTTTGATCAACCTCGACTTCGCCGACGTGCGAACGATCATGCACGACGCGGGGAGCGCGCTGATGGGCATCGGCAGCGCGGGCGGCGAGAACCGCGCCTCGGAGGCCGCCAAGATCGCGATCTCCTCGCCGCTGCTCGAGGAGTCGGTGGAGGGTGCCACCGGGATCCTGCTGAACATCACCGGCGGCCACGACCTGGGTCTGTTCGAGGTCAACGAGGCGGCCGAGATCGTTCAAAGCGCTTCGGATTCGAACTCGAACATCATCTTCGGCGCCGTGATCGACGACTCGCTCGGCGAGGACGTGCGCGTCACGGTGATCGCCACCGGGTTCGATCGCGGCCGTCCACGCCCGAGCGAGGCGCGCGCGACGACCCGCCGCGAGCGACGTGACCGCGACGTCACGATGGACGACCGCCAGCGCTCCTCACTCGAGATTCGCGACGACGAGATCGACATCCCGTCGTTCCTAAAGGATCGTTAGCTAAGCCCGGCGCGGCCTTGTAGCCTCCGCAGTGGTGCCGTCCACCGCTGGAACTGCTCTTCGCCGCACGTCGCTGTACGACCGGCACGTTGCCGCCGGGGCAAGGCTCGTGCCGTTCGCGGGTTGGGAGATGCCGGTTCAGTACTCCGGCATACGCCAGGAGCACGTTGCCGTTCGCCGTGGCGTCGGAGTTTTCGATGTCTCGCACATGGGACAAATCGAGACTCGAGGCCCCCAGGCGCTCGATTTTCTGCAGAAGATGCTCTCCAACGACCTGCGGCGCCTGCCCGAGGGCGGAGCGCAATATTGCCTGATGTGTCGCGAGGACGGGGGCGTGATCGACGACCTCTTCACCTACCGGCTCGCGGAGTGCGTGTTCCTGACCGTGACGAACGCGGCCAACCACGAGCGTGACCTGGCCTGGCTTGGGTCGCACGCCAGCGGGTTTGACGTGGACCTGCTCGACAAGCAGGCGAGCTTTGCCATGCTCGCCGTCCAGGGGCCGCGAGCGCGAGCTGTGGTGGCGCCGCTGGCTGACGGGTTACTGCCATCACGAATGCGCTGCTGTGAGCGCTCGGTGGCGGGTGTCCCGGTGCTGGTGTGCGGGACCGGCTACACCGGGGAGGACGGCGTGGAGGTATTGCTCGATCCCGAGGATGCACCGGCGGTGTGGGACGCGCTTCTCGCTTCCGGCGCCGTGCCGGCCGGTTTGGGTGCGCGTGACACGCTGCGGCTCGAAGCGTGCTTTCACCTGCACGGCAACGATCTGAGCGAGGATCGTGGGCCGATTGAGGCCGGGCTGGGCTGGTGCTGTAAGGAGCAGACCGGCTTTATCGGTGGCGATGCCGTCGCCAGGACCCGAACGGCTGCCCCGGCGGAGAAGCTCGTTCCGTTCGTGATCGATGGAGCCGGGATCGCCCGCCGGGGAGACCGGGTGCTCCACGGAGGTGAGGTCACGAGCGGGACGTTCTCGCCCTGCCTCGAACGCGGGATCGGGATGGCGTACGTTCCCGCGCAGCGCGCCGCCGCCGGCACGCGAATCGAAATCGACGTCAGGGGCACCGTTCGACCTGCCGTTGTCGAGACCAAGCCTCTCTATCGAAAGGGGTCCTGAAACATGGCCGACGCTAGCTATCCCGACGAACTGCTCTACCACCCGGAGCACGATTGGGCCCGCATCGAGGGCGAGGAGGCCACGTTCGGAATCACTTGGTACGCGCAGGACCAGCTCGGCGAAGTGGTGTTCTTCGATCCCCCCGCGAACGGCACTCAAATCGCCAAGGACGAGTCCTACACCGAGGTCGAGTCGGTCAAGGCGGTCTCGGATGTGTTCGCGCCGCTGTCTGGTGAGATCGTCGCGGTCAACGAGACGCTGGCAGAGAAGCCAGAAACGATCAACGAGGATCCATACGGCGAGGGTTGGCTGGTGAGGGTGAAGCTGTCCGATCGCTCTCAGGCCGACCAGCTGATGGATGCCGCTACTTACGAAGCGTCGCTGGAGTGAGTCACTACACTTCGGCCACTGACGCCGACCGGCGAGAGATGCTCGAGGAGATCGGGGTCGCCTCGATCGAGGAGTTGTTCGTCGACATTCCCGACGGCCTGCGGCTGGAGAGGCCGCTGGCACTCGGGGGCGGGCTCTCTGAGCAGGAGGTGTTCGAGGAGCTGCGCGCGCTCGCGGCTCGCAACGTCTCCGCCCAGGACGAGCTGTCGTTTCTCGGCGCCGGGATGTACGACCACTACATCCCGGCGTTGATCGATTCGATTATCGAACGCTCGGAGTTTCTGACTCCGTACACGCCCTATCAGCCGGAGATCTCCCAGGGCGGGCTGCAGGCAATGTTCGAGTTTCAGACGGCGATTTCGGAGCTGACCGGGCTGCCGGTTTCAAATGCCTCCGTGTACGAGGCTCCGAGCGCGGTCGCGGCAGCGGGGTACATAGCCAAGTTCGCCAACGGGCGTAAGCGATTCGTCGTGTCCCGTGGCGTGCACCCCCACGCCCGCGAAGCGCTGCAGACGCTGGCGAAGGGCTGGGGGATGCAGGTGGTGGAGGCGCCGCTCAGGCAGGGAGTAACCGCGCTGCCGGCGCTCGATGACACGGTGAGCGCAGTGGTGACCCAGCAGCCGAACTTCCTCGGCGCCGTCGAGGACATCGCCGCGCTCGCGGGCACGGCTCGCGAGGCCGGCGCGCTGACGATCTGTGCCTGTGATCCACTGCCGCTCGCAGTGTTGAAATCGCCTGGCGAGTGCGGCGTCGATATCGCCGTCGGTGAGGGGCAGACGCTCGGCAATCGCCTTGACTTCGGCGGCCCGTCCTTCGGCTTCTTCGCTACGACCGAAGCGTTGATCAGACGGGTCCCCGGCCGGATCGCCGGCGAGACCCGAGACGTCGACGGAAAGCGCGGGTTTGTGCTCACGCTGCAAACGCGCGAGCAGCACATCCGTCGCGAGCGAGCGACCTCGAACATCTGCACCTCGCAGGCGCTGAATGCGCTCGCCGGAGTCATTTACCTGAGCTGGCTCGGCCGCCAGGGCATCGTCGAGCTCGCGCGGCTGTTGCTGCAGCGCACGGCGTATGCGCGCGACCGACTGGCTCAGGTCGAGGGGGTCGGGTTGCTGCACGCGCAACCCGTCGTCCGCGAGTTCGCGCTCAAACTTGCCGCTCCCGTCGATCGCGTGATCGCTCGCTGCCGCGAGCAGCAGGTGAACCCGGGATATCCGCTCGGACTCGATTACCCCGAGCTCGCCGACGGACTGCTGGTGGCGATCACCGAGCAACGCGGCAAGGCGGACATCGACCGGCTGGTGGACGTACTGAAGGACGCGGTGGCGGTGGAGCGAGGAGGCGTCGCCTCGGCCGGATTGGGAGCGGCGGTGTGAGCAGCGCGGCCGACGACGGGCTGACGATCTACGAGCGCTCACGGCCCGGGCGGCGGGCGTTCGTCGCTCCGGGGCTCGAGGTGCCCGAGCGCCCGATCGAGGAGCTGCTTCCGAGCGAGCTGCGCCGCGTGCACCCGCCCCGGTTGCCGGAGGTCTCAGAGCCGGAGATCGTGCGCCACTTCAACCGGCTCTCGAAGCGCAACTTCGATCTGGACACGGGTTTCTACCCGCTCGGGTCGTGCACGATGAAGCACAATCCCAAGCTTCACGAGCGTGTTGCCGCACTGCCGGGACACGCGAAGCTGCACCCGCTCCAGGATCCGCGGTACGCCCAAGGCGCGCTTGAGCTGATGTGGCGCTTGCAGGAGGCGCTGGGGGAGATCGCCGGCCTTGGGCATGTGTCCCTGCAACCTTCGGCCGGATCCCACGGCGAGCTCGCCGGCGTGCTCCTGACTCGCGCCTATCACGAGGACCGCGGCGAGCACCGGACCAAGGTGCTGACGCCGGACACCGCGCACGGAACCAACCCGGCGACGGTCACGATGGCCGGCTACGAAGTCGTCAAGGTGGGAACCGACAATTACGGCAACGTCGACCTCGATGACCTGCGCACCAAGGCGACCGAGGACGTCGCCTGCCTGATGCTCACGAACCCCTCGACACTCGGTCTGTTCGAGCCGGGAATCGAGGAGATCGGAGGGATTGTCCACGGAGTGGGGGCCACGCTGTACTACGACGGCGCGAACCTGAACGCGATCATGGGCATCTCCCGTCCTGGCGACATGGGCTTCGACATTGTCCACTTCAACCTGCACAAGTCGTTCACGCAGCCGCACGGTGGCGGTGGTCCGGGAGCCGGTCCGATCGCCGTCTCGGAGCGAATCGAGCCCTTCCTACCCCGGCCTCAGGTCATTCGGCGAGAGCCGGCGGGCGGAAACGGCGCCTCGGAGCCGTTCTTCGACCTCGACTACGACCGACCGAAGTCGATCGGCCGCCTGCGCGGGTTCCAAGGCAATTACGGAGTGTTCGTCCGCGCCTACGCCTACATCCGGTCGCTGGGGGCCGCCGGCTTGCGGGATGTCTCCGAGGTCGCGGTGCTGAACGCCAACTACCTCCTCGCCCGCTTGCGTCGCGAGGGCGTCCTCGAGCATCTCCCCGCCGCCTACGACCGCCTCTGCATGCACGAGTTCGTGCTCTCCGGGGCACCGATGAAGCGCGAGCTGCGGATCAAGACGCTTGACCTCGCCAAGCGGCTGCTCGATTTTGGGGTCCACCCGCCGACTGTCTACTTCCCACTGATCGTGGACGAGGCGCTCCTGATCGAGCCGACCGAGACCGAGACCAAGGAGACGCTCGACCGCTTTGCCGCGATTATCGCCGAGATCCTTCAGGAAGCTCGGGGTGACCCCGACGTGGCACGGAACGCGCCGTATACGACGCCGGTCAGGCGCCTGGACGAGGCTGCCGCAGCCCGCCACCCGGTGCTCCGCCAGGAGCTGAGCGGATCATGGACGGGCCCGTAGGCTGCCCGGGATGCGATTCATTGTCCTCGGCGCCGGGGCGATCGGCGGCGTAGTTGGCGCGTTCGCGCGGCGAGCTTCAGCTCGCGCCCCCGGCCCGCCGGGATGGCTGGCGCCCGAGGAAGTGCTCGAGCGCCTCCGGTGAGAATCCACAGTATGGATCGGCTCATCTCCACCGACGGACTCGAGATCGCCACCCGAGCGGTGCGCGAGCTCGAGTCGCTCGTCGGCATCTCCTCACCCTCGGGTGACCTCGATGGCGCCGAAGAGGCGATCGGGCTGTGCGTCGCGCTGCTGCCGCCAGCGGCGACCGTCGAGCGGGTTCCGTGTTCGACTCCCGGAAGCGCGCCGGACCTGATCGGCCGGATCGCCGGCACCGGCTCGCGGCGAATGCTGCTACTGGGGCATCTCGACACCGTCGTCGGCCACGAGCACCACAAGCCCCTCAGGCGCGACGGCGACCGTCTGTATGGGCCCGGGACCGCCGACATGAAGGGGGGGGTGGTGCTCGCGCTGGGCGTCTTCAGGGCGCTGGCCGTGCGTCCGGAGAGCTTTGCCGAGCTGGCGGTGCTGCTGGTCACCGACGAGGAATGGCGTACGCAGGACTTTGTTCACGTGAAGCGGTTCGGATCCTACGACGCCTGTCTGTGCTTCGAGGCAGGCCAGCGGACCTCCGCCGGTGACGAGGCTGTCGTGGTGCGCCGGAAGGCGGCGGGGACGCTTCGGGTGGGCGCCACCGGTCGCGCGTCGCACTCGGGCAGCGCGCCGGATCAGGGCCGCAACGCCCTGCTCGCGCTCGCCGAGACCTCGATCGCGATCGCCCGCCACCATGACCCCACCGGAGAAGACGAGCTGAGCGTGGTGCCGACGGTGGTGCGAGCCGGAGCGGCGTTCAACGTGGTTCCAGCGGACGGGGAGCTGATCTGCGATCTGCGAGCTTCGCGGCTGGCGGTGTTCGAACGCGTACTCGCCGCGGTTCCCAAAGACGTGGCCGGCGTGATCCTCGCCGCGGGGATGGAGCGCCGGTGGCCCGGCATGGATTCCCACGCCGCTACGGCCTCGCTGCTGGAGCGAGCCGGTGCGCGGCTCGGCCGCAAGATCGTGGGTGCCGCTCGCGGTGGCGCGAGCGACGCCAGCCACTTTGCGGGCTCGATTCCGCTGACCGTCGACGGACTCGGACCACGGGGCGGTGGCGCTCATACGCCTGAGGAGTTCGTGCTGAGCGCCGCGCTGCGAGAGCGGGCCGAAGTGGCGCTGGCGGTGGCGGTGCAAGCGCTGTCCTAGGCGGCCGTCGCCCGAGGCTCGGCCCACCTGCCATCCTTGTCCTATGAGCGTGAGTGTCCCCGGAAGAAAAGGTGATGTTCCGCGCCAGGGCGTGATCCTGCTGACCGCGATCGTGGCCGTGATGTGGCTGATCGAGGTGATCAATACACTCGACAGCAACGCGCTCGACAACGACGGGATCATCCCGCGCGACTTCGGGCGGCTGTGGAGCGTCTTCACAGCCCCGTTCATCCACGCCAGCTTCGCTCACCTGATCTCGAACACGATCCCGTTCGTTTTCATGGGCGCGATCATTGCCCTGCGCGGCGCCGCCCGGCTGGCGGTCGTGACCGCGATCGTGATCGTGATCGGGGGTGTGGGAACGTGGTTGATCGCGCCCGCGCACACGGTGACGATCGGAGCAAGTGGCGTCGTTTTCGGTTACGCCACCTACTTGCTGGCCCGCGGCATCTTCAACCGCAGCGCGCTCGAGCTGCTGACCGGCGCCCTGGTCGCCGTCGTATGGGGAGGCGCACTGCTGGCGAGCATCGTGCCCCATTACGGCGTGTCCTGGCAGGGTCACGTGTGCGGCGCGATCGGCGGAGTCGTGGCAGCCTGGCTGCTGGCCCGGCGCGCTCGCGCTCTCGGCGCCCCGGCGGGCGCGCGTTCGCCTGCGAGCGCTGTTGCCAAATAGCTGGATAGCCTGAAGCCGATGCGCATCTTCTCCGGCATCCAGCCGACCGGGCGCAAGCACCTCGGCAACTACATCGGGGCGATCACGCAGTACGTCGCGGGTCAAGATCGGGGCGAGGCGATCTACTGCATCGTCGATCTGCACGCGACCACCGTTGCCTACGAGCCGGCGGCGCTGCGCGAATCGGTTTACGACACCGCCGCGACGCTGCTCGCCGCCGGGCTGGACCCGGAGCGCTGCATCTGCTTTCGCCAAAGCGACGTGGCCGAGCACACCGAGCTGTGCTGGCTGCTCTCGAGCTCGACGGCGTTCGGCGAGCTGAACCGGATGACCCAGTTCAAGGAGAAATCGGGAGCCCAGCGCGACCTGGTGTCCGCGGGGCTGTTCTTCTATCCCGTGCTGCAAGCCGCCGACGTGCTCGCCTATCGCGCCCACGAGGTTCCGGTCGGCGAGGATCAGCGCCAGCACATCGAGCTGATTCGAGATGTCGCTGAACGCTTCAACGCTCGCTTTGGCGAAACGCTGGTCGTCCCCGAGGTTCGTGTCCCCGAAGTCGGCGCTCGGATCATGGACCTTCAGGCCCCAGAGCGGAAGATGTCCACTACCGGCGGGACGCCTCAGGGAACCGTGTATGTGCTCGACGAGCCCGACGCGATTGCCAAGAAGCTTCGCAGCGCGGTCACCGATTCCGGTTCGGAGGTGGTGCGGGCGCCCGACAAGGCCGGGGTCTCGAACCTGATCGAGGTGTTGGCATCGGTCCGGGGCATCGCTCCTGAGCAGATCGAGCGCGACTTCGATGGGTCGGGGTATGGCGCCTTCAAGCAGGCCGTCGCCGATGCCGTGGTTGCCTACTTGGCACCTGTCCGGGAGCGCTACCAGGAGCTCCGCGACGACGAGCCCCAGCTCGAGCGAACACTGGCGATGGGCGCCCAGAAAGCCCGTGCGATCGCCTCCGACACGCTGATCGACGTCCGCCGCGCGATGGGCGTCGGACCCGTCGGATAGCGAGCCCTCGCGGGGGTCCGGTAGCCGCGGTAACTTCTATCCAGGTGCGTCTGATCGACCTCGAGCTCGACCTGGATGTCTTCACCGGGCCGTTTGACCTGCTGCTCACGCTGATCTTGCGGGAGGAGATCGACCTGCTCGAGGTCGACGTGGCCGAGATCGTCATCTCTTACATCGACCATCTCGAGCGGCGCGGCGAGCTCGACCTGGAGGCCGCCACCGAGTTCCTGGTCCTGATCGCAGCGCTGCTGGAGCTGAAATCCCGGCTGATGCTTGCCGGCGAAGAGCCCGAGCAGATCGAGCTCGATCCGGGCGAGGCGGCGGAGGAGCTCCTGGCGCGCCTGCTGGATGCTCATCGCTACCGCGCCGCCGCCGTCGCTCTGCAGGAGCGTCTGCGCGAACAAGAGGGCTACCGCTTCCGCTCGGCGCCGCTGCCACCCGCGCTGCGGCGCGCCTCGCTAAAGGACGCGAGTGCTGTCTATGACCCGAGCACGCTGGCCGCGGCAATCGGGACGCTGCTGCGGATGCCCGAACCGCTCGACGTCCATCACATGATGACTCCGAAGGTCACCGTCGCCGAACGGCTGTCGCATCTGCGCGCCATGCTGCGCCGGGGCCGCTTCTCGTTCGACGAGGCGGTAGCGCGCGCGGATCGCGTCACGATCGCGGTCACGCTGTTCGCGGTGCTCGAGCTCTACAAGCAAGGCGAGCTGACCTGGACGCAGCCTGAGCCGTTCGGCGAGATCACGATTGAGGGGTCCGTCACCGGCGATCGGAGGCTCTCGGCATGACGCTCGAGGCCAACCTCGAGGCATTGCTGTTCCTATCTTCTGAGCCCGTGACCGCGGACGCGCTCGCCGACGCAACTGGCGCTGAGCTGCACGAGGTGGTCTCCGCGCTCGAGCGCCTGCGCGAGCACTACGAGTTCGAGCGGCGGGGATTCGTGCTGCGCGAGCTCGCCGGGGGCTACATGCTCTCTACCCACTCCGATGCCGAGCCCGCTGCCCGGCGGCTGCTGGCCAAGCCGCGCACGCCGCCCCTGTCACCCGCCCAGGCGGAGACCCTGGCGATAGTTGCCTATCTACAGCCGGTCTCGCGCCCGGAGATAGCCCGCATCCGGGGCGTCAACGCTGAGTCGGCCGCCGCGACGCTGCTCGAGCGAGGCATGATCGAGGAGAGCGGCCGCTCTCAGTTCGGAGCGGTGCTGTACCGCACGACAGAGCTGTTCCTGCGGTTGTTCGGCCTGGGATCGCTCGCCGAGCTGCCCGAGATCAGCAACTTCGACCCCTCGCCGGAGCTCGAGGAGGAACTCC
The DNA here is from genome assembly GCA_963836065.1 of uncultured Solirubrobacterales bacterium. GTDB lineage: Bacteria > Actinomycetota > Thermoleophilia > Solirubrobacterales > Solirubrobacteraceae > Palsa-465. Next base: position 236,125 of record CAWIII010000032.1, read on the forward strand.
GCGAGCGGCTGCTGCGGGCGGGTGAGGCGCGCGCAGGCGCAGCGTAGGCGCCTACGCGCCTCGAACGTACCGCGCCACCCTGCGCAGGAAGTCCTGCTTGTGGTGGCGTTCGAACTGCTCCCAGGTCGAGAATGATCGTGGATCCTTGACGCGGTCGAGGAACAAAATCCCGTCGAGGTGGTCGAGCTCGTGCTGAAACGTGCCAGCCGTAAGCCCGCGCGCCAGCGTTTCGCACGGCTCGCCGTGACGGTCGAGATATCGCACCCGGATCTGCACGAAGCGCTCGACGTCGCCGCGCAGGCCCGGCACCGACAAGCAACCCTCGTTGATCAGCAGCTTCTCCTCCGAGAGCGGCTCTATCACGGGATTGACGATCACCGTCAGCGGGATCGGCGGCTTGTACGGATATCTCGTGTTCCGGTCGACTTCGGCGATCGCGATCCGCCTGAGCGCCGAAACCTGCGTGGCGGCCAGCCCGGCCCCGCCTGCGGCGCGCTTGGTCTCGATCAGGTCATCGATCAGCCGCTGCGCCTGGGGTGAGCGCAACTCCTCGAGATCGATCTCCGGCGCGCGCTCGCGGAGCACAGGATCACCGACGGTCGCGATCGCCAGCAAGCTCATTGCAGCTCCCCGATCTTCGCCTCGACCGCGGCGACTAAGTCGCCACTGCCGACCAGGCGCTCGATCTCGGCAAGCTCGGGGGCTAGGTAGCGGTCTGGTCCGGGGCCGGAGATCCGCTCCCGAATCGTCCCGAGCGCAGCCGCGGTTCCGGGTGCGGGCGTGAGCGGCGAGCGCAGGTCCAGTGCTCGCGCGGCACAGGTCAGCTCGACGGCCAGGATGCGGGTCAAGTTCGCCAGCGCGAGGCGAAGCTTGCGCGCGGCCCCCCAGCCCATCGAGACGTGATCCTCCTGCATCGCGCTGGTCGGCAGCGAATCGACGCTTGCCGGGGCGGCAAGCCGGCGGTTCTCGGCCACCATCGCCGCCTGCGCGTAGTGGGCCAGCATCAAGCCAGAGTTGACCCCCGGATCCTCGGCCAGGAACGCCGGTAGGCCGTGGGAGCGAGTCTCATCGAGTAGCCGGTCGGTGCGCCGCTCGGCGATCGCGCCAACCTCGGCGGCGGCGATCGCCAGGAAATCGCAGGCAAACGCGACCGGCGCGCCGTGGAAGTTGCCGCACGACTCGACCCGCCCATCGGCGAGCACCATCGGATTGTCGATCGCTGACCGAAGCTCGGCGTCTGCGACCCCAGTCGCGTAGGCAACCGTGTCCCGCGCCGCCCCGGCGACCTGAGGTGAGCAGCGCAGCGAGTACGCGTCCTGCACCCGAGGGTCTCCGTGGCGATGGCTGGCCACGACTTCGGAGTCGGCCAGCAGCGCGCGAAGGTTCGCCGCGCTAACTGCCTGCCCGGGCTGCGGACGCAATCCGATGAGATCGGCGGCGAACACTCGATCGGTTCCCAGTAGCGCTTCGACCGACATCGCCGAGGCGATGTCGGCGACCCGTAACAACGCCCGCAGGTCCTCGACCGCCAACACGAGCATCCCCAGCATCCCGTCCGTGCCGTTGATCAGCGCCAAGCCTTCCTTAGCCGTGAGCACGAGCGGCTCGATTCCGGCCAGCGCCAGCGCCTCGGCAGCCGTCGACCGGGCGCCGTCCAGGCCGTCCACCTCGCCCTCGCCGATCAGCACCAGCGCGCAGTGCGCGAGCGGCGCGAGATCGCCGCTCGCGCCGAGCGAGCCGTGCTCAGGGACGACCGGCGTCAGGCCCGCGTTCAGCAGCGAAAGGAGCGACTCGGCCACCACCGGGCGTGCGCCCGAGCAGCCCATTGCGAGCGTGCGCGCCCGTAAGAACATCATCGCCCGGACCACCTCGCGTTCGACCGGCGGTCCCATCCCGGTGGCGTGCGATCGCACCAAAGCTCGCTGGAGCTGCTCGCGCCGCGCGGCGGGGATCGGGACGAGCGCGAGCGAGCCGAAACCGGTCGAGATGCCGTAGGCAGGCTGATCGCCGTCTACCAGCGCGGCAACGACGGCGGCGCTGCGCTCCATCGTGGCGCGGGCGTCGGCTCCAACCGTGACGCTCGCATGATCTCGGGCGACCGCGATCACCTCGGCCGCCGAGATCCCGGCCGGGGTCAGCTCAACGCTCATCCCGAGCCGCCAGTTGTCCGCAGGCCGCGTCGATGTCTGCACCCCGAGTCAGGCGCACCGTCGCGCTCAGCCCGCGTCGCTCGAGCTCGGCCTTGAAAGCGCCGATCGCCTTCGGACTTGAGCCTTCGTACGGTGAATCAGTCGGGTTGTAGGGGATCAAGTTGACCTTGAAGATCCGCGGGTCTAGGACATCGGCGAGCTGCACCGCCTGCACGTGGGAGTCGTTGACGCCGGCGAGCATCACGTACTCGAGGAACACCCGGCGGCGCTTGCGCTCGTAGTAGGCTCGACACGCGGCCAACACGTCGGAGAGTGGATAGCGGTCGTTGACCGGCATCAGCTCCGATCGCAGCGCTTCGTCGGCGGCGTGGATCGAGAGCGCCAGAGCAAGCGGCCACCGCTCAGCGGACAGCCGCTCGATCCCGGGAATCCAGCCGACGGTAGAGATCGCCGTGCGCCTATGGGTAATGCCGATGTCGGGTAGGTGCGCGCAGGCTGCCAGCACGTTGTCGAGATTCATCAGCGGCTCGCCCATGCCCATGAACACGGCGTGATCGACAGCGTCACGGCGACGAAAGTGAAGCGCCTGATCGAGGATCTCCGAGGCGGTCAGGTTGCGCCCGAAGCGCATCTGCCCGGTCGCGCAAAAAGTGCACGTCAACGGGCAACCGGACTGGGACGAGAGGCACAAAGAGCGACGGCCATCGCGATAGCGCATCAGCACACCCTCTACCGGTCGCCCATCGGTCGTCCGAAACAGGGCCTTGATTGTGCCGTCGCGGGAGTGGGCTTCGTGCTCGACCGTGAGCGTCGAGAACGGGACAGTTTCCGCGAGCGCGCCGCGCAGCGCCAGCGGCACGTCGGTCATCGACTCAAACCGATCGCTCCCCTGGGCGGCCCACCGCCAAATCTGTCGCGCGCGGTATGAAGGCTCACCGAGCTCGGCAAGCTTGTTATCGAGCAGCGCCAGATCCATGCTGACTATGGTGGCAGCCATGCGCCTGGCCAAGTACCTCGCCTCCGCCGGCCTCGCTTCGCGCCGTGGCGCCGAGGAGATCGTGCGGGCGGGGCGCGTGAGCGTGTGCGGGTCGACGATTACCGATCCCGCCCACGATGTCGGGCCCGGTGACGCCGTCGCCGTCGACGGCAACGCCGTCACCCGTGAGCAGGCCCGCGTTGTGTACGCGGTCAACAAACCGGCCGGCGTCGTATCGACCGCGCGCGACCCGCAGGGTCGGCGGACGGTCGTCTCGCTTGTGCCAAGCGAAGCCCGCCTGTATCCGGTCGGACGCCTCGACATCGATACGACCGGCTTGATTCTGCTCACCAACGACGGCGAGCTCGCCAACCGGTTGACCCACCCGCGGTTCGAGGTCGAGAAGGCTTACCGGGCGATCGTCTCCAGACCGCCCATTCGCGAGGCGGCGCTGAAGGCACTGCGCGACGGGATCGAGCTCGACGACGGCCCGACTGCACCGGCACGGGTCAAGCGGATCCGCGCCGACACGCTCGAGATCACGATCCACGAGGGCCGCAAGCGACAGGTCAAAAGGATGTGCGAGTACGTCGGCCACCCCGTCAAGGCACTCGAACGGGTCCGGTTTGGTTCGCTGGAGCTGGGCGAGCTGCGACCCGGCACCTACCGACGGCTGAGCGACCGGGAGATAAACGCGCTGCCGGAATAGGGACCCAGCCTACGGGTACAACCCTCTTAACACGAACCCAACCTACCTGCTAAGAGGTTGTCTCACCTACCAGGCAGTATTGCCGTGTGATGCGCAAGGAATCCGGTCAAGCTGAGAGCCCCGTCCTACTGGCGTCTGGCCCCGTGGCCGGCGCCGGTGCCGGACACGCGGACTCGACTGTCGCGCTACCTGGGATCGGAAAGCTCCTAAATGTGCCCCGTCCGCGCGTCGTCGCCAGCCGGACAGCGGGCCGCCTGGCACTCAGTGCGTTGATCCTCGCCGCACTAGCCGTCGTGGTGTTCGCCGCCAGCGGGCCGTCGGTGTTCGTGCCCCGAAGTGGCTTCTCGTTTCCGAATTGGGAAGCCGGGCCGCTCCATGGCCTGATTGGCCGGCCGATCGATGGCCGGGAGACGCTCAACATCGGCCTCAGTGTGCTGATCGTGGCGATGGTCGGCGCCTACGGGATTGCCCTCGCCGCAGTGCGGACGCTGTCGATGCGCACGATCGTGATCTTCGTTCTCGTGGCGCACGCGGTGTTGCTGCTGGGACCGCCCTTCCAACTCACCGACGTGTTCAACTACCTCGGCTACGCCAGGCTTGGCGGTCTCCATCACCTCAATCCGTACACGCACGTGATGGCAGGCGAAGTGCACGACCCGGTGTACCGGTTTACGAGCTGGCACAACCTCCGCAGTCCGTACGGGCCGCTGTTCACAGTCTTGTCTTATCCGCTGGCGTTCCTGCCGCTGCCGGTTGCCTACTGGGTGCTGAAGATCGTGACCGTGCTGACCAGCCTCGCGTTCATCTGGTTGGTTTGGAAGTGCGCCCGGTTGCTCGGGCGCGACCCCCGGTTTGCGGTCCTGTTCGTCGCCGCCAACCCGATTTTCCTGATGTACGGCGTCGCCGGCTTCCACAACGACTTCTTCATGCTGGTCCCGTCGATAGGCGCGATCGCGCTGCTGCTCGCACGTCGCGACAAGGCCGCCGGCGCAGCGCTGATGGCGGCCGTCGCGGTCAAGTTCAGCGCCGTGCTCCTGCTGCCTTTCTTGCTGATCGCCGCGCGGCCGACCGAGCGGCGTCTGCGAGTCCTGACCGGTGCGGCGCTCGCGGCCATTCCCCTCGCCGCGCTCAGCCTCGTGTTCTTCGGTTTCTCGATTCCGAACCTGGTTGATCAGAGCACCCTGCTGACCGACTTCAGCGTCCCGAACGTCGTTGGCGATCTGGTTGGTCTCGGCGGTGGCACGCCGGGGCTGTTGCGAGTCGCGAACGTCGCGCTTGTGGCGGCCGTGATCTACCTGCTGCGCCGCAAGGGGGGTTGGCTCGTGGGCGCGGGCTGGGCCACCCTCGCATTGATCATCAGCCTCGCCTGGCTCGTGCCCTGGTACGTGATCTGGCTGTTACCGTTAGCCGGCCTGGGCACCAGCATCAGGTTGCGCCGCGCGAGCCTCGTGCTGACCGCTTATCTGGTGATCGGATTCATGCCCGTAACCGGGATGCTGCTCTCGCGGCATAGCATCAATTTGATGGGTGGCCCCGCCGGACAGGCCTCCAAGGCATTGCAGCAGAAGCTGGCGGGCTAGTCGTTTTACGCCGATTCGACGCGGCTCTGTTAGCGTCGAATTAAGATGCGGGTTGACGTAGACCAAACCGCGGGCGTTCCGACGGCCGCCCGGGAGATGACGCCGCCGATTGCGCGGGTCCGTCGGCGTCTCCCGCTGGACAGCTTCGAGCTCGCCGTCCTCGCGGTCCTGGCAGCGGTCTCGCTGTGGGTGCTAGCGCTCGACCTGTGGCAGGTGATCGTGCACGGCCGGACCTGGACCGGGACCGACGGTGTCTACATCGTCGATCAGATGCAGTACCTGGCGTGGATCCGCGACGCCTCGAACCACGTCCTGGTCTCGAACCTGTTCGTGCTGCATCCCTCATCCGCGGACTACTTCCAGCCGGCCGTCGCGATCTCAGCGGGGCTCACCGCTCTGGGCTTGGCGCCGTGGCTGTCGCTGCTGCTGTGGAAGCCGGTCGCCGTGGGCGCGATCTTCTACGTCGCACGCAGCTACGTGTACCGCAGTTTCGATGGTCTCTGGGCGCGACGCTCGGCGCTGGTGCTGGCGCTGTTCTTCGGCTCGTTCACGGTTGTGGGCGGAAGCTGGAGCGTTCTCGGAGATCTGTTCCCCGGCTTCCTGTCCTGGGGCTACGTGTTCGCGCTGCTGGGGTTGGCGGCGATGGCGGGCGCGGTGCTGGTCTATGACCGCGCGTGGAGCGAGCGCCGGATCAGCTGGTGGCCGGGCCTCATCGGAGCACTCGCGAGCCTGATGCACCCCTGGAACGGCGAGCTCGTGATCGCCGTGGTGTTAGGGACCGAGCTGCTGATACGCGTGGCTCCCCTCGGTGGGTCCTCACCGCGAGTCGGTCTCCTGCACCCGCCGCGCCGGCTCTCCCTGCCCGCCGTGACGGTGATCCTGACCGGGCTGCCGCTGCTCTACTACGCGGTTCTCGGCAAGACCGATCTTTCCTGGCAGCTGGCCCGGGGAGCGAGCAAGCACTCGTTTCCGCTCTGGTCGATCATGCTCGCGATCGCGCCGCTGGTAGTGCCGGCGCTGCTGGCCTATCGAGAACGCCCGCAGACGTTTCTGGCCGCGGCGACCCGCTTTTGGCCAGTAGGGGCGATTGTCATCTACGTCCTCTCGGCAAGCGCCGTCGGCGCTACCCCGCTGCACGCGTTTCAGGGGATCACGATCCCGCTTTCGATTCTCGCCGTGCAAGGCGCCCAGGCCGCCGGATGGAGACGGCTACCACACAGCCGGCTGCTCGCGGCGCTGGCGCTCGCGGTCTTCACCGTCCCGACGACCTTGTATGAACTGAAGATCGCGCGCCAGCTCGCTTCTCCGAGGGCCGGTAACGCCAACTTCATCACCGAAGACGAGCTTCGCGCCCTCGACTATCTCGCGGGCGATCGTGAAGGCGGTGGCGTCCTGACGCAGCCCTATCTCGGAGCGGTCGTGCCGGGCAAGACAGGGCGGCACACCTATGTCGGCGACTGCCTGTGGTCAGAGCCCGACTGCGTGGGCCGGACGAACAGCACGCGGAACCTGTTCAACGGTGCGATGTCGCCGCACGTCGCTCGCAGCTTCGTGGTCGGTAGCAGTGCGCGCTTCCTGCTCGCCGATTGTCAATCCAAGGCCGATCTGGTGAGGCTGCTCGGACCGACCATCACGTCGGTCCGCCGCTTCGGCTGCGCGGCCGTGTACCGGGTCAAGTAGCCACCGGGCTCCGCCGAGCCTCTGGCAAAATCCTCCGGCTATGCGGCTCTTTGCGCTGCGCGGCGCGAACAGCGTCGACGCGAACCAGGAAGGTGCGATTCTCCAGGCGACCGACCTGTTGATGCGCGAGCTGATGGAACGGAACCGGCTGGAGCCCGACCGGATGGTGAGCTGCATCTTCACCCTGACCGACGATCTCGACGCGGAGTTCCCGGCGGTGGCCGCCCGCCGGCTGGGCCTTCATCGGGTCCCCTTGCTGTGCGCGCGCGAAGTGCCGGTGCCGGGTTCACTGCCGCGAGTGATCCGGGTGCTGGTGCATTACTACGCCCCAGACGGCCACGAGCCCCGTCACGTCTACCTCGGCGAGGCCCGGGGGCTGCGAGCGGACCTCGAGTCGGCACAATAGGCGCCGATGGCGATCGAATTCGCTGAGCGGATCCGCCGGATCCCCGCCTACCCGGTTGCGTCCGGCTACTCGCTGGGGTCGGACGTGGCGATGCTTGCCTCCAACGAGTCGTGCTTCGCCCCGTTGCCGGAGGTGGCGGCGGCCGCTGGGCGCGTGCTGGCGGGCACGAACCGATATCCGGATCCCTCCTACGCGACGCTGCGCCGGGCGCTGTCGGCCCGCTACGGGGTCCCGGCGGCGCGGATCGCCGTCGGCAACGGCTCCTGCGACATCCTGCTCGCCGCCGGGGAGGCACTGCTCGAGCCCGGCAGTGAGCTCGTTTATGCCTGGCCTTCGTTTAGTGAATATCCGCACCTGGAAGCCGCCTCGGGAGCTCGAGCGATCCGCGTTGCCCTCGATTCCGAGGAGCGTCACGATCTCGACGCAATGGCCGCCGAGATCACCGTCGCCACCCGGCTGGTGATCGTCTGCAATCCCAACAACCCGACCTCCACCAGCGTTGCCCTAGAGCGGATCGAGGCCTTCCTGGAGCGTGTTCCCAGCCATGTCTGCGCGATCCTCGATGAGGCCTACTGCGAGTTCGCGCTCGGCCTTGGCGATCCGTACGCGTCGGTCGAGCTCCTGCGGCGGTATCCGAACCTGGTGCTCTTGCGCACCTTCTCGAAGGTGTACGGGCTCGCCGGGCTGCGCGTTGGCTACGCGCTGTGCGGCTCAGAGGATTTTCCGGCCGCGGTTAACCAGATCCGCCAGCCGTTTCATTTGAACGTCGCTGCGCAGGCGGCAGCGGTCGAGGCGCTACGGCATCAGGATGCCGTAGAGCGCCGGGTAACCCAGACGCTCGCCGCGCGGCTCTCACTCGAGGAGGGGGTGCGCGGCCTCGGAGTCTGGGTCGCCGAGTCCGACGCGAACTTCATCTGGCTGCGGTTGCCCGATCCAGACGACGAGGGCGACGTGGTCAAAGGGCTGCTCGAGCGCCGCGTGCTGGTGCGCGCCGGGGCTTCGCTGGGCCGCCCGGGAGCGCTGCGCGTTACGGTCGGAAGCGAAGCCGAGAACACCCGGTTTATCGAGGCGCTCGGAGCGCTCATCTAGTGTCGCGCCTTGGCTGAGACATCGGCGTGTGGTACAAACCAGCCGACGCGTATGAACGACCAACGCCCCACAAGCTCCCTCGGCTGGTCCTTCTACGCGCGCTTCTACGCCTGGCGATTTAGCTAGGCGCTCGGCCGCCACCCGCTCCCGCTCACACGCGGGTCCGCTACGAAGGCTCGAGCGCCGTACGCCCCCCGGCCGCACGCCGGCCCAAGCCTCGCCTCCCGTACAGTTTTCAGACGTAGAAAGGACCAACTGATGATGATCGTGATGAAATCGACGGCCACCGAGCAGGAGGTGCAGGCCGTCATCGAGCGGGTGCGGAGCGTCGGCGCTCGCGCCCATCCGAGCCGCGGCGAGGAGCTGACCGTAATCGGCGCGATCGGCGACCGCGAGCACATCGCCCGGCTCGAGCTCGAGGGGACGCCTGGCGTCGATCGGGTCGTCCCGATCATGAAGCCTTACAAGCTCGCCTCGACGCAGTTCAAGCACGGCGAGCGCACGGTGCTCGACATCGCAGGCCGCAAGGTGGGAGGCGATCACTTCGCGATCATCGCCGGGCCCTGCACGATCGAGTCGCGCGACCAGACCCTCGAGACCGCGCGCGCCGTCCGCGATGCGGGTGGAGCGCTGTTCCGAGGCGGCGCCTACAAGCCGCGCACTTCGCCGTACGCATTCCAGGGACTTGGCCAGGAGGGGCTCGGACTGTTGCAAGAGGCCAAGGACGAGACCGGTCTGCCAATCGTCACCGAGCTGATGGACCTGCGCGATCTGGACCAGCTGCTTGAGGTGGCGGACGTGATTCAGATCGGCGCCCGCAACATGCAGAACTACACACTTCTGTCCGAGGTGGGGCGCGCGGGAACCCCGGTGCTGCTCAAGCGCGGCCTGTCCTCGACGCTCGAGGAACTGCTGATGGCCGCTGAGTACATCCTCAAGGAGGGCAACGGGGCGGTGATGCTGTGCGAGCGCGGGATCCGAACGTTCGAGACCGCTTACAGATTCACGCTTGACCTGACCGCGGTCCCCGTGCTGAAGGAGCTCAGCCACCTGCCCGTGATCGTCGATCCGAGCCACGCCGCCGGCCGGCGTGATCTGGTCACACCGCTGTCGCTGGCGGCCGCTGCCGTGGGCGCCGACGGAATCATCGTCGAGGTTCACCCCCGGCCCGAGCAGGCAATTTGCGATGGCCCGCAGGCGCTGCTGGCTGACGAGTTCGGCGAGTACGTCGAGCGGGTGCAGGCCGCGGCCGCCGTCGCCGGTAAGGCACTTTCGCCCGTTTGAGCACTCGCATCGCGGTTATCGGCGTCGGACTGATCGGCGGTTCGGTCGCCCTGGCCGCGAAGCAGCGGCTCGACGCGACCCTAACGGGGTTCGACCGCTCGGCAGACGCGCTCGCCACGGGGCGCCGGCGCGGAGCGCTCGATCATCTCAGCGACAGCGTCGCGGACGCAGTCGCCGATGCTGAGGCGGTGTTCGTCGCGGTGCCCGTCGGGGCGCTCCCCGAGGCGGTCGCCAAGGTCCTCGAGGCTGCGCCCGGCGATTGCGTGATCACCGACGTCGGCTCGACCAAGCGCGCGATCGTCGCCTCGCAGGTCGATCCGCGTTTCGTCGGCGGCCATCCCCTCGCCGGCGCCGAGACCGCGGGAGTCGAGCACGCCCGCGCCGATCTGTTCGACGGCGCCACCTGGTACCTGACACCGACGGCTAACACTTCGGGGCTTCTCTACGAGCGCCTGCACCGGCTCTTGCACGCGCTCGGCGCGAGCCCGTCCGCGATTGACCCCGATGCCCACGACCGGATGCTGGCGACCGTCTCGCATCTGCCGCACGTGCTCGCCAATGTGCTCGTCTCGCAGGCGGCGCAGACACTCGCCGTTGACGCGGAACGCCTACCTGCGACGGGTCCAAGCTTTCGTGATGCGACCCGCGTCGCCGGCGCCTCGAGCGAGGTCTGGACCGACATCTATCTCTCGAACCGCGATGCCCTAGCCGCGCAGATCGAGGAGGCGATCGGCCGCCTGAGGAGCGTTCGCAGTGCGCTGATCGCCGGTGATCCGGATCGGATCGCCGCCTGGAACGACACTGCCGGAACCGACCGCCGCCGGCTGCTCGAGGCCCAGCTCGCGGGCGGCCCGCTGTTCGAGCTGCGAGCCTCGGTTCCCAACCGTCCCGGCGTGATCGCCCAGCTGGCGCTCGAGCTCGGGCGGGCCGGTGTCAACATCGTCGACATGGCGCTCTACCCGGCCGTCGATATGACCGAGGGCGTCGTCGCGCTGTGGATCGCCGGCGAGCCCCAGGCCGGGCGCGCGCACGAGCTGATCGGCAAGCTCGGATTCCCGGTGGCGCGGGCATGAACCTGCGCTTCGATCCCGCAGGTCCCCTGCGCGGGCGCGTCAAGACCCCCGCGGACAAGTCGATCTCCCACCGGGCGGCGATCGTCGGCGCGATGACGGCCAAGCCGGTCAGCGTCCGCAACTACCTCCTCGCGGCGGACACGAGCTCGACGCTGGATGCCCTCCGTCAGCTGGGCGCGAACGTGCAGGAGCAGCCGGACGAGCTTCTGATCCGGGGATGCGCCCTACGCGGGCTGCCGAGGCCCTCGGCCAAGATCGATGTCGGCAACGCCGGCACACTGATGCGCCTGCTACCGGGCTGGCTTGCGTTCCAGGCCGGGTCGAGCTTCACGCTTGACGGAGACGACTCGATCCGGCGACGCCCAGTGGACCGGATCGCCGGCCCGTTGCGCGAGATGGGAGCCCGGATTGAGGCACGTGGGGAGCGCTTCCCGCCGTTCACGGTCCACGGCGCCCCGCTGAAGGGCATCGAGTACGAGCTTCCCGTGGCCAGCGCTCAGGTCAAATCATGCTTGTTGCTCGCGGGGCTCGACACCGTCGCGACGACCGTGATCGAGCCGGTACCGAGCCGCGATCACACCGAGCGACTGCTTCTGCGAGCCGGCGCGTCGGTAGATCGCCAGCCCGCTCCCGCCGGCGACGGCTACCGCATCATGGTCCGCCACGTCGACGAGCTCGAGCTCGGGGTGATCGACATCCCAGGCGATCTGTCCTCCGCGGCGTTTCTAATCACCGCCGGGGTGCTCGTGCCGGGGTCCCGCCTCGTGCTCGAAGGCGTAGGCGTGAACTGGACCCGGGCGGGGTTTCTGCGGATCCTGGAGCGTATGGGAGCCATCGTGCTCGGCGATCTCGAGCCGGAGGGGTCGTTCGCGGCCGCCGAGCCGGCCGCGGACCTCGAGGTCTCGAGCGGCCCGATCGCCGGCACCACGGTGGACCCGCACGAGGTACCGCTCGCGATCGATGAGCTGCCGCTCGTGGCGCTGCTCGGCTGCTTCGCCGAAGGGCAGACCACCGTTCGCGGTGCTGCCGAGCTGAGGCTCAAGGAGTCAGACCGGATCGCCACCGTGGTGGAGGGTCTGCGGGCGATCGGGGCCGATATCGAGCCGGCTGCGGACGGCTTCGTGGTCACCGGTACCGGGGGACTTCGCGGCGGCCGGCTCGACACTCACGGTGATCATCGCCTGGCGCTGCTTGGCGCCGTCGCGGGGCTGGCGTCTGAACGGGGTGTGGAGGTCGTAGGGATGGAGGCTGCATCGGTCTCGTACCCCGGCTTCGCCGATGATCTCGACACGCTGCTGCGACACTAGGATGCCCGATTAGATGGTGATCGCGATCGATGGCCCGGCGGGGGCAGGGAAATCGACTGTCGCGCGCGCGGTGGCGGGGGCGCTTGGCTTCACCTACCTCGACTCTGGAGCGATGTACCGGTGCGTGGCGCTCGCCGCTTTGCAGCAGAGCTCCGAGCCGGCCGCGATCGCCGGATCGATGCGAATCGAGATCGGCCCCCGTGTGCTCCTCGACGGCCGTGACGTCACCGACGGGATCAGAGCGCCGTTGGTCTCGGAGGCGGCCTCGCGCGTCGCCGCTGATCCCGAAGTCAGGTGCGCGATGGCCGCTCAGCAGCGTCGCCTGCTCGAGCACGGCGATTGGGTGGCCGAGGGGCGGGACATCGGGACGGTCGTGGCGCCCGACGCGGAGGTGAAGGTGTTCCTCACTGCCGACCCGGAGGAGCGCGCGCGCCGGCGGGCCGCGGAACTGGGCGTCGATGCTGCGAGGGTACTCGCCGAGCAAACAATTCGCGATCAGCGCGACCAGACTCGTGAACACTCACCGCTCGCGCCGGCGCCCGGGGCGGTGGTGCTCGACACCACGGGGCTGACACTCGACCAGGTTGTCCACCAGGTGGTCGAGTTGGTCGACACCGCACGCTAGCCTCGCCTGGGGATGAAGGTCGCAATCGTCGGGTACCCGAACGTCGGCAAGTCCTCGCTGGTCAACCGGCTCACCGAGTCCCGCGAGGCGGTGGTGCACGAGCTTCCCGGGATCACCCGCGATCGCAAAGAGCTGCGGACCGAATGGAACGGAGTCGCGCTGACCCTGATCGACACCGGTGGGATTGACTACGAGGACCGCGACAGCCTGGCCCGTCAGATTCAACGCCAGGCGCGCGCCGCGCTCGCGGATGCCGGCGTGGCGATGCTCGTGGTCGACGCCAAGGCGGGGTTGCGGCCCGGCGATTACGATCTCGCCGACCTGCTCCGGCGAGGCAGCGTGCCCGTGGTCGTCGCCGCGAACAAGATCGACACCGCTCGCGACTTGGCGCTGGCCGCGGAGTTCCACGCCCTCGGGCTCGGAGAGCCGGTGGCGGTCTCGGCAGCGCAAGGGCTCGGAACCGGAGATCTCCTCGACCGGGTCGTTGCGTTCGCCCCTGAGGCTGGCGCCGAGGAGGAACGCGCGGACGCGATCTCACTGGCGGTGATCGGGCGCCCCAACGTCGGCAAGTCCTCGCTCGTAAATCGTTTCCTCGGCGCGGAGCGAGTGATCGTGTCCGCAGCCGCCGGGACGACTCGCGATGCGATCGACCTCGAAATGATGTTCGAGGGCCGCGAGCTGATCCTGATCGACACGGCGGGGCTGCGTCGCCAGGCCAAAGTCGGGGAGTCGCTCGAGTACTACACGGCGCTGCGGTCGCGGCGGGCCGCCGATCGCGCCGACGTGGCGCTAGTCGTGTGCGACGCGACCGCCGGAATCACCACGCAGGACATGCGGGTCGCCGAGCTGGCGATGAAAAGCGGCTGCGCAACGGCGATCGTCCTCAACAAATGGGATCTGGCCGACCAGCTCGATCTCGACCACGAGCGCGCGCGAGCGCACCAGAAGCTGCGTCTGCGTCCGCATGTGCTGACGGCCAGCGCCAAGACCGGCCGCCACATCGAGCGGTTGCTCGCCGAAGCGGTTGGGCTCGCCGAGCGCAGCCGGGGACGGATCGCCACCTCGGAGCTGAACCGCTTCCTGTCTGACGTGGTGGCTGCGCGTCAGCCGCCGGCGGGCAGCGGCCGCCGGGGTGGTACCCATCGGCTGAAGCTGCTGTTCATGAGCCAAACAGGCGAGCGGCCGCCGCGCTTCTCGATTCAAGTCAACTCGCGGGCGCGAGTGACGCGCGACTATGCCTACTATCTCGAGAATCGCCTGCGAGAGCGCTATCACCTGGCGGGGATTCCGGTGATCATCGACTTCGTCGAGCGCGCCGAGCGCCGAGGTCCGGCAGGAGTCCTCTCCCGGCCTGCTTGAGCGCCCCGGTCCAGGCAGACCGCTACTCTTGCTCGACTTCAACCCGGGATTCTGCTGACCTCATGACCACACTTTCCGATAACGAGTACTTGTTCACATCCGAGTCCGTAACCGAGGGTCATCCGGACAAAATCGCTGATCAGATCTCAGACGGCGTGCTCGATGCCGTTCTGCGCGATGACCCTTATGGCCGAGTGGCGTGCGAGACGCTCGTCAACACGGGCTTAGTCGTCGTGTCCGGAGAGATCACTACCGAGACGTACGTCGACATCCAAGACGTGGCCCGGGAGACGATCCGCCGGATTGGGTACACCAACGCCGAGTACGGGTTCGATTGCCATACGTGCGCGGTGATCAACGCGATCGACAAGCAGTCGCCCGACATCGCCCAAGGTGTCACCCAGGCCTACGAGGCCCGCACCGATCCCGGGGACGATGACGCGTTGGACCTGGCGGGCGCCGGCGATCAGGGAATGATGTTCGGCTACGCCACGCGCGAGACCGACGAGTTGATGCCACTGCCGATCGCCCTCGCTCATAAGCTCGCCAAGCGGCTTTCCGACGTGCGCAAGGCGGAGATCGTCCCGTACTTGCGGCCCGACGGAAAGACGCAGGTGACGGTCCGCTACGTCGATGGGCGCCCGGCCGAGATCGAGAAGATCCTGATCTCCACCCAGCATCGGGATGGCGCCGAGTCGCTGATCAAAGACGACCTGTGGGAGCACGTGATCCTCCCGGTGTTGCCAGCTGACTTGTACGACTCGAGGAAGCTTCAAAAGAGCTTTCTGGTGAACCCCACCGGCCGGTTCGTGATCGGCGGCCCAATGGGCGATTGTGGGCTGACCGGCCGCAAGATCATCGTCGACACCTACGGGGGAATGGCCCGCCACGGTGGCGGAGCCTTCTCCGGAAAGGATCCTTCCAAGGTCGACCGCTCAGCGGCCTACGCCGCCCGGTATGTGGCCAAGAACCTGGTCGCGGCCGGACTCGCCGACCGGGCGGAGCTCCAGGTCGCCTACGCGATTGGCGTTGCGCACCCGGTGTCGGTGATGGTCGAGACATTCGGGACCGAGAAGGTCGGCCGGGCGAAGATCCTCGAGTTGATCGGGGAGCATTTCGATCTCCGGCCGGGGGCGTTCCGCGAGTATCTGCGTCTTCACCGGCCGATCTACGCAAAGACTGCGGCCTACGGCCACTTCGGCCGCGAGGACAGCGACTTCACCTGGGAGCGCACCGACAAGGCTGACGTCTTGCGCGCCGCGGCAGGACTCGGGGCAACGCCCGTAGGGGCATAACCTCCCCAGGCGGGCTACAGCCCTCCCGTTTGCTGGGTTTCTCGGAGCGCGCGGTCTACGGTGTGCACGATCCCGTTCGGATGGGCGACGCCATTGAAGGAGAAGTTGAACCCTTGCTCACCGGCGGTATCGAAGTCGACCGTCCCGATTCCGAGCATTCGCTCAAACAGCGACTGGCGGGAGTTGACGTTCTGGACCCGACCCAAACGGGTGTGGTGGACGTTTCGCGATAGCAGCCCGGTTTCGATCGTCAAACGCTGGTCAGTCACCGTGTAGGTGGTGGTGACCCGCCTGATGAACCCGCCCAGCGCGACGAGCGCGAACACCACCAGGACGGCCAGGGCGATCCACGGCGCCTCCACGTGCCCGGATATGAGCGCGCTGAGCACTCCCGCAAGTGCGCCGACGAGCACCGCTCCGAGCACTCCTTTCACGTAGAAGAACAGCATTGACAGCCAGGAGGGGTGGCCGTGGAAGAAGACCTGCTCACCGTTTTCGGGCTCCACCGCCGCTGAGAGTATCCGACCGCGCGAGGCCCTCCGCTCACCGCGAGCGCGGGCGCGAGAGGTCCTATCGGGCGCGCGCTCTACCCTCCATGGGATCCCGTGGGAGCGCCAAATTCATGACATCGAGACCTGCGATCGCGCGTGTCGAACCGCTGACGAGGACCCGCGCGTTCCGCGGCCCGTTCGACTATCGCCTCCGCGAAGATCAGGATCAGGTCGGCGTCGGTTCGGTCCTGCGCGTGCCATTCGGTCGCCAGCGCCCACTCGGCGTCGTGGTGGGCATGGCGGATCGCTCCGAGCTGGCTCCCGAGCGCCTCGCGGAGCCCGATTCGGTGCTGCCCGCCGCGTTGCCCGAAGACCTCGTCTCGCTTGCCGCCTGGATGGCACAGGAGTACTGCTCGACGCCCGCTCGGGCGCTCGGATTGCTGCTGCCTCCGGGTGCTGCCGATGGGATGCGCGCCAAGGAGGTGTTGGTTGCTCGGCTGACCGAGCTCGGACGGACGGCCGGTGGTGCGGGCGAGCGCCTCACCGACCGCCAGCGCCGGGCGCTGGCGAGGCTTGGGCGCGACGGTCCGACAGCCGCCGCCGAGCTCGGAACAGCGACCCTGAGGAGGCTCGAGGCTCGTGGCCTGGTGACGATCAGCTCCCAGGTGCACCGGCGGCGGCCTCGCCGCCACCGAGTGGGCGTCAGCACCGCCACCGCGCCGGCGCTCACGGCCGAGCAGGAGTTCGCGCTGGCCGGCATCCTCCAGGCGCTCCGGGAAAGTCGGCCGCTTCCGGCCGAGCGGCGCTTCCTGCTGCAGGGAGTGACCGGCTCGGGTAAGACGGAGGTGTATCTCCAAGCTGTCGAGGAGGCCCTCTCCGCCAGGCGCACGGCGATCGTTCTCGTGCCGGAGATCGCCCTCACGCCGCAGGCGTTGGGCCGCTTCGAGGCACGGTTCGGGGACGTCGTCGCGGTCCTGCACTCCTCACTCGGTCGGGGTGAGCGCTACGACGAATGGCTCCGCCTGGCGCGCGGTGAGGCGAGAGTCTGCGTGGGGCCACGCTCTGCCGTGTTCGCACCTCTACAGGACATTGGACTGATCGTCGTCGACGAGGAACACGAAGGGTCCTACAAGCACGAGGGCGATCCTCGCTATGACGCTCGTGCCGTCGCTGAGCGCCGCGCCCAGCAGCACGGCGCGGTCCTGGTGTTGGGGAGCGCGACGCCGCGGCCGGAGAGCACGATCTCGCATACCCGCCTGCGGCTGCGCGCCCGAATCGACGGCCGCGGATTGCCGCCCGTGGAGGTGCTAGATATGCGTGGCCAGCACCATCCGCTGCATCCACGCACGCGGATGGCGCTCGCGGATCTGCGACGAGGCGGTGGCAAGGCGATCGTGCTGCTCAATCGCCGCGGTTGGTCGAACTTTCTTTCCTGCCGCGCTTGCGGGCAGGTCTGGATTTGCCCCAACTGCGAGGTCGCGCTCGTGCTCCACGCGGGAGGCCGGGGTGGTGCCTTCGTGGCTTGCCATCACTGCGGCCACCGCGAGCGGGCGCCCCAGCGCTGCGCCGCCTGCAACTCGGTCGCCGTCGCGCGCCACGGGGCCGGCACCGAACGGATCGAGCACGAGCTGCGACAGGGCCTGGGTGAGCCCGACTTTCCCGTCTTTCGCCTCGACGCCGACTCCACCGGCCTGAATGAGCGCGCGCACACGCTCGAGTGCTTCCAGGCGGCCCCCGCCGGTCTCCTGGTGGGCACGCAGATGGTCGCCAAGGGACACGACTTCCCCGACGTTGCCCTCGGGGTGGTGCTCGACGCCGATCAGACGCTTCGATTTCCAGACTTCCGATCCGAGGAGCGCACGTTCGCGCTGGTGACGCAGCTCGCGGGCCGGGCAGGGCGGGGCGCACCGCGCGAGGGGCTTTCGGGACGCGTCCTCGTGCAGACGCTTGCACCCGAGGCGCGGGCGATCCGGTTCGCGGCTCACCATGACGCCGATGGCTTCCTGGCGGGCGAGCTGGAGCACCGCCGGGCGCTCAGCTACCCCCCGTTCGCTTCACTTATCAGGATCGTGTGCTCCGCCGAGGAGGCTGGTGACGGCGCCGCGGTTGCCGCCGCGCTGAAGGCGCGGATCGAGCCGCCCGGCGCGACCGTGCTCGGTCCCGCGGCCCTGTTCGCGCTGCGAGGCCGCGCGCGCAGTCAGCTGCTGATCAAGGCGCCGGAACGCAGCGCGGCGATCGCCGCGGTCGGCGACGCCGTTGGCGCGGTAGCTCGCGGCGCCTCGCGCCGCGGCGTGAGCGTGAGCGTTGACGTGGACCCGCAGTGAAGGCCCATCCAGTGTCGCGACACTAGACTGAAATTGTGTCCGAGCAAGCAACGGATCCCATCGAGCCCGAGGAGGCGGTCGAGGTCGAGCCCGAACAGATGTTCGAGGTCGAGCCCGAAGAGGAAGAAGAGTCGCGGCTCGATCCTGAAGTCGCCGCGCGCCGCGACGCCGCGCTCGCGCACGTGCGTAAGTTCGGCGATCCCGTGCTCCGCACGCGTGCGCGGCCGGTCGAGCGCTTCGACGACGCCCTCCGGGATGAGGTCGCTCGGATGGGGGAGCTGATGAACGATGCGCTCGGCATCGGGCTTGCCGCAACCCAGCTCGGGGTGCTGCACCGCGTGCTCGTCTACCGAGTGGCGCAGCAGGCGCCTGTCGCCGTCGTGAACCCCGAGATCGAGTGGACCGGTGGCGAGGAAGAGATCGCGGAGGAGGGGTGCCTGAGTCTGCCCGCGGTGCTGGTCGATGTGGAACGCCCGGTCCATGTCCGGGTCAGAGCGCAGGATGAGCACGGGGAGGAGATCGTGATCGAGGCCAGTGGCCTCGAGGCGCGGGTCATCCAGCATGAGATCGACCACCTCGACGGTGTGCTGATCCTCGACCGGACTACCCGTGAGCAGCGCAAGCAAGCGATGCGGGCGCTGCGAGAAGCCCAGCAAGCCGCCTGACTGGCTTGCCCACCGTCTTTCTCGGCACCTCGGACTTCGCCGCTGCGATCCTGGTTAGGCTTGCGAGGTCCCAGCATCGTCCGGCGCTGGTCGTGACTCGACCAGACCGTCCTCGCGGCCGAGGGCGCCGGCTGGCCTCGCCTCCGGTCGCCGACACCGCACGGGAGCTCGGCATCGAGCTCGATCAGCCGGTTTCGGTCAACGATCGGGAGGCCCGCGCTCGGATCGCAGCGGTCCGTCCTGAGGCGGTTTGCGTATGCGCGTTCGGGGCTCTGATCAAAGAGCCGCTGCTCTCCGAGCACCCGATGCTCAACCTCCACCCGTCGCTGCTCCCGCGGTGGCGCGGCGCGGCCCCGATCGAGCGGGCGATCATTGCCGGTGACGCCCAGACCGGCGTCTCGATAATGCGTCTCACCGGCGGCCTGGACAGCGGCCCGGTGTGCCTGCAAGCCGTCGAGCCGATTCTGGCCCAGGACACGTACGGAAGCCTCGCGCAGCGGCTGGAGCAGCTCGGCGGCGAGCTGCTGATCAGGGCGCTTGACGAGCGCCCGGCCTGCACCGATCAGGAGGACGCGCAGGCTACCTACGCCGAGAAGATCACCGCCGCGGATCGGGTGCTCGATGGCTCCCGCCCGGCGCCTGAGCTCGAGCGTGTGGTTCGCGCTCTGACGCCCCATATTGGCGCCCGCGTGCGGCTCCCCGATGGCACCGCCCTTGGGGTGCGCGAAGCCCGCGCCGACCCCGGTGCCGGACCCCCCGCCGGAAGCGTGTCGCTCGCCGGTCCACGGCCTGTTCTCGGCTGCGCAGCGGGCGCGCTCGAGCTCCTCGTCGTCCAGCCCCCGGGGAAGCGGCCGATGAGCGGCGAGGCGTTCCTGCGCGGGAACCGCGGGTGATCGCGGCGCCTGGAGTCTCGCCGGCGCGTGCGTGTGCGTTTGCCGTCCTGCGGCGCGTGTTCGAGCATGGTGCTTACGCTGATCGGGCGTTTACCGCCGAGGCCGCCGCGCTCGAGCCACGCGAGCGGGCGTTCGCGATGCAGCTCGCCTACGGCACCGTTCAGCGCCGCGCGACGCTCGACTACGTCGCCGGGCAGCTGACCCGACGGCCCATCTCCGACTTGGAAGCGCCGGTGCTGGCGGCGCTGCGGCTTGGGATCTTCCAGCTGCTGCTGCTGGACGGCGTTGCCGACCACGCCGCGGTCAATGAGAGCGTCGAGCTGGTCAAGCGCATCAGTCCCGGCGGTGCATCACTCGTGAACGCGGTTTTGCGCCGGGCCGCCCAACGCGGAGACGGGATGCTCGAGCGCCTCAGCGACGAGCTTCCGACGGGCGCCGCGACATTGCATTCCGTGCCGGAGTGGCTGGCACAGCGGTGGTTCGAGGAGTTGGGAGCTGAGATGGCGCGCGCGCTTCTACGGCGGATCAACGCGCCCGCTGAGTCGGCCGTACGCGCGAACCCACTCGTTGCCAGCACCGAGGAGGCGCGAGCCCGACTTCCGGTGCCCTCCAGTGTCGCGAATGGGCTCGCCGAAGGCATCATCTTGCAGGCGCCGTTCGACGCTCATTCCTCGTCGCTCTGGCGAGACGGAGCGATCATGCCCCAGTCCCGGGGGTCGATGCTCGTCGCGCGCGTGCTGGCGCCCGCGGCTGGCCACCGAGTGCTCGATCTCTGTGCCGCCCCCGGCGGGAAGACCACCCATCTCGCCGCGCTGATGGCCGATCAGGGGGAGATCGTGGCGGTCGAGCGTCATCCGGGACGGGCACGGGCGCTCGCGAGGACGTGTGCGCGAATGCATGCGGATTGCGTTCGGATCGAGGTACGGGATGCCGCGGAGATGAGCGTTCCCGGGAGATTTGACCGCGTACTGGTCGACCCACCGTGTAGCGGCCTGGGCACGCTCCAGTCGCGTCCTGACGTTCGCTGGCGGGCCACCCCCGAGGGCATCGACCGGCTGGCCGCGCTCCAGCAACGAATTCTCGCCGCTGGAGCCGCCGCGACCGCCTCCGGTGGCGTGCTTGGGTATTCGGTCTGCACGATCTCGCGGACCGAGGGTCAGGACGTGATCGAGCGATTCCTGGAGCGCAGTCGCGACTTCGAGGCAGAAGACCTGGGATTGGCGTTCCCGGACTGGAGCCATTCCGACCGCGAGCCGTATCTCCAGCTGTTACCTCATCTCGACCAAACCGATGGGTTTTTCGTTGCTCGTCTCCGACGGCGATGACGGGGGCGGTGCCGTTACCCTAGAGAAAGCGTGAGCGATCCCACGATCAATCTCGGTCCCCCGTGTCCCGGATGCGGTGAGCCGTGGCTGCGCCCCACCGCGGTACCCGGACATTACCGTTGCCTTTGGTGTCTGCGGCGGTATGAGCTCGTATCGGTGTGCCCGAACTGCGGCGAGCACTCCACCATCGTCCGCATGTCGAGCACCGCGATCGTTGCCTGCAACCACTGCCAGGGAAGCATGCTGAGGGCGCTGTAGCCGGTGGCCTCTGAGCTTCTCCGCGAGCGCCGGGTGGCGCCCTCGATCCTGTCGGCCGACTTCGCGCGGCTCGGCTCGCAGGTCGATGAGGTGATCTCGGCGGGTGCGCGCGTGATTCACGTGGACGTGATGGACGGGCATTTCGTGCCGCCGATTACCTTAGGGCCGCTGATCGTCGGCGCGATTGCCGACACTGTCCACAGCGCCGGAGCGCTGATCGATGTCCACCTGATGATCGAGCGCCCGGAGCGCCAGGTAAGCGAGTTCGTCAAGGCGGGAGCGGACAACATCACTATCCACGTTGAGGCGACCCCGCACGTGCACTACGCCCTCACCACAATCCGCGAGGCAGGCTGCTCGGCCTGTGCGGCGATCTGTCCGGCTACGCCGGCCGAGGTACTCAGCGAAGTGGCGGGCGACACACTTGACATGGGCCTCTGCATGAGCGTCAACCCGGGGTGGGGCGCGCAGGCCCTGATCCCAAATTCGCTCAGCAAGCTCGAGCGCATGCGACGCTCACTACCCGATCACGTGGGATTGGAAGTCGACGGCGGCGTTCACGAGCAGACCGTGGCGGCATGCGTGAACGCCGGAGCGAACTTGCTGGTCACCGGTTCGGCGGTGTTTGGATCGGCTGATCCGGCCGCCGCCTATCAGGCGATCGTGGCGGCAGCGGGCGCGCGGTGAGCGTCCCGGGCCGCGAGCGGTCCGGCCGATGCGCTACGTTGGAGAACGTGCGTCGCAGCATCGCGCTTATCGGAGCGCTCGTCGTGCTGGTTATCTCCGGATGCGGCAGCAGCTCCTCGTCCTCAACGTCAACGTCCAGCGTTACTGCCGGCGCGTACGTAAAGGGCATTTGCAACGCCGTTCGGGGCTGGGCTCAGGACATTCAGACCCGGAGTGGCGCTCTGAACGTGGCCAACATCAAGAACACCAAGCAGGGAAAGACAGCGATCGAGGGGTTCTTCAACGCGGCGGTCAGCGACACCACGGCCGTCGTGACAAAGCTGAAGGACGCCGGCACGCCTAACGTGACCAACGGGAAGCAGATCTCCACAGCCCTGGTTTCGAGCTTCAGCCAGATCGAGACCGCGCTCGCCAAGGGCAAGACCGCCGCGGGCGCCCTACCCACCGGCAGTCCGACAGCGTTCAAGAGCGGGGGCCAGGCGCTCGCCAATAACGTTCGGCAGTCGCTCTCCGGGATCGGGGCCGGTTTGAGCGGCCTCAAGAGCCCCGAACTCGAGAAGGCGGCCAAGAGCGAGCCTGCCTGCAAACCACTGACTGGCTGACGTCCGCGTTCAGGCGGTCCATAGTCAGGGGCTGGGCGCTCAGGCAGCCGACAGCCGGGGTCTTGCCGGCAGCGCTGGTCCGCGCCGATAGACAGCCCAAAGCAGGCCGGACAGCACGAGCGTCGAGATGAAGTAGCCGACCTCGACGCGTTCCACCTCGGAGGAGATCGTCTTCGTGGCGACTATCAACACGAACAGGGCGCCCGAGCACAACCACGCGATCGCCGCCTCCCGAGCCCGGCCCCTGGCCAGCGCGGCCTGGTTGAGGGTGCCCGAAATCAGGTGAAAGCCCATCCCCAGGCCGACAACAGCCAGGCCGATGCGGCCGTAGTGAAAGCCCTTGTTCCCGAGCAGCGCGTTCATCACGAACGGACCGATAATCAACAGGCCCAGTGCGACGGCACTCGAGAAGCCGACGATCACCAGGACCGTGGTCCGGATCGCCCGATGAAACTCATCGGCGCTGGCACGCGCCTCGAGGCCGGTGAGGTGCGGCAAGATCGAGGTCTGGATCGCCTGGAACAGCTGTAACGGCGCACGGACGATCAGCATCACGTTGAAAACGAAGCCGGTCAGCCCTGCGGTCAGCGCAACACCGCCGGAGTTTGCGGCGACGATCAAGACCCCGGCGTTCATCAGCGTCTGCTCCGCGAGCATGATCCCCACCACCGAGGCAGCGAACCCGGCTCCGTGCTTGAGCGTGAGATCGGTAGCCGCCTCCTCGAGTTGCCCGTGAGCAGGCCCTTCGAGCGCGGCGTCGGCAGCCGGCACGCCGGCTAATCCTCGGACTCGCACACGCGAGAAGGCGAACGGGATCACGCACAGCGAAGCGAACGGTGCGACAGCCATGCCAAGGCCGACGAAGCCCTGGCCGGAGCCGATCCCGACCGCGACCGCCAGCGCGAACAGGAAGCGGGAGGTCGACTCAAGGAACACCAGCCCGCCGTACAGGGCGAACCGCTCGTGTCCGGCTAGCCAGCCGCGCGCGAAGTAGCTGGCGGCGTACGCGAGCACCCCGATCACGAGGATCCAGTACAGCGAACTGGAACCGTCGAAGACTCCCTGCTCGATCTCGTCCCTGAGCGCCAGCGCAGCCACGAGGAACACCAACGCGAACCCAAACTGGATCATCGCCGGGATCCGCAACGGGTGGCCATGCAGACCGCGGGCGCGGCGATCGGCGATCATCCGCGAAAGCAGCTGCTCGATCGGCCGGTAAATGACCGACAGGATCACGAACATGATCGCCCAGCAGAGCGAGATCCGGCTGTAGGAGGACGGATCCAGGACGTGGCTGGCCGTCGCGAGATACAGGAACGTGAAGATGCCCGTCGAGGCGACGCCGATCGACAGCACGCGAGCCCCTGACGCATACGATCCCTTGCCGGGCGCCTCGGATACCCCTCTGGTCGCGGAGGGCGCCTCCCGGTCCGGGGGGGGGACGGGAGGGTCGCGGGAGGCGTCGCGCCGGCGTCTGGGGGGATCACGCCGCCCGCACCAGCAGCATCGTCCACGGAAACGGCGAGCGAGCTTCGATCACCTGTCCGTGGCGGGAGCACAGCTCGATGAAACGGCGCTTGGAGAAGTGATTGAGATGGCCGGGGGTGTTTCCGAACTCACGCAAGTAAGCGCCGCGAGCGACGTTCAGCGCACGCCACAGCGGCTCGCGCGGAACTGAGACCAGCAGGTGGCGGCCCGCCACGCGCGCCATCTCCGTGACCGCGCGCTCGGGGTCGGGGACGTGCTCGAGCGTCTCGATCGCGGCGACGAGGTCGAATTCGCGATCGCCGAACGGAAGCGCCTCGGCGCGCCCGGTGCGGAACTCGAGGTTTTCGCTAGCCCGCATCGCCCACTGGCGCTGGAGCTTGGGATCCTCAAGGTCGACCCCGACGATCCGCTTGGGTTCAAGTTGCTCTGCCCAGTGGTACGTCAGGACGCCCTCGCCGCACCCCACGTCGAGCACCGATTCAGGCTCGGCGCGGAGCAGCAGCTCAGCAAGCGCCGCCTGAAAACCGGCCATCAGCCGCCGCACGGCGGGGTTCGTAGAGCCGTACTTGTCGAAGGTGTTGCCGGTCGGGACGACCGGATCGTCGACCTCGGCGGCGGGACTCATACCTCGAGCGCCTCGCGATCGGCAGCGCCGGTGGCGCTCGGTCCGTTCGGATCCGTGCCGCCGTCGATGGACGGACGCTTCCGAGCTGGAGCTCCCGGCTCGTAGTGCGACGGCTTGACGCCGAGCTCGAGCTCGATTCGCCGGACGCGCTCGAACGTGCGCTGGGAGATCGTCCGCTGCGCGTCGAGCAAATCTCCGATCACGCCCAGCGACCCGAGCAGCATCGCGGCGATGAACAGGACGGCCCCCGCGATCAACGATTGCACGTGGCCGCGTCCGTGCCCGTCGGCGAAATAGACCAGGAAGCGGATGAACACGGCCAGCGCCGCCAGCCCCATCACGATCGCGCCCCCCCAGAACACTCTCAGAGGCTCGTACTGCGAGTAGATCCGAAAGATCGACAGCGCATTGCGACGGACATAAGCGCCGCTCGATGGGAACAGCCGTGACTCCCGGATCTTGGTATTGGTCCGGATCGGGACGTGATCGACGGCCACGAGGAGCTTCCCGGCCTGAATGATCGTCTCGAGCGTGTAGGTGAACTTCGAGACCGCCTGCATCTGCAACGCGGCCTCGCGATTGTAGGCTCGGAAGCCGGAGGTCGTATCCGGGATTTCGGTCGAGGAGGCTTGGCGCACGACCCAGGAGCCGAGACGTTGCAGCAGCTTCTTGCCGGCCGAGAAATGGGCGAGCGTTCCAACCTGACGGTCACCGACGACCATGTCCGCCTCGCCGCGGACAATCGGCGCGAGAAGTTTTGGTACGTCTGCACCCTCGTATTGGTTGTCGGCATCGGTATTGACGATCACATCCGCCCCCAGCTTCAGTCCCGCGTCGAGACCGGCCTGGAAGGCCGCGGCCAGGCCCTTGTGGTTGGTCAAGCGAACGATGTGCTCGACTCCGTGGGCGCGCGCGACCTCAATCGTCCTGTCGGTCGAGCCATCGTCGATGATCAGCCACTCGACCGCATCAAAGCCGGGCACCTGGCGCGGCAGATGACCGAGCGTGACCGGAAGCTGATCTTCCTCGTTGAAACAGGGAATCTGGATGATGAGCTTCATTGACACCAGACGGCGGGCCGTGTCGGTCCCCAGCGGAGATCGCTGCAGAAGCGTAACCGGGGCACCTGCCGTTAACGACACGGTAGCGGGATACTCGTAAGAGAATGAACGCCGCGACCCTAACTCGGCCCGAGCCGGAGCGGACGCACCCCGCCCGCCTGGCGCCCTTCCGGCGCCTGCCGAGCAGTGCCGAGCGCCGGCTCCGCCGCTTGCATCGCCCAGCGCTTGCCCTGATCTTGATCGCGACCTTCCTGCTGCGGCTGTGGGGTGTCAAGCAGGGCCTGCCCTACAGCTACAACGTCGACGAGGCGACCCACTTCGTCCCGCGGGCGATCGCGTTCTTCTCGCACGACCTCAACCCTCAGTACTTCCTCAACCCGCCCGCCTACTCCTACCTGCTGCACATCATCTTCGAGGGCTGGTTCGGAAGCGCCAAC
Source organism: uncultured Solirubrobacterales bacterium (assembly GCA_963836065.1). Classification (GTDB taxonomy): domain Bacteria; phylum Actinomycetota; class Thermoleophilia; order Solirubrobacterales; family Solirubrobacteraceae; genus Palsa-465. The sequence continues at coordinate 262,514 of CAWIII010000032.1, forward strand.
GCCGCCACGCGCGCGTACACGACCAACCCCACAGAGGTGTTCGTGATTGCCCGGGTCGTCGTCGCGGCGCTCGGAACGGTCGCCGTGTGGCTCACCTACCTCGCGGGAACGCGATTTTTCGACCGCACGGTCGCGCTGCTCGGCGCCGCGATCTTCGGGTTTGCGTTCCTGCCGATTTTCTACAGTCACCTCGCGCTCAACGACGTCCCGACGCTGGCGCCGGTGGCGCTGTCTCTATACGGAATTGCCGGCGTGATGCGCTGGGGACGGCAGCGCGACTACGTGGTCGCGGGCGTGGGCATCGGGCTCGCTGCGGCAACGAAGTACACGGGCGGGATCACGCTGGTGTGCCTGCTCGCCGCGTTCATGGGTGACGGGGTTGGGAATGCGTTCTGGCCGGCGGCGCGGCGATTCGTGGTCGGTGTGCTGGTCGCCCTGGCCACCTTCGTGATCGCCAACCCGTACTCAGTGCTGGATTTCTCGGCATTCCAGTGGGGCCTCTCCCAGCAGGCGTCCCTGGCCGCGGGCCAGGATCCGGTGAAGCTTGGGAGCACCCCCGGCGGAGGAATCGGCTACTACCTATGGACGTTCACGTGGGGCCTTGGCTGGGGGCCGACGATCGCCGCTGCCGGCGGCAGCGCCTTGCTCCTGGCCCGACGCAAGGCGGCGATGGCGCTGGTTCTGCTCCCAGCGCCGATCGCATTCATCGTCTTCATGGGTTCCCAACAGCGCTACTTCGGCCGGTGGTTGATGCCAATTTTTCCGATCGTCGTGCTGCTCGGCGCCTACGGCGCCGTCGAGCTGGTCAGATGGCTGCACCGCGAGCGCCACTTACCCAGGCCGCTGGTGGGAGCGCTCGTAGTGGTGCTGCTGCTAGCCCAGAGCGTCGTCGCGGTGCTGCACAACGACGCGGTCCTGTCGCGGCCTGACACCCGCAACTTGACTCGGGCCTGGATGGTCGCCCACGTGCCGGCAGGCGCCAAGATCGTAATCGAGCCGGTCGTACCCGACAATTGGGCGACCGACATCGGCAAGTCGTTGCCCTGGACTCCCACCGGCGAGCGCTGGTGGCGCTACGCCACCTGGCTGACCGACGTGGACGCAAAGGGGAACCTGCTGTCGGCGGGGCAGCGACGATACGTTGTCGTCGATCAGTACGAGCGAACCTTGCGCCCGGAGTTGCTCGACGAATATACGAACAGCGGCTATTGCTGGCTGGTCGAGGGATCGCTACAGGCCGGCCGCGCCTTCGCGCAGCCGAAGGCGGCACCTGCCGCCACCGCCTATTACGCGGCCTTAGCCAATCGCGCCAAGCTCGTCTACCACATCAGCCCGTTCTCCTCCGGCGACGTCACCGTCCCATTCAGCTTCGACTGGTCGATCGACTACTACCCCCGGCAGTACCGCCGTCCGGGGCCAGAGATGAGCGTGTATCACCTGATCGGCGGGAACTGCGCATAGCCGTCGCTTAAGCCGCCGTCCTATCCTCCAGTAGTCAAATGCCCCTGAAGACCGACACGGAGCGCCGCCACCTTGCGCGCGCGATCGAGCTGGCCGAAGGGGGGCGGGGCCGGGTCAGTCCGAACCCGCTGGTGGGGGCAGTGGTCGCCAACGACGAGGAGGTGCTCGGCGAAGGCTTCCATCAGGACTTCGGCGGTCCACATGCCGAGATTGAGGCGATCCGAGCGGCCGGCCCGCGCGATCTCGACGGGGCCACGATCTATGTCTCGCTCGAGCCCTGTTGCCATCGCGGCAAGACACCGCCTTGCACGGATGCGATCCGCGAGGCTCGAATCTCCCGCGTCGTAGTTGCCTGTGACGACCCCAGTGAACACGCCTCCGGCCGCGGTCTCGGGATCCTCCGCGATGAGGGCATCGAGGTAGTCGTGGCGGATGGAGAGCTCGCGTCGCGAGCCCGGCTGCTGAACCAGCCGTTTCGCAAGTACGCCCGGACGGGACGTCCGTGGGTGCTGTTCAAATCCGCGATGACGCTCGACGGCAAGGTGGCCACCCGGAGCGGGGACTCGAAGTGGATTTCCGGAGAGGCCAGTCGCTACCGCGCCCATCACTGGCGGGCGGAGTGCGACGCGGTTGCCGTCGGGATCGGCACCGCCCTCGCCGATGATCCGCTGCTGACCGCGCGCTTAGAGGGGGTGACTCGCCAGCCCCGGCGGGTGGTGTTCGATTCGGTCGCGCAACTGCCACTGTCCTCGAAGCTGCTGCGAGATGCCCGCCGCGTCCCGCTTACAGTCGTCGTGTCGCGGGCCGCCCGCCGGACCGCGACCGACGCCCTGGAGACGCACGGTGCAGAGGTGATAGTGGCCACCGGGGAGAACGAGTCCGCGCGCGTGGCCTCGGCGCTCGATCAGCTCGGCGCGGGCGGCGTCGGAGCGGTGTTGCTCGAGGGCGGCCCGCACCTCGCCGGCGCGTTCCTCGAAGCCGGTGAGATCGACGAGATCCGGCTGTTCCTGGCGCCGATGGTGCTTGGTGGGCGCACCGCCCGCGACCCGCTCGAGGGCGAAGGCGTGGACATGATCGCCGACGCCGCACGGGCGCTGACACTGGGGTGCGAACGCGTAGGGGAGGATCTGCTGATCTCGGCGCGCATGAAGGAGTGGTGATGTTCACCGGACTGGTCCAGGGGCTGGGACGGATCGTGGCTTTGGAGCGCTCCGAGGATGGGGTGCGCTTGTCGGTCTCCAGCGTGCTGGCCGGCGAGCTTGCGCCCGGCGACTCGATCGCCGTCAACGGTGCTTGCCTGACGGCGAGCGACACCGAAGGCGATGTGTTCGTGGCCGAGGTGATGAACGAGACGCTCTTGCGCAGCTCGCTGCGCGATGCCGACGCCGACGGCGAGGTCAACCTGGAGCTGCCGATGCGGGCTTCCGACCGGCTTGGGGGTCACATCGTGCAGGGCCATGTCGACGGCGTGGGCACCGTGGTGGCGATCAGCGATGATGGTTTCTCTCGTCGGATCTCGGTGGACGTCCCGGAAGGGTTGTCGCGCTACATCGTTGAGAAGGGATCGATCGCCGTCGACGGCGTTTCCCTGACCGTAGCCGAGTGCGACAGCGAAACCTTTACCGTCTCTCTGATACCAGAGACGCTGCAACGCACCAATCTCGGCAAGGCGCAGGTGGGAACGAGAACGAACCTGGAGGTGGACGTGTTGGCCAAATACGTCGAGAGACTGATGAGCTCCGCGGTATGAGCAGCCGCGCCACGACCCCGTTCTCCACGATCGAAGACGCGATCGAGGACATCCGTCAGGGCAAGATGGTGGTCGTCTGCGACGACGAGAATCGCGAGAACGAGGGCGATCTGACGATGGCCGCGCAGTTCATCACCCCCGAATCCATCAACTTCATGCGCAAGGAAGGTGGCGGGCTGATCTGCCTGGCGCTGACGCCGGAGCGCTGCGACGAGCTGGGACTGGACCTGATGGCCGCCAAGAACGAGTCGGCATTCGAGACCGCGTTCACGGTCTCGATCGAGGCGCGCTCTGGGGTCAGCACCGGGATCTCGGCCGCCGACCGTGCCCGCACCATCCAGGTTGCCATCGACCCCAAGACGAGCCCCCGGGAGCTCGTGCAGCCGGGACACGTCTTCCCCTTGAAGGCGAGGGGCGGTGGTGTCCTGGAGCGCGTCGGCCAGACCGAAGCGGGGGTTGACCTGGCCCGGCTCGCGGGGCTGATTCCGGCCGGGGTGATCTGCGAGATCATGAACGACGACGGGTCGATGGCGCGCGTTCGCGATCTGCAGCCATATTGCGAGCGCCACCGCCTGAAGATGGTCACGGTTGCCGATCTCGTCGCCTATCGGCGCCGCCACGAAAAGCTGATCGAGCGCGTCGTGGCGACCAAACTCCCGACCGCGTTCGGAGACTTCGTGGCGGTCGGCTATCGCTCTCTGGTGGACAACAAGCACCACGTGGCACTCGTCAAAGGCGACGTGGCGGGTGCCGAGCACATTCTCGTGCGCGTGCATTCGGAGTGCCTGACGGGTGATGTGTTCCATTCGCTGCGCTGTGACTGCGGGGAGCAGCTCGAGTCGGCGCTGGCGATGATCGAGCGCGAAGGCTGCGGCGTGCTGCTGTACCTCAGTCAGGAGGGCCGCGGGATTGGCCTCCTCAACAAGCTACGTGCCTACAAGCTCCAAGAGGAAGGGCTTGACACGGTCGACGCCAATCTGCGTCTGGGACTACCGGCCGACCTCCGCGACTACGGGATCGGTGCGCAGGTCCTCGTCGATCTCGGACTGACCAGCATCCGGATCCTCACCAACAACCCAAAGAAGATCTCGGGCCTCGCCGGCTACGGGCTGTCGGTCTCCGACCAAATACCAATCCAGCACCTGCCCAACCCCCACAACGAGGCTTACTTGCGTGCCAAGGCCGAGCGCCTCGGACACACCCTGCACCATCAAGGCCTCGCGCTCGATGAGCAGATGCTCCACGACGAGCAACAGCAGGATCTGGAGCGGGGGGAGTCGTGAACGGGCGCGAGGATCGTCGCGTCGCGCTCTGCGTGGCGCGGTTCTACGGCGAGCTCGCCGACAAGCTCGAGTCGGGCGCGCGCGCAGCGCTCGAGCAGGACGGGATCACCAATGTCGACCGCTTCGAGGTGCCGGGTGCGTTCGAGCTGCCGCTGACGGCGAAGTACGCCGCTCAGTCCGGCCGATACGCCGCCGTCGTGTGTCTCGGTGCCGTCATTCGTGGAGAGACCGACCACTACGATTACGTCTGCGGCGAGGCCGCGCGCGGGATCGCGCAGGTGGGGCTCGAGACCGGAGTTCCGTGTGGGTTTGGCGTGCTGACGGTCGACACAATGGAGCAGGCGCTCGACCGGGTGCAGGGCGGCAGCAAGCGCGACACCGGCGCTCACGCCGTCGAGGCGGCGCTGGCGGCGCTGGCGGTGAAGGAGGAGCTGGCCGAGCGCCGGGGTCGGACCGGGTTCGCGATCTAGCGGTCCGTTCCCGGGGGCGGGCGTGGGCGCGGCGGTGGCCCGGGGCGATTCGCGGCGGTGGCTTTGCCCGGCGCCTTCTATACTCGCCCGCCATGCCCAAGGTCTGCCATGTATGCGCGAAGGGACCAGCGTTCGGTAACAGCCGCAGCCACTCGATGGTGGCGACGAGGCGGCGCTTTGAGCCGAACCTCCAGCGTGTGCGAATCGACGATGGCGGCACACCCCGCCGCGTTTACGTCTGCACCCGCTGCTTGAAGGCCGGCAAGGTCGCCAAAGCCCGCTAGTGAGTCCGCCGGCGCGAGACTCCTAACGCCAGCCGGTGTCCGATCCAAGCATCGTCCGGTTCCGCGCGATCGTCGAGTCCGGACTGGCCGAACTCGAAGCTCGTCGAGAAGAGGTCAACGATCTGAACGTGTTTCCGGTCGCTGACGGCGACACCGGCGACAACATGGTGCTCACGCTGCGCGCGGTAGTCCAGGAGCTCGACCGGTTGGAAAGCGCATCCGAGGGTCGCACGATCGATGAGATCGGCCGGGACGAGATCGTCGCCTCCGTCGCTCGCGCGGCGCTGCTGGGCGCCCGCGGCAACTCGGGGGTGATCCTCTCGCAGCTGATCCGCGGCGCCGCCGAAGAGCTGGCTAGTCGGCCCGGTGAACTGATCGACCCGGTGTTGATCGGGGCGGCGCTGGCGCGCGCCGCCGACCAGGCCTACGGATCGGTGCGCGAGCCGGCCGAGGGCACGATCTTGACGGTCGTGCGCGAGATGGCGGCCCGCGTGGCCTCGGAGCTGGCGCACATGGGGGACGCCCGGTTGGGTACCGAGGCCAGCGACGAGCACCAGAACGTCGTGATCGCGGGGGTGATCCAGCGCGCGCTCGAGGCCGGAGAGGAGTCGGTCAAGCGGGGGCCGGAGCTACTGCCGGTGCTTCGCCAGGCCGGGGTGGTCGATGCCGGCGGGTATGCGCTGACCGTGCTGCTCGCGGGAATCGTCGGCGCGCTGCGCGGAAGCGAGCCGCCGCCGCTCGCCCATCACGCCGCTGCGCGCGTTACGCATCCACAGCATTCCTCGAGCGCCTACCGGTATTGCACCAACTTCGCGGTCACCGGATCAGAGCTCGACGGGCGGCGCTTCGCGCCGATGCTCGAGCAGATCGGTGACTCCGTCCTCGTGGTGGGCGACCCGACCACGCTGAAGGTCCACGTGCACACCGACGACCCGAATGCCGCGACCGCCCTCCTCGCGGAAGCCGGAATCGTCTCGCATCTCGACATCGCCGATATGCGCGAGCAGGTTCGCGATCGCGACGAGCGACTGGCTGGCTCGCCCTCTCCCGCGGTTTGCGGTGCGCTCGCCGTGGTGACCGGAGACGGGATGCGGGGACTGTTCGAAGGCCTGGGCGTGCGGGTGCTTGATGGCGGCCCGACTTTGAACCCCTCGACCTACGACCTGCTGGCAGCGATCCACGCGATCGGGACCGAGGAGGTCGTCGTGCTGCCGAATAGCCCGAACGTGGTGATGGCAGCGGAGCGCGCGGCCGAGCTGTCGGAGAAGACGGTATGCGTCGTACCGTCGCGGTCGCTGCAGGCCGGCCTCGCGGCGGCCGTGAGCATCGATCCGCTGCGCAGCGCGCGCGAGAATGCGACAGCGATGGTGCAGACGCTCGATCGAGTGCGCACCGGCGCGGTCGCGCCGGCCGCCCGCGACGACCTCCAGGGTCGCTTCCGCGAGGGGGAGGCGGTCGGGTTCGTCGAGGAGGAGATAGTCGCCTGGGGCAAGCCCCGGGAGACTCTGCGCGGCGTGCTCGAGCAGCTCGCTGCGGATGCTGAGCTGATCACCTGCCTGCGCGGCGCCGACCCCCCGCTCGGCGACGACACCGTCCACGCGCTAGCCGCCGGCGAGGTCGAGTTCGAGCTCTCCGTCGGCGGGCAGAAGAGCTACTGGTGGCTGCTGTCGGCTGAGTAGTCGGGGGGCGGGTCGCCCGCGGTCGCGTCCCGCGCGCCTCGCGGGTCGCGCGCGCCTCGCGGCCCGCCAGCGGTCGCCCCCCGGGACCTGGTCGATCAAGTGCACGTTATACGTGCTTTTACGTGCACAAAACCGACCAGGTCGCTGCTCGCGTGTGCGATCGGCGCTCCGGGCCGACCGCCGAGCGAGTCATGATCTCGATCACGTATGACACTGCTTGCCTTCGCCTCGAGGGAGCCGCTGGCGCCCAACGAGCTAGAGAGCGCTTCGGTTCACTATCCGCGTCCGTCGCGCCTCGGCGCGCCGCTGAAGCTCGACGGCACCAAGGCAGCTCAGGCGGCCGACGCGCTCGGCCTGCACACCGTCGGCGACCTGTTGGAGCACTTGCCTCGCGACCGCCGTGAGGCCCGCGCGGTCGCCGAGCTCGTTCCCGGTGAAAGCGCGACGGTCGTCGTCCAGGTGCGGAGCATCACGTCCAGATCGGTGCGCCGGCGGGGCATGCGCCCGCTGGTCGAGGCCACCGTCGCCGATAACACGGGTTCGATGAAGGTGACGTTCTTCAATCAGCCGTGGCTGGTGCAGAAGTACTCCGCGGGCGAGCGCCTGGTCCTGCACGGAAAGTTCGAGGCCCGCAACCGCTTTCGGGTTCAGGCCCACGCGCCGACCACCGAGGCGACGACCGGCGGAGACGCGGTGGCTCATTACCCGGCGAGCGAGGGATTGTCCTCGACCCAGATCCTCGCGCTGGTACGTAGGCATGCCACCGCGATCGCCGACATCCTCGAGCCGCTGCCAGCCAGACTCCGCACAGCCGAAGGGCTGCCCGACCGGCCAGGCGCGCTGGCGGCCGGTCACTTTCCGGCGACGGATGGCGACCAGGAGCACGGCCGCCGGCGCCTCGCCTTCGACGAGCTGTTACTGGTCCAGCTCGCGCTGCTGCGCCGTCGGCGTCGCCGCCGTGAGAACGGAAACGCCCCGGTTCTCGACGGCGAGCGAGAGCTCACCGCCCGCTGGATCGCGACGATGCTGCCATTCCCGCTCACCGGGGACCAGCAGCGCGCGCTGCAGCCGATCGACGAAGACCTGGCCGGCACGCGGCCCATGCAGCGCCTGCTGATGGGAGAGGTCGGCTCCGGCAAGACGGTGGTCGCGCTGTACGCCCTGTTGCGCGCTATCGAGCAGGGCTTTCAGGGAGCCCTGATGGCCCCGACGGAGACCCTCGCCGAGCAACACTTCGCGACGATCCAAGCATTGATGCCTGGGGAGGCCGTGCCTGCCGGGCTGCTGACAGGCTCCACTCCCGCACGCCGGCGGACCGATCTGCTCTCCAAGCTCGCTACTGGAGAGCTCTCACTGATCGTCGGAACTCATGCTCTGATCGAGGAGGCGGTGCAGTTCGCGCGGCTCGCGGTGGCGGTGGTCGATGAACAGCACCGCTTTGGCGTCAAGCAGCGCGCCGCGCTCGACACCAAGGGCTCCGGGGAGCGCAGCCCCCACGTGCTTCACATGACCGCCACGCCGATTCCCCGCACGTTGGCGCTCAGCAACTATGGAGACCTGGACTTCACTGTGCTGCGCGAGCTGCCGCGCGGCCGCCGTCCGATCCGAACGTTCGTCTGCGCGACCGAGCGCGAACGCGCGCGAGCCTACGACCGGATGAGAGAAGAGTTGCACGCCGGCCGGCAGGCATTCGTGGTCTGTCCGCTGGTGGAGGAATCCGAGCTGCTTCAAGCACGCGCCGCCACCGCCGAGTTCGAGCGCCTGCGAGCCGGCGAGTTGCAGGAGTTCGGCGTCGTGCTGCTGCACGGCCAGATGCGCCCGGCGGCCAAGCAGGAGGCGATGGCGACGTTCGCCTCTGGCGCCGCGGAGGTGCTCGTCGCCACCTCGGTGATCGAGGTCGGGATCGACATCTCGAACGCGACCGTGATGCTGGTTGAGGACGCCGATCGCTACGGAATCTCGCAGCTGCACCAGCTGCGTGGGCGCATCGGCCGTGGGGCGCATGCGTCACTTTGTCTGCTGTTCGGCTCCAAAGACTCTCCGCGCCTGCGCGCGCTTGCCGGTCACACCGACGGATTCGAACTCGCGGAGATCGACCTTCAGTTGCGGGGGGAAGGCGAGCTGATCGGTACTCGCCAGCACGGGATCGCGAACTTCCGCGTCGCGGAGCTGCCCCGCGACGCCGAGCTGCTCGAGCGCGCCCGGTGGCACGCCGAGCGAATCTACGCCGATGACCCTGCGCTGGAGCGGCCCGAGAACGCCCTCCTAGCGGACGCACTCGTGCAGTCCTACGGAACCGAGGCGCTGGCGCCGATTCGCGCATGAGGGTGGTAGCGGGGCGGTTCGGGGGTCGCACGTTGCTCGCGCCCGAGGGTCGCGCGACCAGGCCGACATCTGACCGAGTTCGCGAGGCGCTGTTCTCGATGCTCGGCTCCGTCGAGGGAGTGCGCGTGCTGGACCTGTTCGCGGGCTCGGGCGCGCTCGCAATCGAAGCGCTCTCCAGAGGGGCGGTCGAGGCGACCCTGGTTGACCGCTCGGCGGCCGCGATCGCAGCGATCCGAAGCAACCTGGGGGCGCTCGAACTCCAAGCTGAGGTGCGCCGCCAGGAGGCGAGCGCATTCCTCGAGCTGGCACGGTGCGACGCGCGTCAATACGATCTCGTGTTCGTCGATCCCCCATACCGCCAGAGGAGCACCCTTGGACGGGAGCTTTCGACCGCGCTGAGGCCTGTTCTCGCCTCCGCTGCGCGCGTGGTCGGCGAAAGCGACCGCCGGGAGCCGCTCGAGCTGGACCTTCCACCACTGAAAGAGCGCCGTTACGGCGACACGCTGATTCGGATCTATGGCACCTGACAACCGCATTGCTATCTGCCCCGGCTCCTACGATCCCGTCACCTACGGTCACCTCGATGTGATTACGCGAGCGGCGGCGATGTTCGACAAAGTGATCATCGCGGTGGTCGATCTGCCGATCCGTAAGGGCAACACGCTGTTCACCGTCGAGGAGCGGGTCGCGTTCGTCGAGAACGTCACGCGCAAGCTGGAGAACGTCAGCGTCGAGCCATTCCGCAGCCTGGTCGTGGACTTCGCTCACAAGCGCGGCGCGAAGGCGATCGTGAAGGGTCTGCGCGCAATCTCCGACTTCGAGTACGAGCTGGAAATGAACCAGCTGAACCATCGTCAGGCCCCGGATATCGAGTCCGTGTACCTGATGGCCTCGGCAAAGTACAGTTTCGTCAGATCAAGCGGTGTCAAGGAGCTCGCCACCTTCGGCGGCAAGATTGACGATATGGTCCCCCACGAGGTTGCTGCAGCTATGAAGGAACGGCTCGGCCGCTGACGAAATTGAGGTTTTAACGATGGACGTCCTGGTACTCATCGACAAGCTGGATGATCTCGTCCACAACGCGAAGCCCGTCCCGCTGACCGACCAGGTACGTGTGGACAAGGAGGAGATCTACGACATCCTCGACCAGATGCGCGCCACGATTCCCGAGGAGATCAAGCAGGCGCGTTGGATCGTTAAGGAGCGCCAGGAGATGCTCGCCGAGGCCAAGCGAGAGGCCGAGCGGATCGTCAAGGAGGCGCGCGAGCGCCAGGAGCGATTGATCTCCGACGAGGAAATCACCAAGCAGGCCGAGCGCGGGGCAGAGGACATCATCGAAGACGCCCGCGCCCGCGAGCGTGAGATCCGGCTTGGGGCCGAGGACTATGCCGACGAGATCCTGAACACGCTTGAGGTCAACCTGACGAAGTTCATCGCCGCTGTCCAGCGCGGCCGCGACCGTTTGGCCGGCAAAGAGGAGCCGGCTGAGGTCTCCTAGCGCTCGCGGCGTGATCGAAGTCCTCGACGCCGACATCACCCAGCTCAAGGTCGACGCGATCGCGAACGCCGCTAACACGCGCCTGGTTCACGGCGGCGGGGTCGCGGGGGCGATCGCGCGGGCGGGGGGGCCGGCGGTGGAGATGGAGAGCCGCGAACAGGCGCCGATCAGCCTGGGAGAGACGGTCCAGACAAGCGGTGGGGAGATGCCCTGCCGGTGGGTCATCCACGCCGCGACGATGGAGCTCGGCGGACCCACGTCGGCCGACATCATTCGTCGCGCGACTGCCAGCACGCTGCGCAAAGCCGATGAACTGGGTGCAAGGTCGCTAGCGCTGGTCGCCTTCGGCACCGGAGTCGGAGGCTTTCCGATCGAGGCTGCCGCCCGGATCGAGGTCGAGGAAGTGCGCAGGCACCTGGAGCGCGCGAGCGGCCTGCAGCGAGTCGTGTTCGCGGTCCGCGGCAAGGCCGCCCGCGACGCCTTCGAGCGGGCGCTGGCCGTCTAGCGGATCGAGAACCCGTTCAGTCCCTCCGGGGGCTCCTCGCTCACCTCGATACCCTCGACGCGCGCCCATGAGGGCCCCGTCTCGCAAAACTTCATCACCCGCTCCACGCCGTCTGCTGGCCCCTCGAGCACCGCCTCGAGGGCGCCGTCGGAACGGTTGCATGCCCAACCGCTGACTGCGTCTAGATCGGCCCGCTGACGTAAGGAGTCGCGAAAGAACACGCCTTGCACGTGCCCGTGGACGATCACTCGCCGCCGGACGGGATCAGAGCTCATGACGTCGATTCTCGCAACCAGCTTTCCGTCCGCGCCTCGCGCCATGCTCAACGGTCCATGAACGCCCTCTGGTTGTTGATCGGAATCTTTGCCGGTGCCGGCGTCGTCGCGGCTCTATTGGTCCCGCGCCTGCGGACGCTGACTGCCGGCGCCGCACGAGCCGGCGAGCTCGAGCGCGAGCTGATCCGCGCCCGCGCCGACCTCGAGCATGAGCGCGGACGCTCGCAGGAGCGGCTCGCCGTGTGGGGCGACGCGCAGGAGCGGCTGTCAGCCTCGTTCAAGGCGCTGAGCGCCGAGGCGCTGCAAGGGAGCATGGCGCAGCTGGCCGAGTTGTCCCGAGCCCAGCTGGATGCCGCGCAGGCGAACGCCCAGGGCGATCTCGAGAAGCGACAGCATGCCGTCGAGCAACTGGTCGCACCGATCAAGGACCAGCTCGGTCGGGTCGACGCGCAGCTGTTGCGTTTGGACCAGGAGCGGCGGGAGTCGCGCGGCAGGCTGGAGGCGCAGCTGAAGAACCTGACCGAGACGGGGGAGAAGCTTCGCACCGAGACCGGTGCCCTCGTGACAGCGCTGCGCAAGCCGAATGCTCGGGGTCAATGGGGACAGATGCAGCTTCGCAACGTGGTCGAGCTTGCGGGAATGGTCAGGCACTGCGACTTCGCCGAGCAGTCCCCCCTAGGCAGCGACGATGCGCCGCTACGCCCCGATCTGATCGTCCGCATGCCGGGTGGCAAGCAGGTGGTCGTTGACGCGAAGGCACCGCTGCAGGGTGTGCTCGACGCGTACGAGGCACGCGACGAGGAGGCACGCGAGCAGCACTTGCGCGACCATGCCCGGCTGCTGCGCAAGCACGTCAAGGCGCTAGCCGAGAAGGCGTACTGGGCCGAGCTGGACTCGGCGCCGGACTTCGTCGTGTTGTTCCTCCCTGGTGAGCATCTCTACGGGGCTGCTCTGGAGGCCGATCCCTCGTTGATCGAGGATGCGATGTCGCGCCGAGTGCTGATCGCGACCCCGACCACCTTGCTGGCGATGCTGCGCGCTGTCTCCTACGGCTGGCAACAGGAGCGCGTTGCCGAATCGGCACACGCGATCTCCGAGCTTGGCAGAGAGCTGCACGGCAGGCTGGTCAAGCTGTCGGGCTTGGTGGCCACGGTGGGGACGCGGCTAAACAGCACGGTACGCGCCTACAACGAGATGGTCGGGTCTTATGAGGCTCGCGTTCTGCCGGCGGGTCGCCGGTTCTCCGACCACGGTGTCACGGCGGGCCGGGAACTTCCCGAGCTCGAGCAAGTTACGACCAGCGCTCGCCGAGTGCAACCTGCCGACCTGGAGCTGTTTCCGGGCGAGTTCGAGCTGGGGGAGAGCGACGAGGAGGCGACCGTTCGGAGACTGCGGGCGGCTGAGTAAGGCGGAGCAGCGGCTGAGGCGCAGCACAGCGTGGATCCACGATCAGGGGGTGTGGTCGCGAGCATCGGCGCCCCGGGCATCCCACCACCGCCGAAGATCCGCGCGCTGATGGGGTAGGGGATCGGCCGACGGCTTGCGGGACTGGACATAAGCCAGGGCGTCGTCGATATCGGTGCCGTTCCTGATCGCGACCACAGCTGCAGCGATTGCGGCCGAGCGCTGCCAGCCGGCGCGGCAGTGCAGATAGGTTCGCAGCCCGTCGTCGAGCCAGACCGCTATTTCCTGCACAGCCTCCTCGAGCTCCTCTGCCGGCAGTCCGCCGTAGTCGGTCAGGCTGATCCGGTGCTCCTCGATCTGAGCCTGCTCGAGTGCCTCCTCGACCGCTGCCCGCTCGCCCGGGCGGTACTCCTCATCCTCGACCACGTTGAGGACGCGCCGGACCCCGGCCCGCTCGAGCACGCTCACATCTCCCGCGTCCAGTGGGTAGGCACCGATCAGCAGGTCGTCGAGGACGTCGCCAAAGCCATATGTGCGAAACCAGCTCGACACGCCCCAATGATCGCGGCTTCGCCATCGGGACGCGCAGGCACCCAGCGGGTCGACAATCTGCAGTGTCCCGAGAATGTCTCCGCCCGCAGGCGACACCGAGCACGGCGCGGCCGCCGAGCGGCCGAGCCGTGCCTGGGGGCCAACAACAACGACCACAATATGGTGTACGTGAACGTCGATCCGAGGGGCGGCCACTTCGATTCCAGCTCGGCCACGTGTTCGACGGGCCGGGGTCAGCGCTACCCTCGATGTCATGGCCCTCCGTACTGACACATTTGACCTCGGGGGACTGAGACTCAGCGCGGGGGAAGGGCGAAGCCTCGAGCTTCATATCGGTTTCGATCCGTTTCTACTCGCTGGCGAGCGGTATCTCGTCCAGCCAGCACTGAGTCCCTGTTGGCTCGACATCTCCCGCACGACCGGCGCGGGCTACGCCCTGCGGCTGCGCTTCCAGGCGACAATCGCGGGTCCGTGCATGCGTTGCCTCGAGCCTGCCTCGCCGGTATTCGCGGTCGACGCTCGTGAGATCTCGCAGCCGGGCGAAACGGATCAGCTCTCCTCGCCGTACGTCGAGCGGGGCGTTCTCGACCTCCAGGCGTGGGCTCGGGATGCGCTCGCGCTCACGCTGCCCGCAACCCTGCTGTGCCGCGCTGACTGCGCGGGGCTGTGCCCGGTCTGTGGGGCGGACCTGAACGCTGCCGGTCCCGAGCACCGGCACGACCGAGAGCCCGACCCCAGGTGGGCGAAGCTGTCCGAGCTACGGTTCGAGTAGGCCGCGCGAGGTGGATGTAGGTCGGTGGCAGGGACCGCATCGGCACCGGGCGCCCTGCTAGCCTGCCGTGATCATGGCCGTCCCCAAGCAGAAGCAATCCCACGCTCGCACAGCCAAGCGCCGCGCGCAAAACAAGATCAGCGCGCCGGGCTACAACGCCTGTCCTAAGTGCCACAGCCCTCGGCTGCCCCACAGGGTGTGTCCCGTGTGCGGGAGCTACAAGGGACGGGATGTCATCACCGCTGGCGACGGTGACCACACCGTCTGACGGCTGACGATGATCACGGTCGCCGTGGATGCGGGCGGGGCCGACCTCGGTCCCAATGAAGTGGCTGCGGGTGCTCAGCGGGCCGCCGAGCAGGGAATTCGCGTGCTGTTGTTCGGCCCGGCACGCGAGATCGGAAACGTGGCTGCCGGGGTCGAGCTCGTGGACGCACCGGTTTCCATTGCCAAGGCGCGGGACCCGGCTTTTGCCGTCCGCTCCACGCCGGACGCTTCGATTGTCCAGGCCGCTCGCGCCGTCGCCGAGGGCCGAGCGCAAGCGCTCGTCTCCGGCGGCTCGACCGGCTCGGCGCTGGCGGCGGGTCTTTTCAACTTGCGTCGCGACCGCGGGATCTACAGGCCGGCGCTCGCGCTGCCCGTGCCGGTGCCCGGAGCGGGGCCGGTGCTGCTGCTCGACGTCGGCGCGAACGTCACCTGCCGCCCCGAGCACCTAGTGCAGTTCGCGCACATGGGGTCGGGATTCGCCCAAGCGGTGCTGGGTATCGGTTCGCCCCGGGTCGCGTTGCTCTCCAACGGCGAGGAGGCGGCGAAAGGTACCCCCGATCTCGTTGCGGTTCACGAACAGCTTGCCGGTGGCGAGGGCACGGGACTGCAGTTCATCGGAAACATCGAAGGCACGCAGGTGATGGAGAGCGTCGCTGACGTCGTGGTGATGGACGGCTTCACCGGAAACATCACCCTGAAGCTGATCGAGGGCGTCTCCGGCCGCACCCTGCGCGCGATCCGCGACGCGGCGATGAGCTCGACGCGCGCCAAGCTGGGGGGCTGGGTGCTGGCGCCGGCCGTGCGACAGCTGCGGGACGAGATCGATCCGGAAGGACCTGGTGGTGCGTATATGCTCGGGCTCCGTCAGCTCGGTGTGATCGCGCACGGCCGCTTCACCCGCCGGGGGTTTTCGCGGGCGATCGAGGTCGCCGCCCGCGGTGCACAGGAGGATGTGATCGGGCGTACCCGCGCCGCACTCCAGGCCGCGGGTGCGCTCAGGCCACCCGCCGGGGGGCAGGAGGTGGACCCCGAAGACGAGGCCTCGTCCGAGCCGACGGTTACGGTGTCTGGCCGATGAAACGCGAGCAGGTCTTCGCGCTGATCCGCGCCCACCTGGCCGACGAGCTAGAGGTCGACCCTGCCTCGATCCAGGAGTCGACGCGGTTCAGACAGGACCTCGAGGCCGATTCACTCGATCTGTACACGCTCGTCCAGGAGCTCGAGGACAGCTACGGCGTGAAGATCTCAGACGAGGAAGCTGCCCGAATCCTCAATGTCGGCCAAGCGGTCGACTTCGTGCTCGCGAGCAGTGCTGGTGGTCAGCACACTCCCGCTACCGCGAGCCAAGGCCCTGACTCTGAGTGACCCCGAAACGCGAGGAGTTGACAGACCCCCAGCACGAGCCGGGGGCCGCGCTGCGCGACCTGTTGGAGCGGCTGCCGGACGACCTGACGACGCCCGTATTCACCCACTCGTCATGGACCACGAGACGCTCGGACTCCTACGAGCGCCTGGCGTTCCTCGGCGACAGCGTGCTCGGGCTCGCGGTGACCACTCATCTGTATCCGCGGCTGGAGGCCGAGCGGTTCGGCGCCGGGAGACTGACCAAGATTCGAGCTCAGGCGGTGTCGGGCCGCTCCTGTCGAGTGGTTGCGGACCGGCTAGGAATAGCGGAGCGGCTGCGGTCAGCGGCCCCCCCCGACGCGAGGGCAGCCGTGGCGGCACTGACCTCGACCGAACGGGTGCTGGCGTCCGTGATCGAGGCCGTAATCGGCGCCTGTTATCTGGCGTTCGGCTACGACCAGACGGCGGCTGCGGTTGTCGACGCCTTCACGCCGGAGATCGACGATGCGCTCGAGAATCCGGTCGACTTCAAGTCGGCGCTGCAGGAGCGCTTGGCCCGGCGCGGCGCGCTCGTCGCCTACGACGTAGTCCAGGAGCAAGGACCGCCGCACGACCGCACGTTTCAGGTCAGCGCCAACATCGGCGGTGTCGAGGTCGGCAGGGGAACTGGAAGGAGCAAGAAAGACGCCGAGCAAGAGGCCGCGCAGGCGGCGCTCGAGGCTCTGGAGAAATGAGCGGTAGCGGATGTATCTGAAATCGCTGACCTTGAAGGGGTTCAAGTCGTTCCCCGAACGCACGCGATTAGAGTTCGGACCCGGCGTTAGCGTTGTCGTCGGGCCAAACGGATCGGGCAAGTCGAACATCACCGACGCGGTGTTATGGGCCCTCGGGGAGCAGTCGCCGATGGCCGTTCGTGGTCAGTCGATGCAGGACGTAATCTTCGGCGGTGGGCCAGGCCGCCAGGCTTCCAAGGGGGCGGAGGTCGAGTTGGTGCTCGACGACGGCGACGGCGCGCTCGCGTTCGGCGCGCCGGAAATCTCGATTCAGCGGCGACTCGACCGAGCCGGGGACGGTGAATACCGGCTGGCTGGTGCCCGCTGCCGGCTTGTCGACGTAATCGAGCTGCTGTCGGACACCGGCCTGGGAAAGGAGATGCACTCGGTCATTTCCCAGGGCCGGGTTGAGGCGATTGTAACCTCTAAACCACGTGATCGCCGGCTGCTGATCGAGGAGGCGGCGGGTCTCGGCAAACATCGAAAGCGACGTCGCCGAGCCCAGCTCAAGCTCGAGCGCACGCAGGACAACCTCGATCGCGCGCTCGACGTGGAGCGCGAGGCACGTTCGCGGCTACGGCCGCTCAAGCGCCAGGCGGAGGCGGCTGAGCTGCACGCTCGTCTCGAGCGTCAGATGCTCGAGGTGCGCTGGGAGCTCTCGCGCGACGAGTCGCGCAGCCAGCAGCTGGCTCTCGCCGCGGCACAGGAAGCGGCGGCGCAGGCCCGCCGGCGGCGCGAGCGTGTGGAGCGCGAACTAGAGGCAATTTCCAAGCGACGGGAGTCCGCCGAAGAGGCTCTCGCTGCGCGTAGTGCCCAGCGTGAGGAGCTCTCACGTAGGTGCTTCGTGGCGCAGTCGGCCGTTGACCGGGTCTCCTACCGGCTCGACTCGACCCGGGCGGCCGCGAGGGCAGTCGACGCCCGCCTGGGGCGAGGGAGGGAGCTCTTGCGCGCCTTGGAGGCCGAGGCGGCGGCCGATTCTGTCGACCTCGAGGCCCCCGCGCGCATTGCCCAGCTCGAGTCCTCGCTGGCCGCACTTGAGCGCGATCGCCAGGCCGAGCGCTCACGTGTCCTCGCCGAGCTGGAGCAGCAGCTCGCTGGCGCGGCAGCGGAGATCGAGCGGCGCACCACGGCATTGGAGTTAGCGGACGGTGAGCGAGAGGCCGCCGAGGACTCGCTCGAGCGTGCCAGAGCCGCGCTTCGCGAGGCCGAGCGAGGCGTCGAGGCGACCCGCCGTGAGGCCGCGCGCGTCGGCGCCGAGCTGGCGGCCGTGAACCAGTTCCTGCGCAGCCACGCCGCCTCGCCCGGCGGTGCCCAATCGCTCGCCGATCAGCTCGATGTCGATCCCGGCTACGAGCTTGCCCTCGCCGCCGCGCTCGATGGCCGCCTGCGCGCCGCAGTGGTCGTAGACCGGGCGGCGGCCGCCGCGCTGCTCGACGGTGCCGGCTCGGAAGGGGGCCGAGCGCTCGTGATCGACGCCCGAGCCGGCGCGCCGGCGGTGGCCGGTGAGCCGCCGGTGGCCGGCGCGGAGCGGCTCTCGGATCACGTCCGCGCCCGAGGCGAGGCGGTCACCCTTGCCCAGGCGTTGCTGTCGCGGACCTGGGTCGTCGACACCATCGAGGGGCTGGCGCAGTCGTTTGCGGGCATCGCCGTCACCAAGACCGGGCGCGTCTGGTCGGCGGCGACCGCCGAGCTTCGGCAGGCGCCTGCCCTCGGCGAGGACCGGGTGCTGGCGGAGCGCAACCGCCGCGAGGAGCTCGTCCGCGCCAGTGAAGCCGCCGTACAGGCCGAGCTCGGCGCCGGCACGGCAGTGGAGCGAGCTACCGAAGAACTCTCCAGGCGCGACGCTGAGCGCGAACAGGCGATCGCCGCGCGTCGCGTTGCGGTTCGCGCGCGAGATGACGCGACCGAAGAGCGGCGACGAATCGCGGCGCAAATGCAGCGGCGACGGGAGGCTCCCGACGACGGGCCGGGTGCGGACCGGCGCGCGCAGCTCACGGCCGAACTCTCCGCCGAGCGGGGGGCGTGTGACCGTGCCGAGCGCGCGCGCACCGAGCGGGCATCGCGAGTTGGGCGGCTGGCGGCGACGGTAACCGCCGACGAAGCGCTGGCGCCCGCCGTGGCTGCGGTGATCGAGGCGTTTACAGGCGCGGCCGACGCGATCGCGCAGCAACGGAGTGCGTTTGAGGTGGCGCTCGCCGAAGACCGCGAGGCCGGCGAGCACGTGGCGGCCGAGTTGCGCAGCTGCGCGCAGCAGGAGGCGACGCTGCACGCGGAGCTCCATCGGGAGAACGAGGCCCTGACCGAGACCGAGGTGCGGTTGCAACGGGCCGAGGACCGCGCGGCGGAGACCGCGCAGGAGCTGCAGGAGCTCGCCGGGCGTCTGGAGCTCGCAGCCGAGCCGGCGGCTGCGCAGCGAAACGCCGACGAGACCGAGGCCCTGAGAGGGCGGCTCGAACGGCTGCTGCGCCGCCGCGAGCAGCTCGGGCCCGTAAATCCACTAGCCCAAGAAGAGTATGCCGAGGCGCTCGCCCATGTCGAGGAGCTCGAGCATCAGCGGACGGACCTGGAAACGGCGATGCGGGAGCTGCGAAAGCTGATCAACGACACTGACCGCCAGATCCGGGAGACTTTCGAGGAGACTTTCGCCGCTGCGGCACGCAATTTCGAAGATGTAGCCGCGCAGCTATTCCCGGGTGGCAAGGGTCGGTTGAGGCTCGTAACCGAGCGCGAGGGACCGGCCCAGGTTCTTGGCGGAGCGATGCCTTCCCAGGCGACGCCGGCCTCCGCCGACAGCGACGCCCCGCCGGAGGACGTCGAGGAGCTCGAAGAGACCCCTGAGGAGGACCGGCTAGGCGTCGAGATCGAGATCACGCCGGGGGGCAAGGAGATGAAGCGCCTGACGCTGCTCTCCGGAGGAGAGAAATCGATGACCGCGCTGGCGTTCCTGTTCTCGGTGTTCCTCGCCCGGCCGTGTCCGTTCTACATCCTGGATGAGGTCGAGGCGGCGCTCGATGACATCAACATCGACCGCTTCCTGCAGATGCTGCGTCGATATTCGTCCCACGCGCAGTTCATCGTTGTCACCCACCAGAAACGGACGATGGAGGCGGCCGACTCACTGTACGGCGTGGCGATGGGGACGGACGGGGTCTCGAAAGTGATCTCACGGCGCCTGCCGCCCGCCGAGGCCGCGGCATAGTCGCAGTGAGCGGGTAGTCACCGCGCGCTGGTAAGGTCGCCCGCCGCCATGGCACGTGACTGGCAAGACCTATTCGTCGTCGACGGTGCCCCCGAGCGCGAAGCGCGGACGGCGGCCCCTACCGAAGAGCGGCGAATGGGCCGCTTTCGCCGCTTGCGCGAGAGCATGCGCAAGACCCGCGAGGCGTTCACGAGTGAGATTAGGGCGACGCTGTTCGAGGACCTCAGCGACGAGACCTGGGAGCGGCTCGAAGAAGCACTGATCTACGCCGATGTCGGAGCGCAAACGACGGCCGAAATCGTCGGCAAACTCGAGCAGGAGGCGACCTCGGGTCAGCTATCGGGCGGGGAAGCGCTGAGTGACCGCCTGATCGAGCTGCTGGCGGGAATTGCCCGTACGGGTGACGATCGAATTGAACTGCTTCCCAAGCCGACGGTGATCCTGGTCGCCGGCGTCAACGGTACCGGCAAGACGACCACCGTGGGCAAGCTGGCGTGGCATCTGCGCCAGGAGCTCGGGCGTTCAGTCGTGGTGGGCGCGGCAGATACGTTTCGTGCGGCGGGCGTCGAGCAGCTGGAGCTGTGGGCGCAGCGGGCCGGGGCAGAGTTCGTGAAGGGCCCAGCCGGGGCGGATCCAGGTTCTGTTGCCTACGAGGCGATCGCGACCGCGCGCCGCCACGGTGCGGACGTGGTGATCATCGACACTGCCGGACGGCTGCATACCCAGGATGACCTGATGGCGGAGCTGGGGAAGGTGCGACGGGTGATCTCCAAGCAGATTCCGGAGGCCCCGCATGAGACGCTGCTGACCGTCGACGCGACCACTGGTCAGAATGGACTACGGCAGGCGCGGCTGTTCTCGGAAGCCGTCGATGTCAGCGGCCTCGTGCTGACGAAACTCGACGGAACGGCCAAGGGCGGGATCGCGCTGGCGATCGCACACGAGCTGGGGATCCCCGTCAAGCTGATCGGGGTCGGCGAGCAGCTCGAGGATCTGCGACCGTTCGAGGCTGGCGAGTTCGCGCGGGCACTCGTAACCTAGACGCGCCGGCGAGGCGGTAAGCTCGCCTCGAGATGTCAGGGTGGTTCCTGTGGGTTATCGCGGCCTGTGTGTTCGGCGTCGGCGAGCTTCTCACCAAGGGTTTCTTCCTGGCTCCGTTCGCGCTCGGAGCGGTGCTGGCCGCGATCGTCGACCTCGCGGGTGCCGGTGGGATCGCCGCATGGGCCGTGTTCATCCTGGTGTCGCTGGTGGCTTGGGCGCTCGTGCGTCCGATCGCGCGTGCCCGGATGCGAATCCCACCGCCGGTACCGACCGGCGCGGCGGCGCTCGTCGGCAAGCAGGCGATCGTACTCGAGCGGATCGCCAACGACGAGGGCATCGGCTGCATCAAGGTCGACGGCGAAGTGTGGACGGCCAGGGCGTTCGCTAACGATCATGAGATCGAGACCGGTACGCGGGTCGACATCGTCGACATCAAGGGCGCTACGGCGCTGGTCACCGAATAGAGCGTGAGGCATGGCTGAACCGGAGATCACCCGCTAGCCTCGGACTCAGGAACCTTCAATGTTCGATTCGCTCGCCGAGAAGCTCCAGGCCACGCTAGCCGACGTCCGCGGTCGCGGAACGCTGACCGAGGACGATGTCTCCGCCGCGATGCGCGAGATCCGTCTCGCGCTGCTCGAGGCCGACGTCAACTTCAAAGTCGTCAAGACCTTCACGAATGCCGTCAAGGAGCGCGCGCTCGGGGCTGGCGTGATCGGGCAGCTGAATCCCGGCCAGCAGGTGGTGAAGATCGTCTCCGACGAGCTGACCGAGCTGATGGGGGGTGCCGCCCGCGACTTGTCCTTCTCGCCTCGGCCGCCGACGGTTGTGGTGATGGCGGGCCTGCAAGGCTCGGGCAAGACGACCGCCACCGCGAAGCTCGCCCGCTACCTGCGCGAGCAGCATGGCTCATCGGTGGCGGTGGCTGCCTGCGATGTGTATCGCCCGGCCGCCGTCGATCAGCTTGTGAAAGTGGGTGCTCAGGCCGGGGCGGACGTCTACGAGCAGGGCACTGACCGCGATCCCGTCAAGATCGCTGCCTGGGCCCGCGACCGGGCGCAGTCCGAGGGCAAGGACGTCCTGATCATCGATACCAGCGGGCGGCTGCACGTCGATCGCGAGCTGATGGCGGAGCTCGCGAACATCAAGAAGGCGACTAACCCCCATGATGTACTGCTGGTCGTCGACGCGATGACGGGCCAAGACGCCGTCAACGTCGCCGAGCAGTTCGCAGACGTTGTCCAGTTCGACGGGGTCGTGATGACCAAGCTCGACGGCGACGCCCGCGGCGGTGCCGCTCTGTCGGTCAAGGCGATCACCGGCAAGCCGATCCTGTTTGCCTCGACCGGCGAGAAGCTCGACCAGTTCGAGCGCTTCCACCCCGATCGCATGGCCCAGCGGATCTTGGGGATGGGCGACGTGATGACGCTGATCGAGAAGGCCCAGGGGGCCTACGACGAGGACGAGGCCGCGGAGCTCGAGCGCAAGATTCGCAAGCAGGAGTTCGGGCTGGACGATTTTCTCGACCAGATGCGGCAGGTCCGGCGGCTCGGGCCGCTGCAGTCGCTGCTGGGGATGATCCCGGGTATGGGGAAGGAGCTGCGAAACGTCAAGGTTGACGAGCGCGAGTTCGATCGCCTGCAGGCAATCATTCTCGCCATGACGCCACAGGAGCGCCGCCACCCCGAGCTGATCAACGGCTCGCGCCGCCTGCGGATCGCACGTGGCTCGGGCACCAACGTCCAAGCCGTCAAGCAGCTGATCAAGCAATTCGACCAGATGCGCAAGGTGATGCGGCAGGTCTCCCAGGGCCGGATGCCAGACCTCGGGGCGTTGATGCGCCAAGCGCGCTAGCGGCGCGCGAGCCCGTGTTGCAGCGAACCCGCTAACCTCGCACGAGCAAATGGCAGTAAGACTTCGACTGACACGAATCGGCGGCCGCAAGAATCCGATCTGGCGCGTAGTGGTCGCCGACCAACGCTCCAAGCGCGACGGTCGCGTGATCGAGACCGTCGGGCACTACAACGCCCAAACGAATCCCTCCACGATCGTGCTCAACGAGGAGCGCGTTCGCGACTGGCTCGCTCGCGGCGCGCAACCGACCGGCACCGTCCGCAAGCTACTGCGCACGCAGGGCATCCAGTAGCTGTAGCCCGGCGGATGAAGGAGCTGCTCGAGTACCTGGCGCGGGGGCTCGTGGACCGCCCCGAAGAGGTGCGTGTCACCGAGCTGAGTGAGGATGACGGAACGACCGTGCTCGAGCTGTCGGTCGCCGACGACGACTACGGGAACGTCATCGGGAGAGGCGGCCGCACGGCCGCGGCGCTCCGCACGGTCATCCGGACCGCGGCGGTCAAGGAAAAGCGCCGCGTGTTCGTAGACATCGTCGACTCTTGATGGCTCCGGCCGGGCGGGGATGGCTGCGGGCCGGCCGCGTCGGAAGGCCGCACGGACTCGACGGCAGCTTCTACGTGGTCGAGCCGAGCCCCCAGCTGCTGGGCGCCGGAGCGAGCGTCGTTCTCGGAGACGAAGCGCTCACGATCGTCCGGCGGGCCGGGACCGACAAGCGACCGATTGTGCGGCTGGAGGGCTGTGAGGACCGCCCGGCCGCGGAGGGGTTGCGCAACCAGGAGATCTGGGTGCCAAGAACAGCGGCCCCGGAGCTCGAGCCTGACGAGTGGTGGGCGGATGACCTCGAAGGCTGCACCGTGCGCGACGGCAGCATCGAGGTGGGGACGGTGCGGAGGCTACGTTCACTGCCGTCCTGCGAGGTGCTCGAGGTGCAGCGCGCCGATGATCGGGAGCTGCTCGTGCCGTTCGTGCGTGACGCGGTCCGCGAGGTCGATCTGGAGC
This sequence comes from uncultured Solirubrobacterales bacterium, assembly GCA_963836065.1. Taxonomy (GTDB): domain Bacteria; phylum Actinomycetota; class Thermoleophilia; order Solirubrobacterales; family Solirubrobacteraceae; genus Palsa-465. The sequence continues at coordinate 286,249 of CAWIII010000032.1, forward strand.
GGCGCGTGATCGATGTCGACCTTAAGTTCCTGGGAGAGGTGTGATGGACATCGACGTCTTCACCTTGTTTCCGGATGCGTTCACCTGGTTCCAGGGGCAGCGGCACGTGACCAATGCGATCGGGCGCGGTCACCGCTTTGGTTACGTCAACTACCGAGACCACACTCCTCTGAGCGCCGGACAGGTCGACGACACGCCGTTCGGCGGTGGAGCGGGGATGGTGCTGCGGGTCGATGTGGTCGAGTCGGTACTCCGGGCACGCTACGGTCGCGATCCGGTCGAGCTTCGATGCGAACGGCGGGTGATCGCATTGGATGCAGGTGGCCGTGTCCTGGATGACGCGCTCGTCGACGAACTTGCCCGAGAACCGTCGCTGACGCTGCTGTCCGGCCGCTACGAGGGGTTCGATGAGCGTGTGCTCGAGTACTTCGCCAGCGACCGGATCTCCATCGGACGCTACGTGCTGGCGGGCGGCGAGCTCGCGGCGATGGTCCTGTGCGACGCCGTCCTGCGCAAGCTCCCGGGGTCGTTGGGGCACGAGGAGTCGGCCGTCGAGGAGTCCTTCAGCGCGGCCCTCGGTGGCGGTCCAGAGTACCCGCACTACACTCGCCCCGCCGAGTACCGGGGCTGGCATGTACCCGCGGTGCTCCTCTCCGGCCATCACGCGCGCATCCGCGAATGGCGCATAGCGCAGAGCCGCCTGCGCGGCCCCAACGCCAGCCAGTCCGAGTCTCGAGGTAGTCCGCTACGATAGATCGCCGCGCGGCGGGGCGCGCGCGTGTTGCGCAGCCCTACCGGCGGCGCTGGCTGCTGCTGCCGGCGCGAGGACTTGCCATGAGCACTGTGATCGAAAGCCTGGAACGCGCTCAGCTGCGCCGAGTACCGACATTTGACGCCGGGGACCGGTTGCGCGTTCATTTCCAGGTGATCGAGGGCACACGGCGCCGCACGCAGGTATTCGAGGGCGTCGTGATCAAGCGCCAGGGCCACGGTGCCCGCGAGACCTTCACCGTCCGCAAGCAGTCCTTTGGGGTTGGGGTGGAGCGGACGTTCCCGCTTCATTCGCCGAAGATCGAACGCATCGAGGTGGCCGCCCGTGGCGACGTCCGGCGAGCAAAGCTCTACTACCTACGAGGTCGTGTCGGCAAGCGCGCGCGGGTGCGGGAGCGGCGCTCAACCGCTCCGGAGCAGATCATCGAGCGCGAGCTTCTCCATGCCGCCGCGCCCACTCCGCCGGCCGATGCTGTTCCGGAGCCCGTGAAAGCCTCGGATAGCGGGGAATCGGAGGAGCCGGTTGCACCGAGCGCGCCCCAGGCCGCCGAACCGGCGGCCTCGGCGGAGCCCGCCGGCGACGAGCAGGTGTGACGACCGCCAAGAAGTCGGTGGCGAGCTCGATCCTCGAGCTCGCCTTGATCGTCGTGACCGCGCTCGGCTTGGCGCTGGCGATCCAGGCTTTCATCGTCAAGCCATACCGGATCCCGAGTGGCTCGATGCTGCCGACCCTGCACATCAACCAGCGCCTGCTCGTCAACCGGATCGGGAGCCACTTCAGCTCGCCGAACCTCAGCGACATCATCGTGTTCCACCCGCCGAAGGACTATGCGGCGGGATGCCCTGATGCGCACGAAGGCGAGAATGCGGTGGGGCAGCAGGGGGCAAAGCCGTGCGCCGTGGCATGGTCGCAGCAATCCACGGAGACATTCGTCAAGCGAGTCGTCGGTCTGCCCGGCGACCGGATCTCGATCGTCGGCGGCCACGTGATCCGCGATGGCGTCCGCGAGAAGGACTCCTACATCGATCCCTGTGGAGACTATGGTTCGTGCACCTTCAGCGGACCGATCACGGTTCCGCGCGGCGATTACTACATGATGGGAGACAACCGCGGCGAGTCCGACGACAGCCGGTTTTGGGGCCCGGTGCCGAAAGCGTGGATAATCGGCAAGGCGTTCTTCACCTACTGGCCGCCCGACCGGATCGGCTTCATATAGGGGCCCTGTGGCGCCGAGTAAAGGTACGACCGCGGAGAAGTCCGGCATGAAGTCTCTGATTGAGCTTGTGATAACGGTCGCGGTTGCAGTGGCGCTCGCGTTGCTGATCCAGGCCTTCGTGGTCAAGCCATACCGGATTCCGAGCGGTTCGATGGAGCCGACGTTGCACATCGGTCAGCGAGTCCTCGCCGACCGGATATTCGCCAGCCCGGGAATCGGGGACATCGTCGTCTTCCATCCCCCCAGGGGAGCCGATCCGCAGCCAGCCGTGTGCGGCGCGGCCGGCGAGGGCGGAAACGGCCAGCAGGCCTGCGACCGCCCGACGCCTCAGCAGTCGACGCAGACCTTCATCAAACGAATCGTTGCCGGTCCCGGAGACCGCGTCTCGATCAGAGGCGGTCACGTGTACCGCAACGGCGTCCGCGAGAAGGACGCTTACATCGCCCCGTGCGGAGACGCTGAAGGTTGCAATTTCCCGAAAACGATCGTGATTCCGCCCGGCGACTACTTCATGATGGGCGACAACCGTGGCGAGTCGGACGACAGTCGCTTCTGGGGCCCCGTCCCCAAAAAATGGATCATCGGCGTTGCCTTCTTCACCTACTGGCCCCCCGATCGGATCGGATTCCTCTGAGCGAGGCGCCTCGGCTGCGGCCGGCAACGGCTCAGCGCGCGCGAGGCGCGATCGGGCCTCCATACCCGCCAAGGCTGCCAACGGCTCGGCGCCCGCCAAGCGGGCCAAGCGCTCCGCCCGCAACGGGCGTCGCTTGTTTGCGTTCGACCGCGCACTCGGCACGCGGTTTGTAGCCGGAGCTGACGAGGCCGGGAGAGGCTGCCTGGCCGGCCCTCTAGTCGCTGCGGCGGTCCTATTCGACCTGGAACGGATCGAGCCCGCGGAGATCCGCGTCCTGGGCGCCCTCAACGACTCCAAGCAGCAGACGCCCGAGGGACGGGCCGAGCTGTTTCCTTTGATCCTGCGGCTAGCGACCAAGGTGGCCATCGTTTCTCGATGTGCTCCGGGGATCGACTCGCGCGGCCTGCACGTGACGAACCTGGCGGCGCTTCGTGACGCGCTCAGACGCGTCGCCCGCGACGGATGCGTCTGCCTGAGTGACGGATTTCCGGTGTCCGCGGTCGGCCACACGCAACAGGCCGTGATCGGAGGCGACGCGAAGAGTGCTGCCATCGCTGCGGCGTCCGTGCTCGCGAAGGAGACGCGCGACCGTTATATGCGACGAGCGGATGCCGCCCACCCGGGCTGGCAATTCGCCCAGCACGTCGGGTACGCCACGCCGGAGCACCGAGAGGCGATCGAGCGGCTCGGGGTCACTCCACTTCATCGGATGTCCTTTCAATCCGCGGCCTATCAACAGCTGGCACTGGAGGGGTAGCTACCAGGCTCCCTCGACATGGTCGATGCCGACGAGCCGACCGCCCAGATCGAACGTCACACCGATCGCATCGAACCTGAGCAGCTCGGCGTGGGGGTGATGCGCGCGCTCGCGCAGCCAGCTCCCAGCCATCCTGCGGACCTGGGATCGCTTGAGCGGGCGGATCGCGTCGAAGGGGCTGCCACCACCAGGAGCCAGCCGTCGCGCCTTGACTTCGCAGAAGGCGAGCGTTCGGCTGTCGAAGGCGATGATGTCGAGTTCTCCCCAGCGAGTTCGGTAGTTGCGCTCGACGATTTCGAAGCCTCGCCGGATCAAGTGCTCGGAGGCGAGCTGCTCACCTCGCTGTCCCAGCCGGTGGCGGGCATCAGCGCTCACCGTGACGGACCCCGTTGGCCACACGACGGACGGTACGCCGCGGCGAGTTACGGGTGGGTCACGCGCCGTGCCAGTTCGGCCGTTGCTCGCGGCCAGATCGACACAGATTTGGCACAACCTGTCACCCACCCCTGACGCGAGCGCGCATAACCTCGGGCGATGCTCGCTCGCGTCGCGACGTTCGCCATCGACGGCGTCGATCCCCGCCAGGTGTGGGTCGAGGTCGACATCCGGTCCGGGCTGCCCGCGTTCACGATCGTCGGGCTCGGTGATGTCGCCGTGCGCGAGTCACGCGATCGGATCCGGGCCGCGATCCTCAACTCCGGCTTCAAGTTTCCGGCGAGCCGGATCACGGCAAATCTCGCGCCCGCATTCCTGCGTAAGGTCGGCCCGGGCTTCGACGCTGCGCTCGCCCTCGCCGTACTGGCCGCGAGCAACCAGATCCCGCGCGAGGCGCTGCCCTCGTACGCAGTGTTCGGCGAGCTGTCGCTCGGCGGCGAGGTGCGGGACTCACCAGGCGCGCTGGCGGTGGCCGAGGGGGCGCGGCTCGCCGGCCTTCCGCGCCTACTCGTTCCGCTCGAACGCGTCCACGAGGCGGCGCTCGTCGAAGGGCTCGAGGTGGCCGGTATCGCCTCGCTGACCGCCGCCGCGGACGTAGTCAAGGGGGCGAAGTTGCCGCCCCTACCCGCCCGGCCGCCTGTGACGGCTTCGCGCCTTCACGAACCCGATCTGGCCGATGTGCACGGCCACTCGGCGCCAGTGCTCGCACTTCAGATCGCGGCTGCCGGAGGCCACAACCTGCTGATGGAGGGCGCGCCGGGGACCGGCAAGACGATGCTCGCCCGACGGTTGCCCTCGATCCTGCCGGCGATGACGCGTACCGAAGCGCTCGAGGTGACCAGGGTCCACAGCGTTGCCGGCGTCTATGGCGGCGGCCTCGTGTCCAGTCGGCCGTTTCGTGCGCCCCATCATTCGATCTCGCCCGCGGGGCTGGTCGGCGGCGGCGCTCCTCCTCGTGCCGGCGAGGCGACGCTCGCCAACCATGGCGTGCTGTTCCTCGATGAGCTGTCCGAGTTTCAGCGCTCGAGCCTCGAGGCGCTCCGGCAGCCGCTCGAGGACGGGTGCGTGACGATCGTGCGCGCCCAGCGCGCGCTGGTGTTTCCGACCAGATTCATGCTGGTCGCAGCGACCAATCCGTGCCCGTGCGGGTTCGCCGGCGTCGGCGACCGCTGCCGGTGCGGGGAAGCTGAGCTCCGGCGTCACCGGCGGCGGCTGAGCGGTCCGCTGCTCGACCGGATGGATCTGCTGGTCAACGTCGAGCGACCAACCGAGCGGGAGCTGCGCGATCCACCCACAATCGATTCGGCAACCGCGCGCGGTCGGATTGGCCAAGCCCGGGAGCGCCAGCTGGCGCGGCTCGCAGGCAGCGCCGTCGGCTGCAACGGCGAGATGGACGCGCGGCTGGCGCGTCAGCACGTCAGGCTCGACGGCGACGCGGAGCACGCGCTTGTCCAGGCTTACGCGCTCGGGGTGCTGAGCGCGCGCGGGCGCCACCGGGTGGTTCGGGTTGCCAGAACGATCGCCGACTTGGACGACCGCGACCGAGTCGTGAGCTCAGACGTGTTGACGGCGCTGGCGTTACGCCAGCGAAGCGAAGCGGAGGCTGCGCTTGCCGCGTGAGCCGGAGCGGAGCGCGACGGAAGCGGGGCGGACCGGTGGGTAACCCGACGGCGTGCGAACAGTGCCTCGCTCGCTCCTGGCTGCTCTCTCGCCTTGCCGGTCACCTCGAGGCCGCTCGCGGGCGGATTGAGGAAGCGCTTGCGCTCGACGATCAGGAGCTGATCGCGGCGGTTGGTGGCGAGCAGCACGGCTCCGTGCGCATCGAGCTCGAGCGGCTCGACATCGATCGGCTACGCGCGCGCTCGGCCCGGGCGGGCGTATGGGTTATCTGCCGCTGCGACGCGGGCTACCCCAGCCGGCTCACCGACCTCGCCACCCCTCCGGCGGTGCTCCACGTCGCGGGCGCGCCCGAGCATCTTCTCGCGCTTGTGGGCGCCGATCCGGTGGCGATCGTCGGCGCCCGGCGGCCGTCGCCCTACGGCATCGAGGTCGCCCGGTCACTCGGGCGCGGGCTCGGCGGCGCGGGGATGACCGTGGTGAGCGGCATGGCACTCGGGATCGATGCCGCCGCCCACGCGGGCGCGCTCGCGGCCGATGCTCAGACCGTGGCGGTGCTCCCCGGAGGCGCCGACCGGCCATACCCGGCGGCCAAGCGCGCTCTTCACGCGCAGATCCGGAGGACCGGCGCGGCGGTATCGGAGCTTCCGCCGGGTACGCCCGTTCGGCGGTGGATGTTCCCAGCGCGCAACCGCATCATCGCGGCGCTCGCCGCGATGACCGTCGTGGTGGAGGCAGGCGAGCGCTCCGGCGCGCTGCTGACGGCCGGTTTCGCCCGCGGTCTCGGTCGACTCCTCGGAGCGGTCCCCGGGAGGGTCACCTCACCGCTGGCGACCGGCCCGAACGGACTGCTGGCGGCGGGTGCACACGTCGTGCGCGGGCCGCAGGACGTGCTCGACGCGCTGTTCGGGTACGGCGCGCGGGCTGCGCCGGTCGAGGACCGGCGAACTCTGGCTCCGGAGCTGCGTCCGTTGCTGGCCGCGATCGGCGCAGGTCACGATACGGCCGCGTCGCTGGCGCGGGCGGGGTTTGCGCCGGAGGACGGCCTGGCGGCGCTCGCGGCGCTCGAGCTGGCTGGCTATGTGAGGCGTCAGACGGGAGGGCGGTTCTCAGTGGTGCCGTGGGTCGCGTAACCTGGCAGCGCGCGTGCACGACAATCCCCGCATACCGCGTGTTCTGTCGATCGCCGGATCGGACTCCGGCGGGGGTGCCGGCATCCAGGCAGACCTCAAGGCGTTCGCCGCCTGCGCGGTCCATGGGATGACCGCGATCACTGCGATCACCGCCCAGAACACGGTTGGCGTAATTGACGTCCACGCCGTCCCACCGGCGACGATCATCGCTCAGGTGCGAGCGGTGAGCACCGACATCGGCGTCGATGCCGTCAAAATCGGCATGCTGGGAACGGTGGCGACGATCGAGGCCGTCACGCGCGCCCTCGACGAGCTGCCGGACGGCACGCCGGTCGTGCTCGATCCCGTGATGGTCGCGCAGTCGGGTGCCCAGCTGCTCGAATCCTCGGCGCGGGCCGCGATCACCGAGCTCGTGCTCCCGCGAGCGACTGTCGTGACCCCGAACGTGCCCGAAGCGGTGGCCCTGGCGGGCGCCGGGGAGGGCACCGAGGCAGCGGCTCTCGCCCGAGCCGTCCGGGCGCTCGGTCCACAGATCGTGGTGGTGACGGGAGGACACCGCCAGCAGCCGGTCGACGTGTTCGACGACGGGGCGCGGATCGTGGAGATTCCCGGCGAGCGTTACCCCAGCGACGCGGCCCACGGGTCGGGCTGCACGCATTCCTCCGTTCTGGCCGCGCGCTTGGCTTGGGGAGATGAGCCTTTGGCGGCGGCGCGCCGCGCGAAGAAGATGGCGGCTCGGGCGGTGAGGGACGGCCTCACCGAGATCGGCGCGGGACCTGGCCCGGTGGACGTCCTGGGAATCGTGAAGCGTTGCTGAGCGGGGCGGCGAACGACTCATCCCCTTTTGACATAATCCCTCCGGTGCGCTTCCTGAAGATGAAGCCCGGGCACGGAGAGGTGCTGATCGCCGAGGGCGACGTTGAAGTCGCTGAGGATCAGGAGCGCCTGATCGAAGAGTTTCGCCGGCAGCTCGACGCCGGGCTGTGGGCCGCGGTCCCACTCACCGGTGACGCAGGCAAGCGAGAGGCGCGAATGGTGCGTTCCTTCGATGACGTCCCTCGGGACGCCGAGCGCGTGATCTTCTTCCCGCGCGCGGCAGGCGGCCGGTAGGGCCGCGGGCGCCCCGTGCTGTTGGCGCTCGCCGCAACCGCGCTGGTGGCGATCGCGCTTCTGTCCGACCTGATCATGCCGCGTCTGGAACAGGCGTTTGAACGCAACCGGGCTCATCGCCGGAGGATCCCGACCAATCTGTATGACCCGGGGCGGGAGCGGCGCGCCGAGCAACGCGCCCGCGCCTTGCTGCGCTCATGTGTCAACGATGAGGAATGGGCGATGTACCGCGACCTCGGTTTCATCCGGGTATGGGGATCCCAAGCCGATGGGCCGGACGAAGCGGGCGGAACCGGTGGAGCGCCATACGCCTATCTGATCTACCCGCATCGGCCGATCCTCGCCTACCTGGTGCAGACCCACCGGTTGCTCAACGAGTACTGCGTCACGTTTCCGGATGAGACGCGTCCGTACGGCAGCGCACGGCTGCCGGATTCCGATGATGTGCTCGCCAAGTGGATGGCTTTGACCGGCGACGAACGGCGGCTGATCTCCACCGCCAACATGCACCTTCCGGGAAGGCAGCTCGATCCCGCCGAGATCAGGCGCGACCTGTGGCGCCTCTCGCAATGGGAACGCGCCCGCATGCGCGACGCCGCCCGTGGCTCCTCCGCGCGGGTCGACGCCGCCGGCTGAGCTCGTCTCCTCGCCGCGGATGACACCTCGGCCCGCGCGCCCGCTCGCTACAGTCCGGCCGTCCATGAGCTCTGCAGGCCGCGCCTTCGATGTCAAGCACCGCAGCCGGGCGTTGACTGACGGCCCCGAGCGGGCGCCGGCACGCGCTTACCTGAAGGGCATCGGCTTCGACGACGAGGCGCTGAGCAAGCCGCTCGTCGCGGTTGCGAACACTTGGATCGAAACGATGCCGTGCAACTTCCATCTGCGCGCGCTCGCCGCCAAGGTCAAGGACGGCATCCGCGACGCGGGCGCCACCCCGATGGAGCTGAACACGATCGCGATCTCCGATGGGATCACGATGGGAACGGCCGGCATGCGGGCGTCGCTGGCCAGCCGTGAGGTGATCGCCGACTCGATCGAGCTCGTATGCGATGCCCACATGTTCGATGCCGTGGTCGCGATCAGCGGCTGCGACAAGACGATCCCGGGAACGGTAATGGCGCTGTGCCGCCTCGATGTGCCAAGCGTGATGCTCTACGGCGGATCCATCCTGCCTGGCCACTATCACGGCCAGAGGGTGACGATCCAGGAGGTGTTCGAGGCCGTCGGCGCCCACGCGGCCGGTCGGATGACCGACCAGGAGCTGGTCGAGCTGGAGGGCGTCGCGTCGCCCGGAGCCGGCGCTTGCGGCGGCCAGTTCACTGCCAACACAATGGCGATGGCATTCGAGGTGCTCGGGATCTCGCCGTCCGGGGCGTCGATGGTCCCGGCGACCAACGGCAAGAAGGCGGACGTCGCGTTCGAGGCGGGCGAGCTCGTGGTCGACGTGCTCAAGCGGGGACAGCGGCCGAGCGACATCATCACCCGGGAGAGTCTCGAGAACGCCATCGCCGCGATCGCCTCGAGCGGCGGCTCGACGAACGGTGTGCTGCATCTGCTGGCGATCGCCAGCGAGATCGGCGTCGAGCTCTCGATCGACGACTTCGACCAGATCAGCGAGCGGACGCCGTTGCTGTGCGACCTGAAGCCTGGGGGACGGTACGTGGCGCCCGATCTGTATGAGGCCGGTGGCGTGCCGGTCTTGCTCAAACGGCTGAGCCAAGCGGGCCTTCTGCACCAGGAAGCGCAGACTGTGACCGGCCGGACGGTCGGCCAGCTGGCGAACGATGCTGCCGAGACCGCCGGTCAACGCGTCGTCCGGCCGCTTGAGGACCCGATCAAAGCCACGGGCGGGCTAGCGATCTTGCGAGGAAACCTCGCCCCCGAGGGCTGCGTGGTCAAGCTCGCGGGCTACGAGCGACGCCGGCAGACGGGCCCGGCGCGCGTGTTCGAGTCAGAAGAGGATGCGATGAAGGCCGTGACCGCCGGTGCGATTCGGGCCGGCGACGTGATCGTGATCCGCAACGAGGGGCCAGCTGGTGGGCCGGGAATGCGAGAAATGCTCGCTGTCACGGCGGCGCTCGTCGGTCAGGGGCTCGGTGAACAGGTGGCGCTGCTCACCGACGGGCGCTTCTCCGGCGCCACGCGCGGCCTGATGGCAGGCCACGTGGCCCCCGAGGCGGTCCGCGGAGGACCGATCGGCGCGGTGCGAGATGGCGACGAGATCACCCTGGATGTCGAAGCTCGACGCCTCGATGTGGGCCTGTCCGACGAGGAGATCGCGGCTCGGCTGGAGAACGTCAGCCCTCCTGAGCGCCCGTATCCGGGCGTCGCGCTGAGCAAATACGCGCGGCTCGTCTCGAGCGCCTCGGAGGGCGCGGTGACCCGCTGAGCTTGAAACTGCAAGCCGCTTGTCGGTTTGCCCGGATGCATGAGCTTATGCAGTTTTCGCTGCAAACTAGATCCAGTTTTCGATTTTCCGACTCGATCTGTAGCATTCTGCGCGGTGGCGTTCGTTTCTTACCTTCGTTCTCCAGGGGGCGCAGAGAAGTCTGCGCTCAGCGCCGGTCATGGCCCCGACGCCGGGTCACGCCCGCGGCGCCGAGGTCCCTACATCGCCGGGGCCGTGGTTCTGCTGCTGGCCGTGATTGTCGGCGGGGGTGCCCTGTTGCTGACCTCGGCCCGCGCCAGCCTCACCGCCGATTCGACAGCGCTGGCCCGCGTCGGCATGCCGCTCGGAGGGGGCACGATCGAAAGCGTGACCGTCTTGACCGGACCCCACAGCCGTCGGATTCCGGTGGACGTCCGGAGCGAGCGGATCTACCCCCGAGGACTGCTCTCGGCACACGAGTTGGTGACGATCGACGTCGTGGTCAAGCGCCCAGGCTGGATTTCCTGGCTTGCCGGTAACAGTCAGCATCTGCGGTTGACGCTGAGGACGCCGAGCGCGTCCCTGCGCGCGCACTACTTGACCCTGCCGAAGGGCGCTCCCGTAAAGCTGCAGTTCAAGCAGTCGGTCGCGGTCATCTCTTACGGCCCGTCGAGCAGCGCCCTGAAGCGTCACGTGCTGGCCTCGCCGCGAGCGGACGTGAACCTACCTCGGGGTGGCGAGGCCGGGACGGTCTGGGTCGCGGCGGCACCGCGCTTCTGGGAGCGCTCGCAGGCGGCGGTCGTCAGCTACTTCCCCACCGGCGCTGCCGCGACCGCCGTCGCCGCGCCGTCCCCTGGCAGCCAGATCACGCCGAGCAGTCCGATAACGCTGACCTTCAACAAGACCGTATCGGCCGCCCTCGGCTCCCACAGGCCGCCGGTATCCCCTAAGACTCCGGGCACCTGGCACGTGGTCAACAGCCACACGATTCGCTTCGAGCCCGAGGGCTACGGCTACGGCCTCGCCGCCAAGGTCTCGATCCCACTGCCCAACGGCGTCCGGCTCGTCGGTGGCCGGCAGAGCGGTTCGGCTGCCACCGGCAACTGGACAGTGCCCGGGGGATCGCCCTTGCGTCTTCAGCAAATGCTGTCGATGCTCGGATACCTGCCGCTGAGCTTCCACTACCGCGGATCGGGCGTTGCCCTGACGCCGCAGGCGCAGGAGACCGCCGCCGTCGACGCTCCAGCTGGAACCTTCCACTGGCGCTACCGCAACGTTCCTTCGGCGTTGCGCGGTTTCTGGCAGCCGGGTGCATCCGGAGTCGTTACGCGCGGTGCCCTGATGGCGTTTGAGAACGACCACGGCCTCACGCCCGATGGACTCGCCGGGCCGACGCTGTGGAAGACCATGATCGCCGCCGTGATCAGCGGTAAGCACTCGAGTTTCGGTTACACGTTCGTCAACGTCAGCGAAGCGTCGCAGCAGCTTTCGCTATGGCACAACGGGCACAGCGTGCTCTCGACGCCGGTCAACACCGGGATCCCTTCGGCGCCGACCGCGACCGGGACCTATCCCGTCTATGAGCATCTTTCGGTGACGACGATGAGCGGCACGAATCCGGACGGGAGTCACTACAGCGACCCCGGTATCCCCTGGGTCAGCTACTTCAACGGCGGCGACGCGCTACACGGCTTCACGCGCGCCCAGTATGGGTCGCCGCAAAGCCTCGGCTGCGTCGAGATGCCGATCGATACCGCGGGCAAGGTGTTTCCGTATACGCCGGTCGGCACGCTCGTGAACGTCACTTAGGAGTCGCGCGAGGCGATCCTCGTGGAGGAGGCATGGCCGCGTATGGCGAATAGCCCTCACGCCTGATGTGTGCCCTCGACGGATCCCCAACCGAAATCAGCGCGGCCTGGTCGGAGGCGCTGGAGTCCTTCGACCAGGATCTGCGTCGGCGCGCGGTGGCAGTAAAGACGCGCCGCGCCTATGCGATTGACAGCGCCCAGTTTGCGAACTGGGCCAGCTCACGGGCGCTCGAGCCGGATGCCCTTGACGCTCGAGCGTTGCGCCGGTTCGCCGCGAGCCTCTCCGAGCGGGGTCAGTCGCCGGCGACGATCGCGCGCAAACTGGCTGCTCTCAGAGGTCTGTTCCGCGTCCAGGTCGAGCGCGGGGCGCGCGCTGAGAATCCGGCTGATCTACTCAGGTCTCCGAAGCGAGCGCAGCGGCTTCCCCGCGTGCTGAAGGCCGCCGAGGTGTCGGCGCTGCTCGACAGGATTCCGGCGAGGACACCGCTTGAGCTACGTGACCGCGCGATGCTCGAGCTCGCCTACGCCTCAGGACTACGCGCTGAAGAGCTCGTGTCCCTGGACGTGGACGCCATCGACTTCGACTCTGAGACCGTGCGCGTCGAGGGCAAGGGCGGTAAGACCAGGCTCGTCCCCGCGGGGGAACACGCGCTACGCGCACTGGATCCGTATGTTACCCGTGGCCGGCCCGTGCTGGACAGCGACGGCCAGCGCGCGCTGTTCCTCTCCAAATCGGGAAGACGGTTGAGCACCTCCGATGTCAGGCGCCGGCTGCGCACCTGGGCCCGGCTCGCCGCCCGCCACTCGCCGGCGCTCGCCGATGCCCATCCGCATGCTCTGCGGCACTCTTTTGCTACCCATTTGTTGGAGGGCGGCGCTGACCTGAGGGCGATCCAGGAGCTCTTGGGACACGCCAGCATCTCGACGACCCAGGTTTACACTCGGGTAGAGTCAGCGCGGCTTAGGAGTGCCTACGGGCGTGCTCATCCCCGCGCGTAGCCAAGAAACACGGTAGGGGACAAACTGGAAACAAACGTCAAATCGATCGAGCTCCATGACCTTTGGAGGCGATACAAGTCCTCCGCGGACGAGCGCGCGCGCGAGCGGCTTGTCGTCGCCTACTCGCCGCTGGTCAAGTACGTCGCCGGTCGATTGGGCTCCGGCCTGCCGGCCCACGTTGAGGAGGCGGACCTGATCTCCTACGGCCTGGGGGGGTTGGTCTCCGCGATCGAGCGTTTCGATCTCTCGCGCCAGATCAAGTTCGAGACCTACGCGATCACGCGTATCCGTGGCGCCATCATCGACGAGCTGCGGACGCTCGACTGGGTTCCACGCTCGGTCCGCGCTCGGGCCAGGGAGATCGAGCGGGCCAACATGAAGCTCGAAGCGCGCCTTCAGCGCGCGCCAAGCGATGAGGAGATGGCCGCCGAGCTCGGGATCAGCGTCGAGGAGTTTCAGGACGCGCTGCTGCGGATCTCCAACTCCACAATCGTTGCGCTCGACGAGCTGTGGCACGTGTCGGACTCTTCCGGCGATCAGGTATCGCTGCTCGACACCCTCGCGGACCGGAGAGCCCCCGATCCCCAGGCAGTGGTCGACCAGCGGGAGTTGCGCGACCGGATCGCCGACGCGATCGCCGCGCTCCCGGAACGGGAAAAGCTCGTCGTTGCCCTCTACTACTACGAGAACCTGACCCTGCGGGAAATCGGCGAGGTGCTCGGCGTCACCGAATCGCGCGTCTCGCAGTTGCATACCAAGGCGGTACTGCGGCTGCGTTCCAAGCTTCAGGGTGAGCTCGAATAAGACCGGGACTGTGAGCGCGCCCGCAGCCTGGGCGCTGCGGTAAGGTCGCGTGTTCGTATCCGACGGGAAGGAGAATAGGCATGCACAAGGCCGCGGATCGAATCCGCAATGTGGCCCTCGTCGGCCACCGCGGCAGTGGCAAGACGTCGTTGCACGAAGCGCTGCTGTTCGAGGCAGGAGCCGTTAACCGGCTCGGCTCGGTCGTCGAGGGGACCACGGTCTCGGACTCCGATCCGGACGAGAAGGCTCGACAGATGTCGATCTCGGCAGCGCTGTCATCGTTCGAGTGGCAGGAGCGCAAGGTCAATTTGATCGACACTCCAGGCGACTCGAGCTTCATCGCCGACGCGCTCGGCGCGCTGCGGGTTTGCGAGTCGGCCGTGTTCGTCGTAAACGCGGTGATGGGCGTCGAGGTCCACACCACACGTCTGTGGCAGCGCGCGGCGGAGCTCGACCTTGCCCGGCTGCTATTCGTCAACATGCTCGATCGCGAGCGCGCCGACTTCTTTCGCACGCTCGACTCACTGAAGTCGGCATTCGGCCAGCACATCGTGGCGACCGAGATCCCGATCGGCCCAGAGCACGAGGTCTCGGGTGTGATCGACCTCGTCGACATGAAAGCCTATGGCTACGAGACCGCGGCCGCGCCCACCCGGGACAACTGCTCGGAGATCCCGATTCCCGACGAGCTGCGCTCGCAAGCTGAGCAGTACCGCGAGAAGTTGATGGACGAAGTCGCCGAGAACTCCGATGCGCTGATGGAGCGCTACCTAGAAGGCGAGGAGATCTCGCACGAGGAGATCGTCGCCGCGCTGAAGGACGGAACCAACCACGGTGCCCTGTTCCCCGTCACCTGCGGCGTGGCAACGCGCAACCTCGCCACCAACCGCCTGCTCGACGCGATCGTCGAGGACCTCCCGTCGCCTGTAAAGCATGGCGGGCTCGAAGTGGGGGAGCTGACGCTGGAGCCGGTCGAGGACAAGGAGATGTTCTCCTACGTGTTCAAGACGCGCGCCGATCCGTTTGCCGGGCGGATCAACCTTTTCCGCGTCTATCAGGGGGTGCTCAAACAGGACTCACAGGTGCTGAATACCCGCACCCATAACAAGGAGCGGATCGGACAGTTAGTCACCTTTGAAGGCGGACAGACCGGGCATACGAACGAGTGTGGTCCTGGCGACATCGGGGCCGTCGCCAAGCTGAAGGAGACCAAGGCCGGCGACTGGCTGGCCTCGCGCGACGAGCCGATCACGATGCCCAGCATCAAGCTACCCGCCCCCGTGATGGCGTTCGCGGTCGAGCCGAAGAGCAAGGGCGACGAGGACAAGGTGTTCACCGCCCTGCGTCGTCTGCAGGAGGAGGATCCGACGATCGACCTGCACCGCGACCCCCAGACCGGCGAGCAGATCGTCGCGGGCCTCTCACAGGTGCATGTCGAGGTGATCGTCGAGCGGCTCAAGTCCCGTTTTGGGGCCGAGGTCAACCTCAAGCCGCCGCGGGTCCCCTACCAGGAGACGATTAAGAAGCCGGCCAAGGCCCATGGGCGCCACAAGAAGCAGACTGGGGGACGCGGCCAGTTCGGCGACTGTCGCATCGAGATCGAGCCGCTCGAGCCCGGCAGCGGGTTCGAATTCGTCAACGCGATCAAGGGCGGGGTGATTCCTACGGGGTTCATTCCTGCGGTCGAGAAGGGCGTGCTCGAGGCGATGCACGAAGGGGTGGTGGCCGGATATCCGGTCAAGGACGTCCGGGTCCGCCTGTACGACGGCTCCTATCACACCGTCGACTCCTCCGAGATGGCGTTCAAGGTTGCCGGTTCGCTGGCGATGAAGCAGGCACTCGAACAGGCAGGGCCCGTGTTGCTTGAGCCGATCATGCTCGTCACCGTCAACCTCCCCGAGGACGCTGTCGGCGATGTGATCGGCGATCTGAATTCGCGTCGAGGTCGGCCGCTCGGGATGGAACCGGTGGGCGCCGGGATGACCGAGGTTAAGGCCGAGGTGCCGATGTCAGAGATGCTGTCCTACGCCCCGGATCTGCGCTCGATCACCGGGGGTCAGGGAGAGTTCACGATGGAGTTCCTCCGTTACGAGGAGATCCCCGGGCACTTGGCGGGCAAGCTTGTCGACGAGGCCCGCGCGGAGCGAGAGGCGGTCAAGGCCTAGCGGCGTTCGCGCGGCGCCTGCAGGCAGTTAGTACTCTCCCAGCCGTGGTTACCAGAGCGATACGGACCGAGGACGATCACACCAGCTGCGATGTGTGCGGTCGTACGCTCTTGCGCGGCGAGCGGGCCGAGGTCTATGTTGGCGGCGGTGAGCGCCGGTCGGTTTGCGACCTGTGCACCTCTCGGGCGCTTCACGAAGGGTGGGTCCGAGAGGGGACGATGCCGGAATACGACGAGCGCGATGGCCGTTCCGAGGGCCGGCGATCGCTGCTCGGACGGCTCCGCTCTCGGCGGCCCAGCCCGGCGCCGACTGCTTCACCGCCAAGCGAAGCAGAGGAGCAGGAGGAGCGGCCATGGCCCCAGCCGGTAGCTGCGCCGAGCCGCGTGCGCGAGCAGGTGCGCGAGCAGGTGCGCGAGCCGCGGCACGTCCATGCCGTTCCGCTCAGCGCGGAGCAGAAGATGGCATCTGCCGTCGAGCTTTTCAACGAATCCGAGCACCGACGTACCGTCTCGGGCGTCGGACGATCGCTCGGTCTTCCCGAGGTCTCAGTGCTCCCGTCGCCGGCGCGCGCGAGCCTCGTGAACGTGGTCGTCTCGTGGGAGCTTTGCTGGTACCGCTATGAGGTAGATCTGTCTGATGACCAACCGAGCGTGCGCGTCTCGGACCAGGGATACGAGCTCGATGAGCTGAGCCCGGAGGAGCGCGCGCCGAACGCGTCGGCCGACGAAGCCGGCACCTTGGCGCTCTAGCTGCCGGGCCGGGTGGACAGACGTTGCCCGGGCCTGTGGACGCTCGTTCGATGGTACCTTGTCACCGCCTTTAATACCATCCGAAGCGTGATCTACTGCGTCGTTCCCGAGGGACTCGCCGAGGAGCTGTTCGACAAGCTCACTAATTACTACGCCGATGACCCCAATGTGACGGTGATCGTCGATCGGCGGAAGTCTTCACGGCGGGACCGCGGTTCCTCGGGAGGGGGCAAGCGTGAGCTACGCGACCGCCGCCGCCCGCGCGTGACCGGCGAGCTTCCGGATCTGGCCGCAGATTGAAGCTCGTCGTCCATGTCGACGGCGGGGCACGTGGCAATCCCGGGCAGGCGGCAATCGGCGTGGTCGTCTCGCAGCCCGATGGCACCGTGCTGGAAGAAATCGGCGAGCGGATCGGTGTAGCCACCAACAACGTCGCCGAGTACCGGGCGCTGCTGCGCGGCGCCGATATGGCACGCGAGCTCGGGGCGCGGGAGCTCGAGTTGATCAACGACTCAGAACTCGTCGCCCGGCAGCTGACGGGTGCCTACAAGGTCAAGCATCCGTCGATGAAGCCGCTGTATGACGAGGCGATCGCGCTGCTGGCGGCGTTCGACAGCTGGCGGATTCGCAGCGTGCCGCGAGCGCGGAACGCCCGTGCCGACGAACTCGTCAACGCAGCGCTCGATGGGACGCTCTGAGGCCGGGAGCGTTTGGCATGCTGACCTCCGGGTAACAAGCGATAAGTGAGCTTCGTCGAGGTGGCACGGGAGCTGGTGGCGCAGCGGCTTCGGTTTCGAGTCATCAGCCTATATCTCGACTTGGATCCCGAGCGGTTTGCGACAGCGCCCGCGAGAGCCTCGCAGGCCCACTCGCTGATCGATGCGGCAGCGCGCGAGGTCGATTCCGACGCGGATCTCACCCACGATGAGCGCTCTGCCCTACGCGAGGATCTGGTGCGCCTGCGCTCTTTTCTGCTCTCCAGAGAGCCTCCCTTCAAGGGCGCCCGAGCACTCGCGGTGTTCTGCTCGACTCGCGATGGGTTCTTCGAAGTGGTGCAGCTGAAGCGGGGCGTGCCGGCACGAGTCGTAATCGAGCGCCGCCCGTATGTGGAGCCGCTGATGGACGCGGCTCAGCAGCGCCGCTGGTGCGTGTCGCTGGTGAGCCGCCGGGAGGGGCGCATCTTTACGGGCTTCCCGGAGTCGTTGCAGGAACATGAGCGGCTCGAGGACAACGTCCGTTCTCAGCACGATCAGGGCGGCTTCTCACAGGCCAATTACGAGCGAAGTTACGAGAAGGACACCGACGATCACCTGCGCCGGGTGGCTGAGCAGCTTCACCGGCGCTGGCGCCGCGAGCATTTCGACCGCCTCGCCCTCGGCGGCCCACCGGAAATCGTGCCGCGACTCGAGGCAGTACTCCACGACGAGGTGCGCCACCGGCTGGCCCCGGAGCGGATCGACGTGGATTTGCATAGCGCCACTGAGAACCAGATCCGCGATGCGCTGAGAACGCTGGTCGAGGAGGATGACAAGCGCCACGAGCGCGACGCGCTAGACCGTTTGGCGGCCGGCATCGGCAGCGGCGGTCGTGCGGTGGGCGGGCCCGAGGGGACGGTCGAAGCGCTCAACGAACGCCGGGTCCAGGTCCTTCTCCTGGCCCCTGGCTTCGATCGCCCGGGCTGGCGATGCCCGAACTGCGGTCTGCTCGCGTTGCTGGCAAGTGGCGTTTGCCCCGCCGACGGCCGCGAGCTGCGCGAGCACGACCACCTGCGCGAGAGCGTGGTCGAGGCGGCGCTGACTCAAGATGCCAAGGTGATGGTCGTTCGTCACCATCCTGATCTCGGCCCGTTCGAGGGGATCGGAGCACTGCTTCGGTTCTAGACCCCCGTGGGAGGGCTCGATGGGCCGAACCGACAGTCCAAACAGGGGACTCGATAGTCTCCCGAACGTGACCGATGCTCTGATTGAGCTCACAGCGCGGCTCCAGGACACCGCCGAGCGGCTGCGCACCGGCGAGCTCGAGCCAGATGCCGCGCTGTCCCTGATCGAGGAGTGCGCGCGCCTCGCGTCCGAGGCAAGCGCCCAGGTGGACGAGCGGGCACGCGCGGCCCTCGAGCCACTGCCCGACCTCCCAGGTCAGCTCCCACTGCCGGCGGCCTAGTGGCAACGGTGCCGTCCGACGGCGCCCGGGTCGCCTATCCCGAGCAGCTCCGCGAAGAAGTCGAGCGTTACCTGGAGTCGCTGCGATTCTCGACCGAGCCGGCGACGGCAGGCCTCGAGGAGGCGATGCGGTACTCGTTGCTGGCCGGAGGCAAACGGATCCGTCCGGTGCTGGCGCTGGCGACGGCGAGCGCAATCGGTCGTTCGCCGAGCACCGTGCTGCCGCTCGCCGGAGCCCTTGAGCTGATCCACACATACTCTCTGATCCACGACGACCTGCCCGCGATGGACGATGATGACGTCCGCCGCGGGCGGCCCACCTGCCACCGGGCGTTTGGAGACGATGTCGCGATCCTGGCCGGGGACGGTCTCTACGCCGAAGCTTTCCGGCTGCTGCTGTCCGAGCAGCACGGCGACGGCCCGGGTCTGCTGGCGGCCGCCCGCGAACTGGCGGCGGCCACTGGCGTCCAGGGCATGGTCGGCGGTCAGTACATTGACGTCTCGGAGGGGGCTGCGCCAGGCCCCGACGGCCTGCGACGTCTGCATGAGCTCAAGACCGGACGGCTGATCGCCGCCAGCATCGAATGCGTCCTGCTCCTATCCCCGACCCAAGAACCTGACACAATTCATTACTTCCGCACCTTTGCCAGCGAACTGGGCGTTCTGTTCCAAATCGTCGACGACATCCTCGACGTCACCGGATCACTGCAGACGCTTGGCAAGCAGCAGGGGAGCGACCAGCGGTTGGGAAAGCGCACCTACGTGACCGAATTCGGACTCGAAGGGGCGCGGAAGCTCGCCGCCGAGTCGCACCAGCGCGCTCGCGCTGCGCTTGCGCAAGCGGCTCCGGCGGGAGCCTTCGAGCTTGAGCAAATCACTGACTTCATCGCGACCCGGACCTACTGATGGCAGAACTACTTGACAAGATCCAAAAGCCGCAAGACCTTCACGGCCTCAGCGACGACGAACTACAGACCGTCGCGCAGGAGGTACGCGCGCACATCATCGACACGGTGGGGGAGATCGGCGGACATTTTGGGGCGAATCTAGGCGCCTGCGAAATCACAGTCGCACTGCACTCACTGCTCGACTCGCCGCGAGACAAGATCCTTTGGGACGTCGGACACCAGGCCTACCCGCACAAGATCCTGACCGGGCGCCGCGATGAGCTGCATACGATCCGCAAGTACGGTGGCCTGGCGCCGTTCTGCGCGATTCACGAGTCCGAGCACGACATCATGGGCGCCGGTCACGCCTCCACCGCGATCGGCTATGCGGTTGGGATCAAAGAGGCGATGCGCCGCGGGCACGGGGAGGATGGTCACGTCGTCGCCGTGGTCGGCGACGGGGCGATGACTGGCGGGGTCGCGTTCGAGGCAGTCCATCAGGCTGGAGGCGAGGGCACGCCGATCGTCGTCGTCCTCAACGACAACGGTATGTCGATCGCGCCCAACGTCGGGGCCCTGTCGCGTTACTTCAACCGGATTCGGCTCAATCCCAAGCTCTGGCATGCGCGCGAAGGGGTCGAGGGCGGTCTGACCAAGCTGCCGGTCGGGATCGGGGCGGCGTTCGAGCGCCTTGGTCCGCATGTCAAGGAGTCGATCAAGGCGTTCTGGGCGCCGGGGCTGTGGTGGGAAGAGCTCGACTTCGCCTACATGGGCGTGATCGATGGCCACGACTTGCGAGCGGTACGGCTCGCGCTCCGTGAGGCGCTGATCGCCGAGCGTCCGGTCGTAGTCCATTGTGCGACCGTCAAAGGCAAGGGCTTCGCCCCCGCCGAAGAAGGGGGCCTCGAGGGCATGGAGAAGTGGCATGCCGCGAAGCCGAAGTCGATCGCCAACGGCGCGCCGGCGGTCAAGATCGCCCCGAAACCCGGTCGGGCGGCGAAGCCGGCCCCTCCCCAATACACCCAGGTGTTCGGTAACGCGCTCGTGACGGAGTGCCGGCGCGACGAACGGGTGATTGGGATCACCGCCGCGATGAACTCGGGTACGGGCCTCAACATCCTGCAGCGCGAGTTGCCCGATCGTTATTACGACGTCGGGATCGCCGAACAGCAAGCCGTGCTGTTTGCGGCCGGGCTGGCGCTCCAGGGCTGTAAGCCCGTCGCCGCGATCTACTCGACGTTCCTGCAGCGGGCGTACGACCAGATCGTCCATGACGTCTGCCTTCAGAGCCTGAACGTCGTGTTCGCGATGGATCGTGCCGGCCTGGTTGGGGATGACGGCCCGACGCATCACGGCGCGTTCGACATCGCCTACCTACGCTGCCTGCCGCACATCGTGCTGATGGCCCCGCGGGATGAGGCGGGGCTGGTCAACATGCTTCATACGGCTTTGCGCCAAGACGCCGGGCCGGTGGCGATTCGGTACCCGCGCGGAGAGGCCGTCGGCGTGCCGCTACCCGAGCGTCCTGCGGCGATCGAGATCGGAACCGGAGAGATTCTCCGCGAGGGCGATCGCGTCGCCCTGCTCGGCTACGGCAACGGCGTCAATAAGGCACTCGAGGCCGCATCGATCCTGGCCGATAAGGGAATCTCGGTGACGGTCGCCGACGCCCGCTTTGCCAGGCCGATCGACGCCGGGCTGGCGGCCCAACTGGCGGCAGAGCACGAGCTGCTGGTGACGGTCGAAGAGGGGGTCCTCGCCGGTGGATTCGGCTCGGCGGTCTGGGAGACCCTGTCTGATGCCGGGCTGACGTCGCGGATCCTCCGAGTCGGGTTGCCCGACCGCTACGTCACCCACGGCTCGCCGAAGCTGTTGCACGACGAGGTCGGCTTCACCGGCGAACGGATCGCCGAGCGCATCGAAGCCGCAGTCGCCGAGCGCAGCGGTGTGACCGGCTGAGGGCGGGCGGTCGCCGGGCTTCGCGGGGCGGGGCGGTCGCCCGCCGCGCGGGTCGCGCCCCCGGGACCTGCTCGATTGCTCAAATCGCGGCCGCGCCTGCCGATTTGCGCGCTGCAACACGCATATCGTGCTCGAGAGCGCATTTCGCAGGGCCATCGGCCGAAATGCGCGCTGGAGCAGGTCGGGACGGGCTACTTTCCCCGCCCTCCCCGCGGGCGCGCACACCAGACCCCTCCGCACACCAGACTCCGGTCAACCGAAAGCGGCCCGCCAGTTGGACGGGCCGCTTCGGAGGAGGAGAGAGAGCTTCGATGGTGCCCTCTCCCGGGAGGCCTGACTGTGAGGTCGATCACGTACCGTTCCCGGCGAAGTGAAACGTGTCCGTCTCGACAGCTTGCTTTCGCAGCGGGGGATCTTCACCACACGCTCCCGGGCCGCGGCATCCGTTCTGGCCGGGGAAATCATGCTGTTGCCCGATCGTCGGCGAGCCGAGAAACCGGGTCAGCTGGTTCCCGAAGATGTCGAATTGGAGATCGCCCAGGCGCCCACTTACGTCTCTCGGGGCGGGGTCAAGCTCGCCAACGCGCTCGACGCATTCGACCTCGACGTGTCCGGTCGGCGGGCGCTGGACGTGGGTGCCTCGACCGGAGGCTTTACCGATTGTCTGCTCCAGCATGGAGCGGCGCATGTCGTCGGCGTGGACGTCGCTTACGGCGAGCTGGACTGGAGGTTGCGCTCGGATCCCCGGGTCACGGTCATCGAGCGCCAGAATGCTCGCTTCCTGACGCCCGGGCAACTGCCGTACGCGCCTGAGGTGATCGTGATCGACGTGTCGTTCATCTCGCTGACGAAGATCCTGCCGGCCGCGCTGGGGTGTGCGGCCCGCCGGTTCGATTGCCTGGCGCTGATCAAGCCTCAGTTTGAGGTGGGCCGAGAGAGGGTTGGGAAAGGGGGCGTGGTTCGAGAGGCGCAGTGGCGGTGCCAAGCGTTGATCGACGTGGGCGACGCCGCTCTCGGCCTCGACGCGTCCGTGCTTGGCTATGCCAGCTCGGGGCTCCCTGGTCCGAAAGGC
Source organism: uncultured Solirubrobacterales bacterium (assembly GCA_963836065.1). Taxonomy (GTDB): domain Bacteria; phylum Actinomycetota; class Thermoleophilia; order Solirubrobacterales; family Solirubrobacteraceae; genus Palsa-465. The sequence goes on from CAWIII010000032.1 coordinate 308,893, forward strand.
AACCTCGAGTCGTTTGCCTGGATCGCAGAGGCCGGCCGTGGGGGCGTCGATGATCTGCGGCGTGCCGCCGCGGAGGTGGAGCCGTGAACGCGGTCAGGAGCGCAACGGTGTTCACGCACCGACGTCCGAGTGAGACCGCTCCCGCGATCGCGGCGCTGCTCGAGATCGCGCGCGAGATGGGAGCCGTCATCCGCTTCGATGCCGAGGAGACGCGCAAGCACCGACTCGAGCCGGCCGATGGGCTGGTCCTCGACGCGCCAATCGAATCCGATGTCGACATCTGCTTCGCGCTCGGGGGCGACGGCACGATCCTGGGCGCGCTACGAACGTACGCCGGGACGAACGTGCCCGTGTTCGCGGTCAACTTTGGCGAGATCGGGTTTCTCGCCACGGTCGATCGCGAGCAAGCGCAATCGGGGTTCCGGCGGGCGTTTGCGGGAGATTTCGATGTACTTCGCCTGCCGGGGATCTCGATCGCGGGAAGACAAGGTCACTGGATGGCGATCAACGACATTTCGATGCACCGGCAGCCCGGCAAGCGGGTCGCGGACCTCGAGTATGCGGTCGGCGCCGATGAGGTCGGTCGCGTGCGCTGCGATGGCCTGGTGGTGGCCACGCCGGCGGGCTCCACCGGTTACAACCTCGCCAACGGCGGCCCGGTGATGGCATGGGGCGTGAAAGGCTTCGTGGTCTCGTTTATCGCCCCTCACTCGCTCACCGCCCGGGCGCTGGTGGTGGCGCCTGACGACACCCTCGCCGTCCATAACCGGTCTTGTGAGGAGCCGGTTGACGTGACCGTCGATGGCCGGCCGATGTGTGTGCTCTCGCCCGGCGAGGAGATCGACGTGCAGTTTGCCGATGGGCAGAGCTGCCTGGCCCAGATCGCCGGCGCGACCTTCTACCAGCGCTTACGGCAGAAGTTCGGACGACTCGCCAGCGCCCCGTAGCCATTCGCTGCGCGTTTCGCCTCCGCCGCACGGTTTCGTGCCGCCCATCTGTCGGACCCGCGTGGTACACCGTCGCCGATGCTTTACGAGCTACGCGTCGAGAACCTGCTGCTGATGGAACGAGCCGAGCTGCGGCTCGGCCCGGGACTCAACATCCTTACCGGCGAGACCGGCGCCGGCAAGACGCTGCTCGCTCATGCGCTCGACCTGCTGCTGGGCGGCCGGGCGCGCAGTGGGATCGTGCGCAGCGGTGCGGCCGAGGCGTACGTGGAGGGGGTGTTCTCGCTCCCCGCTGCGCTCGCCGGCGCCGAGCGGCTTCCAGCCGACGCGCAGGAGCTCGTACTCGCGCGGCGAGTGTGGCCGGACGGGCGCACACGGGCCTACGTGGGTGGGCGCTCGGCGACGCTCGCTGACCTCCGCGAGCTGACGAGTGGGTTGTTGTCCTTCTACGGCCAGCACGAGCACCGAAAGCTGATGCTCTCCGCTGCGCAGCTGGAGATCCTCGATGCCCACTGCGGGTCCGAGCAGCTGGCCACGCGCGCTCGGCTGGCCGACGCCTACGAGCGGGTACGCGAGCTCGAGCATCGCGCGGGGGAGCTTCAGGCGCTGGCGGGGGCGCGCGATCGCGAACTGGACCTCATGACCTTCGAGCTGGAAGAGATCGAAACGCTCGCGCCTACCGAGTCCGAAGAGGCTGAGCTGACCACTGAGCGCAACCGTCTAAGGCATCTCGAAACGCTACGGCTCGCAGCCGCTGCCGGGGCGGAGGCGATTGCGCCCGATACCGGGAGCGGGGTTGCCGAGATCCTCGCCCAGGCGGCGACGCTGCTCGAGCCGGCGGCGGGGCTTGATCCCCAGTTGCAGGCGCTCTTTGAACGCCTGCGAGCGCTCGGCTACGAAGCCGAGGACCTCGGTGGCGAGTTGCTTCGCTATCTGCTTGGGGTCGAGGCCGCACCCGGGCGCCTGGAGGAAGTGGAGGAGCGGTTGGGGCAATTCGTCCGCCTAGAACGCAAGCACGGCGGCTCGATTGCCGAGGTCCTGCGCCACGCCGAGCGCTGCCGGGCACGTCGCGAACAGCTCGAGCATGCCGACGTGGCTCTGGGCGCCGTCGAATCCGCGCTTGTCGCCGCCCGCGGAGGACTGGAGCGATTAACGGAAGAGCTTGGCGCCCGCCGGCGAGAGGCGGCGCCGGGGCTGGCCGCAGCGGTCCGCAGCCGTCTGGCGGAGCTGGCGATGCCCGACGCCCAGTTCGAGGTCGAGATCGGGCCGCGGCCAGATGGTTGCGGGCCTCGCGGAGCGGACGCCGTCGAGCTGCTGATCTCGCCGAACGCCGGTCTTTCCGCTGCCCCGCTCCGTGAGATTGCCTCCGGCGGCGAGCTGTCGCGAGTGATGCTCGCGTTGCTGAGCGCGGTCCACCGCGACTCTCACGAGGGGGCGGACGTGCCGCTGCTGGTATTCGACGAGATCGACGCTGGGATCGGTGGCCATACTGCCCGCGCGGTCGGCGAGCATCTGCGCGACCTGGCACGGGGACGGCAGCTCCTGTGCATCACCCACCTCCCCCAGGTCGCGGCGCTCGCCGCCCGTCACTTCACGATCGCCAAGGACGCGAGCGTCAGACCAGCACGGACGACGGTCACTGCGCTCGACGGTGACCAGGTGGTCACAGAGCTGGTCCGGATGCTCGGCGCGGGTGCGGGTGACAAAGCCGCCAGCCAGCACGCCCGGCAGCTGCTGAAGGCCGCTTGACTGTCCGGTCCCGGCGCTACGGTGAAGAGGTCAACTAGACTCGAGGATCGACCGATGGCTCAAGGGGAAACACGCTTCATTTTCATCACCGGGGGTGTGGTTTCCTCGCTCGGCAAGGGGATCACCTCGGCATCGATCGGGCGGCTGCTCGTGGCTCGGGGGCTGGACGTCCAGCTGCAGAAGTTCGATCCGTACATCAACGTCGACCCGGGGACGATGTCTCCCTATCAGCACGGCGAAGTGTTCGTTACCGAGGATGGTGCGGAGACAGATCTCGACTTGGGTCACTACGAGCGCTTTACCGATGCCAATACGAGCCGGGCCTCGAACGTCACCGCTGGTGGGATCTACAACACGGTGATCCGGCGTGAACGGCGCGGCGACTATCTCGGTGCGACCGTCCAGGTCGTCCCTCACATCACGGACGAGATCAAGCAGCGAATCAAGCTGATGGCCGAGTCCAGCGACGTGGACTTCGTGATCACGGAGATCGGCGGAACCGTCGGCGACATCGAGTCGCTCCCGTTTCTGGAGGCGATTCGTCAGTTCCCTGTCGACGTCGGACGACGGCGGTGCATGTTCATCCATTTGACGCTGGTACCGTATATCGGGCACGCTGGCGAGCTGAAGACCAAGCCAACGCAACACTCGGTAAACGAGCTCCGACGCATCGGTATCGCTCCGGACATGATCGTCTGCCGGTCGGAGTCGGTGCTATCGGCCGAGATCCGGCGCAAGATCGCGCTGTTCGCCAGTCTGCCGGTCGAGGCGGTGGTGTCGGCCTACGACGTCCCCGACATCTACCAGGTGCCGCTCACCTTCCGCGGCGAGGGCGTTGACGACTACATTCTCAGCGAGCACTTTGACCTTGAGGCTCCCCGACCCGATCTGGGCATCTGGGAGGGGATCACCAAGCGGGCGAGCGAGGCCACCGAGTGCGTGCGGATCGCGCTCGTGGGCAAGTACGTCAAGCTCGAAGATGCCTACCTGTCGGTTCGCGAGGCGCTCAAACACGCCGGGGTGCATCACGATTGCCGGGTGGAGATCGACTGGGTTGACTCGGAGACCGTCGGCGAACCTGAAGTCACGGCGCGTCTACAGGGCGCCGATGGAATCCTGATCCCCGGCGGATTTGGTGGCCGTGGGTGGGAGGGCAAGATCCGTGCCGCGCAGATTGCCCGCGAGAGCCGTATCCCGTATCTGGGTATCTGCCTGGGGATGCACGTCGCGGTCAGCGAATTTGCCCGCCACGTCGCTGGGATGGAGGGGGCCAACTCAACCGAGATGGACCTCGAGACGCCGTTCCCGGTGATCGACCTGCTGCCTGAGCAAAAGGAGATCGCGGACATGGGCGGGACGATGCGACTCGGAGCCGATCCCGTGAAGCTGCACGACTCCACCCGGATCCGCGAGCTGTATGACGAGCCGGTCGTCTACGAGCGCCATCGCCACCGCTATGAGGTGAACAACCACCTTCGCCGCCGGCTCGAGTCTGCCGGGCTGATCTGCTCTGGCACCTCTCCGGATGAGCGACTCGTGGAAGTGATCGAGCTGCGTCGCGACACCCATCCGTTCTACGTTGCCTCGCAGTATCACCCGGAGTTCAAGTCACGGCCCGACCGTCCGGCGCCCGTGTTCCGGGAGTTCGTCGGTGCCGCGCTGGATTGTGGCCGGTTGATGACCGAGGAACCCGATCGAGACCACGTCGGTGTCTCGCGTGCCTCGGCGCCGTGAGGCGCACCAGCGACGCCGACCGCGAGCGACTGCACGAAACCTTCTGCACGCTGTGCCGGATCGAGAGTCCCTCGCACCGTGAGCGCGAGTGCGCCGATTGGGTATCGGCGGAGCTCCGCTCACTGGGACTAGAGGTCGAAGAGGACGATGCCGGCTCTGAGGTCGGTTCGGAGAGTGGCAACCTGCTCGCGCGGATCCCGGGCCAAGACTCCTCTAGCCTCCTGCTTTGCGCTCATCTGGACACGGTTCCACTCACGGCGCCGGTCGACCCCGTGGTCCTCGACGGCGGCTTCCAGAACGCCAACGAGGGGATTCTGGGTGCGGACAACAAGACCGCCGTGGCGATCCTGATCGAGTTAGCGCGCTGGCTCGCGAACAGCGCCGAGCCCAAGGGCCTGGGGGTGGAGATACTGTTCACGGTTTGCGAGGAGGTTTCGCTAGGTGGTTCCGCGGCATTCGAGGTTGGCCGTCTACACAGCCGCTTCGGATATGTGTTTGATCATGCGAGCCCGATCGGTGAGATCGTGCTCGCCTCGCCGACTCACCACCGCCTGCTGGCGGAGTTCCGTGGCGCCGCAGCCCACGCCGGCGTCCGTCCCGAGGCGGGTCGCAGCGCGATTGCCGCCGCGGCCCGAGCGATCGCGGCGATGCGTCTTGGGCGGCTGGATCCCGAGACAACCGCCAACATCGGCACGATCGAAGGCGGGACGGCGATCAACGTGATCCCTGAGCGCTGCCGGTTGGTCGGCGAGGTACGCGGCCTCGATGAGGCGAAGGCGGAGGCGGTCCTCACCGAGATGATCGACCACCTCCAGGATGCGGCCAATGAGTTCGAGTGCGATCTCGACCTGACGGCGGAGCGGATGTTCAAGGGCTACCGGACGCGTCCTCGTGCCCCGCAGGTGCTCCTCGCCGAACGTGCGCTGCGCGCCTGCGGATACGAACCCAAGCACATCGTCACCGGCGGCGGTTCGGACGCAAATTCGTTCGAGGCGGCCGGGCTGACATGCACCAACCTGGCCGACGGCACCGAGCGAAATCACGAACCGGGCGAGCGGATCAACATCGACGCCCTCGATGACATGCTCGAGGTCGCCATCACGCTGGTGGAGGTAGGGGCAAATGTCGTTTGAGCGGATCGATTCCGAGACGGTCTGGGCAGGCAAGGTCATTCGCGCTGGCGTCGAGCGCTACCGCTACGAAGATGGGGAAGAGGTCACCCGCGAGAAGGTGTGGCACCCCGGCGCTGTCGGCATTCTCCCGCTCGACCCCACCCAGGTGTGGCTGACCCGTCAGCCTCGTGAGGCGATTGGCGAGCGGGCTTCGCTGGAGGTCCCGGCCGGTAAGCGTGATGTTGAGGGAGAGACTCCGCTCGAGACGGCCAAACGGGAACTGGCCGAGGAAATCGGCATGCAGGCGGCGCGCTGGGAGGAGATCGCCGCCTTTTACACCAGCCCCGGATTCAGCGATGAGCGAGTCTGGCTGTACCTGGCGAGCGACCTCTCAAATGCCGTCGACGTGCCCGAAGCCGATGAGAACGAGCGGATCGAGATCGTTCCCTGGCCGCTCGAGCGCCTCGATGAGGCGATCACCGAGTGCGAGGACTCCAAGTCGCTGATCGCGCTGCTGTGGCTGAAGGTCAGCCGTGGGCGTGGGCGGGAGGCCCCGCTCGGCAGGACCACCGGGACCTAGCCCGAATAGGCCGTCATGGCCAAGATCGAGGCTGACTCGCCAATCCATGCCCGGCGGACCACCGAGCTGGCGCTCGACTTTCTGGCCTACCTCGAACTCGAGCGGGGACTATCGCGCAACACGCTCGACGCTTATCGCACCGATCTGCAGCAGTACGGCGAGTTCTTGCAGCGGTGCGGGATCGACCCGCTCGCGGTCGGAACGAACGATCTCGCCGCATTCGTCTCGGAACTGGCGATCGGCGGGGAGCACCGCCGGCCGGTGGCTCCGGCTACGCTCCAGCGCAAGATCGCCTGCCTGCGGTCCTTCTACCGCTACCTCCGGCGGGAGCAGATCCTCACCGACGACCCGACGGCGGACCTTCGGCCGCCGCGAGCGCGTGGTCGCTTGCCGAAGGTTCTCAGCCGCGACGAGGTCCAGCGCCTGCTCGCCCAGCCCCGCGGCAGCTCGCCCGGTGCGCTCCGCGATCGAGCTTTACTCGAGACGATGTATGCCTGCGGGCTGCGGGCCTCCGAGGCGATCGCGCTCGAGCTTTCCGAGCTCGACCTCGACGGCGGGATCCTGCGGGCGCGCGGCAAGGGCTCGAAGGAGCGGATCGTCCCGATCGGCAGCAAGGCGATCGAGAGCTTGAGGGCGTACCTGGAGCGAGCACGACCGGGACTCGTGGGCCTGCGCGACGAGACACGTGTGTTCGTCAACCTCCGCGGCGGCGCGCTCTCCCGCCAGGGGCTCTACAAGATCGTCCAGCGCCACGCCCGTACCGCGGGGCTCGATCACCGGATGAGCCCCCACACCCTCAGGCACACGTTCGCCACCCATCTGCTGGCGGGCGGATGCGACCTGCGCTCGCTGCAGGAGATGCTCGGCCACGCCGACATCGCCACCACCCAGATCTACACGCATCTGTCGGCCGATCGCTTGCGCGACGTTTACTTCGACGCCCATCCGCGGGCGCAGATTTCACGTTCGGCGTAGAGTCGCGCCGATGGGGATCACGCATTTCGATCAGGCTCCCTCGCGCGAGTACGAGCTCGGTCACCTGACTGGCCGCTGGACGATGCGGGCGACGCCGCCGGCAGCATGAACGTCGGTGTGCGCAGAATCGAGTTGCCGTCGGGCAGCTGGTCGACCCCCGCCCACGAACACCGAGGCGCGGAGGAGTTGTTCTACGTGCTCGCCGGCCGGGGGCTCTTGTGGCAGAAGGGGACGACGACGGACATCGGCGCCGGTGACTGCATCGCGTATCTCGCTCGTCGGGGCGCAGACACGTTGCATGCCCTCGAGCCGCTCGATGTCCTGGCATTCGGTCCGCGCGTCTACGACGAGGCCCTGCGGTTTCCGCGGCTCGGGATGTCGCTGGTCGGTGGACGGCTCGCCGAGACCACCCCCGGCGTGCTCGACGGCGCCCCTGCCCAGTTCGTCCACGAGTCGGCGCTGGGACCGCCGGAGCTGCCGCCCGAGCCAGGACCCCGGCCGAGCACGGTCGTCCACCTCGCGATGCCTGCGGCGTCGGCGCGCTCCCCGATGCCGCCGACTATGGCGCCACACGCGTGAGCACGCGCCGCTGCTCGCAGTGTTCACTGGCGACGGCTCCCACCGTCACGACGGGCCGCTGGCGGATGTCGGCGCGAGTGTCCTTCGCTGGCTCACGGGCCGGGACGCCCCCGAGCTGCCCGGACGGTCATTCCTGTAGAAGTCGCTGTCGTGCCCGAGCTTCCCGAAGTAGAGACGATCCGTCGCCAGCTGGCGCCACATTTGGAAGGCCGCCAGATCGTCGATGTCGAGATCCTCGATCCGCGCTGGACTCGTCCGTATTCACCAGCGGAGGTCGAGGTCGAGCTGCGAGGCGCAGTCGTGGAGCGACTTGCGCGAGCTGGCAAATACCTGATCTGGGAGCTCTCCGGGGCGCGCTATCTGCTCATCCATCTGAGGATGACGGGTGCGCTGCTGTTCGATCCCGCGCTCGATCCGCCCCACACCAGGGTGCGTTTTTCCCTCGATGGCGACCATCACATGGCCTATGTCGATCCCCGGCGGTTTGGCACTGCCCATCTGCTGCACGGCGAGGCCGCGCGCGAGGAGTATCTCGCGAACCGACTGGGGATTGAGCCGTTCACCCCCGAGTTCACGGCCGAGCACCTCAAGAAACTCGCGCGGGGCCGTCGTGCGCCCGTCAAGACGTTCATTCTCGACCAGCGGCGGATCGCGGGCGTCGGCAATATCTACGCTGACGAGGCGCTGTTCAGAGCCCGGATCCATCCGTTGCGAGCAGCCGGGCGCCTGACGGCGGCCGAGTGGGGGGGGCTGCGCGACGGGATCGAGGAGGCGCTGGCGGCGGGTATCGAGGCCAAGGGTGCCTCGATCGACGATTTCCGCCACATCGACGGAGCGCGCGGATCCTTCCAGGACCGCTTTTTGGTTCACCTCCGCGCCGGCGAACCGTGCCCGCGATGCGGCACGGTGATAAGAAAGATTGTTGTCGGTGGCCGAGGTACATACGTGTGCGAAGACTGCCAGCGCAAACCTCGCGCCACCAGGCGCCGGATTCCAGCTACCTGAGCACGCTCAAGCTGAGGCAGCGGCTAGGCTGCCACCAACTCGGACAGACGGCCCCCGCGATCGGCGGCGAGCAGCTCGGCGAAACCGCCGATCGTCTCAGTACCGACCACGATCTGCGGAAACGTGATCATTCCGGTCCTGCGGGTAAGCTCCGCGCGACCGTCCGGGTCCTTTGCCAGATTGATCTCTTCATAGCCGATCCCGCGGCGCGCGAGCAATGTCTTCGCGCTGACGCATAGAGAACAGCGGTCGGTCGTGTATACGGTGACGGAGTTCATTACTTCAGAAAAGATAGCATGGGACCGCTGAAGACGACGGCGATCGTGCTGCGCTCGATCCGCTACGGAGAGGCTGATCGAATCCTGCATCTCTATACACCCGGTGACGGACGGCTCAGCGCGATCGCCAAGGGCGCGAGACGGGCTCACAGCCGCTTCGGCGCGAGGCTCGAGCCGTTCTTTCAGGTTCGCCTGGTGCTGCACGAGGGACGCGGAGATCTGTTCACGGTCAGCAGCGCCGACACAATTGCTGTCAACGCGGGGTTGCGTGATCACGCCGCGACGCTGGACGCCGCGGCGCGGGCGTGCGACGCGGTCACGCGGCTGTTCGAATCATCTGAGCCCCACCCGGAGGTGTTCACCCTGCTGGCCAACGAGCTCGCGCTGCTTAGCTCCGAGGCCGCCCAGGCTGGGCCTGCCAACGGATTAGCGTTCCGCCTCAAGCTGCTGCTCGCTGCCGGCATCGTGCCGCAGCTCGGCGCCTGCGCATCATGCGGGTCCTCAGAGCATCTACGCGGGTTCTCAGCTGCGGCGGGGGGCGTTGTCTGTGGATCGTGCGAGGCCGCCGCCTTCACGCTCGACGAGGAGTCATACCGGTTCCTGGTCAGGGCCCTGGCACAGCCGCTAGCCCACGCTCCCGAGGCCTCTGAGCGGGCTCTTCGCCAGGCGGAGCGGGCGATCGGCGAGACCGCCGAGCACCACGCGCAGGTGCGGCTGAGGCCGCTGCTCGTCGGTTAGCCGGGGTACGCTAGCGCCGGATCTGTGACGGCTTGGTGAGACTCGGGCGCTCAGCATGAGGCACTGTCAGAATCGAGCTGTGAGCGATCAAGCCGTGAGGACGGGTTATGAGCACCCTGGCGGGCCGGTCGCGGCTGCGTTCGCGCAGCGAATTCGCGCTCAGGAGGCGGCTTCGCTCTCGCCCCTGGCGACGCCGTCCTACCCCGCCCGCCGCGAGCGCCCAGAGCCCGATTGTGGCCTGCGGACTCCGTTTCAGCGTGACCGCGACCGGATCGTGCACTGCAAGGCATTCCGGCGGCTCAAGCACAAGACCCAGGTGTTCGTATCTCCGACCGGCGACCATTACCGCACGCGGCTGACGCATACGCTCGAGGTCACCCAGATCTCGCGCACCGTATCCCGTGCGCTACAGCTGAACGAGGATCTGGTGGAGGCGATCGGGTTGGGACACGACCTTGGGCACCCGCCGTTCGGTCACATCGGGGAGGAGGCGCTGGACCGTTGCCTGCTGGAGCGGTTCGGCACTCGGTTCCTGCACCACGAGCACTCACTGCGGATCGTCGAGGCGCTCGAGCGCGATGGCACGGGTCTCAACCTGACCTGGGCTGTGCGCGACGGAATCGTCAGCCACTCCGGCCGGGCCAAGGAACCGGCGACGCTGGAGGGCAAGATCGTGCGTCTGATGGACCGCGTCGCCTACATCAACCACGACATCGACGACGCGCTGCGCGCCGGACTGATCGCATCCGAGGACCTACCGTCGCGGCCGATCGAGATCCTCGGCAACACCGGACCACGGCGGATCGACACGCTGGTCCACGACCTGGTCGAGAGCTCTGAGCGCGTCGGGGACATCGTCCAGGGAGAAGTGATCGGAGGGTCGATGGCGGAGCTGCGCGCGTTCATGTTCGAGCGGGTGTACCTCGGTCCGGAAGCGACGCACGAGCAGGCGAAGATCCACGGAGTGGTGCGGGCCTTGTTTGAGCACTACTGCGTCCATCCAGAGGAGATTCCCGACTCGATTCCGAACCTCGTCCTCGCGGACAGGGTCTCCGATTATCTGGCCGGCATGACCGACCGATACTGCCTCCGTGCGTTTCAGGCTCTGACCGTGCCGGTGGCGTTCGCGCCGTGACCCGCTACACGAAGGACTCCCGCGATCGGGTTTTCGACGCGGTCGACATGCTCGCGCTCGTCTCGAGTCGCACCGATTTACGTCGTGCCGGCGTCGACAGCTACTTCGGGATCTGCCCGTTCCACGATGAGCGCACCCCGTCACTCCACGTGCGGCCCGACGAGAAGCACTACCACTGCTTTGGCTGCCAGGCCTCCGGCGATCCCTTCGCATTCGTGATGGAGACCGAGGGACTCGATTTCAAGCAAGCGCTCGAGTCGCTGGCCGATCGCTTCGGCGTCAAGCTCGAGAGCGAGACCGAAGATCCCGAGGCTGCCTCGCGGCGGGAACGCCGCGATCGCCTGCAGTCGCTGCTGGGCAGGGCGGCTGGCTACTACACGCGATACCTGTGGGAGGGACGGGAAGCGCTGCCGGCGCGTCAGTACCTGCTGGGCAGGGGGTTCGGGGAGCAGACGCTACGAGAGTTTCGCGTCGGTTACGCTCCCAGCGCCTGGGATCGAATGCTGCTCGCCTCGCGTAAGGCCGGGTTCAGCGACGAGGAGCTGCTCGCCGTCGGCCTGGCTCAGCGCTCACGGTCCCGTCCGGGCCAGATCTTCGACCGGTTCCGTCAGCGGATCATGTTCCCGTCCTGCGATGCGCGCGGAAAGGTGCTTGGTTTCGGGGCCCGAGCGATGCGCGAGAACCAGCCGCCTAAGTATCTGAACACCTCCGAGGGCGAGATCTACCACAAGCGCAGCCAACTGTTCGGAATCGACCGCGCGCGGTCAGAGGCGGCGCGGGCAGGCCGGATGATTCTGGTCGAGGGATACACCGACGTGCTCGCGCTGCACCAGGCGGGGCTGGGCAACGCGGTCGGGATCATGGGGACCGCCTTGACCGAGGAACAGGTGGGGGAGCTCGAGCGGATCGTCAAAGTGCTCGAGCTTTGTCTGGATGCCGACCGCGCAGGCCAGGACGCGATGCTGCGGGCATCCCGGCTGGCAGCCGGACGCAAGCTCGAGCTGCGGGTCGTGCCGCTGCCCGAGGGAACCGACCCCGCCGAGTTGATCGGGCGCGACGGCGCCGAGGCGCTCCGGGCCCGGGTCGAGAGCTCTGTGCCGTTCGTTGTCTTCCACGTGGAGCGGATTCTCGACCGCGGAGACGTGCGTAGCGCCGAGGGACGCGACCGGGCTCTCGGTGAGTTGCAGCCGTTGCTCGCCGCTATGCCGCCGAGCGTACTCCGGGACGATCTCGTGCAGCGTGTCGCCGGGCGACTGGAATTGTCGGAGGGACGGTTGGCGACCCTGGTTACGGGCGCCGGAGGGTCCGCGGCGTCACCGGCCGCCGGCAACGGCTCGTCGAGCGCCGCAGCCGCCCGGGCAGCGCTTCCCGCCGTCGACCAAGAGATCCGCGCCGAACGGGCGTTCTTGGCGCTGTGCATCGCGCTGCCTCCCGATGGGCAGGCCGTGCTTTCGGCGATTGACCCCGACGAGCTGCTCCTCAGTGGACTGATGCGTCGCGTGGCCCGCCATCTGATCAACCGAACGGACACGCCGCTGTCCGATCTGCCTCCCGACGACGAGGAGCTGGCACGGGCGGTCGCCGGTCTCGTCGCCCTGGCTGGCCGAGGGACCGATGGCAGCCCGGCCCAACTCGAGCACGCGCGGCTGGTGCTGGAGCTCGGGCGGCTTGATCGCGCCATTAGGCGAGCTAGGGGCACGGGCGGGGGTGATGTGACTGCTCTGGCGCGGCAGCGCGAGCACGCTCTGGAGGAGCTCCGAGCGGTCGTGGCGAGGCTCGAGAGGCCGCTTTAGCGGACCGAGCGCGGTTCTGGTTGATGCCGCTTCCCGCTAGAGTTCGGCGACGCGGAGCGGCTCGCTCAGAGCCGCGGGCGCGATGCCGCCAGACCCTATTCCGGGGTAGCTCAACCGGCAGAGCGAACGGCTGTTAACCGTTAGGTTGTGGGTTCGAGTCCCACCCCCGGAGCTTCTCCGATTCGATTGCGCCCACCGAAGGGAGCGCCGTGAAGCTTTACGTCTGCTACGGAACGTTTACCACCACCCCTCGACCGGGCGGTCATCCGTGCGGCAACGCCTACCACGCGCTCGTCGCGGCCGGCCACCAGCCGGAAGTTATCCGCGCTTACGGACTTGGCGTATTGCCCGACTTCTTGAACCCACCTCGCCGCAGGGAGGTGAAGCGGCTGACCGGCAACTCGTGGGTTCCGGTACTGGTCTTGGACGACGGCAACGTGATCGACGGGTCCAATAAGATCGTCGATTGGGCGCGGGCGAATCCGGCCTCCGGATCGACCCCAGCCTCAGCTGCGCCCGCGGCCCATGAGTGAGCGTCGTCCCGTCACCGTTGAAGACCTCGAGCGCTGGGAGGACCACGGCGCAACCTGGCGGGCGCTCGAGGTCACCGACCAGGGCGCCGTCATTGAGCTGTGCACTTGCTACGGCGAGGCGGTCGACACGGTGCAGAGCGAGGCACCCGAGCTCATCGCGTTCGTGCGCGAGCATCACGCTCCCTGACGGCAAGCTCCTCGACTAGCTCGGCCGCGCGCGTCGCCCCATCATTGGACGCCGCCCACACGCCCAGTCTCCCCGCACGGCTCGTCAACTGCGAATCTCTGAGCGCGCGCGCTGCGGCCAGCCGCACACCCGCCGGAGTCGCGAACCGCCACGGCAGCCGCACCCCGACGCCCGCCCAGTCCACCCTAGCGGCGTTCTCTGCCATGTCGCCCGAGTGGGGAACTGCGAGCACCGGGCAGCCTGACGCGAGCGCCCGCGCCAGCGTCCCGTGGCCAGCGTGTGTGACCACCAGCGCGCAGCCCGGCATTGTGCGCCCGTAGGAGATCCAATCAACGAGCCGGGCATTGGGCGGCACGGACTCGACGATCGGCCTGTGGTTCGTGGCGGCCAGCACGCGGACCGGCTCGCCCGCGAGCCCGATGAGCGCAGCCCGCAACAGCCGGTGCCCGGCGTCGTGTGCCGTGGACGGCGCGATCAGAATCAGCGGCTCGTCTCCGGGAGGCGGCTCAACCTCGCCGAACGGCGGCTCCCAGATCATCGGGCCGACGATGTGAACTTCCCGAGGCCAGTTCCGGGGATATTCGAGCTGCGGGAAGGTGCCGACGATGCACAGCCGGGCGCTGATGCCGCCGTGCAGCCGCTCCACGGGAGCCAGACCAAGTTTCGCGCGCGCCTCGTTGAGCTCGGTGCGCCCCTGCCGTAGGCCAGTCTCGACCCGGCCCTGCAGTGACCTCCACAGCCGCCGGCCGAGAACGGCTCGGGGCGCTCGTGCGCCAAGCGAATAGGGAGGAAAGCCCGGCTCGCTCGTGGGGTGAAGGTGAGGGATCAGGGTGGCCGCCGGCACGCCCTCGAGTTCGCCGGCCAGCGCCGGCGCCAGCGTCAGGATGTCGTGCGCGACGACATCAGGAGCGAAGCGAGCGAGCGAACGGCGCGTCTGAGGGGTCGCCAGGACCACTGCCTCGTAGGGCTTCAGCGGTTGCTCGCGGGTCGGGAAAACCGGAAATTCGGGCGCGGGCACAAACTCCATCCCGGCGGCCTCGACGTGCGCTTGCCATCGCCGCCAGGTCTCGAGCATCACTGTGTGACCCCGGGCAGCCAGTCGTGAACCGAGAGCGAGCATCGGGAAGGCGTGTCCGGGATCGCCGAACGCTCCCAGAAAGAAGCGCCCGCCCGCGCGCTGGGGCGTCCCGTGGTGCGCGGATGGCCAGCCGTCGGTCGTCAACCGGCGAGCTCCGCCACCGCTCGCAGCTGCGCGATCCGGTCCTCTAGCCGGAAAGCCATCGGGGTCACCATCAGCGTCCCGACGCCGGCGTCCCGGTAAGCGTGCAGACGATCGCGGACGACATCGCGGGGTCCGCAAAGGGAGACCATGTCGATCAGCTCGTCCGGAATCGCTGCCGCGGCCTGAGTCGCCTTGCCGTCGAGGTAGAGATCCTGGATCTCCTTCGCCGCCCCCTCAAAACCGTAGCGCTGCACGAGGTTGTTGTAGAAGTTCTGATTGCGCGACCCCATCCCGCCGATATACAGCGCGAGTACCGGGCGCATCAGGTCACGAGCCAGCTTGCGGTCCTCGGAAATATGAGTGTTGACCGTCGGCGCGATGTCGAACTGCTGGAGCGAGCGGTCCGATCGCGCAGCGCCTTCCTGGAGCAGTTTGCGCTGATCACCGACGTGCTCAGGTGAGAAGAACGTGGGGATCCAGCCGTCGGCGATCTCGCCGGCGAGCGCCGTGTTCTTGGGACCAATCGCCGCAAGGTAGATCGGGATTCGCTCCTGCGCGGGCGCGATCATCAGCTTCAGCGCCTTGCCCGGGCCTCCCGGCAACGGCAGCTCGATCGTCGCGCCGTGATACTCGACTCGCTCGCGAGCCAGCGCCGTGCGTACGACCTCTACGTACTCGCGGGTGCGCAGCAGCTGGCGGGCGAATCGCTGACCGTGCCAACCCTCCGCCACCTGCGGTCCGGAGGAGCCGATCCCGAGAATCATCCGCCCGCCGGATAGCTTGTCGATCGTGGCTGCCGTCATCGCCGTCATCGCAGCGCTCCGGGCCGGCATCTGAAAGATCGCTGATCCGAGCCGGATCTTGCTCGTTGCCGCGGCAAGCCAGGCGAGCACGGTTGCGGCGTCAGACCCGTACGCCTCAGCGGTCCAGACGGAGTCAAAGCCCAGCCGCTCGGCTTCATGGACGACTTGCAGCTGGTCCTGTGGCCCCATGCCAAGGCCCCAGTAGCCAACGTGTACGCCTAGCCTCATTTCCAAGCTTCCTTTCGCCCGAAGGAGATCGCTTGAGGGGCCCGACGGGCGCCGATAAGGTGCCGGTGTCCGCCCCCAGCAGCGGTGAACCCTATGCGAACCCGGCGCCGAGCGACGACCCAAAACCTGCGGGTAGCGATCGATTCCCTGCCGCGAGGCACGCGGGTGGCGATGCTCGAAGGCATCCGCACGAACGGGACCATTGTCGGCGCGTACACCTCTGGCGAGGGCATCTGCCCGATGCTCGCCGCCCATCATGCCGGTGGGCGCACCAACTCCATCTCGTTCGCTCGCGCCTGGGACCGGTTTGCGTTGGTCACCGCGCGAGACGGCACCCCCAGCGGGTCGAGCCTGAGCTTGTCGCCTCCTGACGGAGGCCCGAAACCCGGGGACGCGCTCGGCGAGGAGCGCCGCACGACTCCAATCGAGCTGCTGTGGGACCTCGTGTTCGTGTTCGCGGGTAGCGGTCGCCCACTTCGCCGAGCGCTACGGCCTGTTTGTGATCATCTGCCTGGGGGAGTCGATCGTCGCGATCGGTCTCGGCGCTTACAGCCGGCCCCTGAGCCCGACGCGCCTGGTGGCGGTCACGCTGGGACTGCTGACCACGGTCGGGATGTGGTGGACGTACTTCGACAACCTCGCCGCCACCGCCGAGGCGCGGCTCCGTGAGCATGAGGACCCAGTTCTCGCCGCCGCCGCGTCGGCGGTGGCGATGAGCACCGCGGCGCTTGTCGGAGCACTGTGCGTGGTCGAAACCGTCAACGATCGGGAAGCATTGGCGTGAAATGAAAGGATGTCCGCCATGACCACCCACGCCCATCTGGAGCTTCGCGGCGGGATCGAGCCAGGCTTTGATGAGATCCTCACTGCCGACGCGCTCGAGTTTGTGGCCGAGCTTCAGCGTCAGTTTGGACCTACCCGGCGGGAATTACTGAGTGCCCGGGCGCAGCGCCGAGCGCGGCTAGCCGCGGGGGAGGTGCTGCATTTTCTCCCCGAGACGCGTGAGCTTCGCGAATCAGACTGGCGCGTCGCTCCAGCACCCGACGATCTCCAGCAGCGCTGGGTCGAGATCACCGGTCCGACCGATCGCAAGCTGATGATCAATGCCTTCAATTCGGGCGCCGATGGGTTCATGGCCGATTTCGAGGACGCCAATTCACCAACCTGGCGCAACATGGTGCAGGGCCATCTCAACTTGCGCGACGCGATCGACGGGACGATCACCTATGACGGCTCCGATGGCCGCCATTATGAGCTGGGTGAGTCTCCGGCCACGCTGCTGGTCAGGCCGCGCGGCTGGCATCTCCCCGAGCGCCACCTGCTGGTCGATTCTGTCCCCGTCTCCGGCTCGCTGTTCGACTTCGGGCTCCACGTCTATCACTGCGCACGGCGGCTGCTCGCGAACGGCTCCGGGCCCTACTTGTATTTGCCAAAGCTCGAATCCCACCTGGAGGCCCGGCTCTGGGATCGAGTGTTCTGCTTTGCCCAGGACTTGTTGGAGATTCCGCGGGGGACGATCAAGGCGACCGTGCTGATCGAGACGCTTCCGGCGGCGTTCGAGATGGACGAGATCCTCTACGAGCTGCGTGCGCACTCCGCCGGACTCAATGCGGGCCGCTGGGACTACATCTTCTCGGCGATCAAGTGCTTTCCGGACCGGCCGGAGATGGTCCTTCCGGACCGCAGTGCGGTGATGATGACCGTCCCCTTCATGCATGCCTACACCGAGCTGTTGGCGGCTACCTGTCATCGCCGCGGAGCTCACGCGATGGGGGGGATGGCGGCGTTGATTCCCTCACGCCAGGATGAAGCTGCCAATGCCAAGGCCCTCGACGGCGTTCGTGCCGACAAGGAGCGGGAAGTCGGCCAAGGGTACGACGGGACCTGGGTCGCCCACCCAGATCTTGTGCCGGTCGCTCGCGAGGTCTTCGAGCGCGGCTTGCACGGCGCCCCGAATCAGCTCGAGCGCCAGCGCGACGACGTCAGCGTGAGCGCCGAGCAGCTGCTGGATCTGGCCGCGACGCCGGGCGAAGTCACCGAAGCCGGGTTGCGCACCAACGTCAGCGTCGGCTTTCAATATGTGTCCTTCTGGCTCGGAGGGCGAGGCGCGGCGGCGATCAACTCGCTGATGGAGGACGCCGCAACGGCGGAGATCTCACGCTCGCAGATTTGGCAATGGATCAGGCACACCGTCCAGCTAGAGGATGGTCAAGTCGTGACTCCGGAGCTGGTGCGCCGGCTTCTCGACGAGGAGACCGCAAACATCCGCGAGAGCGTTGGCGAGGAAACCTGGCGCCAGGGCCGCCCGTTGGAGACACGGGAGATCTTCGAGCGGGTGGCGCTGTCTGCCGAACTCATCGAATTTCTGACGATTCCCGCCTACGAATACCTGGGCTGACTCGGGCCTCGTCAGATTGAGCCCCCGGTGGGGTTCTCTGGCCACCGACGGCCCGCGACTTCGAGCTCGCGCACCTTCAGCGAGCCGATCTCGATCTCCTCCGCGCGGAGCTTGCGAATCACCGCATTGGCGATCGCGAGCCGCCCGATCGCCATCGCGCCAACGGCGAGTGCGGCGACAGCGACGGGTGCCATCGCGGACGGCCCGACTACGCGGGCGCCGACGGCTCTTGCGCCGGTGACGCTCGCGGCACTGAACTCCGCACCACTGGCTTTGCGGCGACAGCTGATGATGTGGGCCATGTTGGTACCTCCTGTATGATCGAAAGGGCCTGCGCTCAGAAGGGAAG
The DNA here is from genome assembly GCA_963836065.1 of uncultured Solirubrobacterales bacterium. Taxonomy (GTDB): domain Bacteria; phylum Actinomycetota; class Thermoleophilia; order Solirubrobacterales; family Solirubrobacteraceae; genus Palsa-465. The sequence continues at coordinate 327,238 of CAWIII010000032.1, forward strand.
CTAGCCGTCGCGCGGCGGAGATGCGTCCTTCGTCGCGACCAGGAGCTCGTAGTGAACCGGCCGGCCGCCGGTGGTGAGACGGTGCTGGAAGCGCGAGCGCACGAGTAGCTTGGCTATCTGCCGCCCCCCCGGAGGTAAACAGCCAACGTTCGCGTGGCGGGCCCGCAACGGAGCGCTGAGACCCGTCTCTAACAACGTTGTCATAACATCGTTAGGAATCCCAGGCGAGCCCCTGGACTAGCCGTCGGAGCTTCCAGGCGAGCCCCTGGACTAGCCGTCGGAGCTACCGAGCGTCGTCGAGATCTCGTCGAGCGCTGTCTGCTCGGCTTCGCTTACGCTCGCTCCGTCCTCCCGGTGCGCGTTGGCCACCTTTTCGGCGAGCGTGACGACAAAGCGCCGATACCCCTCGACCTCCTCCGGGGTCGCCTTGCGCTCGAGCAGCGCGACGGCGTCGCGCAGATGTCCGAGGCCGTGCTGTTTGAGCTCCTCAACCGATTGGTAGCGCGTGTGGTCAACCTCGGGCTTGGTCGCAGCGATCTCGTCGAGTAGCTGGCTCTCGCCATGTTGCTGGCGCGCCTCGGCGTAGGCCTTCGCCATCGCCAACGTCTCGCGGATCGTCCCGCCGCGCTGGGCGGTGATGACAATCATGCCGGCGCTCGGCGGTCCCTCGAGCACGAGTTCCCATTCCTGCTGTGTGAAGTCAGCCTTCCCGGTCATCGCTTGCTCCTTTACGGTTGCCGAACTTGACGCTCCTGCCCGACGAGCAGCATTGCACTTTGCACCCCCGGGCGGTCCGATCGAGACGGCCGACGTGGCAGCGTGAGGCCTATGGCACCCAGCGTTCCGCCGCTGGGGTGACGACGAGCTCGTGGGTCAGCGCTCGCGCTTCTTGATTGATGAGAAAGGCGACGGCTGATGCGACCTGATTCATGTCAGCGAGCGCTTCGCGCGGCTCCTCGCGCGTGAAGGCAGCGGTCTTGGGGGATTCGATCGTCGCGTCGACGGCCAGCAACGCCACATGGATTCCCTCGCTCCGCAGCAGCGTCTTGGCCATCTCTCGCTCCTGCTTCGCATAATGGCGGTCGTCAGCCGAGCCCCACTACCTTCGTGCCGGGTCGCTCGCCGGCAGCACGTCACACGCCCACTCGGACCGCTTCCAGTCCGGCACCGGCGTGTCCCGATTGGCGCGGGGCACGAATCGGGATCGTTCGACGGGCGCCATTCGGTGGATATATCTCGGGCAGTTCGGGAACACCTGAGTCGCGCGCACTCGGACGATGAACTGCGTGCCCGGGAACTCGTTGCTGAGCTCGTCGCGTTCGTCGATGCTCGCGATTCCGTTGAGCCGCAGTCGTGACGGCCGCGCAGAGACGAAGTCTATGAACAGCAGCCCGACCTGCGGGTTCTCGAGCAAATTGCCCATCGACAAGTACATCCCGTTGCCGTCGTAGTTCGGAAACGCGATCGTGCGCTCGTCGAGGACGCGCACGAACCCAGGGTCGCCTCCCTTGTAGGAGCATTGGGGCTGGCCGTCGGCGTCGGCCGTGGCCAGGAAGAACATGTCCATGCGCTCGATGAACGCCCGGCTCTCGGGGTCGATTGCGACGCGTGAGAGAAACCTCTCGTCGAGTCGATCGGCGAGCCGACGGGTGTCGAAGCGATCCTGGAGCTGGCGGGAGCCGTCGTGGTAGGGCGAGCTCACTCCGCTGGCTCTCCCACGTTGGGCACCTCGTGTCCGAGGACGTCCTCCCGGCTGTAGTGACCGACCGAATCAAACCAGCGTTTAGCGTGGAGCCCTCGGCGCAGGTCGCAGTCAGCTAGGACGATTCCCTCCTCGCCATACAGAGGTCCGCCAATCACTTCGCCCCAGGTTGGCTCGATCACGGCCGCGCCGCCGCGGCCGAACACGTCCTTGTCGGGGGGAAGTGGCACCGGAAAGTCGGCGGGGAACGCCGTGGCCGGGATGAATTGCGGGGCCGACACCACGAAAGCCCCGGATTCGATGGCGATATGGCGCATCGACGCGAGCCATCCGTCGCTGTCGTCGGCCGTTGGCGCGACCCAGATCTGTGGGCCGCCCCGATAGACCGCGTAGCGGGCGAGCGGCATCCGGTTCTCCCAACAGATCAGGCCGCCGACCCGAGCGTCGGCGGCATCGACCACCGCCAGATCGTCCCCGGCGCCGATCCCGTGGAAGAGCCGCTCGTGTTGGGTCGGCATCAGCTTGCGGTGGCGGGCCAGCAGGCCCGAAGGACCCAGGTAAACCAGCGTGTTGTAAAGCGTTCCGGGTCGCTCGGACTCGCGCTCGTTGACACCGACGGCGCAGAATAGATCGCGCTCCCGGCAAACGCCGATGAGGCGATCCAGGAGCGGCCCTGGGACATCGACCGAGTTCGCCCACAGTTGCTCCCACAGCTCGTCCCAGCCGGCGAAACCGGCTGCGCCCTGAGCCCAGGCATTGGATGGGTACAGAGGAATGAAGCATTCGGGCAACACCGCGAGCTGAGCGCCGCGATCTGCCGCTTCGTGGAGCAGTCGTTCGGCCTCACGCACGCATCGCTCAGCGTGGAGGATCGCCGGCGTCGCCTGGATTGCCGCCACTCGTACCGTCGGGAAGGCCGTCACCGGCAGAGACTAACGCCGGAGGATCGCGATCGACACCCAGTCACGCCCAGTCCATCGGCTGATAACCGCTGGTAGTGGGCGCCGAGACGATCAACGCCGAGCAGGGCTCCGGACCGGGGTTGCGCAGCGTTCGCTGATGAGCGGGGCCCAGGCGCACGAACGTACCCGGCGAAGCCGGGTGTTCCCGACCGTCGATGACACTCGCTGGCGGGCCGGAGAGCACCAAGAACAGCTCCTCCTGGTCGCGTTCTGTCTCGTCGTGCTCAGGGATTGACTCCCCCGGCGGGATCTCGACGAGGTTCATGCCGAACGACTGACACTCGAGCGAGCGCCGCACCAGCGTCCAGTTGCCGGTCCGCTTGAGCTCCTCGAGGTGCGCAAGCACGTAGCCGTCTCCTCGATCCATCGGTTCCTCCTTTAGCTTGCCCCGATGGCCACAGGAATCGATAGTCTTACCTACTAGTAGGTAAGAAGTCAAGTCCCGATCTGCAACAATCGCCGACGTGCCAGCCAAGACCACACGCCCCGCCGCTCCTGGGGTGCGCCGGGAGAAGGCAGATACCGCGCAGCGGATTCTCGACACGGCTGAGCAGCTCCTCCAGGTGCGCGGGTTCAACGCCTTCAGCTACGCCCATGTCGCCGCCGAGCTGGGTGTCACCAAGGCGAGCCTCCACTACCATTTTCCGGGAAAAGCCGAGTTGGGGAAGGCGCTGGTCTCCCGCTACGCCGATCGGTTCGCGCGGGCGCTCGAGGAGATCGACAGCGACGGTGATCTCGCTCCCTCGAAGCTCACCGCGTACGCCAATCTCTACGCGAATGCGCTGCGCGACCACCGCATGTGCCTGTGCGGCATGCTCGCGGCCGAGTATCAAACCCTCCCGGAACCGATTAGCGGCGCGGTCGTCGAATTCTTCGATGACAACGAGACCTGGCTCGAGCGCGTGCTCGAGCAGGGCCGCGCCGACGACACTCTGAAGTTCGATGGGTCCGCCAACGACATGGCCCGATTGATCATCAGCGGCCTGGAGGGCGCGATGCTGATCGCCCGGCCTTACGGCGATCTCAGGCGATTTCAGACCACCGCCACAACGCTGCTGGCCAACCTCGCTACCGACGCTCACTAGCGGTATGGTCCTCGCCCGAGAACGACGCGAGGTTAGGGTGGCTAACGAGCAAGACACGCCCGCCGTGGGCAAGCGGCCAACGCTCGCGAAGAAGAAGCGGGCCGCAATCCCTGCCCGCGACCTGGGCGCGCTCGGCGCCGCAGTGCTGTTCTTGGCCATCGGGTTCGTCGCGATCTACGTCGTGGCCCACTTTGCCAAGGTCAAGGACGGTGTTGCCCTGGCCGCCGTCCTGATCGTTCCGCTGCTGCTTTATCTGCTCCTGTCTGGTCGGGTCAGCGACTTGAAGGCCCCGGGCGGGCTTGAACTACGGCTTTCCGAGGTCGCGAGGCAAAAGATTCCGGTCCACGGCGGTGATCTCGACAGCAGCGCTCTCTCCTACGAGCAAGTTCACTCGGTCGAGCGGGGTCGCTCGGAGAGCTTTCTCGATCACATCAGAGACATCGCCCCCGAGGATCCCGTCGTGCTCACTCTGACGCTCGGCTCGGGGCCGATTGACGGCCGGGCCGTCGTTGAATACGCGAAAGGGTTGACGCAGTTCCCTCGGTTCAGATTCGTCGCTGTGGTCGACTCGCACGGGAAGCTGGTCTCCTACATACAGGAGAGCGCTTTTCGTCATCTGGTCGAGTCCGATGTGGTCGACAGCCAGCAGCTGCTCAACGATATTCAGCACCAGAACGTGGGCGCGGTGCGGGCGTACACCGGCATGATTGTCAGCACCGTGACGGCAAGGTCCAGCGTCGCCGATTCGCTTCGCGAGATGGAGCGGCTTCGCACCAACGCGCTGCTCGTCACCGAGGATGGCCAAATCAAGGGAATCGTCGAGCGGGATCGCGTTGCCAACGCGCTGCTGCTCTCACTCGTCGACCAGAGCTCAGAATGAGCGAGGCGATGTCCGACCCGGTCCAGAGAACCGACGGCGCCGCCGAGACGGGCTCCTGGTTCCCAGTCCCGGACGAGGTCGACCTGCCAGCTGAGTTGCGAGGGCTGTTCGCCAAGGCGCGCGAGCGACTGGGCTTTGTGCCGAACGTGTTTCGTGTCTACGCCTTTCGGCCAGAGCGCCTGAGCGCGTGGTTTGCGCACTATCGCCAGCTGCACCGGCCTACGGAGCAGCTCAGCGCCGCCGATCGCGAGATGATCGCCGTCGTGGTCAGTGCCGCCAACGGCTGCCTCTACTGTCTGGTCGCGCACGGCGCCGCGTTGCGCGAGGAGCTTGGTGATCCGGTGCTGGGCGAGCGCGTGTCCTATGACTGGCGACGAGCGGGTCTCGATCCACGACGGACCGCGATCTGCGCCTACGCCGAAAAGCTGACCCTGCAACCACGCGAGGTCACGCGCGCTGACCTTCAGACGCTGCTCGACGTCGGTATGACACTCGAGGAGGCGTGGGACGTCGCCGAGATCAGCGCGATGTACAACCTCACCAACCGGATGGCGATGGCGACCAACATGATGCCCAACCCCCAGTACAGCGGCCAGGCGCGGCCTGACTAGCGGCTGACCGAGCCGAAGGCCATCTCCTTCCCCATGGCCCGGGCAGGACTCGAACCTGCGCGCGACGGATTATGAGACGCCCAGCGTGGGTTCCATCCCAGCGTTTACGGGCCTTTGAGTGCGTCCAAGTTCCGCTCAATGCCACCCGTAATGTTCAGTTCGGGGAGCCCTTTGGGGAGCCTTTGGGGAGCCCCTTGGTGCTCGGCATATGGCCGCGACAGGAAATCGACGGGTCGACACAGCGCGTCGACCCCGGTTTGTCCGAGCGGGAGGAAAAAAGGAGGCGTGACCACCACGTCCAAAAGGTGTCCGATCCATTCGTGGACCACGGGAACGACCATCGTCACGCCTGAACCGTGCCTGCCGTGGGACAGCTATCCCTGTGGCGGGTCGCCGTCTCGCCTGGACGCGAGCGTGAGGCGCGTCTCGCTCCGCGATCACCCGTGCAGCCTGTCGCCGTCGTGACCGCGTCGCGTAAGACCCGCCGGGTGAAATGCCCGATCAGGGGCCCTCGAACGCTACAGTGCGCGGCCGCTACGCACGGATCCGTCTGGACGGGTACACATTGGCCCGATGGGTATAAGGAGCCAAGTGAGCGCGACGCCCTTGGAGAGGACTGGCCTGCCGGAGCGCTACGAGGTTCGGGGTCATATCGCGAACGGAGGGATGGCCTCGGTGTGGTGCGCCTACGACGCTACGCTCGGCCGCGAGGTCGCGATCAAGGTGCTCGCCCGGCAGTTCGCGGGCGACGACGTCGCGATCCGGCGCTTCAAGCGGGAGGCGCGGACTGCGGCCCGCCTGTCAGCTCATCCTCACGTGGTCATGATCTACGACGTCGCCGAGGCGGCTGGCCGCCCCTACATCGTGATGGAGTACCTTCCGGGCGAGACGGTGGCCGACGCGATCCGCGCCGGTGCTGTGCGCCGCGATCAGGCGCTCAGATGGCTGGCAGAGGCGGCATCGGCGCTTGATTACGCCCACGGGCGTGGCGTCGTCCACTGCGACATCAAGCCCGGCAATCTGCTCCTGAGCCTCGACTGGAGGCTGCACGTTGCGGACTTCGGGATCGCGCGGCTGGCGACCGAGGACACGTTCACCGGCACGGGCCAGTTGCTGGGCACGGCCGCCTATCTGTCGCCCGAGCAGGCCCTCGGACGGCCGGCGAGCGACGCGAGCGACCGCTACGCGCTGGCGGTCGCGGCGTTCGAGCTGCTGGTCGGCCAGCGGCCGTTCACCGCCGAGCATTTCGATGTGCTGGCACGCCAGCACGTCGAGGCTGACCCCCCGCGCGCCAGCTCCGGCAACCGGACGCTGCCGCGAGCCGTCGATGCGGTGCTCGCGCGTGGGATGGCGAAGCGACCCGAGGATCGCTGGCCCACAGCGGGGAGGTTCGTGGACGCGCTCGACGCGGCGCTCTCGCAGCCCGGCCGGGCGCGCAGGCTCACCGCGGTACCGCCGCCGAGGCGAGCGCGCCGAACCGCGGCGGTCGTCGCGCTCGCTGCCGTGTGCGTCGCGATCGGGATCGTGGTAGCGATGCCCCAACAGGGCGCTGTGCGGCACCCGCGGGCATCCACCACGGAGGCGCGGCTCAGCCCGCCCGCTCCTCGCCGTGTCCATCAAACCAAACCCAAACCCAAGCCCGTGGCCGCACCGGTGGCCGCGGCGCCCACCATCACCGCGTCGCCCACCATCACCGCGACGCCAACAACAGCGACAACCACCTCCACGAGCAGGGCGCCGACCACCACCTCCAGCGCTGCGACGCTTCCAGCACCCCAGCGGCCTGCGGCGGCCGTGCTGGAAGCCCGGGGACATCAACTGATGCTCGACGGAGCCTACTCGGCTGCGATCCCGGTACTGCGCCAGGCGATCGCCGCGGCCTCGCCGGGCGACGTCAACTACGGCTACGCGCTGTACGACCTTGGGCGCTCGCTACGGCTGGCCGGCGACCCCAACGCGGCGATCCCGGTCCTCCAGCGCCGCTTGCAGATCCCGAACCAGACGCCGGTGGTTCGGAGCGAGCTGCGGCGGGCACAGCGAGCAGGGACAGCGAGCAGACCCGCCGCCAGACCGGCGACCCCGTCCCCGCCGGGCCACCACCACGTACCGCCGGGCGACGACCATGTCCCGCCGGGCCATCGCCACGGCCACCACGGGGGCGGCCACCAGCACGACTGAGCGCTAGTTGCGAGTCACAGCTCCCGCGGCGCAGCGCCAGCGTTGAGCTCACTGCCCGTTGGGAGTGCGGCGGGCACCCCCCGCAGTCGATTTCCGCGCTACCGCATTGCGCGAGAGGCGATCGCAGCGCCACCATTCCGGTTCGGGTCCAGGTTCGGCTGTTGCGACCAAGCCAGCGTGGTTAGCGCAGGGGAAGCGCAACCCGTTGCGTGGCTGCGTCCGCCTCATAGCGGCCTGAGGTAGTCGATCTGACCGGTTGCTCGGCATGGTCGTGGTTCTCGCCTCGAGGCGGGGCGAGCCGCGAGGGCAATCGCCCGCGTGATGCGCAGCCTTGCTTTCCGGTCAGGGCGAGCGTCTGGACCAGGATTCATCGGATGCTCACAACGGCGATCTTGAGCACAGAGCGTTAGTCGCCGGACAGGGCGGCGTGCAGGATTTGTCTGGCGATGGGAGTGGCGGCTGTGCCGCCGAACCCCGCGCCGACGAGCATTACCGCGACGGCGATCCTCGAGTGCTGCGCACCGTTTGGTCCGCTGCTGCCTCGCGGATCTTGCCACGTGCTCTGCTCACAGCAGCGGCCGACGGACAGGGCCTCTGACCTCTAGGCCTGCCGCGAGGTCGGGGTTGCCGCGGTCAGCGATCGTCGAGGGATCGCGGATCCAGCTCGGATTTCTGGATGATGGCTAAGATCGGGCGTCGAATTGGACAAGTTCCCAGGGTGCTAGAAAGCGAGGCCAGAGCGTGAGCGACTACGACCCGTACGAGCGCTTGCCGCAGGTTGCGTCGTTCGAGCTGACGAGCGACGACGTCCGGGACGGCGAACAGCTCCCGCAAGCCCAGGTCAGTGGCATCTTCGGAGCGGGTGGCGAGGACATATCACCGCAGCTAAGCTGGAGTGGATTCCCCGAGTCCACTCGTAGCTTCGCGGTGACGTGCTATGACCCTGAGGCGCCGACCGGGAGCGGCTTCTGGCACTGGGCGGTGGTCGACATCCCTGGAGAGGTAACCGAGCTTGCCCGTGGTGTAGGCGACGAGGGAGGCGCGCAGCTCCCGTCAGGAGCGTTTCAGTTGCGTAGCGATGGCGGGATCGCGCGTTACATCGGTGCAGCGCCCCCAGCAGGACACGGCGTGCACCACTATTACTTCGTGGTGCACGCTGTGGATGTCGAGTCGCTCGGCATCGATGGGGGTGCGACGCCGGCATTTCTCGGTTTCAACCTATTCACGCATACCCTCGGCCGCGCGATGATCGTGGCGTGGTACGAGGCCGTTGGATAGTAGCCGCGGCTTAACCTGCGCACCCCGTCACCCCGTCTCCTCAGGCGCGGTCGCGTCGAGTGGATTTCTGCTTGGCATAGCAGCTGTCTCCTTGAGTGGCCGGCGTGCCCGGTCTACGTTCTAAGTCTAAGGTGAAGTCGATCCTTCCTCAGAGCGCGCAGCTTGGTCGTCATCCCCATCTTGCGGGAGGTGGCTCGGCGCGCGAGCACAGTGGATCGGGTCAGGACGGCACGCTGCCGTCTGGGCCCGTTGTGCAGCTGGTCGGTTCACGCGGTCGCGGATTGTGCGTGTCTGCTACTGGCCTCAAGGGTGCGCTTGAGAGCAGCGAGGTTGGCGTCAACGCCTCGTTTTACGCCCCGCGCCGCGAGCGGCCCGAGGACGGCTGTCGCACCGGGCAGCTCAACGCTGGCGTCGAGGTGGACGACCGTGTCGGGACCGTCAGAGGCGAATCGGTCGCGGTAGCGAAACGGCGTCAGTCCTGATGTTGTGCGGATGCCGAACTCGGTGTTGTGTTCGCGGGCGAAGACCTCGAGGTCGTTCTCGACTTGCGGCCGGTCGGTATGTGTCGCTGCATCGAGTACGTCGATCTCGGCTCGCCCGTCGCTCTGGAGGTGCCGTGCACGGTCTGCACGGCCGAGTTCCACCGCGAAGAGGAGCGGGTCCGAGACGAACGCGAACACCTCCTCGACCGGACGCTCGACGCGTACGCTGGTTTGGAAGGTGATCACGCGATCACCTGCTTCCGGGCAGCTCCGATTGTCTGGCGCGCTGCCAGACGAGCTTCAGTGTCGGGGTCATGCGCCGGCAGGTAGACGGTGGGCGTCTCGGCGGCGTAGGCGAGGATACGCTCGTAGGTGAGCCGCTCGGCGGCTTCGTCGGGGCCGACGCCATCCACGACTCCACGGAGCAAAGCGTCCTGGGTGTAGGAGCTATCGCCTGCAAGCAAGACGGTGTGGTCGCCGTTTTCTACGACAACAGCAAGCTGGCCGGGGCTGTGTCCCGGGACCGGCACGAGGGTCACGTCGCCTGCCTGCGTGAGCGATGCTCGCGGGGAAGGGGCCGAACCGGACGGCCGGCAGGTCGAGCACGGTCGGGCGAAACCAGGCGGGCCAGCGCTTGTTCGGGTAGCCGCGAAGGCGCCCACGCAGTCCTGCCGCATAGTCAAGCTCGGCCCTCGACACGAGGATCTCGTTGTTCGGGAAATGGTGCAGCCGCCCGCGTGGTCGGTGTGGAGATGGGTCATGACGACGCGGCGGACATCGGACGGCAGGATCCCGAGCTGCTTGAGCTGAGGGCCGATCTCCTGCTCGGGCCGCACGAGCTCGCGAACGGCGAACCGGAAGAACGGTTGCCAGCGCGGGAAGTAGCCTGGCTCCGAGACACGGGCCGTCTCGCCGATGTCGACCACGATCACGCCCTCCGGATGCTCGATCGCGAAGGCGTAGATCGGAAGCGGCTCGGTCCACTCGCGGTCAAGCAGCGTATTTACGAGTCGTAGTCCGCCATGCCCCGTGCCTTCCCGCCACTTCGTCGTGATCGCGACGGTACCCGTCTGGATTGCGTGGATCTTCATTCCGCTGCCTTCTTTCGCTTGGAGGATTTCGTCTGTGGCGCGAAGCCACGCAGGATCAGCTCGACGACGCCCTCGGCCAGCTGTTCGTCGATCGGACCGCCGGTGATCAGCAGCCGGTAAAAGAGCGGCCCGCCGAGCACGTCCAGCGTGAGGTCAACGTCGAGATCGCCGCGCAGGTCATCGCGCTCGATCCCACGTTCGAGCGCAGCACGTAACGCCGCGCGCCGTCCTGCGAGGAACCCTTCACGGACCAACCAAGCGAGCTCGGCGTCCCTGCTCATCGCCTCGACAAGGCTCGGCATCACAGCAGCCTCGACCGACCCGCGATAGATCTCTACCGCACTGCGCATCAGAGCGAGCAGGTCGGTGCGGGTCCGCCCCGTATCCGGAACGGAGATCTCGCTGACCAGCCCCGCGACAGCGGCCGCTACCAGCTCGTCCTTTGAGCGGTAACGGCGGTAGATCGTCGCCTTCCCTACGCCGGCGCGGCTGGCCACGTCATCCATGCGGAGGTCGTGGACGCCATTTTTGGCCATCAGTTGCAGCGTGGCGACGAGGATCGCTCGATCTGCCCGCTCCTCACGGGGCCTACCCATCAAACGAGGTTCAGTTGTTGTGCTCTTGTCGATCATCTGCAACTTTCGGAACGCACGGGTATCGAAAATACAAGATGTCACACTTGCGGAACCAGTGAGTCTCGTTACGAACGTGCCCTTGCCGAGCACGCCTCCGCCGGACGCCGCTACTAATCCCGGGACGTGCGATCGTCTGGGATGCCGCCTGCTAGACGCCCCGCTCCGGACGCGCGCAGAAGCCAGCCGACAGACCACCTGCTGCCGCCCCGTCCTCGCAAGCGATCACGTCGCGCCGCCCCCGCTGAGTGCCGCTCAAGATGCAAGCCAGCAATCTCAGATCCTCGAAATGGCCGACAATACTGCTCGGTCGGAACGGGACCAGCACGCCGGCGCGAACCGCGGCTGACTGCTTGACCTGGGCGAATGCGAGCGCGCTCACTGTTTGGGCGATCGTTAGCTCGGCGACTGAGGTCGGTCATGAGCAAGCGGTCGGCGCTGGCCGGAACGCGCTGGCTCGGCTAGCACCAAGAGGCATCGGCTTGTGCATTCGCCCGCGAGCAGCAGTTTCGGGCCGCCGGCTCGGAGACAACTGGTTGTCCTCAATCTGCGTCACCCGGCGCCGGGAGCGACGCCTCCTCTTCTGACAGAGCGGTAGTGGGCGCGGCGTGCTGGGAGTGGGTTCTTCGCAGACCGAGCCAGGGGCCCGCGCTCTGGCGGCGACTGGATTCCGCATTGAGCTGGAGGTTGAGTTGCGGCGGCAGCGATCCCCCGCGTCCGGGACCGGGACGGTGGCTATTGCCCCGGCCAAGCCAGAGTCCGCCCGTCCGAGGCTGCCTTCACGTGCCGAGCGTCAGGGGCGTCGAGAATGCGACCTCGCAGTTGCCGACCTCTACCCGCAGGTCAAACATATGTGCGGCCATCTCGGCCTGTTTCTTGCCGGACTCCTTGCTAGCGGCCAAGTCCTCCTCGCACTTCCAGAACGTGATGGCGTACGCGACCCCGTGGCCGCGGTCGGCGATCAGCAACACGCCGTCGAAGCCCGGCTCCTCCTCGAGCCTCGGGACTATCGCCTCACGTAGTAAGACGACGCCCTCATCGAGGTTCTCTAAACCTCCCATGAACGTGCTGACGCGGGCGAACATCTGCGATCACCTCCTTTCGATCCTCTTCTAGCGCTCTGCGGTCGCGGTCGCATCCGTGGATGCCACCAATCGCACCGAGTATCTTGCCGAACACGCGGCTGCGTCCATGGTCGACGTTGCTTACCAATCGGCGCCGCTTCCCCTTTGGGCTACAAGCAGCGACGTGGTTGTGGTCTGCCCGCCAGGGCATACGACAATACCTTCGTCCACAACTTCGTCGCGGACAACGGCGAGGGCGGCTTCCAGTTGCACAGCCATACCCCGCACCAGGATGTCAACGGAAACCGAGTGATCGGGAACTTCTTCGGCACGAACAACACGGCGGGGGATACCGACTCGGGTGACCTGTCGACCACGGCGATCATCCTGTTCTCGGCGGTCGTCCCGGTCACCGACACGCGCGTCGTCGACAACGTGATCGCCAACAACACTTACGGAATCTGGAGGACGGCGAACGTCGACAAAGCCGGGATCAAGACGAATCAGTTCTTTAACGTCGGCACGAACCTGTTCACACAACCCTGAGGTAGCTGCACAGCCCGCGATCAGGCGGATGAAGTTGGCCGGCGCCGGGAGCGCATGAGGCGCTCCCGCAGGTCGTTTGCAAAGTTCGCACCACCGCGCCGGCCCGCTCGGCTCTGCACGCCTTCATCTGTCGGTGCCGGACGACAGGCGCCAGCGCGCCGCCTTTGCGGTGCGCGAGCGCGATCCTCCCCCAGCGCCACCACAGCGCTCCCGACGCAAAACGTAACCTGAGCACCAGTCAGGACAATGCCGCCGGCGTGGGTCGAGGCTTCCGCTCATACGGGGATGGAACGTGGGGGGCGGCTCCCGCGGAAAAGCACGAAGTCCGGCGTCGTGACGCAAGCGGTCGCTACGCGAGAGCGCCGCTGGTCGAGCATTGCGGGAGAGATCGGTCAGATGTCGCTTTGTGCCGATCCGCCAGCCCCCGTCCGGTTGATTAGCGCTTCTGCGGCTCTCGCTCGGGACGAGACGCGCAACTACGGCTCGGAGCCCGAAGCGCTCCTGTCTTGGCCCGGCGGAGCGGAAGCACCGCCGTGCCGGCTCCAGCGAGCAACAGATACTGCTGCTCGCCCGCGGTGAAGCAGGAGCATCGACCCGTGACCGCGACGCTATCGGGTCTCGTTTTGAGCACAAGGCGGCCCGGACGCGGTCGCGGCTGTGGATCTTGCCCGTCGTGGCGCATGCTCGCGACCGTGCGCTCGCCGACCGGGCAAGCGTTTCGGCGCTGATCGACCGCTGCTGCTTCCACAGGCGAAGCGGTGTTGTCGATCCCGCGGCTCTTGCTCGGATCGCTGCACGCGCCGGCTCGGACTCCCACCGCCAGACCCAGCAAGCATGCCTGGCTGCGCAGGCGTGGCTCCTTGCACCTCAGGAGCGGCAGCGCTGCAATCCCGCACGGCGTGACTGCTCCGCTTGAAAAGCAGCAGGCTGCATACATATGGCGTGTCCCGTATCGTCGCGTCGCGCTTGGCGAGGCAGCGAATCTCGTCGGTGTCGCGGAGCCTGAAGCGGTTCGCTTCTCTTTGCGCCCACAACCCTGCCCAATGAGTTGATTTCGTGCGTAGTGCTGGCCTTGGAGACCTGCGCCGTCAGTTCTGAGCTCACACATGCAGAGGTCGGTGCGAGACGTACGATCGATACCGTGGGGCGCCGGTATGCACCCTCGGATGACGGTTCCTCCTTCGCCTACGTGCGGCGGCACAGACTGGTCGCAGCCAGGTGAGGTGGAAGAATCCGGGCGATGCGAACCCGGACCGCTGCCTTGGCGGCGTTTCTCGTCGGGATCGGGATAATCGTTTCCGGATGCTCAGGCGGCCGGCGCAGTGCGGCCGTGGTGCCGGTTGCGGTTGCCCGGCCGCCCTCGGTTCGGTGCGGCGAGGCCGCTGTCGCCGGCCGGCGCCTCGGCCTGGCGCAGGCCCGGATGCTCGGTCTGCCGGGGACGCCCGACGGCGTTGCGACGACCCCTGACGGTCGCACATCGTTCGTGGCGATCCAGACCGGAATCCCGCGGATCGCGGTGATCGACAACGGTCCGTCAGGTGAGCGGCTGCTGCGGACGATCGTGGTGCCGTCGTATGCGAGCGGGATGAAGGTCACCCCTGACGGTCGCTACGTGCTCGGAGCAGCCGGTCGGGGTGCGGTAGTGCTTGACGTCGCGGCGGCAGTTTCCGGCGCCCGACGCGCACTGCTTGGGTCGCTGGCGGCTCCGGCTGGCGTGGCTGGCGGTGGTCCCGGAGCCGCCGAGGTCGCGGTGTCGCCCGACTCTCGCTACGCCTTCCTGACGGTCGAAGGGGCCGGAGTGGTCGCGGTCTTTGACCTCGATGCTGCCGTCAGCCACGGGTTCGGCTCAAGCGGATTCCTCGGCTCGATTCCCGTCGGGGCCGGCGCGCTCGGGATCGCGGTCTCCCCCGACGGCCGTTGGCTCTACGAGGTCAGCGAGTCCGGGGGTGCAAGGCGGGCGCGTGATCGCGGAGCTCTCAACGTGATCGACCTGAGGCGCGCCGTGAGTGATCCGGCGAGATCGGTCGTCGCGACGGCGCCGGTGGCGTGTGCCCCCGTGCGGGTCGCCGTCTCATCGAGCGGCGGGGCGGTCTGGGTGACGGCACGGGACGGCAACGCGCTGTTGGGATTCTCTGCAGCTGCCCTGCGCATTAACCCCTCGCACGCGCTCGTTTCGGTCACCCGCGTGGGTGAGCAGCCGCTCGGCCTTGCCGTGGCTGACGGCGGCCGTATGGTGCTCGTCGCCGACTCGAACCGCTCGGGCTCGCGACGCGCGCGCTCAGCCGTGAGCGTGGTCGACACGGCGTCGGGCGGGAAACCGACGCTGGTCGGCTCGATCCGGTCCGGTGGCGTCGCCGATGCGATCTCAGTGCCGCTCACCGGCGAGGTCGCGCTGGTGACCAACTCTGAGAGCAAGCGACTCGAGGCGCTTGCTCTCCATCGACTTCGATGACTGGGGACGGCCGTCTTCAGAGGTGGGCCAGCCGTCCCTGGCTCGTCAGTGCCGCCGCTGGGTTGCTGGTCGCTCTCGCACTCGGTGCTTGCGGCGGGACGCGCAGCGGCACAGGAGACGAGCGGCCGTCAGTGGGCGTCGCGCGGACGCAGGTTCTCGAGCATGTTGGGCTGGGCGGCGGCGTCACGTACCACCTCCAGACCCGATCGTGGGCCGTATCGTTCGATGTCCGGCTTCCGCTCGGGAGTCGGCTTGCTCTCGGACTCGGTGGTGCGGCCATGACCGTCTCACCGTTCGGCCCCGGACTGAGGGTGGCGCTCCCCGACGGTGGCTCGTACCGGATGAGACGGCCGTCAGGCTGGGTGGATGGAGGCTGGTGGCACTTCGAGGCGGACAACACACGCCTTGCGATTGACGGGCGCTCGCTGGCGCTGCGGCCATCTTCCGCCACGACGATCAGCTTCCGCGTGGAGGCGGGCCGCCCACAGGTCGCTGGTTTGATCGCCTCTGACTCGTTGGACCGCGGCACGATGCTGCTGCACCGTCTCGCCGAGCTCCACGCGCGGATCCCCGCGCGGCAGTTCCCGGTCGGGGCGACGCTCGGCGACCGAATCGTCTACGGCTCGAGCTACTGGACCAGCGGCTTCTGGCCTGGGGCGCTGTGGCAGGCGGCGGCGATCCCTTCCACGAGCGGCCTGTTCGCTGACTGGGCGTTAACCGCAACGCTCGAGCACTTCGGGCAGGAGCGCGCGGACACCCACGATGTCGGCTTCATGTACGGGGAATCGTCGCTGGCGGCATGGAACGCGCTGTGCCG
Source organism: uncultured Solirubrobacterales bacterium (assembly GCA_963836065.1). Lineage (GTDB taxonomy): Bacteria > Actinomycetota > Thermoleophilia > Solirubrobacterales > Solirubrobacteraceae > Palsa-465. The sequence continues at coordinate 343,018 of CAWIII010000032.1, forward strand.
CGGCCGGTCGGTGTCATTCCCGGCGACCTGCCGGCGGCTTGAGCGCAGCGTGCTGACGGCGGCGAATGAGCTCCGTACGCTGGCCGCGAGCAATCCGAGGGCTGGGACGATCCCCACTGACGCCGCCAGCGTCCCGGCCGACACGATCGTCGACAGCATGATGAACATCGAGATCTTGCCGTGGGCGAGCCGCGTGACCGGCAAGCGAGCGTACGCCCAGCTCGCCCGTCACCACGCGCATGTGGTCGCACGGCTGCTTGTGCGTCGCGACGGCTCGACAGCTCAAGCGGTGTACTTCGACCGCCGGACCGGTCGCGTGCTTTCAATCGGCACCCACCAGGGGCTGTCAGACACCAGCACGTGGTCGCGCGGTGAGGGCTGGGCGCTGTACGGGTTCGCGCAGGCTGCGGCCGACCTCCATGATCGCGGGTTTCTGCGAGTCGCCGTCCGCGTCGCGGATTTCGTCGCTTCGCATCTTCCCGCCGGCGGGATCCCGCGGTGGGACTATGACGCACCGCCGGGGGCGCCGCTCGACGTCTCAGCGGGCGTCATCACCGCCGCCGGGCTGTTTCATCTGTCGAGCGCGTGTCGCGCGCTGGAGGGAGTCTGCTCCAGCGAGGCGGTGCGCTGGAGCGCGCTCGGGCGGCGGATGCTGGCGGCGGCGCTCGGACGCGCGAGCGTTCAGCCGCCGCTCGGCTTCCTCGGCTCCCAGGTCCTCAACGAGCATGGGCACGGATGCTGGTGCGACGGAGGCGAGCTGGTGTTCGGGCTGACGTACGCGCTTGAGGCGCTGCGACTGGAGCAGACCACTGGGCCCTGAGCGGCAAGGCTCCGCTGCGATCGCGAGAGCCCAGGGCGGCTCGGTCCGAAGCTCGAACTCAGCGCAGGTAATCGACGGACGTTCGGTAGCGCGTGTAGGAGCCGTAGTGGCCGCGTAGCCACAGCAGGCTCATCGGTCCGCGGTCCCAGCTACGCGGCACGACCGGCCGCACGTTGTCGGTGCCGCTGGCAGGCACGACCACGGTGTGGCGCCAGCGAACGCCACCGTCCGACGTCGTCCAGCGCTCGATCTCGTATCCACCCGGCACCTGGCGCGAGAGGTACACGATTGACGGATCTGAATGATCAAGGCCGATCCCGCCCGAGTACTCGAATTCGATCGTTCCGGGGCTGATCGTCCTGCCGCCGATCGCCAGGAAGTGCGAAACCCACCGCGTGCCGGTCCAGTCTGCGTACCAGTATTCGTGGTGCCGGTCGGAAGGGAACGTCGCGTACACGATCACTGGGCGGCCGCGCGAATCAAGCGCCACATCCCAAACCCAGGCTGGGACATGCGTGACGTGGGCGTTGTAGACCAGATCTGCCTGTTGAGCGGCAATCGGGCCGCTGCCGATCCTCGCGATCAAGCGCCCGCTCGCCTTTCTGAGCGCACCGGCGCGGTAGGCCGCGTAGTAGATGCTCGTCAGCGCGTTGCGCGGATGGCCGTTGGTGAATGCAAGCACGATCTCATCGCGGCCGTTGGAATCGATCTTCACGTACGGGCGCTGACCGGGGACCCGGATCAGCTCATGACCCCGGCTCCAGTGGCCATCCAATGTCCTGGTGGCGTAATCAGCGCTCCAGTCCGCACCACGCCAGAACAGGTACAGCTTGTCGTTCTCGGCTGGAAGGAGGACCGGGTTGGGATAGGTGAATCCGAGCGAGCCCTTCACGTTGTCTGGCACGTGCTGCAGCGGCCCCCAGGTGCTGATGTCCTCAGGACGCAGCGTCGAGCGGTAGTACATCCTCGCGCTGTTATGCGCCGACCAGAACACCGTCAGCCGCTTGTCGGGCTCAACGAAGATCGACGGCGCGCTGTGGTCGTCGCTGAGGAGATGCCCGATCACGTGCGTGCTGGTCACGCCGAACTGAGGGTCATACGCACCGATCGTCACGTGTCCGGACCAGTCGAGCCAGCCGGCGAAGACCTCGTCGTATTGGCCGGCGACGTACACGGCGCGGGGGTCGCCAAACCAACTCCAGGAGCCGTGTCCCCATGTGCCCAACGGCGAACGTCCACGTTTGGTCGTGCGCTGCCAGGCGGACGTGCGGCCGGACGGCGGCCGGTGTGGTCTTAGCGAGTCCCGAGCCCAGACCGGGGTCGTTAACGCTACAAGCAGCGCGAGCGCAGGCGCGAGCAAACGCGGCCTACGCATCCCAGCTGGGCTCCGAGGCATGCGCGGCGAGCGCTCGAGGCTGCCCACCGGCCAAAGGCAATGACTCAACAACCCCCGCACTATCCGAGTTGGGGAACCCGCCGCGGTCCACCAGCGCGCTCGTCCCGTCCCGTGAGAGTGCGGCACCGGTGAGATCGGCGCCGAGCGGAGTCGCGTGGCCGCCCGGTAGCGTCAGCAGCCACGCCTGATTGGTGTCAAGGCCCTCGTACTCGGCCAGCAGCCGGTGCCCGTCCCCCGAAAAGCTGATCGGCACCAGCCCCTCGCGGAGGGGCGGAATCGCCAGCGCCGTCACCGGTCGCCTGGCGGTCCCGTCGCTCGCCATCAGCCACACCTGATAAGCGGGCTCAGCGTTCCTGCGCACTCGTTCATGGTCAAACGCGATTCCATCAGGTCCCCAGACCGGATTCAGGCTTCGCCCGTCGCTCGTGATTTGCGCCGCTCCAACGCCGTTCGCGCCGACCACGTGGATGTCGACTGATGCCGACAGCGCCGACGACCGCGCGGACGCGTAAGCGAGCCGGTCCGAGTCGTTCGGCGCGAAACTCGCCCCATACATCTGGCCGTGGGCGATGATCCTGTAGCTGAACCTCGTGATATCGATCACCGCCAGGCCGGAGCCCGCGACGCTGGCCGGGTCGGTGCTCGAGAGCACGACGGCGACATAGCGCGAGTCGTGCGAGAACGCCACCGCAACGGCGGTCGCGTCACGCCCCTCGAAGTATCGGTGGGGGCCGCCACCAGAGGTCGAGTACAGTACAAACCCCCGTGCGGTCGACGCCGCGACGACCGATCCGTTCGGCGCAAGCAACGGCTGCGAGCCGCCGCCCAGCAAGTGGGCGTCGCTGCCATCTACGTTCGCGAGCCACACCGCCGGTGCCGAACTCGCCCTGCCGGTGACGAACGCCACACCGGGCGTCGATCCGGAGTCCAAGCCATCAGCCACACCGATTCCGACTGCGAGCGCCGCCAAGGCAGCGACCGCAGCGGACCACCCACGCTTCATCGCGGGAGGAGATTAGCGTCTGCACGCGGCGCGCCGCCGCCGCGCGCCGGAGCCTTGCCGACCAGCCTAACCGGCGGCGTCCAGGCCGATGTCTGCCCTCCGACCACGGCGCGCAGAGTATTCGGCTTCGGACCTCCCCTACGGCTCCGCGGGCGGCTCCTGGTGCAGGTACTCCACGGCGATAGCGCCCCAGTGCGCGCGCTCGGAGCTGCTCCAGAACCACGGCGACGATGGCCACGGGACCGCCGGACTCGCAATTGAAGGCAGCACCGCGGACTTGCCGTGCGGGTCCTGAAGAGAAGTAGAAGCGTCGGGCCGGACCGCGCGTCGTCCAGCGAAGATTTACCGCCCCGGGCCGCACCGCCGACGCCGCCGGTCGACGTGTACGTTACGCGAAGAGCCAGCGTCTGAGATCGGTACGCCACGCTTCTCATGCGGAGCAGTCACGCCTCGCCTGATCGACGCGCTGCCGCTCCTGAGGTGCAAAGCAGCCACGGCCTGCGCAGCCAGGCATGCTTGCTGGGTCTGGCGGACCCGGTTGCTCAGCAAACCTGGTGACGGCCGCTACGCCAGCGGAGGAGGCGTGCATGCCGGCGCCGGCGTGACTACCGCATGTGAGCACAAGCACGGACCCCGGATCGGGGTCGGGCTCTGCTGCTCCGACGGCGAGCGGCAGTCTGCCCCGGCAGGCGCTGGAGCTACGGGAGCGCGTCAACGCTCCCGCAGAACGAGACGCGAACCGGGTCTCAGAGCTTGAGTCCGGCGCTGGCGTGCATCATCGGAGCCCGCCGTCCATGAACGGCGGAGATGATCTCCTCCGAGTCGATCCCTTGGAGGTAGGTGCCGGTGGTCGAGAGGTACGAGTGCCCGAGCTGGCGTTGGGATCAGCGGCAGTGGGATCCCTTCATGGAGCAGCTCGACGGCGTGGGCATGGCGGAGTTGATGCGGGGCAAAGTGCCGGAGCGGACTGTGGTGTTCACGGTCCGGCTGCCCGCATCGCTGATCGCCGGGGTGCGCGGTGCCGCGGCGCGCAGTGGCGGCAGTCTGAGCGCGACGACCGCGCAGGCGCTCCGCGCCGGGTTAGAGCGCGTGGAGGGGCCGCGCGAGAGGAGCGCGCGAGGTGGCGCGCCGCGTTGAGCTCGAGTTCAGCGGTGATCGGCTGGCGGCGGCCAGGGTGGCGCAGGCGTACGCGCTGCTGGCACCGGAGCAGCGACGCCGTGCAGGTGTTGACAAGCAAGTGAGCAACGGCGAGAAGCAGCCGATGCGGGTGGCAGCGATCTACGCGCGGGTGTCCTCGGAGCGCCAGCGCCAGGCCGAGACGATCCAAAGCCAGCTCGCCGCGCTGCGTGAGCTGGCCGCTCGGCGTGGGCTGCTGGTGCCGGAGGAGCTGATCTTCTGCGATGACGGTTTCCGGGGCGCGACGCTGAACCGGCCAGCGCTTGAGCGGCTGCGCGATCGTGCGGCCGAGGGGGCGTTCGAGGTGCTGCTGTGCCACTCTGCTGATCGTCTCGCGCGCCGCTATGCCTACCAGGTGCTGTTGCTGGAGGAGCTTGCGCGTGTCGGCGTGGAGGTGATCTTCGCCAAGGAGCCGGAGCGCTCGGGCTCCCCGGAGGACGAGCTGCTGCGCCAGTTCCAGGCAATGATCAGCGAGTACGAGCGTGCGCAGATCGCCGAGCGCACTAGGCGCGGGACGCTGCACCGCGCCAGGGCCGGCGCGGTCGCGGTGCTCACCCGCGCCCCCTACGGGTACCGCTACATCAAGAAGACAGAGCACGCGGACGCGTTCTTTGAGATCGACGAGGCGCGGGCGCGGGTCGTGCGCGAGATCTTCCGCCGCTACGCGCGAGAGGGCGAGTCGGTCGGAGCGATCGCACGGGCTTTGAGCGAGCGCGGCGTTGCGACCAAGAGCGGCGGGACTGGCTGGAACCAGTCGACGATCTGGGGGATGCTGCGCAACCCGGCCTACGCCGGCCAGGCGGCGTACGGCAAGACGCGCGTCAGCGACCAGCCGGCGCGTCTGACGCGCACCACGCGCCAGCGCGGCGAGCGGCACGGACGGCTCGCGTGCGAGCGCGTGGAATCCGAGCGGTGGACCTACATCCCGGTGCCGGCGCTGATCGACGAGGAGACCTTCGCGCTCGCTCGGCAGCGCCTTGAGCGCAACAAGCGCCTGTCGCCGCGCAACACCCGCCGGCCCTCGCTGCTGCAGGGGATCCTCGTCTGCGCGGGCTGCGGCTACGCCTACTATCGCAGCCAGACCACAACCCGCCAGGGCAGGACCTACCACTACTACCGCTGCTCGGGTACCGACGGCTCGCGCCGCCCGCACGGGCGTATGTGCGCCAACCGCCCCGCCCGACTGGAGGAGCTGGACGAGCTGGTCTGGAGCGAGGTGTGTCGCCTGCTCGAGGATCCCGCGCTGATCCAGGCCGAGATCCAGAGGCGGCTGCAGACGCTGCGCGTCGCGCACCCCGCCAGCCAGCGCCGCGAGGGCCTGGAGCGCGAGGTCCGCGCGCGCCGCGCCCTGGAGCGCCTGATCGAGGCCTACCAGGAGCAGCTGATCACGCTCGAGGAGCTACGCGCCCGCACGCCCGCGTTGCGCAAGCGCGAGACAACCCTGCAAGCCGAGCTCGGTGCGCTCGACGCCGAACTGCACGACGCCGAGAGCTACCTCAAGCTCACCGAGACGCTCGAGAGCTTCCGCGAGCGTCTCGGCACCAGCGCCGAGCAGCTCACGATCGAGCAGCGCCAGCAGATCGTGCGGCTGCTCGTCAGCGACGAGCAGCTCACCATCCGCCACTCGATCCCCACCCCGCACGGCCAGCAGCCGCCGAGTTCTTCATTGCGTTTAGGTGGTCAATGCTCGCCACGTCAAGCAGGTCCCCGGCCGCAAGACCGACTGCTCTGATGCGGCCTGGATCTGTCAGCTGATGGAGGCCGGCCTGTTGAAGCCCAGCTTCGTGCCGCCCAAGCCGGTACGGGAGCTGCGTGAGCTGACGCGGCGACGCAAGACGCTGGTGCGCGACCGCCAGCGCGAGAGCTCGCGCCTGCACAAGATCCTGGAGGACACCGGCATCAAGCTCGGCTGCGTCACCACCGACATTCTCGGCAAGTCCGGCCGGGACATGCTCGACGCGCTCGTGGCCGGCACGACTGATCCGATCGTGCTCGCCGACCTCGCCCGCGGCAAGCTGCGCACCAAGATCCCCGCGCTGCGCGAAGCGCTCGAAGGCCAGTTCGATACAGACAGAGCACGCGCTGATCGTCTCCCAGATCCTCGCGCACCCGGACTTCCTCGACGACGCCATCGCGCGCCTCCGGCCGAGATCGAGGAGGTGATCGCCCCTTTCGCCCGGTTCCCCGGCGAGACCCCTGCCTGTCACTCGTCTGGGCGGTACTCGACCTGTTCTTCAGCCACGCCAGCAACGGCGCGACCTTCACCGACGTCGACCGCCAACACCTCTACCGAATCAAGTACCAGCAAGCCGACCCAGACACCATCGACGAGGAGGTCACCGCCGCCTAGACTCACCCCCCACGGGAACCTGAACCGCGAGCGAATTTACAGCGGCAAAGGGACGCGACCCTGCGGTGCACACCGATGACTTCCCTGCTCGTCGCCACGAGCAGGAGCATGAGCGCCCGCCGCGCCGTTCCTACTGGAACCTCTCCCGCGAGACCCGCGAGGCCCTCGAGGCGCCGCCCCCGCAAGCAGGTCCCCCTCCCAGTGACCGGGAACCGCACGGTCCTCGGCCTGCGGTGGGCGCTCTCGAATCGAGACGGCATCACGGATCTGCCCCTGGCCGGCATGCTGGCCCTTCGCGAGCTGCGGCCGGCGGACGGAACCGGCCCTTCGCAGATGCAACAACAGCTCGCGCTTCAGCGCCCCGCGCGTCTGGATGAACAGGGTCTGGTAGATCGTCCGTGCGACACCCTGCAAGTGTGATCCTCCGGACTGCCGAGCTTCAGCCAGCCAGCGATCTGCTCGGGCGACTAGTCCTCGCTGAGCTTGCACGCGACGAGCTTGCACAACGCCGGGTGCAGGGCGACTTGCACCTCCTCCGGGCGTCTGGCGTTATCCCCCGCTCGCGGTCAGCCTCAGCAGCGCGATACCTGTCTCGCCCGCGATGACGCGCTATCTCGCGACAGATCGTCGCGGGAGACCTGCCCAGCCCGCGCGCAATCGCTCTGGAGATCGAACAGAAATTGAGGCAGACGCCGTTGGTCTCCGACGGGGTCGTTTACGGCGACCGCCGGCCCTACCTGGTCGCGCTAGTAAATGCTCGACAGCGACGCGGCCGCGCGACTGGCCGCGGGGATCGGCATCCCGCCGACCCGGCGACGATGGCGCGCGACGACCGAGTCCGCGCCGAGATCCAGGCAGCCGTCGACGCTGTCAATGCGCATTTCGCGCGGATCGAGCAGATCAAGCGCTTCGCGATCCTCGATCACGCTCTCTCCAACCCGCGGGGAGCTCACGCTGACAATGAAGGTCAAGCGGCCGGTTGTCTACGCTTGCTACCACGAGATCCTGGACCGCCTCTACGCACAACCCAATGCCTTGGTGTCGCACGGGTGCAACGCGCAGCGTCTGGGTCCGGTTGCATCGCCGCACCCAGGTGAAAGCCGGCCGATGACACCTGCGCGCACGCTGCACGACGACATCGAACTGCTGGGCGGCCTGCTCGGCGAGGTGATCCGTGCGCAGGAACGAGCCGAGGCGTTCGCGCTCGAGGAGCGCGTCCGCGCCCTGGGCAAGGCCCTGCGATCGGGTGAGGAGACGGCCCGCGAGCAGCTGGGCGCGCTGGTGGAGGGCTTGTCGCTCGAGGAGGCGACCGTCTTGGTGCGCGCCTTCACGACCTATTTTCGCCTCGTCAATCTCGCCGAGGACAACGAGCGCGTTCGCCGCATCCGCGCTCACGAGCATGAGGCGTTCCCGGCGCCGCGTCGCGGGTCGCTGCGCGAGGCGATCGGGATCATCGCCGATCGCGGCGCCGGCGCAGCAGGTCTGCAGGAGCTGCTCGCGCAGGCGGAGGTCCGTCTCGTGCTGACCGCGCATCCGACCGAGGCACGACGCCGCACGACCGTGGCCAAGCTGGCGCGGGTGTTCGCCACCGTCCGAGAGCTCGACGAGCGCCGGCTCGGACCCGAGGGACTCGCCCGAAGACGCACCCAGCTCGCGGCCACGATCCAGGAACTGTGGAGCTCCGATGAGATCCGCGCCGCCTCGCCGACTGTCCTCGACGAGGTGCGGGCCGAGCTGGTCTATTTCCAGTCGACGCTGCTCGCCGTCGTCCCGCGGCTGTACCAAGATCTCGAAGACGGCGTCGGGGCTGCGTTCCCCGGTGCCGGGATTGTGGTGCCGCCGTTTCTTTCGTTTGGCTCGTGGATTGGCGGTGACCGCGACGGCAACCCCAACGTGACGCCGGGGGTGACGCGGCAAACGCTTGACCTGATGCGAGGGATGGCGCTGGCATTCCTCGAGCAGCGCGTGCAGCGGCTGGCCGAACGGGTGTCGGTGTCCAGCCGCGTAGCAGGGGCGGCGCCGCCGCTCGAGGCGGCGCTGCAGGCCGGCGCCGAGCGCTTCCCTGAGCTTGCGCGTCAGCTGAGACGACGCAACGCCCACGAGCCATACCGGCTGTTCTTCACGCTCGCGCGCGAGCGCTTGCGCGCGAGCAGCCGGCGGGAGCCGGAGGGCTACGCCGATGCCGGCGAGCTGCTCGCCGACCTGCGTCTGGCTGAGCGCGCGCTGAACGCACAGCGCGCGGAGTGGATCGCCGCGGGCGACCTGCACGACGTGATCCGCGAGGTCGAGGTGTTCGGGTTTCACCTTGCACGTCTGGACATCCGCGAGCACGCCTCGCGCCACAGGCAGGCGATCGCAGGGCTGTTCGCACACGCCGGCTTCGAGCCCCATTACGGCGAGCTCGACGATGACGCGCGCTGCTCGCTGCTCGCCCCCGCGCTTGCCGCCGAGGCGCGCCTGGTCCCCGCCGACACGATCGCGCTGCCGCCGGTCGCTCGCGAGGTGCTCGACACGTTCGCGATGCTTCGCGATGCGCTGTCAAGCGGGTACGGCGACGCATTGGGGGCCTACGTCGTCTCCGGGGCGGCCGCGCCGTCCGACGTCCTCGAGGTGCTGCTGCTGATGAAGGAGACCGGCCTGGCGGCGGTCGGCGGCACGCGAGCGGCACTGCCGATCGCGCCGCTGTTCGAGTACGGCGAGTCGCTGCGTGACGCCAGCAGAACGATGGGCGCGCTGCTGGAACAGCCGGCGTACCGTGCCGCGCTTCGCTCCTGGGGCGACCGGCAGGAGGTGATGTTCGGCTACTCGGACTCCAACAAGGACGTCGGGTACCTCGCCTCCATGTGGGGCGTCCACCAGGCGCAGCGCGCACTCGCCGCGCTGCTGCAGACGCGCGGCGTGCGCTTCGTCTTCTTTCACGGCCGCGGCGGGGCGCTCGGCCGTGGCGGCGGGCCGACGAACGTCGCGATTCCCGCCCAGCCGCCGGGCACGGTCGAGGGGCGCATCAAGCTGACCGAGCAGGGCGAGGTCGTGGCCGCCAAGTACTCGACCGCGCAGATCGCCCACCGCGAACTGGAGCTTGTCACCGGTGCCGCGCTGGTCTCGCGCCCGTTGGCGCAGCCCGCTCCCGAGCGGCTCGTCGTGTTCGAGGAGTTGCTCGAGCAAATGGCGTCCCACGCGCGCGAGGTCTACCGCGATCTTGTCTACCGCCAGCCCGGCTTCGAGCGCTTTTTCGAGCAGGCGACCCCGATCGAGGAGATCGCGCGGCTGCGGCTTGGCTCGCGTCCCGCGCGGCGGGGCGGCTCGCAGCGGATCGAGGGGCTGCGCGCGATCCCCTGGGTGTTCTCGTGGACGCAGGCGCGGATCATCCTGCCGGCGTGGTACGGGCTGGGGAGCGCGCTTGTGCAGGCGCGCGAGCTGGCCGGGATCGAGGTGCTGCAGGAGATGGACCGCGACTGGCCGTTCTTCGCGGCGCTGCTCAGCAACGCCGAGATGGCCCTGGCGAAGGCCGACATGACGATCGGCGAACGCTACGCGGAGCTGGTCGAAGACGCGACGCTGCGTGACGCGATCTGGTCCCGGATCCGCTCCGAGTACGAGCGGGCGGTCGAGCAGCTGCTGGCGGTCACCGGTCAGACGCGCCTGCTCGACCGCACTCCGGTGCTGCAGCGCTCGATCGAGCGCCGCAACCCGTACGTCGACCCACTCTCGTTCATCCAGGTCGAGCTGCTGCGGCGGCTGCGCCACGACAACGCCTCAGAGGACCTGGTGCGGGCAATGTTGCTGACGATCAACGGCATCGCGGGCGGCCTACGCAACACCGGCTGACTCTTACGAGCCGCTGGCGATGCTCGTCGTATCGCCAGCATCCGCGGGTTGCGGGCCGGGCGTCGGAGCGGTGCCGCTCGCAGTCAGCTTGTCGGCGAGCGGGCCGCGCTCGATGTCGGTGATCATCCGGATCGGGCGTGCCTAGCACAGGTAGTTCCACGCCCAGTTGATCAGGACGACGGCCCGATTGCGGAACCCGATCAGGTAGTTGATGTGGACCGCCGCCGCCGGCGTCGGCACAGAGCAACGGCTATCGCTTGCGGCTGTCGAAGGTCGAGATCGGTCGTCTGGCAGCCGAGACCGGGCTTCGATCACCGTCTGCCACTTCCCGCCTGGCACTTCGAAGTGGAACAAGATCGAGCACCGGCTGTTCTCGGCGATTTCTATGAACTGGAGGGGCCGGCCCGTTGACCAGTTACGAGGTGATGGTCGAGCTGATCGGCTCCACCACGACCCGTACGGGGCTGAAAGCCCGCGTCGAGCACGACCCCCCCTGGTGCCGCTCAGGCTAGACCCTATGGAGGATGATTCGCCGGGACGTTGAAGGCCGGACCTCGGTCGCATTATGCGGGGGTTTGACTGGCCGGAGATGGGCTCCGGCTGACCCCATACGAAGGAGGTCCGGCCGTGACTGGAACGATGACATGGGCCGCGATGGATGTCCACGCGCGCTCGACCTACGCGGCGTCGCTGGACGTCATGACCGGCGAGCTGTCGCGCCAACGATTCGATACCGGGGCGATCGAGCCGGTCGTTGGGTGGCTGGCTGGGTTGCGTGGGCCGGTGCGCGCCTGCTACGAGGCGGGCCCGACCGGGTTTGGCCTGTACCGGGCGGCGGTCGCTGCCGGTGTCGATTGTCAGGTGATCGCACCGTCAAAGACGCCGCGTCCGTCCGGGGATCGCCACAAGTCCGATCGCCGCGACACCGACCTGTTGTTGCGGCAGTTGATGGCCGGCGCGTTGACAGCGGTCGCGGTCCCGTCGGCGACGTTCGAGGCGGCGAGGGACCTGGCCCGCGCGCGCGAGCAGGTCCGGGTCGATCTGATGCGTTGCCGGCACCGGCTGTCCAAGCTGCTGCTACGTCACGGCCGGGTGTGGGATCGCAGCACGTGGACCAAGGTGCACCGCCAGTGGCTTCACGCGCAGCGCTTCGAGCAACAGAACACCGAGCTGGCGTTCATCGACAACCTCGCCGCGTGCGACGGGCTGAGTGCCCGCAAGGACGCTCTGGACGAGCGGCTCTCGTGGGTCGCGACCGACCCGGAGTTCTCGCCGCTGGTCCGCCGGCTGCGCGCGTTCCGTGGGATCGACACGCTCTCGGCGCTGATCATTGTGCTCGAGGTCTCAGACTTCACCCGCTTCCCGCGCGCCGCGCAGCTCGGGTCGTGGCTGGGGCTGGTGCCCTCCCGCGAGCAATCCGGCGAGACCGATCGGCACGGGTCGATCACCAAGACCGGCTCGCGCTACGCCCGACGGATCCTCGTCGAGGCCGCCTGGCAGTATGCCCGCCCACCCGGGCTCGGCCGGGCGCTGTACGAGCGCCAGGAGGGGCTGCCCGACCACGTCCTGCAGATCGCCGCGCGCGCCCAGGCACGCCTCTACCGGATCCACAAGCGGATGCGCGAGCGCAAGAAGCCCGGCAACGTGATCGTCGTCGCGTGCGCGCGCGAGCTCTCCTGCTTCCTCTGGGCCGCCGCCATTGCCCCATAGCCCGATCTGACAGCCCGCTCCCGCTCAGGTGGGGAGGCGCCGGGCCCCGAAGTCCGCTGGCACGCGCGATGAAACTATGGGCAGCCCTCACCAGGCCACGCCCGCTCCTAGACACGCGTCCGCCAGCGACGAAACCAGGGACCTGGGGTAGCCAACCCCCGCATATGAGACTGACCGACGTCGAGAACTTCGCCCGGCGCCTCCCCACCCGAGCAACCCTTCCACCAACCACCGGCGGCAACGACGGCGGAACAATCAACGCTGCCCACTTGACAAACGTTCCTCCATATGAGTTTCCAGTTTGACGTCTAGATTCCAGTCCCGTCCGCCGTCCTGGTTTCCGCGCCGAGCAGGTCAGCGGTTTGGACTGTCGTGATTACCGTGGCGGAACGAAACGAGGTCTTCGACGACGCCAGCTTCCGCATCGCCTCGAGGATCCACAAGGCCGTCACAGGGGTCGCCGAGGTCTCCCGTTTCGTCCTGAGCAGCCACTCACAATTCAGCAGAGTGTTAAAATGGGCTACAGGCAGCAGCGACGGCCATCACTGCCGCTTTCAACCCGAGCGCTAGCGCTCGGCGTCTGCGACGAGACGACTGGTTGGAAACGCCAACAGCCATGCCGACCGACACGGCCACGGCTGCCGTCCGCCCCGGCGATGCAGCACTCCGGCGGCGCCGATCTGACGGCCGCCCTCCACCGTTAGTTAGCCACGAACTCCTGAGTAGCAAGCACAAGAGCAGCAGCCTCGCCGACACCGGTCGGGCTTCTGCATCAGGCGTAATCCAGCAGCACGTGGTGGCTCATGTTGGGAAGCGCGCCAAACGTCGCGAGGGCCTCGCTCTGCTTCCGGCGAGAGCATTTCACGCGTGCCGTCGACTTCCCCGAGTTGCGCGGTGCAGCTCGCGGACGACCGCTTTCGCGATCTGGGCGGTCCCAGATGGCACGATTCCTAAGCCGAAGTTGCGGCTATCGACCGTCGTCTTTTGCCCCGGTTTTCGGGCTTTTCTGGGGCTGAGGCCTGTCCGGCTCGTGGCTACGTGATCTGGGGGACGCCCTCGTTGATCAGTGTGAGCGCCGGCGCTTGCAGCTCGGTCGGCGTGCTCAGCTGCGGGAAGGTCGCGTCGGTGCCGGTGACATGGATCGTGTTGCGAGTGCGGTTCTCAAGCTCGTCGACGAGGCTCTGGATCGTGTGGCAGGGCTCCTGCTCGGGGGTGCGGCGGCGGCCGGCCTTGCGGGTCGCCTCGCGCGAGCGGGTGGCCTTAGCGACCGGGTCTGTGTTGGAGCGAGGGTTGTCGTCCTGGAAGAGCAACTCGGCCCACGCCTGGCGCAGGTGCCAACGCACGTACTCGGCGAGCATGCAGGTCAACAGGTGACAGCGGACGCGGTCGCTGAGGCGGTGGTGGATCGGACGGACCTCCACCGGGCCCTTGAATGAGCGAAACCCTTTCTCGGCTTCTTTGAGTTGTTTGTCGGCGCGCACGATCCCGGCCGCGGGGAGCTCCTCGGGGTCGATCCGCCCGGCGCGGATCACGTAGAGCCCGTCAAGCTCCGCCTCCTGGGCGATCTGCTCCTCCTTGCGCTCATACGTAAGGGTGTCATCGGTGATGGTCACCTGGAAGTGTTTTTTGACCTTGTAACGGTTCCACACTGCACCGACCGCCAGGCCGATCGCGGCCTGGCCTTGGAGTGTGCCGGCCTGCACCCGGCGCTTGATCTCACCCAGATCCTTCTCGGTGCCCGCCAGCAGCTCGGAGCGTTTGCGGGCGCGCTCCGCGGCCACCAGCGGGTTGCGGCACACGACCAGCCGCTGGCCGGGATACAGCTTCTCGCAGGCGATCTCGGCCAGGTTGAGCTCGTCGAACACCGACAGCTGCAGGCAGCCCTCCTTGACCAGCGCTCTGACCTGTGGCGCCTTTAGCGCGGTGATGAAGGCAAACTGCGCCGTCTGCGAGAGCAGCGTCACGTTCTCCTTGGTGCCAATCCCGCGATCCGTCACCACGATCACCCGTCTCAAGCCCGAACCGCTGCTCGATCTTCTCGACCTGCGAGGGCAGTGTCTTGGCATCCTTCAGTGACCCTTCGAACGCATCGATCGCCACCGGCCGCCCGTCACTGTCACACAAAAGCCCGTACTCGACCGGCATCCGTCCGCGCTTGCCATTGCCGTGGTCATAGCCAAAGCGCGCCAGCGGGCAGGTGCGCCCCTCAAAGTAGAAGCAGGAGACGTCATACAACGCCAGCTCACCCTGTTTGAGGTGCCGGCGCGCGAGCCGCTGCTCAATTGCTGACTGACGCTCAAGCAGCCAATCCATCGCCGCGTAGAGGTCATCGTGAACCGCGCCCTCCACACCCAGCTCCTCACCCAGCGTGCACCAGTGAAGCTGACGCGTGCAGGCCAGCTTGGAACCGCCCCCCAGCACCCTGCCTGCGATCATCGCCAGGCACAGATCCCGCTCGCGCGAGGGCTCGCGATCGAGCAGCCGCGCCAACCCCAGCCGCCGGGCGGCGCTGAGCACCGCCTCCGCAACCGCGACGGTCGCCGACGCGCGCTGCGAGCCGCGCGCCCAGCGCATTTGCCTCCGGCGGTGATGATGATGTCCTTCTTGCGCCCTGTGATGCTCAAGAAGCCGTTCTCGTCGAGCGACCTCAGATCCCCGGTATGCAGCCACCCGTCCTCGTCGAGGACCTCCCGCGTGGCGGCCTCGTTCTCCCAATAGCACGTGAAGACGTGAGGCCCGCGCATCCGGACCTCGCCGTCCGCGGCGATCCGCACCTCAACGCCGGGCAGAGCGCGTCCGACCGTCCCGAAGCGGAACGGGTCCTGCCGGTTCACGGTGCCGACGGCCATCGTCTCGGTCATCCCGTAGCCCTCCATCACCGGGACGCCGGCCGCGTAGAAGAGCTCGAGGATCTCCGGCGCGATCGGCGCCGCACCCGAGAGAGCCTCACGCAATCTACCGCCGAAAAGAGCTCGAACCTTGGAGAAGAGGCGTTCGTCGGCACGGTCGAACGGCTCGCGCAGCTGATCGGGCATGCGCTCGCCGCGAGCCTGCAGCCCGCGGACCCGCACGCCAAGCTGCACCGCGCGCCGGACGTCGTCCTGCTGATCGGGGGGGACCTGCGATCGCCAACGCGTAGAGCTTCTCGAAGACGCGCGGGACCGACGGGAGGTAGTCAGGATGCACCTCCATCAACTCCGCGATGATCTGCTTCGTGTCACCGCCGTAGTAAGCGATCGCTGCGCCGACTTGGAAAGCGGCGAGCTGCACGATCTGCGCGAACACATGCGCGAGCGGAAGGTAAAGGTAAGCGACCTCGCCCGGCAGGAGGGTCTCGACCTCGAGGACGATCGAGCACAGCGACATTGCGTTGCGGTGCGACAGCAGGCACCCCTTCGGCGGGCCCGTCGTCCCGGAAGTGAAGATCACCAATGCGGGGTCGTCCGGAGCCACCGCCTCGCGGCGGCGCGAGAGCTCCTCCCGGTCACCGCCCGACGCCGCGACGTGTTCCACTGCGAGCACCCCCTCCGTAGCCGCCTGAACATCGAAGACGAAGATCGAGCGCAGCGCCGGGAGCGCTCCGCGGACCGCGTCGAGCTTCGCGAGCTGCACGGCGTCCTCAACAATGACCGCGACCGCCCCGGAGTTCGCGGCCACCCACGCGCACTCCTCGGGCGAGTTCGACGGATAGATCGGGACCACGACAGCGCCGGCGCTCCAGAGCGCGTAGGCCGCAATCGACCACTCCGGACGTGTGTCCGCCAGGACGCACACACGCTCCCCTGGCTGGATACTCACCATCCAGCGTGGCGCCGTCATCACCATCTTCGGTGTCCGTCAACACGCGTTTGGCGCAAACGGCCAGTTCACCGCCGTGCTGCGCGCCTGCGAAAACGGGCAGCTGCGCGACCGTCTTTGGTGCCACTGCGGTCTGGGTCATGAACGCTCTGCTCCTGCGTAAAGGTGCGGGGTGCTGCCCGGCTCCAGCTGAGAGCATGGCACGGCCGCCAAGCACAGCTTCACCTCCAACCACGGCCTAGCGCTGGCACGTTCTCGGGGCCGTCCGATCCCCGAGTCGCTGCAAGCAACGCACCATCACGACCGTACGGATGCAGCACGCCAGCGCGAGGGACGCTTGGCTGAGACCGATCGAGCGGGCTCTGCCAGATCTGATCGCGTTAGCCCAATAACCTGCGTACCACAGATCGGTCAAGCTGCGGGCATGGATGGCATAGCGCTGCTCTCTGAAGGCTCCTTATCTGTGCAGGCGTCGCTTGTCAAGTGCGATTCTGGGTTCGATGGTTGAGCTGCTGGATGGTTGGGTGGTGCGCGGGCGAGGTCGGGGCGAGGGTTGTGGTGCGCGCGGGCGCCCAGCCTTATCTCGGTCCACGATCCGGGGTGCTTCCGGGTCGGCGACATGATGGTTGATGGGGTGATCCCGCTGGGGGAAGCGTTGCGGCCGCTCGGTCTATGATGGCCGTCCACGTGGGGGTGGCGGCGGGAGCTTGGCGGGAGCTGGCCGCGGCGCATCTGTGTGAATGAGGGCTTGGCGCGCACCGGCGAGGTCATGCGGGTTGCAGGGCCTCCTCGCCGAGCTGGCGCAGCGTGTGGTAGCTGCGCTTGAGCAGTTTGCGCGCGATCGACAGGCAGGCGCGGTTGCCGCCGAGCCGCTCCGCCGCCTGCTGGTAGTAGGCGTGGTCGGGTGAGTTTGGCCGGCGGGCGCATTGGGCGGCTTCGAACAGCGCCCAGCGCAACGCTGGCGGTCCCTGGCGGGAGAGGTGGCCGGGCGCGCGGCGCTGGTCGGAGGCGTGCACGGTGATGTCCAGCCCGGAGAACCGGACGGCTTGTGTGGAGGAGCAGAAGCGGCTCGGGTCGCCGAGCTCGGCCAGGATCGTGACCGACGTCAGCGGCCCGATTCCGTAGTGGGCTTGCAGCGCCTTGCAGCCCGGCTGGCGGCGGGCGTAGGTGCGCAGCTGCTTGTCTAGCGGCGCGAGCTGGCGCTCGAGCGCGTCGATCATCGCCAGCGCGACCGTGATCTGCTCGCGCGCGGACGCCGCCAGCGGCAGGGTCGCCAGCCACGTCAGCCCTGCTCGGTTGATCAGGTCCCCGCGCTTCGGGCAGCCGTGGTGATAGAGCACCGACTGGATCCGCTGCTGCCACTCGCCGCGCTGCGCTGAGAGCGTGTGGCGCAGACGCACCCGCGCGCGCAGGTCGAGGATGTGCGCCGGCGCAATCCACGACTCGGGCACCCTGCCGGCCATCAACAGCTCGCGCAGATGCCGGGCGTCGGCACGGTCGTTCTTGGCGCGCTTCTTGCTGCCGCGCAACGCAGCGGTGTCCGCCGGCTCGGCGAGATGCACGATCGCTCCGATCCGGTAAAGCTCCTCGACCACGAACCGCCAGCCCGTCGTCGCCTCCAACGCGACCTCCAGCTGCTGGCCGCGAAACCGGGCAAAGAACCGGCGCACGCCCACGCGGTCCGCCGGCGCGACGCGCGCCCTTGAGACCTCGCCGGTCGCGGTATCCACCCAGTCGGTGGTGATCTGCGCTCGATGCTGATCGAGTCCCATTAGGATTGCCATCAGGGGCCTCCTCAAGCTCCATGGTTTGCAAGCCTGCACGGCCCAGCGCCGCGCTTGAGCCGAGGGGGTCCCTACACAACGAGCCGGACGGAACGGTGGGTGGGATTGGCATTGCACATGCCATCTATGTCAAGCCCCTCCTTGTGGGATTGGTGGCGCGTGGCCGCTGATCGCCGTCAAGGATGCCGCTGTGCGGCTCGCTGCGCTCGGCCCTGTCGGGCCATTCCTTGACTGCGCGGGGCCGCGCGCGGTTATGCAGCGAGGAGGGGCTGGGCGGGGTGTGAGGCCAGGTCACGGGTCATGCGGCGGTAGATGACATCGGAGAGGTGGCGCTTGAGGACGCGGCGGGCTTCCTTCTTGGTGTGGCCGTGAGCGCGCGCGTTGGCGAAGATCGCTTGGGCGCGCGTTTCGAAGCGCAGTTGGGTGACGGCCATCCGGTGCAGGATCGCGTTGATCCGCCGGTTGCCGCCGGGGTTGTAGCGGTGGCGGACGGGCTCGCCGGGTCCTTCGGCGGTCGACGCGGGCAGCGGCGCTGAGGCGGTAAAGCGCGCGAACCCGCCCTCGGTGAAGTGGCGGGGGTCGCCGACCTCGACCAGCAGCTCGGCGACCGACCGGGTATCCAGGCCGCAGAGCTCTGCGAGCGTGCAGCCGCTGGCTTGCACGAGCGCCCGCAGGTGCGTGACGACCTCTTTCTCCTCGCGGTCAAGCGCGGTGATCTGGACGCGGTAGTCGTCGAGCATCCGCAGGCGCAGGCTGGTCGGTGCGTCGTAGCGCCGGCGGCGGTTGCGGCGCGCCAGCGCGGCCAGCCTGGGGCGGACGGCCTTGCTGTCGGACAGCTGCTCGCGCAGCTCCAACGGCAGCTCGCGGAGCAGGTGCTCGGCCTCGTTGACGAGGTGCTGGCGGCTGGTCAGGATCGAACCGCGCCGGTTATGCCACAGCGCGAGCAGCTGATCGGATTCGTCCGGGCGACTGTCCTGGCCGGCGGGCTTGAACGCCTTGGGCAGCAGCGGATGCGCGAGCGTCTCGCGGGCGATCCGCTCAGAATCAAGCGTGTCGGACTTGCCGCGTTGGCGCGCGCGGTCAGACCGCGGCGTACGGTTCGCGCACACGTCCCGCACGTCATAGCCACGGCCGGTCAGGAACACCGCCGTGTGACGCCCCCAGCCAGACGCGCCCTCGATCCCCCACCGCGCGATCGCCCCGAACTGCTGCGCCCACGCCTCAAGCGCCCGATGCCCGTCCCCGGACACGCGGAAGTGCTCGCCGGCGAGGATCCCGCCGCGGGAATCAACGACCGTCGCGGTCAGGGTGCGCTTGTGTGGATCGACCCCGACCACGTTGCCCGCACGATCGGGCGTGATCAGCGTGCTCGACGGTCCCGGACCGCGCTGCTTGGCTCTCATCACTTGACCTCCCGGCGTAGTTTGTTGTTGGCGGACCGGCCGACAACATCCCGGTGGGCGCCCCGTCTCGGAGAGAGGGGCGAACGCTCCTATCAAGTCAGGCCGATCCTCGAAGGCATGAGCCGAGGTCGACACTTCAGAGAGAAGACACCGACTTCTCGGGTCAGATCTGAGATGGGTCAGACCTCGACTCTGCCTTCGACCCTAACGCGAACCGTCGCCCGCGCCGGGCACCGAGATTCAACACCGGGATCTGATCCTGTCGGCGGTCTGCTAGGTGCTGCCGAAACCGACTCGATGGTGTCTGCTTCGAGGCGGCGCGTCGGTCCGAGCGGACGGGCGAGAGAGCCACAAGGTCGGAGGGTGGCGTTGATGAGCGATGCCGAGGTGCCGTGTTCAGGATCGTGAGGTATCGAGCCGGTCGCGTGGGCCCGCCGTTTGTGGCCTTCTCTTCCTTGCGCGGGTATCGGCGGTCGTGGGTGCCAGCCCGACGTGCTTGCTGCTTTCACGCTGCTGGTCATCGCTGTGCCCGAGCAGCTGGCGACGGCCCGGCTCGCGGGCATGCCCCCGATCACTGGTTTTTACGCGTTCGTCGCGGGCACTGCGCTGTTCGCGTTGCTCGGGTCCAACCCGCAGATGTCGGTGGGCGCCGATTCCACGATCGCCCCGCTGTTTGCCGTGGGGATTACCCACCTGGCGCCGATCGGTTCCCCCCGGTACGTGGACCTCGTGGGGATCCTGGCTGTGGCGGTGGGCGTGTTAGTTAGTCGCGGTGGTATGGCTCCTACGTCTCGGGTGGATCGCCGAGTTCCTCTCGGCGCCGATCATCACCGGTTTTCTGGCCGGTGTTGCTGTCGTCATCGTCGTCCATCAGATCCCTGATCTGTTCGGGCTCGCGGCAGCCAGCGGCGGCACCGTGCACCGGATCGCGGTCACCGCGAGCCACCTCGATCGGACAAACGGCTGGGCGCTGGGGATCGGGGCTGCCGTGTTCGCGATCATCGTCCTCGCCGAACGCGTCGACCGGCGGCTCCCCGGCGCGCTGTGGGGCTCGTCGCGTCCACGATCCTCGTCGCCATCCTCGGCCTGCATGGCGATGGCGTGGCGGTGCTCGGCACGGTGGCTCACGGTCCGCCGCGGTTCGGGCTGGAGGGTCTCTCCTGGTCAACGCTCGGCACCGTCGCGCCAATTGCCGGCGTCGTGGCTCTGGTGGTGGTGACCCAGTCGGCGGCGACTACCCGCGCGTTCGCCGACCAGGGAGGCTACGAGGTGGACGTCGGCCGCGACTTCCTCGGAGTCGGCGCCGGCAGCCTCGTGGCAGGCCTCGTCGGCGCCTTTCCCGTGGACGCGAGCCCGCCGAGAACCGCCGCCGCCGCGGCAGCCAGCACTGCCTTTCGCCGAGGGCCGGCCCAGGGGAACAGGGCCGATCGAGTGAGCTGGTTCGATCCACCTGCTCGGCGTTCCGATTAGCGAGGACGACTAATTCCTCCCGATCGGGCTGTCTCCGCGGGACAGCGCGGAGTCGTCGACGCTCGGCTAGCGTCGGCCGCAGCGTCAGCGGCTGGTGCCTGGTGCGTTGTAGGACGAGGAATGCGACCGTGCCCCACATCGCCGGGATCCACAGGGCGATTGCGTGGTAGACGATTGTCCCGGCCGCAGCGACCACGACATCGCGTTCATCCCATACCGGCAGCTGGCCACCGGTTCGCTGGCCGGTGAGGGCAGCCTCTTGGCCGAGCTGGCCAACAACGACAACGCGACGCCGGCGCAGCTGGCGCTCGCCTGGCTGCTCAAACGCTCGCTAGCGGGAAGTCAAAAACTTCCGGCTAGCGATACTGCCGATCCCTGGCACCTCATCGGTCGAGCACCTCGAGGACAACACGCTTGGCTCCGGCATCGAATCGACCGACGACGAATTCGCGGAGCTCTCGGCCGTCGCCTAGACCGCATGACTCTCTCCGCTTCTCGGCTGAACATCGCCCGATCGCACCAAACGCAGCCGAAAACCGGAGAGGCGGGGCGGCGGGCCCGTCAGCCCGCGACGGCTGCTTCGGCACGCGTCGGCCCAGCCGGCGCCGTTCCCGCGTGCTCGACGTCCGCGCGGCTAGGCGATCCCGGGCGGCGTGCCGCGCGGCGCGTCCTCCCCGAGCACCCGCACCACCGCGCCACTGGACCGCAGACCGGGGACGCGCACTGCCGTTGTTGCGAAGATTTGCCGCTCCACGCGAGCCGGCAGCACCAGCGTGTCACCAGCTTGGACCGTGCTGCTCAGACCAGCCACCACGACCGAGAGCTCACCCTGCAGAACGGTCCAAAGCTGCTCGGAGTCGAACACGTGTCGGGGTGCCCGCGGCGCCGGCAGCCATCTCAACCTGCCACATCGACAGACCGGCCGTGGAACCCAGCGTCGGCGATGGCAGCGTGGTCATCGTCGCGTTTGGAGCCGGCAAACGGACGCGCCGAGATGCCCCTGCTCGCTCCCGCTTCGCCTGCGCCAGCAGCAGCATCGGCGCGGCTCCGCGTCGAGGAGTGAACTGCCGTCCGGGCGCGTCGACGGTGATCGCCCAGTAGCCCTGGCTGTGACCCTTCCACGAACCCGTTCGCACGAACGGGGCGATCTGCCCGCCGCCGAACCCGTCGTCGGCGTCCTGGTAGAGCCCGACCCTGCGGCCGATAGTGCAGCCTGGACCGCCCGAAACCTTGCCGACGAACGTGACGCCGCGACCTGAGTGCGCCCAGAAAGGCGCCTGGATCGTGATCGTGGTCTTGACCGGGATGGTCCGCTGCGCGGACGCCGATGTTGCAGCTGGCGCGATGAACAACATCGCGACAACGAAGCTGACAGGGACAAGGCGGAGCATCAGAACCCCATTCCATGGATTGCCGGAATTCTCTAGTGCTACCGCTCCTGCGGGATCTCTCCATCCGTCGTAAACCCCACGCATCGTCCGGTACAGCCCGCACTTCGATCACTCGCCCGGGTCCATTGACGGAGAGTCGTCTGGATCGCCGCCTCAGTCGGTACAAGTCACCACACGGCCACGCCATGACGGTCCCCACCTCGAGATCGGCGGGCCTCTGCTCCCACGGCGATCCAGCACTGAGATCGAGACGCTCCCTCCGAGGAAGACAACTACGACGATCGGCAGAGACGCAGCGCGCTCCTGCCTAACGTCCATACCGCAGCCACACTCGACGCAATCAGCGCGCTCGCCGCTCCGGACGAGGAGCGCAACTCGATGGCGATGCGCGCAGAGCCGTCCGCTCACTCAGGCGAAGCGGCAGCGAGAGCGTTCTCGCGCAGCGCCCGAGACCCCGTCCGCTCGACCTTGGCAGCAGCGACGGCGAACTCGTCGAAGCGCCTCCCCTCGCGGCGCCTCGGGCCCGCGCAAGCCACCAGGATCGAGACCTCCCTTTCCTCGCGCGGCAGGCATCTCGTCGCTGCGGGTCGCGCCTGCTCAGCGCGGCATCCAGGGCTGGCGGAACGCTGTCACCGCGCACACGGCTGCAAGCACGCGTCAGAAGCGCCGCTGGGTTGACGACCGCGCCGGTCTACCCATGCGTCAGCGAAGCGGTCACGACCGCGCCACCTGTGCTGCCGTGGTTCGCGACCGGTCCAGGACAAAAGGAGCCACGCGAGCGCTTTCGCCGATGCGTACCGGCGTGGGCAATCCCGCTCGTCCGGGACGGGCCTAGGCGCATCAGACCGGCGTGATCGCCGTGTCGCCAAGGGACTCGCCGAGAACGACCGTGCCGAATCTCGAAAGGGATCGTCGTACGAAGGTCGGGCAGGACGTCGTCGGGCTCACGCCCCGAGGACGGTGCCCCGCAGTTGCCGCAACCCGGCTCTGAGCTAGAGGCGAGCCTTGAGCTCGCTGATCCGGTCGAGGAGTTCGCAAACGAGCACGGCGCCCGCGTAGTTGAGCCCGAGGTCCTGGCGTAGCCGCTCCGCTCGCGCCACCCGCGCGGCACTGCTCGGCTCGAAGCGTGGGGTTTCGGCCGCCGCGGCCGGGTGTGGCTCGAACAGCCCGAACTCCAGGTAGCGCCGCACGTGCACGATCTTGACCCCCGCCTGCCTGGCGACGACGGTCAGCTCGACCCTCTCCTCCGCGGCGAGGTCGCGATCAGCCGGCCCGGTATGCGTGTCTGCGTTCATGGTCATGCCTCCCGCGGGTCAGGGCTCGAGCTTTCGGCGAGCTGCTCGTAGAGCTCGCGCTCACGGTCCGACAGCTCCTTCGGTACGACGATCTTGACGATTGCGTGGAGATCACCGCTGCCGCCACCGCGTTTGGGAACTCCCCGTCCACGGAGCCGCAGCCGCCGACCGCTGGACGACCCCGCTGGGACCCGGACCCGGGCCGTGCCGGTCGGGGTCTCCACCGTGACGGTCGCCCCGAGCGCCGCTTCGGAAGGAGTGATCGGGAGGTCAACAGCAAGATCGTCATCGCCGCGGCGGCGAAAGCGCGGATGCGGCTTCAGCACGACCCGCAGGAACAGATCGCCGGGCGGACCGCCATCGCGCCCCTCGCCCCCTCGTCCCGCCAGGCGGATCAGCTGGCCGTCACGGACACTGGCGGGGAAGTTGACACTAACCTCACGGCCGTCCAGCGTCAACCGCCGCCGGCCGCCGGCCAGTGCGTCCTCGAGCGACAGTTCGAGCAACGCCTCGCGGTCGAGGCCGCGCAGGGGCCCGCCAGCGCGGCCGGCCCGCGCCCCGAACAGCGCCTCGAACAGGTCCTCGCCGAACTCCACACGGGTGCCGTCGCCGAACCCTTGGTGGGCGAAGAAGTCCTCGAAGCTCTCCTCAGGCGCCTCGTGCTCCGCTTCACGCCAACGGGCGCCGAGGCGGTCGTAACGCGCACGCTTCTCAGCGTCAGACAGAACCTCGTACGCCTCGCCGAGCTCCTTGAAGCGCTCCTCGGCGTCGCCGTCGGAGTTCACGTCCGGGTGGTACTTGCGCGCCAGCTTGCGGTAGGCGCGCCGGATCGTGTCGGGGTTCGCGTCGCGCGGAACGCCCAGTACCTCGTAATAGTCCGTGTAGCTGAGCGGCATCTGTGATCGAATCCTCGCTCAAACAGGCCGGACGCGACGCCGACAGCGATCCAGGTGATTGGCCACCAGCCGCAGCTGCGGACCACATCGGCACGCACGATCGCATCCGGCGGCCCGACCGCGACGGCCTGACGATCGCGCTGGCGACGACTGACTCGTCGGCGCGAGCCGCCGGCCATGAACCTGGGCGACCGGCGGTGCTCGTCCGTTTCAGCACCGCTGCGCGTTCCGTTTGGCTGGTACACCGACCGGCGCGGCGTCTCGTGGCGCATCACCAGCTAGCGTCCCGAGTGTGGAGTTCAGCCGCGAGTTGCGCAACGACGTTCTGGCCGGAGACATCACGCTCTCGGTCCGACTGTGGAAGCGGCCGCAGGTCAAGCAGGGCGGCCGCTACCGGGTCGGCTCCGGTGAGATCGAGGTCGACGCCATCGAGCTTGTCCCGTTCACGGCGGTCACTGGAGAGGACGTCCGACGAGCGAGCGACCCCGATCGCGAGACGCTGCGCCAGCGCGCCGCGCACGCCGGGCCGATCGATGAGGACACGCTGGTCTATCTAATTGAGTTCCACGCGGTCAGTCCCGCTGACTGAGCCGTCCGACGACCGCAGGTAGCGCGAAGTAGCGGCAGCGCCGATGTCGGCCGTCGCTGACGTCCGTCGGCTGCCCTCCTTCTGGCGAGGACCAGGAGCCGGTAGCGGCTGGCGCACGAGACCTGCTCTCAAGTCAACTCGCGCACGGTGGCCCGGCGCCTTCGCGCGTCCCCGTATAGCGTCCCGTCACCAGGACGAATCACCGGGGCGGGGCTTACGGGACACCTCGCTCCCCGGCTGCCGGAGAGGTTTGGCTCCCTCGTGCGCGAGCGCAACAAGGCCCGGGTCGAGCGCCGTGACGATCGCATACACAGACCCGTACGATGGCACCGGCCACGCTCGCTGGGCGGCGACCTCGTTGGCCTGCCGATGAGTCGCAGCGATCGTCGGGCGCGGCGAGCCGAGCGCCAGGCGCTCGATCAGCATCGCCAACTCACTGGGCAATCGGCGCCGGCGGCGGTCGCTGCGGCCGCGGCGGGCGAGCGCGACCAACCCGCCCTCGCGGTAGCAGGCAAGCCGGCGCTGCGCGGAGCGAAGCGGCACACCGGCGTGGCGCGCCCGCCGCGATAAGCGGCACGGCATCCTCGGTGTGTGGGCGGATCACCTGCCAGCGGCGCGCGGCCTCGGCGCGGACGCGCTCCTCAAGCTCGCAATGTCGTCGGTCGCCCGCGCATCTACCAGGCCGCCAACGGCGTCTGGCTGACCGACCGCGTACAGCCCGGCTGCCTGTCGGGTTCTGACCCGGCTAGGCTAGGGCAGGATCTCGACGTACCCGTCCGTTCCATGCACGCGGATCCGCTGCCCATCCCGGATCAGCCGGGTCGCATGCTCCACCCCCACGACGGCCGGCAAGCCGTACTCCCGTGCGATCACCGCGCCATGGGTCATTAGGCCCCCCACCTCCGTCACCAGGCCCTTGATCGCGACGAACAGGGGCGTCCAGCTGGGGTCGGTGTAGGCGGTGACGAGGATGTCGCCCGCTTCGAGATCGGCCTGCGCTATATCCAGGATGACGCGGGCCCGCCCCTCGATGGCCCCAGCGGAAACGGGTAAGCCGACCAGCGCGCCGGCCGGCAAATCGTCGCGTCGGTACGCCCCGGCGATGACCTCGCCATCCGACGTGAGCACCCGGGGCGGCGTGAGCGCTTGGTAGGACCTAAACGCGTCCTTGTGCTGGCGGATGAGCTGCTCATCCACTTGATTGGTGCGCACGACGTTGTGGAGCTCCTGAAGCGTGAGGTAGAAGATGTCTTCCTGCTCACGAAGCACGTGGGCCTGCACGAGGCGCTCGGCTTCTTCCAGCAACGCTCGCTTGTAAACGAAGTAGCGGCTGACGATGCCGTACTTCGGATACTCCCGGTACCCGATGAAGGTCCGGACCCGGTGGATCATCCGCTTGGCCTGTTCGGCCTTCCGCTCCCCGTGTGGCAAGACTCGCAAGCGCGCCAGCAGCTCCTGTTCCTTCTTCCAGGCCTGCTGCCGGCCTTGCTCGAAGCGCCGCTTGCCGTCGCCCGGCTCGAAGTTCTTGACGTTGCCGAGGATCACGGGCACGAGCGTGGTGGGGCGTTCGCTCCAACGCGGCCTCGTGATGTCGATCTCGCCGACGCAGCGCATGCCGTACTTGTCGAGAAAGGCCAGGATGGCGTCCCGCGCTTCCTCCCCGCCCGCGAGCCTCCCCAGCTCGTCCAGGAAGCCCTCGTCCTCGACGTTCTGCAGAAACGCCACCACGTCCGGATGCGGGCGGATCACGTCCGCGACGTTCAGGAGCGCCAGCCCCATCTCAGACGTGACGTTGTGGGGAACGGACTGCGTGAGCGTGTCGGCCGCGTTCGTCTCGCCCAGCCACGCCTGCAGCTGCTCGTTCAGCCACCACGAGGCCTCCATCGCCCCCATGAACACCTGATGGCTTCGTGGATCGAACAGGATCCGCTTCAGCTCCAGGATGTCGGCCAGGATGAAGTCGAGCAGCGCCGATCCGGACTTCGTCCGGATGTCGCGCTTCAAGGCGGCGATCGAGTCCTGGTTGCGCCCGATCAGCTCGGCGACGATGGCCGGATCGGTCTCGATCGGGGAGGGCGGGCCGCCAGCCGGCGCCCCGCCGGGACCCTCGTCGGAGAGCGACCGGATGAAGTCGCCGCGTTCGAGGATGGTCTGCAGCGCGTCCCCGATCAGCGGATCGGATTTCCCGAGGACCTCCAGGAGGCCTGCGCGGCTCGCTCGCGAAGCCAATCGCCGGGTGACGTCGACGAACAGCCTCCCGCCGGCCTCGTACATCGGCGGTAAGGCCGTCAGCTGGAATAGGGAGAGCCCCAGGGGCTTCATCGGGTCGGTCATCATCTGCTGATGACCGACGGAGACGTAGACGTGGTCCTCTCGGTCGCCGGCCGCGGGGATGGGGAACAGCGTGGTGATCGGCCGGCTCTGGACGATCCGGAAGCCATCGTCGACCAAGCACCATTCGATGTCCTGGGGACGGCCGAAGTGCGCTTCGATCCGCCGGCCCAGCTGCGCGAGCTGCACGACCAGCGCATCCGTCAGCGCCGGCCGCTCCTGCCGCTCCGGCTCGATCGCCTGTTCCTGTGTCCCGCCTGCAGGCGAGGCGTGGATGGCAAGCTGCTTGGTGGCGACCGTCTTAGCGACGACCTCGCCGTCCCGCACCTTGTAAACGTCGGGGTTGACCAGGCCGGAGACCAGGGCCTCGCCGAGGCCGAAGCTGGCCTCCACGTAAGCGACCTTCCGGTTTGACGTGACGGGGTCGGTCGTGAACAGGATGCCGGTCGCCCGCGGGAAGACCATCTGCTGCACGACCACGGCCATGTGGACCTTCCGGTGGTCGAAACCGTTCCGCAGGCGGTAGGTCACGGCCCGCTCGGTGAACAGGGAGGCCCAGCACCGGCTGACGTGCTGGAGGATCGCTGCCGACCCCACGACGTTCAGGTACGTGTCCTGCTGGCCCGCGAAGGAGGCCGTCGGCAAGTCCTCCGCCGTCGCGCTGGATCGGACGGCGCAGGCAGCTTGCTCGCCGAGCCGGGCGACCGAGCGGGTGATCGCCGACGCCAGATCCTCCGGGATGACGGTCCCTTCGAGGACCCTGCGGATCTCCGCGCTCAGCGCGCGTATCCCTTCCCGGTCGTCCGGCCTCACACGCGACAGCCGATCGAGCCGCTCGTCGATCGACGGCGCTTCCGCCAGGATCCGCTGGAAAGCGTCCGTCGTCACGCAGAAGCCAGCCGGCACACGGATGCCTTCGATCCGCGAAAGCTCCCCCAGGAGCGCGCTCTTGCCGCCAACGACCGCAACCTGCGTCCGGTCGATCTCGTGGAAATCCAACACGTAGCAGCCCATCAGCTCACCTCCTCGGAGTTGACCCGGTCAACTCCACTCCTGTTCATTGGTTCCAACCTGCGGCGGGCGATTATGCGGCACAAATCACGGCCTCATGAGAGCCGCCTGCCTGGTATAAGTTGAAGGTGGAGAGGCACAGGAGCGGGAGCGGCCGCGATCACCGTCGCCAGCACAAGCAGCTAGGCAACCGATCTGGCCGCGGCGGGCGAGCGCAGAGCCCGCCCAGGCCGGCAAGGCGACGTGTGTAGAACGCGGTGGTAGTCATCGATCAGTCCTCGAGCGTTCGGTGATGCCACCCGATCGCGCCTCGAGCAGCCAGCGCGATCACGCCACCCACGCTAGGACGCATGACACTGCGGCACATCGCCCCGCAGCCGGAACCTGTCCTCTGTCCCACGTCTATGCCAAGCTCAGCGTCGCGAACCGCACCGAGCTCGCGGCAACCGCTGAGCGGCCTTAAAGCCACGCCTGCGCCGCACCAGCGCCCACAAGGGCCACGCAACGATCAAGCCGTCCCGGTAAGCGATCCTTCGGTCACGGCCGGCCATGCGGGCCGGGTCGACCTGGCCGGCGAGGCGATCCGGCTCGCCCGCCAACTCACCCTCGCCATCGAGGATCCGGAGGCGCGCGGGCTGCTCGCGCTGATGCTCCTCAACCACGCCCGCCTCCCGGCGCGACTCGACTCCGAGGGTCGCATCGTCACGCTCGACCGAAAGGACCGCGGCCTGTGGGACACCCGCGAGATCGCCGAGGGCGTGCGCGTCCTGCAGTCGGCGCTGACCATGCAGACGGAGGAACGGCGCCCCGGCCGCTACCAGGTCGAGGCCGCCATCGCCGCCCTGCACGACGACGCGGCAAGCGCCGAGGAGACCGACTGGCCGCAGATCCTCGCCTGGTACGACGACCTCGTCGCCCTCACCGACGACCCGGTGCGCCAGGACCCCGCCGCCGTACTCGGGCGCGCGGTCGCGGTCGGCCACGTCCTCGGCGCCGCCGCCGGGCTGCGCGAGACCGACCGGCTGCGCGACGTGATCGGCGAGCGGCACCGCTGGCAGGCCGTCGGCGGCCACCTGCACGAGCTGGGCGGCGACCTCTCTGCCGCCGCCACGGCGTACGCCGAGGCCGCCCGCCGGGCCACGAACGTCGCCGAGCGCGACCACCTTGTCCGCCAGGCCGCCCGCGCGCCGGCCGCCGAGCTATGTAGGAACAGTCGTCTCGCTGAGCGTCCTCCATAGGCTCGCGTACCCAGCTATGACCCGATTGAGCCGAGCAACTCATCGCTGGTCTCTTCAGACCAATGGGCGGCGCGTTCCCACCAGCCGATCGGTAACCGAGAGACGCTGTAGCTGGGGCCGTCGTGTCGCTACCGTCGAGCGCATGACGATCCAACGCATGGAGCACGTGGGCATCGTGGTCGACGACCTCGCGGCCGCGACGGCGTTCTTCGTCGAGCTCGGACTCAAGCTGCAGGGCGAGGGGCCGGTCGAGGGCGGTCGGGTCGACCGCGTGGTGGGGCTCGAGGGCGTCCGGGCGGAGATCGCGATGGTGGAGACCCCGGACGGCCACGGACGGCTCGAGCTGACGAAGTTTCACGCCCCGTCGGGCCGGGGCGGCGACCGGCACGCGCCGGCACACCCCGGGCATCCGCCATGTCGCATTCGCAGTCGACGACATCGACGCCGTTGTCGCCAGCTTGCGAGCCCGCGGCGCGGAGCTCGTTGGCGAGGTGGAGCGCTACGAAGACAGCTATCGGCTCTGCTACGTCCGCGGCCCGGAGGGGATCATCGTCGAGCTGGCGGAGCAGATCGGCTCAGGGCTCCGGCCGGCCGCCAACCGCCTCGCCAGCGTCAGTGGTCGTCCCGGGGCAGATCGGCTACCGGGACACCCCCTTCGCTGGCAACGCGCGCATCCCGACACAGTCGACGGCTTCCCTGCTATGCGCGGAAGGCGAGCAAGTCGCCGGCGAGTGCTTTCGTCATCTGGGCGCGATGGGACGGGACAATCGCTCTGGCGACGTAGGAGGCGTCCGGATCCGGCTCTGCGACGCCGGAGCCGGACGAGCGCAATCGCCCAAATCCGAGCGCGACGGCGGCCACCGGAGACGCGACAGGCTGCCCCAGGCCACGCGGGCACGCTGCATAGGTATCGCACACGTGCGGCATGCCGTCGAGCGCGCCCTGCTCTCGGCGACAAGCGCGTCCCGCCGGGCGTCCGCGGACGACCGCTTTCACATTCCGCCAACCGACTCCCGCGCGCTCCGGTTGCGCCGCCGGCGCCGATGGCGTGCCGCAGGTCCCGCTTGTCCTATCGCCCAGGAGCATGCGCCGGCTCGGCGGCAGGTGGGCGCTCGCATTGCCACCGAATCTGAGCGCGGGGCCTTGTCGGCGCGGGCGCTTGCGTTGTCGCAAACTCATATGGAGGAACGTTTGTCAAGTGGGCAGCGTTGATTGTTCCGCCGTCGTTGCCGCCGGTGGTTGGTGGAAGGGTTGCTCGGGTGGGGAGGCGCCGGGCGAAGTTCTCGACGTCGGTCAGTCTCATATGCGGGGGTTGGCTACCCCAGGTCCCTGGTTTCGTCGCTGGCGGACGCGTGTCTAGGAGCGGGCGTGGCCTGGTGAGGGCTGCCCATAGTTTCATCGCGCGTGCCAGCGGACTTCGGGGCCCGGCGCCTCCCCACCTGAGCGGGAGCGGGCTGTCAGATCGGGCTATGGGGCAATGGCGGCGGCCCAGAGGAAGCAGGAGAGCTCGCGCGCGCACGCGACGACGATCACGTTGCCGGGCTTCTTGCGCTCGCGCATCCGCTTGTGGATCCGGTAGAGGCGTGCCTGGGCGCGCGCGGCGATCTGCAGGACGTGGTCGGGCAGCCCCTCCTGGCGCTCGTACAGCGCCCGGCCGAGCCCGGGTGGGCGGGCATACTGCCAGGCGGCCTCGACGAGGATCCGTCGGGCGTAGCGCGAGCCGGTCTTGGTGATCGACCCGTGCCGATCGGTCTCGCCGGATTGCTCGCGGGAGGGCACCAGCCCCAGCCACGACCCGAGCTGCGCGGCGCGCGGGAAGCGGGTGAAGTCTGAGACCTCGAGCACAATGATCAGCGCCGAGAGCGTGTCGATCCCACGGAACGCGCGCAGCCGGCGGACCAGCGGCGAGAACTCCGGGTCGGTCGCGACCCACGAGAGCCGCTCGTCCAGAGCGTCCTTGCGGGCACTCAGCCCGTCGCACGCGGCGAGGTTGTCGATGAACGCCAGCTCGGTGTTCTGTTGCTCGAAGCGCTGCGCGTGAAGCCACTGGCGGTGCACCTTGGTCCACGTGCTGCGATCCCACACCCGGCCGTGACGTAGCAGCAGCTTGGACAGCCGGTGCCGGCAACGCATCAGATCGACCCGGACCTGCTCGCGCGCGCGGGCCAGGTCCCTCGCCGCGTCGAACGTCGCCGACGGGACCGCGACCGCTGTCAACGCGCCGGCCATCAACTGCCGCAACAACAGGTCGGTGTCGCGGCGATCGGACTTGTGGCGATCCCCGGACGGACGCGGCGTCTTTGACGGTGCGATCACCTGACAATCGACACCGGCAGCGACCGCCGCCCGGTACAGGCCAAACCCGGTCGGGCCCGCCTCGTAGCAGGCGCGCACCGGCCCACGCAACCCAGCCAGCCACCCAACGACCGGCTCGATCGCCCCGGTATCGAATCGTTGGCGCGACAGCTCGCCGGTCATGACGTCCAGCGACGCCGCGTAGGTCGAGCGCGCGTGGACATCCATCGCGGCCCATGTCATCGTTCCAGTCACGGCCGGACCTCCTTCGTATGGGGTCAGCCGGAGCCCATCTCCGGCCAGTCAAACCCCCGCATAATGCGACCGAGGTCCGGCCTTCAACGTCCCGGCGAATCATCCTCCATAGGGTCTAGGCGTGTAAGGATCTGGCGCCGCGACGGCTTGGCCGAGCTGAAAGCGAGCGTGGTGCGTTGGGCGCGGGGTCGGTCCAGGGAGGCGTCGACTGACCTGTACAAGCTTGACCGTGGCCGATTCGCGTGAGGCTACGTGCGCGGCCCACGGGCAACCGAACCCGCGAGACACCTATCGACGACGCCAGCGCCTGGATGCGCGCTTCCCGATCGTCGTCTGCGACGCCCGTCGCCGGTGGGGTCACTTGATCCTTGGCGAGCGAGCCCAACGGGCTCGCACACAGCACACGGAGTTCCCTCGGGCGGGATTCACGAGATGACGACGTGATGACGCTCACCCCGCCTCCGGTGCCGAGCCGTTCGAGCTCCTGCACTTCGTCGGCTGACAGCTCGATCCGGGCCGCGCCGACGTTCTCCTCGACCACGGCCTCGAGGTGCGGCACGAGGAGAACCTCCGCGAGCACTACGCCCTGACTCTCAGGGAGTGGGGAGGCAACCTCGAGCGTCTCTGGCCGCAAGCCGTAGCCGAGGTCGGCGAGCGCCGAGCCGGGTCTGCCGCCTGTACATGGCTTACTCGCGGGTCGGTTTCGATCTCGACCGCATCCAGGTGCACCAGATGCTCGGCGTCCGCGTCGACGAGCGCGGCCGCTCAGACATGCCGCCGCGTCCCGCGTGGGACCAGGCAGCGGCGGGCGCCAAGACGCGCGTATCCGAGCTCGCCGCGTAATGCATCTGATGCTGGTGGTGGGCGTGACCGGCCTCCGCAGCCGGTTTCAAACAGATCGCACGATGCGACGGGCGCGCGGTCGTAACACGATGCAATCGTGGTCGCGCTTTCGTTCGCGTCCGGCCGACCTCCGCTGGCTGATCGTCGGGCGAAGGATGGACCTCCGAAGACGTGAATTTACACCCATCTGGGTGATGCCGGGCGGCCTCGCGCGCGCTGCACTGATGATCGGGGAGCCCGCGACACGAGGGCGCCGCTCGCGTCATGAATAGCAACGACTCACAACGCAACTGGCGGGAGCATTCGATGAGTACTGACGTTGAAGCAGCCGGCCGTGTTCTGAGCGAGCAGATGTACGCCGCAGAAGGCGCCCGGCGGGGCCGCAACGAGCCCTGCACGTTGCGGCAGTGGCCGCTAATGGAAGCACTGCCACGGCGGGGTCCGCGGCGGATGAGACTTCACCGCCGCCGGCGATGGAAGATCCTTTCGGGTGCGGTTGCCGGGCGGTGCAGGCGCTGATCGCGGTCGCGTGATGGCCGACGGCTCCGAAGCGCCATACGCCGAGCCTGTGGAACGGAAGGCGGCTCGACCGCGGTTCCGTCCGCTGCGTGTTGTGTTGGCGTTGCTGGTCGGCGCCGTGTCGGTGGTGGTGTCGGGGCTGATCCTGCCGGGGGTCGAGGTCAAGACGCTCCTCGGTGCGCTGGAGGCGGCGGCGTTGATTGCCGTGCTGAATGCGGTGTTGCCGCCGCTGGTTGCGGCGCTGCGACTGCCGTTGATGTTGATCATCGGGTTTTTCGCGGTGCTGATCGTCGATGCGCTGATTCTGCTGCTGGTGTCGGCTCTGGCGCCGGGCGACTTCAAGGTGGATTCGTTCGGGTGGGCGCTTTTGGCGGCGCTGGTGATGGCGGCCGCGAGCATGGTGCTGCAGGTGTTCCTGGGCGTCGACGACGATGACATCTACTCGCTGCGGGTGATCGAGCGGGTCGCCAAGCGGCAGGGGGCAGAGGCGCGCACCGACCGGCCGGGGATCATCTTCCTCGAGATCGACGGGCTCGCGGGCCCGGTACTTTGCCGCGCGATGCGCGATGGCAACATGCCGGTGCTGGCCCGCTGGCTGGCCGACGGCAGCCACGACCTGATCGAGTGGGAGCCTGACCTGTCGTCGCAGACGGGAGCCAGTCAGGCCGGCATCCTGCTCGGCTCAAACGACGATATCCCGGCGTTCCGCTGGGTCGAGAAGGAAACGGGCAGGTTGATGACGTGCTCGGCGCCGGATGACTGTGCCGAGATCGAGCGCCGTCACGCCAGCGGCGTCGGGCTGCTGATCAACGGTGGCGCCAGTCGCGGCAACCTGCTTTCCGGGGAGGCCGACGAGGTGATCCTGACCGTCAGCCGGATGGAAGCCGACAAGAAGGCGAACCCCGGCTACCGCGCGTTCCTGGCCAACGGTTTTAACGTCACCCGCGAGCTTGTCCTGTTCTGTTGGGAGGTGGGGCTCGAATGGTCGGCGGCGGCCCGGCAGCGACGTCGCGATGTGATCCCGCGCGGGCACCGTGGCGGTCGCTACCCGTTCCTGCGGGCTGCGCTGTGCGTCGTGGTCCGCGACCTGATCGCGTTCGGCGTCGTGACCGACATGATGCGCGGCCGCCCGGCCGTGTACGCGACCTTCTCCAGCTACGACGAGGTCGCCCACCACTCGGGGCTCGAGCGGGCCGACACGCTCGAGGCGCTGCGCAAGCTCGACAAGCAGTTCGGGAGGATCGCGAAGTGCAAGCGCTTCGCCCCCAGGCCGTACAAGCTCGTGGTGCTTTCCGATCACGGTCAGACGCAGGGAATGACGTTCAAGCAGAGAAACGGCTACGGGCTCGACGAGCTTGTCCAGCGCTCACTCTCGCGGGGCGACGTGACGGGAATGAGCGGCGGCGACGAGCACGACACCGCGGTCGGCCAGGCGTGGGGCGAGGCGACCGGCCGCAGCGGCGACCATGAGGAGCACGGGATGAGCGAAGAGCACGCCGTTGTGCTGGGCTCCGGCAACCTTGGCCTCGTGTATCTGATGGAGGAGAAGCGCAGGCTGAGCGCCGAGGAGATCCAGCAGCGCCATCCCGACCTGATCCCAGCGCTCACCGCTCACCCCCACATCGGCTTCCTGCTCGTGCACTCGGCCCAGCACGGCCCGATCGCCGTCGGCTCTGGCGGCACCCACTACCTGGCGACCGGCCGGATCGAGGGACAGGACCCGCTCGCGCCGTTCTCCTCTACTGCAGCCGCGCACCTGCGGCGCACGGACGGATTCGAGCACGTCGCCGACATCATGGTCAACAGCTTCTACGACCCTGACCTCGAACAGGGCTGCGCATTCGAGGAGCTGATCTCCTTCCACGGCGGGCTCGGCGGCCCGCAGACCAGGCCATTCATCCTCTACCCGGTCGAGTTGCCAGTTCCCCATCAGCCGATCGTCGGTGCAGCCGGCGTGCACGCGCTGCTCACGGGCTGGCGCAGCCTGCTCAAGGGAGCACCGCACTCCGTGGGGGAAACCGTCGGTGATGGGGGCTAGACAGGAACGAGCGGCATTTCCACCGATGTGGCGGATGCGGGGCCTCGCGGTGAACTGACTGCGTGGCCGGGTTGGAAGAGACGCTTGCGAGGATCACGCTCCGGAGACGACCGCTTCATCTCATCGCTACCGCACTCCGGTGGCGAGGGCATCGGGCTCGATCAACGAACCCGCGCGCTGGAGGGCTTGCCGCCCTGATCGGACAAGACGGACCGACGGCGTCGTTTGTCTCCTGCGTTCACGATGCGCAGGCCGACGGCGCATCAGTCGAGCTCGCGCGCACGGTGCCCACCGAGAGCAGCGCGGCCAAGAGCGTGGCAACGATCCGACGCCGATGACGTTCTGGTCTTGTGGTCATCGTGACAGGGCCAGCGATGAACGCTGCCGGGACTGCTCCCCCAAGGTGATCAGGCACGGCCGCGATCGTGTCCGCCCGCGGCCGTCGAGCCTGCCGCCGGCAGTCAAGTCGGATGTAGTGGTGTAACGAGTAGGAGCTCGTCGGTGGGGGTTGGTTGGCTGCTGACGGCGGCACTGCGACCGAAGCAACGCCCGTGGCCTGCCACTGCTCCGGTGGCCAGGACGGCGAGGCCGATCTTCCGAGATCCGATCCGCCTTGGCCGCCGTTTCCGCGCGCGATAGCGCCCCGGGTGTGCGGACCGCGGTTCTCTGGTTGGTGCGCCCGAGATCTGAGTCTGAGCGGTCCATGCGGAGTTGAGAGCCGAGTGTCGCGGGCGCCTGTTCGCTCGCATCACCTTACGCGCTGAGGGTCGATCGCGCTTCGAGTCAGCTCAGCAGCCGGATGCTCCCGCGTGCGACGCGGAAGATCCTGATCACGGAGCCGCCGATCAACGCGACCCGGCCGCCGCGGGGGGTTAGCCAGCTGCTGAACCGCTGCGTAGGTGAAGCCCGGGCCACGATCGCATCCCGCCGTCCAAAGGCTATGGCTGGCCTACAGGTAGCCCTGACTACGGATGTGCCGCTCCGCGGCAATCATGTTGTGTTGAGGGTGAGAGAATAAACGCTCGTTGGCGTCAAACGAGATCGGGGCAGTCGCCAGCTTATTAGCGCGCTCTGCATGACGATTGACGAGCCACTGCATAACGGCTACCCCACCCGCCTTGCACAACTACCCGCAGGACTCGTTGGCGCGCACGGCCCGAACTGACTCTGTGTCTTCGCGGAGTCGCAGGGTGCTACCGGATCGCAAGGGCCGCAGGGCGCCACCGGCGCTCCTGGCCCGCACGGCGCCACCGGACCTCAGGGACTGCACGGCCCGTGTCAATGGCCATCGGTTTCTCCCGAAGTACGGCCATCGGTTCTCCCCACCGGCGGCCATCTTTTCTCCCCGCTGGTGGCCATGAGTTCTCCCCACGGCCGGGTGGGAGAGCGACCGTCGTCGCGGGGGCCGAGCCCGGAGGGCGAGGCGCCGCGGGTGTGCCGGGCACGGATGCTGAGATCGGAGGTGGAAGTCCTGTCCTGGAGCCCTGACAGGGGGAATCCAACATCGAAGAGGCAAGGGCGCGGCCCGGAATTGACCGGGCGGCTCCAGTGCGGCTTGGTTATGCGCTGCGGAGCTTCCGTGAGGGCGTGTCTGGAGGAGGCCATAGATGCGTTGTGGTCGCGAACGAAAGTGAAGCGCCGTAAGGCGCCCCTCGGTTGGGTGAGCTGGCCTGCAGCAGCGATGCCCGATACCTGCCGATACCGGAGGGCGTAGTGGCGACGCGATCTCAGCGAAATCTCAGCGTTTCATCCCGGGAGATCTGCTGGGTTCCGGCGAGGTTGCCGGTAGGCCGGAGAACGAAAGGACGAAGGTCGATGGCCCAGCAGAAGTCGGAGGACCGCGTAGTACTGGAAGGCGGGTGTAATGCCCGCTGAGTCCGGCCGCGCAAGCGTGGGCGGGCAAGGGAAGGCGGTCCCGGTCGATCAAATGACGGTGCAGCTCCACCTGCCGATCGCAACAGCAGATATGCCGAAGGCGATCGTCAATGCGGAGACCGCCCCGTCTGTGACGATGGAAGGAATGTCGTTGCCCCCGTTCAGCCATCGCTGGCTCGATGGGGATAGATCGAGGTCGCAAACCGGCCGGCGGCGGGGGTCATAACCCACCGTCCCGAGGAGCCGTGTGCGAACAGCGCAAGCACGGTTCTGTGGGAGCCGGGACGGGTAACTGTCCCGGCTACCCGACCGATGGTCGCTTAAAGTCCGTCTCAGGTCAGGGGCCTCACCCCCTTGCCGGCGGTCGCCTGGGCGAGTCGGTAGCTGTCGGTGCTGTCGGTGATCAGCACGTGCGCGTGATGCAGCAGCCGCTCGACCGTCGCGGTCGCGAGCGTCTTGGGCATCAGCTCGTCAAACCCGGAAGGGTGAATGTTCGACGAGATCGCGAGCGATCGTTTCTCATAGGCGGCGTCAACGACTCGGAACAGCGCCTCGGCCGCGTCGGCCGAGACCGGCAACAGCCCGACGTCATCGACGATGATCAGATCGGCGCGGATCAGCTTGCTGATCGCTTTGCTGACGCTGTCATCGGCGCGGTGGCGGCGGAACAGGACCGCGAGCGTCTCGAGCGTGTGCCACGCGACGGTCTTGCCCTTGTCGATCGCCAAATGCCCGAGCGCCTCGACGAAGTGGCTCTTGCCGGTGCCGCTGGGCCCGCAAACGCATAGCACCTCCGCGCGGTCGATCCATTCGAGCGTGCGCAGCGCTTGCTGGGTGGGTTTCGGGATCGCCGACGCCTGGGGTTCCCACGCATCGAACGTCTTGCCGGCGGGCAGCCCGGAAGCGCGCCTGCGGGTAGTGATCGTGGCGTGGTCGCGGCCGGCTGCCTCCTCGGCGAGCAGCACCCTGAGGACTTCGGCGTGTTCCCAGCGTTGTGAGTTGGCGGTCGCGAGCACGTCCGGCGCCGCCCGCCGAACGTATGGCAGCCGCAGTCGTCTGAGCAGCCGGTCGAGCTCGTCGGGCAGCGGCGGCGGGGCTGGTAGCTTGACGGTCATAGCCGTGCTCCGATCCGATCCGCCTGCGCGGCGAACTCCAGCAGCTCTGACGCGAACTCGCGCGCCTCATTGGGTGTGAGCGTGCAGATCGCCGGCGGCAACCAGCAGCGCTCCCGCCGGCAGTCGAAGCGGTGATCGTCGGTCATGATCACGCTGATCTCCTGCACCGGCCGCCCGCCGTCTGGTTGCCAGACCTGCTCGGGATCGATCCGGCAGTGGACGCTGTCGCGGTAATCGCTCATCGCGCGGCCTCCTGCTTCCACCAGTTCGCTTGGAGCGTTTGCCGCTCGGCGTCCTCGGCCGCCTGCAGCAACGCCAGCGCGAGCTGGCGCGCCTGCTCGGGCCGCAGATCGGTATACGCGTCCGGCAGGTTGGTCGGCCGGCCGTGATCATCGACGGCGCCCGGCCCGTCGTGAAGCCGCACGCGCACCAACAGCTGCCGGGCTCCGTAGAGCAGCCGTTCGCGTGCCGGGCCCGCGAACGCCTCCGCCTCGCATCGATAGCCGCTCATCGCCCGAACCCCTCCCAGCTGCGAGTCGAGCGCTGCAACGAGGAGTCCTCCGACGCGCGGGCGGGGAACGGGATCACCGTCCCCGCCCGCTGATGCGCGAGGATCGCGGCCAGGTCACCGTCGCTGAAGCGGCCCGCCTCAGCGCATACCTTCAGCGCATGCTCGACCTGCTCGGCGCCGTGGAGCTTGGCGAGGTCGACCGCCTCAGCCATCTTCCGTCTGACCCGCGTCGCGCCCGCCGCGGCCGCCTTGATCAGCCACTGCTCGCCGCCCGGTCCGAGCGCCAAGAACGCCGCCTCCTCCCGCGAACGGGCCCGTGGGCGACGCTCCAGCGCGCC
This sequence comes from uncultured Solirubrobacterales bacterium, assembly GCA_963836065.1. GTDB lineage: Bacteria > Actinomycetota > Thermoleophilia > Solirubrobacterales > Solirubrobacteraceae > Palsa-465. The sequence continues at coordinate 382,296 of CAWIII010000032.1, forward strand.
CGCCGGGCGGGGCGGATAGTGCTCATCCTTGATGCTCGGCCGGCCCGGCGTCGTCAACTCGTGCCGGGCGACCTCACGCGGCCCCTCCGGCGAGTCGACATGCACCACGATCAACTCCGACCCATGCGCCCTGGCCCACACCCGCTCCTCCACCAGCGAGCTCGGGACTGAGTAGATCGCACTACCAACCGAGATCGTCGACTGCCGGTCGACCTTCCGCGTCTGCCCGAAGCACACCGTGTGCGCCACCTTCGGCAACGGGTGCATCCGCTCGCGCTCCTCGGCGAGCATCACCACCGGCGCCCGGCGCGTGATCCGGTGCTCGCGCGCGTTCACCCGCTCGCAGAACCGCTCGCACTCGGACTCCAGCTCGGCGAAATCCCGATACGCCGAGCGGAGGTTATGGTCGGTCGGGACCAGATCCGCCGTGGCGATCCTGACCGTCGCTTCTGACCCGCCCTTGCTCTCAGGATCCGCCGGCACGCAGGTCGCGACCGTCAACCCGTAATGGCGACCCACCGACACGATCTGCGGGTTGCGGACCGCGATCCCGCACACCTGATCCACGCTCACGGTCTTCTCGTTATCGGTCAACGCGTACGTCGGCGCGGACGCGAACCGTCTCAGCGTCCGATCAAGCGCCATCACGACGCTCGGCATCGTCTTGTCCCACAACGGCAACACGACCCGGAAGCGCGACCACGCCAACCACGCGCAGAACAACACCGTCGAGCGGCCGCCAACCTCGGGCCCGTCGCCATAGTCCCACTGCATCCACAGCCCCGGCTCCGGGATCCACGGCCGGTACCGACGCCCATTCCCCTGCCGCCAGCGGCGCTTCGCGTCCGCGACCGCCCGACGCGTCGTTCGCTCCGACCCCATATAGCCCATCGCGACTAGCGTCTCGTGCGCCTTATCCGCCCGGATCTTCCCGCGCGAACGATCGACCAACTCCTCGACCTTCGCCGCGAACCGGTCGACCATCGGCCGCGGCCTGACCGACACCGGCAGCCCGCCACCAGCAGCGTCCCGGACCGCTACCCAATGCGCGACCGTCTTGTGATCACACCCGCACAACTCCGCCGCTCCCCGCAGCGAACCAGCCAAATCGAACGCCTCCAGAATCTCCATGACTTCCTCTGCTTTCTTCAAGCCCGCCTCCTCGACGCGCCTCGATGACGAAGCGCCGGGAGCTACAGGCCGCTCAGGACAGAACGCTCGTCGTGGGGAGATCCGATGGCCACCCATGGGGAGATCCGATGGCCATCAGTGGGGAGTTTCGATGGCCGCCTACGGGGAGATTCCCATGGCCGCCGTCAGGCCCGATCGGCCAGACCGGCATAGGCCTACATGGTCCGTGGCCCGCGGCGACGGGTCGAGTCTGTCCCAGTCTGGTGGCATCACATACGACGGCGTCGACTTGATCTATCGGTTCCCGCGGGACGTGTCCAGCACCGTCGATAGCAGCTTCGCCTCAATCCTCGTCGGGCTATGTTTTTCGGCTTTGGCACTCGGTCGGGGTGGGCGTGTCGACCTCAAGCGGTCAGCGTCGAAACGAGCGCGTCAGGAGCCGAGCCATTCGTACTTTCTTCAAAGCACACTCTGATCCATGCGGGTTGTCTGTGCCGCGAGCAGCCTTGCTCGCTGGTCCGGTCTCGAGGTGGCACCTCAGAGCACGGTCGTTGAGCCACGCGGCGGTTCGCCGTCGTCGCGACGACCGGACCGTTGCGACGAGTCGCGTCTCGCGTACCCATCCGTGTTCGTATTGGCCCGCTGCTTCAACGGGTTGATGCAGGCCGGGTTTGGCGGAGGCCTTCAAACAAGGGATTGGTCCCTTGGGAGAGGAACTCCACGTTCATGCCACGAGGGTTGTGATCGCCGTGAACCGGCTCAAGAGATCCACTGCGCTCGTCTGCCAGCCCGCTCACCTGGCTTCCCACACGTTTCCCGGCTCCTTCCTCAGTGGGCGCTACGGATGGCAGTGTGACGATTCGGCGTAGGATCCTAGGCATGGACCCGATCGTCGTTTTGCTTGTCGTTCTGATCGTGTTGGCGTTGGTTGGAAGCGTGGCCGTGAGTCCGCTGCTGTGGGCGCTCGTTGTCATCCTCGTGTTGTTCGCGGTGCTGGGTCGAGGCCGCACCTACGCACGGCGGGGGTGATGGTTCGCTGTAGAGCAGTCTGTGGTCGCGGTGTACCGCACCGTCCGGCGGCATTCGCTGTGACGATCATTGTTTGGTTTGGTGCGTCGTCGCTAGGGCGACGTGTCTTGGCTACAACCCACTAGAACCCAGGAGGTCCGCCATGGGCGAGAAGACCGACAAGATCGAAGGCCGCGCGAAGCAGGCCGTTGGTGCTGTGACCGGCGATGAGGAGACCAAGCGCGAAGGGGAGCGCCAAGAGGACAAGGGCAAGCTCAAGGGCAAGGTGGACTCAGCCATCGACAAGGCGCAGGGCGCGGTTGAGGACGTGAAGGACAAGGCCGAGGGCGCGGTTGAGGATGTGAAGGACAAGCTCGACAGGAAATGAACGGCCGCGCACGCTCGCGAGATGACGCTACCCGGCCCGTGGTGGGCCGGGTAGCGGCGGCCGCGCTCGCCACAAGGTCTCCATAATCCACGCCCGATAATGTCCTTATGTAAAGCTGCCTGCAAATTGGCAGATTTTGAGGTGGCGTGACGCGGCCGCCCCTGCTCGGCGTTTCGGGACTTCTGCTCCGCTGCGGAGGGGGTAGTCTGTCGTCAACGGGCGTGCCCGCGGCCTCAGCATGGCGTGGAGCTTCACCTGACGATCTGGATCGTGCGTTCCATTCCGAGTTGCGTTTGTTCGCGGCCGTCTTGGGTGCGCATGATGCAGGCGAGGACGTATACGCCTGGGCTCTCGTTGATGAGTTCCTGCTGGATCGCGCCTGGTGAGAGCGGGCCGGCGAACTCCGGGAAACTGGTCCCGAGCTTCTGGGCCTTGTTGTCGTTGGCCGCGAGCAGCAGGGCGGTCAGGCGCTTGGCGGCTTTGGCGTTCTTGACGCCGATCCCTTGGATCTGGTGCACGAGGAAGCCGACGTTGTCGAATCGCACGAGCTCGCCGTCGTGGAGCTTGCTCGGGCCACGGAACCCGAATTCGATCGCGGTGATCGTCGCGCCGGGCTTTGGAAGGGCGGCTGGGTGTGCCGCTTGACTGATCGTGAAGGCCGCGTGTGGCGGGTTGGGGCTGCTGCTGCTGAAGTCGACTGCCAGGTAATTGCCTGGCTGTAGCGTGGTCTGGGTGCTGCTGGTTCCCTTGTCGGCGCTGACGTCGAAGACGATCGATCCGTACGGGTCGACGTAGTTGAGATCCCCGTGGTGCGCGTTGATCGCCGCGCCTGCTTGCGCAAACGCCGAGAACGGGACCCCCGGGTTCAAGCGGATCAGCGTCGGTTCGCTGTGTCTCGCGCTCACGGTCGAGACGACGTTCGCAGCGCCGGACTGGAGCGGGCCGCCAACGGTGACCGAATGCCCGTTCAGAGCGAGTGTGAGCGTCGGCAGGCCCGAGGTAGCCGGGTTGGCGGCGGCCGTCACGCCGCCGACGAGGATCGATGCCCCCACGCTGGCGACAGCCGCCGCTGTGGCAATTGAAGTCATGCGCTTGTTCATGTGGTCTCCTTTTGATCCCGAGCTGTCGCGCTCGCCGCTCAGCGCGCCGGCCCTCGCCGCGACTGGACCACGGCGACGGCTGCTAGCACGATCAGCAGCGCGGTGCCGATCAGGAAGGCAACCCAGAAGATGTTGCTCACGATGCCGGGATGGCTGCTGTTCTTGGCCGTGACGTTCGCGAGCAGAAAGAACACAACGTCAGTAACCACGAAGCCGATCCAGGTCCGGCGGCTGACAACCATCTGTGCATCTGCGGTCTTCGACATGCTGGCCTCCTTGGTTGGTTGGCGCCAGCGTCCCAGCGGTGGGCTCTGCTGTCGTCGGCCGCGGGTGCGACTTGTTGTGGACCTTTGGATGATTTGTCGGCGGTGCAGGTAGCACTCGAGTAGGACGCGAGTCATCGCTTCGTAGGATGCGGGGTCCTGTCCGGGGCGCTAGCGTGCGCTCGTGGACGCTGAACGCAGGCTGGTCGCGCGAGTACGAACCATCGATCTGCGCATGATCGATTGGGTGCTGGCGGCGTTGCTCACGGTCGGCGCGTTGGCGGACGCCTCTTCGCATCTAAACCGCGGGCCTGGCCCGCTGGCGATCGTGTCACTGGTCGTGCTCACGGGCAGTGTTGCGTGGCGACGCCTGAACCCGGCGCTCACGACATCGCTCGCGGTCACTGGGTTCATGGCGTTCCAGCTCGCAAGCGGTTATGCCGGGGACGGCTCGTTCGAGGTGGCCGCGATCGCCTTGAACTTCTATCTGCTTGGTCGTCGTACGCAGGGCCGCGAGCGCACCCTCCTGGCCGCCGTGGTGTTCGCGTACTGGCTGGCGGGGGTGGTGGTTATCGCATACGCCCAGGCTGGCGGGTCGGTTGGCGAGGTGCTCGGGTCGTGCGCGCTGTTCGGCGGCCTTCCGTTCGCCGTCGGGCGTACGCTCGAGACTCGCAGGGCACTGACGAGCGAGCTCGAGGCGAGCGCGGCGCGGTTGGAGGACGAGCACGCGCTCCGCGCGCGCCGCGCCGCCAGCGAGGAGCGAAATCGGATGGCGCGCGAGCTGCACGACGTGATCGCGCACAGCGTCAGCGTGATGGTGATCCAGACGAGCGGCGCCCGCCGGATCGCGCGCGCAGACCTCGAGACGGCTGGCGCAGCGTTGCGGGTAGTCGAGAGCTCGGGTCGTGATGCGCTGGTGGAGCTGCGGCGGATCGTAGGCGTGCTTCACCGCGGCAACGACGCGCTCGCGGGGTCCGCGGCACCCGGGCTCTCGCAGCTGGATGCGCTGGTGGACCGGGCGCGCGTCGCGGGATTACCGGTCGAGCTGCACGTCGACGGTCAGCCGCAGGCGCTTTCGCCCGGCCTGGATCTGGTCGCGTACCGCGTCGTGCAGGAGGCGCTGACGAACACGATCAAGCACGCCGGGCCTGCGCGCGCTCACGTGAACGTGAGCGTCGGCGCCCGCGGGCGTCGAGCTGGAGGTGTCAGACACAGGGCACGGACCGACGCCAAGGCGCGAGGATCGCGGGCCTGGTCATGGGCTGGTCGGGATGGGTGAGCGCGTCAGGCTGTACGGCGGCGAGCTGCACACGGGGCCGCGCGCGGGCGGAGGGTTTGAGGTCTGTACACGGATTCCGTTCGACGGGATCGTGTCCTCAACCCAGATGCTCGAGTCGCCGGCAGGTGGAGACGACGTGATCGTTGCGGCGGGAGGCGCTTCACGCTGGCGTTGGCTGGACCCGGTGCTCGCCGGAGTCTTGCTGGTGGTGCTCGAGATCGGAGTGCTGGCCGGCAGCCAACGCCGCGGGCCGCTCGCCATGAACATGCTGGCCGTGGCCGCAATGGCGCTGGCGGCGCTCTGGCGCCGTCGCTCTCCACTGCTGTTCTTAGCCGTCGTCGGGGCGCTCGCCTTGGTGATAAACGGGTACCTCACCACGTTGGACCACGCGCCGCTGCTCGCAGCATATGTCGCGCTGGTGCCGGCATACACGGTCGCTGCTTGGCAGGACCGCCGCAATGCTCTGCTCGGACTTGCGTTCCTGCTCTGTGGCACAGCGGTTAGCCAGCTGATCGCGCACCACCAGTCGGTCGGCAACTTTGCCGGCGCGGCGTTCACCATTTGCGCAGCGTGGGCAGCCGGCCAGGCGATCCGCGCGCGTCGGTTGCTGACCACGGAGCTGCAGCGCATATCCGCGCGGCTGGCGGCCGAACGCGAACACCGCGCGCAGCTCGCCGTCGCCGGCGAACGCTCACGGATCGCGCGCGAGCTGCACGCGGTCGTGGCGCAAAGCGTCGCGGCGATGGTCGTTCAGGCCGAGGCGGCCCGGAGCACGCTCGACCGCGATCCAACGCGAGCGGACACCGCGATGGGCGCGATCGAGGACACCGGCCGCCAGACGCTTGCCGAGATGCGCCGCATTCTCGGTGTCCTGCGTCACACCGACGATGGCGGGGAGCTCGAGCCGCAGCCCGGCGTCGCTCAGATCTACTCGCTGATCCAACGCGCGCGCGAGCGCGGTCAGCCGGTCGAGCTGAGCGTCGACGGTGACCCCGGGACGCTGCCAGCAGGGGTCGACCTCGGGCTTTACCGGATCCTTGAGGACGCGTTGCAAAGCGCCCGCCGGCACCCCGCAAGCGCCGTCGATGTGGCGCTGCACTTCGGCCAGGAAGCCCTCGAGCTGCACCTCACCGCCCACTGTCACGGACCCAACGGCTGGCCCACGGACGCGATGCGCGAACGCGTCGCGCTGTGCGACGGGAGGTTACACGCCGGCGCACACGACGAGGATGGCTGGCAGTTCGTTGCGCGGATGCCGCGCGGACTGCAAGGAGCGCTCGCGTGAGCGTGCGCGTCTTGATCGCCGATGACCAACAGCTCATCCGCGCCGGATTTCGGATGATCCTCGCTGCCGAACCCGACATCGAAGTCGTCGGAGAAGCCACAAATGGCGCCGAAGCGGTCACCCTCACCCGCGAACTGAGCCCGGACGTCGTCCTGATGGACATCCGCATGCCCGAACTCGACGGGATCGAAGCCACCCGACGAATCCTCGCCCAACACCACGAGCCAAAGACGAGCGTGCTGATCCTGACCACATTCGATCTCGACGAGTACGTCTACGACGCCCTGCGTGCCGGAGCGAGCGGATTCCTACTCAAAGATCTTGCGATAGAGCTGCCCCTGTTTTTCATGCCAATCCTGGGAGGCTGTCCGGGCCCCGACTCAGGAGGACGTGATGATGGAGAATGGCAAGCCGCGCAAGCGCCGGCAGCTGTCGCCGGAGGAGAAGTGGGAGGTGTTCCTCGAGGTCTGCTCGCAGCAGCTCTCGCAGGCGGACGCAGCTCGGAAGTGGGGCGTCGACGTGTCGACGGTGATTCGGATCAGGCAGTTGGCGAAGGACGTGGCGCTGGCCGCGTTTGCGGCCGCCAAGCCGGGCAGGTTGCCCTCTCGGGAGCAGGTCGAGTTGGAGGCCGCGTTGGCGGAGAACGATCGGCTCTCGGAGGCGCTCAAGGAGCTGGCGGTCGAGTTGAGCTTGCACCGGGGAAGGCAACGCTCGGGCTTTTCGGCCCGGTCCCGCGGCGCGTGAGCGCGCAGACCAAGCTCGAGCTGATGGGGCTGATCGATGGCGCGGTGTCGGCGGGGTGGGCGCACGCGCGTGCGTGCCGGGTGCTTGAGATCGAGGATGTGCGCATGCATTGCTGGCGCGCCCGGCTCGCCGAGACGGGCTCGTTGGAGGACCGTCCGCCGGTCGGCAACCGGGTGCACCGGATCCTTGACTGGGAGGAGCAGGCGATCCTCGATCTGATCGAGGAGTGGGGCGTGGTGGATCGTTCGCATCGCAAGCTCGCGCATCGCGGCTCGTATGTCGGCACTGTGTTCGTGTCGCCCTCGACGCTGCTGCGCGTGGCGCTGAAGAACAAGGTCACGCTGCCGGGGGAGCCGATCCGCCCACGACCGCCAAAGCCCGCATTTCCCGAGATCTGCTGGGAAAAGAACCGGATCTGGATCTGGGACGCGACCCACTTCACGCGGTGCAAGCGGGTCGCGTACGCGATCGTCGACGTCGTCACCAGATACTGGATCGGCTACCTGCTCACGACCGAGCAGACGCACACGCAGGTGCAGCTGCTGTTCGCCCGGGCGCTCGAGGACCAGGGGCTGCTCGGACCGGACGGGCTGCCGCCCGACCACGCCCCTGAGGATCCGCCGATCCTGGTGGCGTGGTCGGACAACGGGTCGGAGATGAAAGCGATCGACACTCGCCAGTTCATGGCGCTGATGGCGATCGCCCAGCACCACGGCCGGCCCGGCACCCCGACCGACCAGGCGCACGTCGAGTCGTTCTTCAGCCACCTGAAGGGCGACTGGCCGACCCTGACCAGCATCACCGACCCGGCCGATCCGGCCGGAGAGAGCATCCCAGTCCGTCGAGCGACGCCCGTTCCGGAATGTCGAGATCCGGCCTCTCGGGCCTGGGCGCGGATACAGCAAGCGGCCTTCGCCCTAATCCGCTCAAGCTCACCCTGACCCGCCGCGACCGCACTTCAGCGCCAGCAGGGCAGGGGGCCTCACCTTCGGTCACCGAGAAACGAACGTTTACAACGCCCTCTATGAGAAAAGCGCGATGATCCTCACCTCCAACCGCGGCTTCGCCGAATGGGGTGAGGTGTTCGGCGATCCGGTGGTCGCCACCGCATTGCTCGACCGGCTGCTGCACCACGCCGTGGTGGTTCAGATCGAGGGCGCCAGCTACCGGCTACGCGCCCATGCCGACCTGATCCCTGTGCACGCCCGCACGCTCGCGGCCATCAATCCGCCATCGGCGCCACGCCGCCGTGGTCGGCCACCCAAGAATAGAGCTGTACGTCCCTGACATCCGGTCGCCGGCCCAGGCCCGCCACCTGGGGAATTTTACCTCGGCACTTTTGGGGAGATTCCATTCGGCCTTTACAGCCAGATCCGCTCGACCCGCTTGCGGTTGACCCGCCAGCCGGCCTGGCGGAGCAGCGCCGCGACCCGACGGTAGCCGTAGCGACCGTAGCGCCGCGCCAGCTCGACGATGTCCGCGGCCAGGGCAGCCTCGTCGTCCGCCGTCCGCGCCGCCTTGCGCTGGGTCGAGCGGTGCTGCCCGAGCACCCGGCAGGCTACCCGCTCCGAGACGTCGAACTGGGCTACCACATGCTCGACGCAGCCCCGACGACGGGCGGGCTCACCAGTTTCCCGCTGCCGCCTCCTTGAGGATCAGCTTCTCCAGCGTCAAATCGGCTAGCGCCTTGCGCAGCCGCGGGTTTTCAGCCTCGAGCTCCTTCAGCCGCCGCACCTGGTCGAGCTTCAGTCCGCCGAATTCCTGCCGCCAACGGTAGTAGGTCGCCTCGGTAACCCCGATCGATCGGACGGAAGTCTTCCCTGATGCGGACCCTGCCGTAGGAGTGGTGCATTCCACCAGTGAACTCTGAAAGGTCAAAAGGAGCAAAATCAATGGCCGACAAGCCAGAAGACTTGATGTCAAAAGCTAATCTCAGCGCCAAGTCCAGGGCAAGAGTAGAAGAGGCAATGAAGGAAGCGATCGACCGTGAATTGGTCGAAACTGCTATGACTCCTGGTGGCCCGGAAGCGGCCGGAAACATATTTTCCCGCGGCTGGATCTTCAGCCGACTTCACGCCGACGGCTGAGAAAGAATTGGCCAGAATATTGCCAGAGATGACTAAGATGGGCGCGGAAGACTTCATCAAATTTGCGGAACGCTTGGCCGAGCTGAAGGCTAGGACGGGCCCGCAGCGGTGAAGCTGGCCCAGCGACGGGGCGCTACAGGCAGCATGCAAGAAGCGTGGCAGTGGATCCCAGACTTTGAGCCCTGGTATCATCGCATGGGGTTGGCAGCACGTGCGTGGCGCCCCGTGCTTGAATTGTCCGAGGAAGCAGCTTTCCGGGAAGCCCTCTGTGCGGCCAGCAAACGCGGCGAGCCCTGGCTTTACCATCCATGCGTCGCGGCGCTCACGTATCAAGCAGCTGAGGGCCGACGCGAGCGCGAATTGAATTTAGGGGCATGGATAGCCTTGCATGCGGGCGTCGAAGGTCGTGTCACGCTTGACAAGCCTATGTGGTGCTGGTCGGCAGGCGGTGGCGTGTTTGTTGACCGTGGCTCGCATGAGTTGAGTCGACTGGCGGAACTGATGGCAGATGGCAAGCCATCTATTGACATTGCACTTGATCCGTGGTGTACGACACTGGGTTACGGTTACGCAGATACTTGGGGTACTAGCGCATTGACTGAAGAAGCGCGCCGAGCCGGCGTGCATGGCAGCACTATCGTCGCGTTACGTACTTGCGCCCTGATGGTGGGTGCGCTTCCAGCCGCCTGGGGCTGGCTGCGTACACTGACGCGGGTCCTGGTCTTTTTGGATGGCACGGATAACCTCTCACGCAGTGCTAGCATGGCCGAGATCCCAGGCTTGGTGCTCGCCGATACGGTATCGGAAGTTTCCTTAGGTGAATTGCTGATACACGAAACCGCACATAACCTTATGTACGTGACCGAAGCAGCCGGACCACTAATTGAGCTTGGCGAAGAGCGTCGTTTCAAGTCACCGTTGCGAAACGACCCGCGCCCGCTACGCGGCATCTTGTTAGCTTACCATGCGTTAAGCTTCATCTGCGCGTACTACGACGGGCTACGCAGCGCGTCCATTGGTCGCGAGATCGTCGACCCCATCGACGCGACGAACCTGCATCGCCTGAGGGCCGAAGCGCAGGCGATCTTGTTGGAGGCAGCTTCGTCCTTCACCGCCGCGGGAGCGGCCTTTTTTGATCACACCCGCGAGCTAGCTTCCCATGAGTTCGCCTAGCGAGTTGCCGCTGCAGTTTGTCTTCAAGGTTAGTGCGCGCTGCAACCTAGACTGCGCATATTGCTATGTTTTCAACAAGGCCGACCAGTCATGGAGGACGCGCTCGGCCCTCATGAACAATGCGATCTTCGACGCCGCGCTCGAACGCGTGCGGCGCCACTGCGTAGCCTCTGGGCAGCCCGTCGTTCGGCTCATGTTTCATGGTGGTGAGCCGCTGTTGGCTGGCATCAACCGATTCCGTGGCTGGCTTGACCGTATCGACCGCGTGCTGAGCGGCGTCGTGGGTGTGCGTTTGGCGATCCAGACCAACGCAACCCTCATCGACGACAGCTGGGCGCGTCTGCTTGCCGAGCACGACGTCGAGGTCGGCGTCAGTTTGGATGGACCGCAAGCGGTGAATGATCGCTACCGTATCGACCATGCCGGCCGCGGCAGCTATGCCACTGTTGTTCGCTGCATCGAAACGCTGCGCCGGCTCGGTGCCAAATTCAGCTTGCTTAGCGTGATCCAGCTCGGCGCAGACAGCGCGGCGATCTACCGTCACTTCCAAGACCTTAAGCCGGATACGATCAACTTTCTGTTTCCAGACTATAATCAGGATGAAATCGCTGCAGTGCGTGCTCTGCACGGGGCGACTCCGATCTTCGAATTTCTACGCCCTATAGTCGACGCATGGGTCCAGGACACCGGTAGCGGTGCCGCCGACGTGCCGCTGCTGCGCAACATATGCCGCCTGATTTTGGGGGGCGAAAGCCGGTCCGACATGTTCGGCAACTCGCCGTTGGGCTTCGTCTTCGTTGAGGTCGATGGCGAAATCGAAGGCCTGGACGTACTGCGGCTCGATGGTCAAGGTTTTTCCGCCTGCGGTGTCAATGTGGTTGCTCACGACTTCAGCGCGATCGGCCGCTTCAGCGACTTCCACGACCGAGCCATCTTTCGCGGCTTACCCTTGCCACAAGCCTGTGTCAGTTGCCACGAGGCTCAGACATGTGCGGGTGGCTATCTGCCGCATCGCTATTCAGCGGCGCGCGGGTTCGATAATCCATCGGCTTGGTGCGACGACATCCTATTGCTGTTCGATTACCTGCGCCGTCTGCTCGATGTAGACGTGGCTGAAACACGTCTGAGGCGTCAGCTTCTGGCGGAGCTAGCAGGGGGGGCTTGCAGTGCTGACAGATGCCGCACGAGTGCTGCGTTGGGCCGAACCGCAGGACGGTGTAGGTCATAGAGTCGAGGTTGAATTCGAAGCGCTACTAAGCGAGCTCTTGCACGAGCTCTGGAGATCAACTGGGCCACTTGGTGGTCCCTTTGTCGATAGCAGTCTGCCCACCGAGGCCTATCGCCGTGCCCTACTGGCGCCACGTACTGTACGCAGGCTGCTGTGGTATCGCGCTAGGCAACACAATGACGTGTGTGAATACTGGCTGGCTGCTTGCCGTGCGGAAAAGGCTGTCCTTGGGTTGCCGGTTCCCGGACGGCAGGATGGCTGGACTGCCGACGGACGCGCCTACGTGCGCGCGGACGGCCGCGTGATGGCACAGCCGCTGCTGTCGGGTGAGATCGCGGTGGACCAGTGCAGCCCGCATGCGCTGAGGCTGGACCTGAGCGGCGGTAACGCCCCGGCCGAGCCGCTGCGGCAGCCGCCGTCGGCCGCTACCAGCGAGCGCGTGGTCGCACGTTTACAAGACGCGTGGCGCGGCATCGGCGCATCGTCACCAGAGGTCCAGCGCAACGTACGGACCTGGGCGCGCGTCATTGTCGCTCAGTCCGATGCTTCTGGGCGCTTCTGGTCGGGTTCTAACGGTCAGTACATCGGCCGCGTAATGATTGTTAACGCCGATGCGCCGAGCACGCCTACTGAAGAACTGGCCGACGCGCTAGTGCACGAGGCCATCCACGCATTCCTGTACATGCACGAATTTTTGCAGCCCTGGGTTCTTGGTAATGCACTGTACACCAGCGCCGGTGTCATCCGCTCACCGTGGTCGGGCAATCAACTTCCGGTGCGCCCTTACATGCAAGCGGCTTTCGTCTGGTATGGCTTGGCGATGTTCTGGGCGCAACACCTGGGTGGAAAGGCCTTCGATACTGCACAAGCCTGCAGCCTGCTGGAAAGAGCTTTGTCTGGCTTCAGGCGCGGACCCCTCGTCGACCGGTTGAAGCCTTGGAAAGCCAAGATAAAGCCTGAGGTCATCGAAGCAGTCGATGGGCTGCAGCAGGATATCTTGTCACTTCTGCCTGCCTAGCGCGGCGCGCCATGCTACAGACCCTATCGGCCGCCGCGCCTTGGACCTGGACCAGCGGCCTCCGTCCCATGGCGCTGCTCGGCACACGGTGCGAGTATCCGTGCGCCACCCGCGCGCGCCTGAAGTCTCGCTTGCGCGAGTTCGGCATCACGCGGGTGGCCAACGTAACTGGTTTGGATCGCATCGGCCTCCCGGTGACTATGGTCGTACGCCCAAATGCGCGTTCGCTGAGCGTCTCGCAAGGTAAAGGCTTGAGTGCCGACGCAGCCTGGGTGTCGGGCGTTATGGAGGCGATCGAGATCGCGCACGCCGAAAACCCACGGTTGCCGCTGCGCTTTGCCTCACGCAATGAACTCGCGCGCGAGGGGAGTGTGCTCGACCCTACACGGCTGGCGGTGCGCCCGGGCGCTATAATCCACGACGAGACATACTTGACCTGGACCGTAGGAACCGACCTCTTTTCAAGCCAACCTGTATACGTACCTTACGCGCTGGTGCATGTCAACGCTGTGCCACCCTTTCCATCAGGCGACGAGTACTTCCACATTACCTCGAATGGGCTGGCCTCAGGCTCGACCTCGCCCGAAGCGGTAATCCATGCCTTGTGCGAACTAATTGAGCGGGACTCTCTTTGTCGTTGGCGTCAGCTGCCAGCCGTATACAAGACCCGAACACTCGTGGACCTAGATACTGTAGACGACGCGAACGCCGCAGCCACCGTCGCGCTATGCAAGAACGCTGGGTTGCAGATCTTGGCCCTGGACATGAGTTCGGCGTTGGGGCTGCCAGCTCTAATCTGCGTACTGCTCGATCCGCACGAACCCGCCGATACGCTGCGCGGCGCATCGATGGGCTTCGGTTGTCATCTGCGGCGCGAAATCGCGCTGCTCCGCGCAGTGACCGAGGCAGCGCAAAGTCGGCTGACGCTGATTGCCGGCTCGCGGGACGACCTGAACCGGCAGGACTACGAAGTACGGCGACGCCATCGTGATGGTATTAGCTGGTACCAAGCCCTAGTGGAGGCACCCAAGCCTGTAGCCTTTCGCGACCTGGCCGACCATCCGACCGAGGATTTCGACCTACAGCTGGCCGCGTTGCTGCAAGCGTTGCAGCGCGGCGGCATAGGCGAGGCCGCCGCGCTAAGCTTGGCTGCCCCCGATGACGAGTTGTCGGTGGTGCGTGTCATCGTCCCAGGCTTGGCGGTGCCCGACCATGCGCATTGAGCCGGGCGCCACGGTCATCTTCCTGGGCCCTAGCTTGGCGCTGCAGGATGCAAAGGCGCTGCTCCATGCTGTCTACCTGCCACCAGTCCAGCAGGGCGACCTATATCGGGCGGCCCTGGCGCGGCCGCGTGTCATTGCTGTCATCGACGGCTACTTTGCATGGGTACCTTCGGTCTGGCACAAGGAAATCTTGTGGGCCATCCAAGAAGGCATTCGTGTTTATGGGGCGTCCAGCATGGGTGCACTGCGCGCTGCCGAATTGGACGCCTTCGGCATGTTGGGCCACGGCCAAGTGTACCGGGCCTATGCGGACGGTCTGCTGGAAGACGACGACGAGGTCGCAGTCACGCATGCAGTGTCCGAACTCGGGTTCCAGCCGCTGTCAGATGCGATGGTCAACATCCGCCAGACCTTGGCCGATGCCACAGCCGCCGGATGCACATCATCCGGGCAGGCAGGGGCTATGGTGGCGCACTTCAAGCGTCTTCACTTCCCCGAGCGCAGTCTTTTGGCCGGATTGGACCATCCCGAGCTGGACGCTTGGCTGCCCAGAGGCCGGCGAGAAAATTTGCGCGCCTGGCTGCAGATGCACCAGCGCGACGTGAAGCGCGAGGATGCATGCAGCCTGCTCGCGCTGTTGGCGCTAGGCGAAGCTGGATTTAAGGCCTGCCCATTGCCGAACTTCGAACTGCAGGCGACGCTCAACTGGTCGCAACTGGCCAGCACCGTGCATGGCCAGATTGCTGCCGACGAGGTGAGCCTGCAGCCTGATGACGACGCAGTACCGAACGGCCAGGACGAGCTGTTGCTTGAAGTCCAACTCTTGGGCGGGTGGCCTGAGCTGGAAGCGCAATGCCTAGCGCGATTGGTCGTAATGGGCGCCGCAACCGCCGCAACCGAAACCCTGTCGATCAGCGAAGCGGAGTACATCGACCAATTGGCCCGCGTGGCCTTGCGGCTGGGGCTAGATGATGCGCAATCTCTGATGCATTGGGCGGCTAGCGTAGGCTGGACACCGGAGTACCTGTCGGAGGTGGTCGTGCGCGAAGCGCGCCTGGAGCGGGCACGCACCTACGCACGGAGCGATCTGCGCAGAGTCGCGCACGACCTGCTGCAATTGAACGGACGCGCGCAGCCACTGCTGGCGCGAGCCCGTGACAAGCGTCTATGGCTGGAGTCACGGCCAGCCTATACAATGAGTGTCTCAGACGTAGAGGCAAGGGCCCTGGCTTGGTTCCGGCAAAGTCGGGCGAACACACATCTCGACGGAGCCGAGCTGGCCCGCTGTCATGGCTGGCCTTCCTTGGCCGACATGGAGCAAGATGTGTTGCACGAGTTTCTGTACCGCGAGGACGTAGCCGCCTGATCTGCGGCAGGTGGACATGGCCTGCCCCCTTGAAGTGGTCCACCCCACATGTCGGCTTAGGCCGAGGAGGAGGACCATTCGATGGCACGCCGGAAGAAGCATAGCCCCGAGGAGATTGTGGCCAAGCTGCGGCAGGTCGAGGTGTTGGCGGGTCAAGGTACGCCGGTGGCCGATGCCGTCCGATCGATCGGGGTCACCGAGGCGACCTACTACCGTTGGCGGCAGGAATTCGGTAATCCTCCGGCGAGCGCCGCGACCTTGGCTCTGGACAACAGAGGTTGGGCTGAATGCGGTTAGGCGGCCTTGCGTCTGAGGATTGGCGGCTGCCAGTTCCACGGTAGGAGTTCCGGTAGGCGTGACACGGGCAGGTCGGCGATTTGCTCGAGGACCTCGGCTAGCCAAGTTTGAGGGTCGATGTCGTTCAGCTTGGCCGTTCCGATCAGCGTGTAGATGGTGGCCGCGCGCAGACCGCCGCGGTCCGAGCCGCAGAAGAGCCATGCCTTTTGCCCGAGGGCGACGCCACGCAGTGCCCGCTCCGCAGCATTGTTCGATAGACAGATCCGTCCATTCTCGAGGAAGCGGATGAAGGCAGGCCAGCGCTTGAGCATGTAGTCCATGGCCTGGGCGACTTCGGCATGACGCGACAGCCTGGGGCGCTCGGCACGCATCCAGGCCTCGAAAGTGCCGACCAACGGGGCGACATGCGCCTGCCGATAGGCGAACCGGTCGGCCGCGGTGTGGCCGTTGATCAGGCGCTCCTGGGCGAAGATGGCATCGATCTGGCGGACAGCCTCCAGCGCCAAGGGTGAAGGCGGACCCTTCCTGCCTCGGGCAAGGTCGGCGAGCTCGAAGAAGCCGCGGCGCGCGAATGGCATGGATGCCCCCGCTCACTTTCGACGCCTACATCGAGCGGAGTTCGACCTTCAAGCAGGGAGAGTGACATGACGAAGGCCATTGCTCTCAATCTCGACGCCATCCTCGCCGTCGAGGGCTTGGACGCGGTCTATGTTGGACCCGCCGACCTGTCCTTGGCGCTGGGCTGCACACCGCGCTTCGACCAGGATGAGCGACCCGCGGTCGAGGCGTTCGACCTGATCGCGCGCAAGGCCAAGGAGCACGGCGTCGTGCCGTGCATCCATAATGGCACGCCCGAATATGCGCTTAAGATGATCGAGAAGGGCTTCAGGCTCGTGACCATCGCCTCGGACGCCCGGCTGATGGCCGCTGCCGCCCAGGGGGTGGTGGCGAAGATGCGCAGTGGGCAGCCCGCCGCGGTCGGCTCGGGTTACTGAGGAGAAGTGTGCTCATGACCAGAAAGACGCCCGAGCGGATGGCCCGGGGCCAAGTCCAAGTGAATCCACCTCCACCGATTCGGACCGACACCTCAGACGGTTCTCCTCACCGGCGGCGGTCAATGTTGGCCAGATGCCGGTACCTTTGAGCCGGGACTGCCATGGGTGACAAGCGGGTCCCAAACCGCGCGTGCACCGACGGCTGCCGGAAGGGAGCGACCGTAGAGAAAAGTAATATACTTCAATATGATAATAATGTTGCAACCAAGTTAAATTGTCCGCGGCTGCGCAAAGTAGGATTGTCACCCGAAGCTATTTCGGTGCGGCTGCAGACTTCGCCGCTCGCCGTTGCTCGATCATCTTGTCGACGAAGCTTTTCCTGCCCGGTGGTTTCCGCCCGGTCTTCTGGTAGGCGATCCGCTCGCTGTTGGTCTTCAGCCGGGGTGGAGATCGAAGGTCCTGCTGGCTCTTGATGAAGGCGAGAACCTCACCGAGCCGTTTGTTCTCGACGATCGCGGCATGGTTCACGCGCTGGTCCTTGTCGAAGGCCTGGTAGGGCAGGGACATGCCGTTCCAGCGGATCTCCAGCCGGCCATCCGCGAAGGCGTAGGTGTCCACGTACTGCCCTGCCAGTCCGATCGTCACGTCGGTCTTCTCCAGCATGATCCGCTTGCGCTCATAGGACAGGGTGAGCTGCTGGCCGACATGGCGTCGTTCCCGGTGGCAGAGAATGCGCCGCAGCCGGTCGGGAGCTACATTCAGGGGCCGGTGCAGATCGTTCGGGCGTGCGGGCGCGACGGCGAAGCGGGCGTTGAAGCGCGCCATGAAGCCCGGCAGGAACCCATTGCCGGGCGTTGTCAGGTTGGCCTGGGCCGGGCTCGTGTGGCAGGCTGTCGGGCATGACGACGACGCCTGACCCGTACCGCGGCTTCCGCTTTCCGGCCGAGATCATCAGCCACGCGGTGTGGCTGTACCACTGCTTCAGCCTGAGCCTGCGCGAGGTCGAGCTGATCCTGGCCCAGCGCGGCATCGTGGTGAGCTACGAGAGCATCCGCGCCTGGGGCCTGCGGTTCGGGCGGGCTTTCGCCAACTCGCTCAAACGGCGCCGGCCCCGGCCAGGCGACAAATGGCACCTGGACGAGGTGTTCATCCGGATCCGCGGCAAGCTGCATTACCTCTGGCGGGCGGTCGACCAGCACGGCACCGTGCTCGACATCCTGATCCAGAGCCGGCGCAACGCGAAGGCGGCCAAGCGCTTCTTCAAGAAGCTGCTGAAGGGGCTGCAGTACGTTCCCCGGGTGATCGTGACGGACAAGCTGCGCAGCTATGGTGCGGCCAAGCGGAAGATCCTGCCCGCGGTCGAGCACCGCCAGAGCCGCTACCTCAACAACCGGGCCGAGGTCTCGCACCAGCCAACGCGACGACGAGAACGGCAGATGCAGCGGTTCAAGTCGGCACGGCACGCCCAGCGGTTCCTCTCCAGCCACAGCCAGATCCACAATCTCTTCCAGCTTCGCCGCCACCACCTGACCGCTCCCGACCACAGAACCGCCCGTGATCGTGCCTTTCAGACTTGGCGCGATGTCGCCGGCGTCGCTCGGGCTGCCTGATTGACCGTGCGGCATGAGCAATGGTGCCAGCAGATTCGTTCGCCGTCCGCCAACTTGACAACGCCGTCCGCTGGCAAGGCGCACGGATTGGCTGGGGGTCTCCACCAGCCTCGACGTGCAGGGCTGGGCAATCCTGCCGAAGCTGCTGACCGGTGAGGAGTGCGACGTCACGGCCGGGCTGTATGGCGGCGGCGAGGGCTTCCGCAGTCACGTCATCATGGCCCGGCACGGGTTCGGCCGCGGCGAGTATCGCTACTTCTCCTACCCGCTGCCACGCCTGGTCCAGGCGCTCCGCACCGGCCTTTATCCCCGTTTGGCGCCGATCGCCAACGGGTGGCACGAGCGCATGGGCATGGAGGTCCGGTTCCCCGCCGATCACGCCGCCTTCATCGAACGCTGTCACCAAGCCGGCCAGACCCGCCCGACTCCGCTGCTGCTGCAGTATGGTGCCGAGGACTACAACTGCCTGCACCAGGACTTGTACGGCGAGCACGTCTTTCCGCTCCAGGTCGCCATCCTGCTCTCCGAGCCCGGCGTGGATTTCGAGGGTGGCGAGTTCATGCTGACGGAGCAGCGGCCGCGCATGCAGACGCGTGGCGCCGTCGTGCCGCTGCGCAAGGGCGACGGCGTGTTGTTTGCGGTCAACACGCGCCCGGTTAGGGGCGGGCGCGGCGACTACCGCGTGAACTTGCGCCACGGCGTGAGCCAGGTGCGCTCCGGCCATCGCCCTACGCTCGGGGTGATCTTCCACGATGCCGCCTGAAACGGACGCTTCATCGCTGGGGCTAACAGAACCAGGATCGCGCACGGTGGCGCTCGGGCCTGGCGCGGTGCTGCTGGGCGTCTTCGCCACCGCAATGGAGGCAGAACTGCTGGCGGGGCTTGATGGGGTGCTTGGCTCTTCGCCCTTCCGTCACATGGTGACGCCGGGCGGCTTCCCGATGTCGGTGGCGATGAGCCATTGCGGCATCGGCACGCACACTGGCCCGGCCTTCAGCGACTTCACGATCGAACCCTTTCCGGCGGCGTCGGGCCGCACCGTTCGGTTGAGCGGAACCACCGCGGTCCGGGTCGAGAACGGCAAGATCGCGGAGGAAGCGATCTGGATGGCCGCTCGATGCCGTCACGATGAACCCAGGTCCGCCGATGTTTGATTTCGAGAACAGGAACCGGAGTTTGCCGGCAGCTTGCCGGCTCTAGAAATGGCCAGGTCGGGCGGGGGGTCACTATCCACCGGCTGAGTTTCAGAAGTGGTCAACAGGAGACACGGATATGTCGAAGATCGAAGACAACAAAACCATCGTCGGCCGCTGGTTCACGGATTTCTGGGGCGCGACCTGCAACCTCGCTATCGTCGACGAGTTGGCCGCCCCCGATATGCTCTTGCAGTATTCGCTGCATGCGCCACGCCGCGGCCACGACGACATCAAGGCGTTCATGGCCGGGTTTCGTGAAGCCTTTCCTGACCTCAGCTTCTCGGGTGCTGCCGATCTCATCGCCGAGGGTGACTACGTGGTCGGCCGCTGGGAAGGTGGCGGGACACATTCCGGGCCAGCCTTCAGTGATTTCCTCATCGGATCCCTGCCGGCGGCAACCGGCCGGAAGATGCTCTTCACCGGCACGACCGTGCTTCGCCTGCAAGATGGCAAGATCGCAGAGGAGATCGGCCTGGACGATGGCGTGACCGCGCTCCAGCAGCTTGGTCTCATGCGCGCTGCCTGAGCAGAAGATGCGGCCGCTGCCGGTGCCGAGCGGCGGCCGCATCAGGCCTGGCGTGTCCGCATGGTGTTCCACCTTAGCGTTGTCTACATGACAACTGACGCCATGCACCCCGCTAGCGCGAGCGCCCCCGAGATCCAGCGAAGTTTCACTCGGGCCGGCGCCATCGCGCGCTCATTGCCCGGCCAGGAACTGATGGGCCTCCTCCAGCAGCCATGCCCGAAAGGCGGCGATGCGCGGCACTTCGGCCAGCTCGGGCAAGGTGACCAGCCAATAGGAATAAATAGTGGGCACTGCCGGTGAAAACGGCGCCACCAGACGGCCCGCCGCCAGCTCGTCGCGCACGAGGCTGGTCCGTCCTAGGGCGACGCCCAGCCCGGCCATGGCTGCCTCGATCGTCAGCACGGCGTTGCTGAACCGCAATCCCTCGTCGCAGGCCACCTCCGGCCGGCCGACATGGGCGAGCCAAGCGGCAAAGCTGGTATCGCTAGCGGCCGCGGTCGAAGTCATGGAGCAGCGGTAGCCGGGCCAGCATGCCTGGATCTTTCAACGGCCCAAGTCGCTGCAACAGGCGCGGACTCAACACCGGCTGCGCCCCGTCGCCCATCAGAAGGACGCTGCGCAGGCCCGGATAGCGACCGGGGCCGAACCGGATGCCGATGTCGGCCTCGCCGCCATGGAAGCGCGCCAGATGCTCATCGGCATTGATCCGCACCTCGATGCCAGGGTGCCGCTCCTGGAATCCGGCCAGCCGCGGCACCAGCCAGCGGCTGGCGAAGGACGGCAGCGCGGTGACGGTGAGGACGATGCCGGCATCGGCGTCGAACGCCGCGAGGCCGGCGGCGATCTCGCCCAGGCCGCGTTGCACGGCGGTGGCGAGGGCGATGCCGGCGTCCGTAGGCTCCAGGCCCCGCGTCACGCGGCGAAACAACGTGGCCCCCAGCTCCAGCTCGAGCACCCGAATGCGTTGGCTCACGGCGCTCTGCGTGACGTGCAGCTCCTGCGCCGCCTTGGTGAAGCTGCGCTGGCGTGCCACCGCCTCGAAGGCGCGGAGCGAATCGAGCGGCGGCATCCGTCGCGCGACCTCCCGGCGCCCGGATCCGCCTCCAGCCTTCGTGACCATGGCGCAGCTCGTCCCCGACGCGATCATTCGTCCCCTGATCGCGCCATTAGCCTAGCTAATGGATGGTGCGATGATAACCCGTTTGTGCAGCCACCCCGGCAATCGCAGTATGCGGTGCGACATCCGATCGCGATCATCGGTTAAGTATCGTTGATCAATATTCGCGCCGACAACTCAACATCCGGCACTGTATGCGTTTGGAATAAAATCACCAATTCTACGCAATATGGCGCTGTCTGTGAGTAAAATGATCGTGCAACTTAGCTTCAATGCACCACGCACCCTACGGCTCGGTAACCAGCGACCAATCCACCTCAATCGGAGCAACATCATGATACGACTTCTTGCCACTGGTTTCACCGCCGTCGCCTTGCTAACGGGTGCCGGCGTGAGCGACGTCCAGGCAAACACGGTCAACTTCAATCTATTGCGGACGAACGGCCTACCGGCGGGTTGCGCGCCGCATGCCACCGCCACCGTTAAGGTCGCGACGCAGCCAGGGGCCGACAATTTCGCCGAGAAGATGACCGTGAATGTCAGCGGCCTCGCCCCCGAGACCGCGATGGACATCTTCGTGATACAGGTGCCCAACGCGCCATTCGGGCTCTCCTGGTACGTGGGCGATCTCGAGACCAACGATGCCGGCAAGGTCACGCGTACGTTCGTCAGCCGGTTCAATAAGGAGACATTCGCGGTCGCCCCGGACGTGGCCCCGGCGCCGACGCCCCACGGCGCCCTGGACCAGAGCAGCAACCCGAAGTTCAAGCCTCTGCACACGTTCCACGTCGGCATCTGGTTCAATTCGGCAGCTGATGCGCGCAAGAACGGCATCACCTGTCCGGTCGGCCCGACCCCGTTCAATGGCGACCACACCGCCGGTGGCCAGGTGTTGAGCAGCCGCAATGCCAACAATTCCAATGACCGCACCGGCCCGCTTCGGCGCGTGGCCGACTGACCGGTACCGGCTGCGGACGGCTATGGCGCGTGCCTAGCCGTCCGCTTCGCTGGCTCGTCAGTCAGCTTTGAAGCAGTAGAGCAGGCCTTCCGCCGGGGTCCTGCAATGCTTCCTGGCATTCTGTGGACGATCGGCATGTCGCTCGTCTCCATCCTGAGGCAGTGCGGGCGCCACCGCATAAGGTCAAGCAACTGCGGACCGACATCCGTTATGGATGAACAGCACCCAGACGATGCGGCAGGCCAGGGGACCGCGAAACCGGGCCGAGCGACGGCCTGAAAAGGCCAAAACCCGGCATTAATCCAGCTATCTCAATATGACAGCAAAGAAGCGATAAGATAGATTATGACAAATTGTACACAATTTCGCCCTTGTCAGGCCTCCGCAAGGAGGTTCGACCTCCCAAGGCAACACCGCGGTACGCCGCCGTCGCAAGCGGCGTTCCGGTCGCGGCGACTACCCATCAGGCCGCAGCCCTGACATCATGGCCAAGGCACCGTAATGATCATGCGAACGCCGCCGATCATCGTCAGGCTCTCCAACCGGCCGCCCAGCCGGTCAACCGCCCGCCATATCAATCTGGCGCTTCTGCCAAGTTGGCTGTCCGAAGCTCGAGTCGGAGGGCGGCTGTGTTCGACCGTGAGCTCCAGCGCGGTCGGGGTGGTGCCGAACGACACTTGGATCGTGCCGCCAGGACTGCCTTCGAAGGCGATGAACGCTCGGGTGAGCAACTCCTCCGCAACCAGCATGAGTTGGCTCGCCACTGGCCAGGGCAGCCATTGCCGAACCGCTGTGCAGGTGATAGCGAGCCCACTCACGGTGGCGAAGAAGGCGCACTGGCGACGCAGGCTCTCACCGAATTCCATGGTCCGATCCCGGGTCGCCCGCCCAGGTGGCGTCAAAACCGATGGCGGCGGCGCCCATGCTACCGCGTCGCTCGTCGTTGTCTCGAGCGCAGCCATAGAAGAGCCTTTCCGCTCGCTGTGAAATGAGCACCCGGAAGGTTGGGTCGAGTTTTATGGTGACCGCTCATCGCACGCGTGAACTGGCGAAACTGCGCTGCCTTCCCATAGCTCGACCTGATCCACCGAGCGCGGGTGTTTCAAGAGCGTCCATCTCCCGATCTGCCCTTGCGCGACCTAGCCATACACGGCCGCCGGGCCGGCGCCGCCAACTTCACCTCCAGCCAACGTGCGAGCGAGGCTACAGAGCGCCTCTTGGTGTTGGCAGTTTGCTATGGCGAGAAAGCAGCGTGCCAGCTCCAGTCCGATGCGCGGGTGCCGTAATGGGTTGGGAGCCAGTCCGGTGTTCACACCGTCAAAGAAGTAGGACACCTCGACTTCCAAGGCTTGCGCAAGCTGATACAGCCGGCCGGCCGAAATGCGATTCATGCCGGTCTCATACTTGTGCGCCTGTTGATAGGTGACCCCGATCAGCTCCGCCAACTGCTGTTGGGTCAGGCCCAGCATGGTTCGCCGCTCACGTATGCGGGAAGAGACATAAAGATCGACTTCCATGGGCGGATGGCGCCCTGGCCCATTCCCGTATTCATATACTGACACGCGATCGTCCCCGCATGCCGACGCCTGTCCCTTGCGGAGCGCTCGCATCACCTCGAAGCCGTGAGAGGTAGAAGTCGATGGTGTTCCCGTACTTGTCCGCGGCCCTGTAGAGATGGGCCCACTGACCTCGGACCTTTACGTACGTCTCGTCGACGCGCCAGCTGGTCGAGCGCGGCCCGCGCCACTGCCAACGCAGCCGTTTCTCGATCTCAGGCGCGTACCTCTGAACCCAGCGGTAGATTGTCGAATGGTTCGACCGCGACACCGCGCTCGCCCATCATCTGCTCAAGATCGCGATCGCTCACGCCATAGTGGCAGTACCACCGGACCGCCCAGACCACGATCTCACCCTCGAAGTGGCGACCCTTGAACTCCGACATGCCCCGATCTCCCTCGCCCGGGACCCATCCCGACGGACGGCAGCCAAGTTTGCAACAGAGCCCCTGGCGGCGAGGAGATCG
Source organism: uncultured Solirubrobacterales bacterium (assembly GCA_963836065.1). Taxonomy (GTDB): domain Bacteria; phylum Actinomycetota; class Thermoleophilia; order Solirubrobacterales; family Solirubrobacteraceae; genus Palsa-465. The sequence goes on from CAWIII010000032.1 coordinate 406,311, forward strand.
GCGAGGTCGACGCCGTAGCCAAGCCGGTCCAGGCTCGCCACGGAGGAACGCCCGGCGCCATCATCGGAATCCGCAGGCAGGATCAACCTTCTATCTGATCCACCCTTCGTTCCGCCTGCAGGCGTGACAATGCGCGTTCCATCTGCTGCAGCATCTGGCGCCTCGCTTGCGCGACGTACTCATTGGCGCACTTTCGCTCTGCCGAGCGCCGATACCGCTCGCAGGCGGCTTCTGCCCGCAGGATCATCGCATCGATCATGGCTTGGTGTGACCAAGCAGGCGCCGAAACGGCCATTTCCGGCGGGCTTCCGGCTTTATGAGGCGTTTCGGCTGGGTGGCACCCTGGCCCATACCCGTATTTGTACACTTCCATGCAATCGGTCCTGCCTAGCCCAACCTGAAATAGCATTCGTCGCTGTATGTCACGAGAATAAATCAACCGCAACGCTTAATTCCTATAACCTTTGGTGGCAGATGGGAGCACCTGCACGCTGGCCAGCTCGTCGTAGGGAGCGCCCTCGGCACGGTGAACTGGCGGCAGGGTGCCGCCCAAGAGTTGGCTTCTCGCAGCTGCTGCCGACCGGTGCTTCATCGACGCACGTGATGCGTGATCTTACGTCGGACCGCTGATCATGGCGCGTCGCCATCTAGTCGTCGGCTGGGATGGTGGGATCCGGCTCGTCGATTGGGTCCGATTGGGCAAGCACCCGCGCCAGGTTGCAGATGGCTTCCTGATGCCTGCGGCTCGGCAGAGCGACGAAGCTGCGTGCCAGTTCGAGCATGAGGCGCTGCTGCGTGCTCGGTTTGAAGCCCGAGTGATCGGCCTCCGCACGCTCAAAGAAGAAGCCGATCTCTACGCCCAAAGCCTTCGCGATGGCGCTCAGACGGCCGGCAGCGACCCGGTTGATGCCCTTCTCGTATTTGTGCGCTTGCTGGTAGGTGACCCCGATCAGCTCGGCCATCTGCTGCTGGGTCAGGCCCAACATGATCCGCCGCTCGCGCATCCGCGCCCCGACATACCGATCGATGTCCTGAGCCCGCACACGAGGTGCCTCGTTGCTGGCCTTCGCTGCCGCCATTGCCATGTCCCGCCCTCGCTTATCAGGCAATCGAGCCTTGGAAATTAGCCTTAAAATTTCCCTGTCTGACGATGAAGCACACTCACAGGAACCGGAGCAAGATAAAATACATTTAAAATGCTTCAGATCATGACATCGTGTAACCCACGATTGAAAATCCATTCGGCCATAACATCTGACGCATTGCTTTAGTCGAATAATCGAAACATTATTCAATCTTTTGATGGCCTCCGAGGCCATACGCTTCCAACTCTCCGCAGCCGGATCTTACCAGACCGGCCAGCAAGCTGGCGCCGCCCAACTGATCGGCTAAAAAAAAAAGACATGCTAGTCTAGGTTTAGTGATACAATCAAAAGAATAAGATATTCATTATAATTCTCTTTTTTGCTACAAAACGGGCTTCTGGCCCCGGTGGGCAGTGACAATTTAGCAATCTTGTAGTTAAGGAAATGATATGACGTTATCCTTTGGATTGCAAGCGTGACTTTCGCCTGCCTGACGGAGGACCATGTTGATAGGTGGCATCGATAGGCTGGGCCTGCGCTCGCTTCGGGACGGTGCGATCCGGCTCGGCGCACACTGCTCCGGCGTTTTGCCCTGCACGATCGGCTCACTGGCCTGCCCAATCGTACCCTGCTGCACGATCGGCTCGGCCAAGAGCTCGCCCGTGCCCGTCGCGAGGGCCACATGGTTGCGGTCCTGTTGCTCGACCTCGATCGCTTCAGGCACGTCAACGACAC